>JAERTJ010000063.1 GCA_016844945.1 Fidelibacterota bacterium | reverse complement strand
AGTCAAGCCAAGAACGTTTTGAATGTTGCTGAAGGCGGTTACCAGAATGTCATGGACATTCTTCAGACTGTAAAAGAAAAAGCAACTCAGGCTGCAGATTATTCACTGTCAAGTACTCAGCGTACTTCCATTGATGATCAGGTCAACGCCCTTATCGAGGAAATCGATGATATCGTTGGCGAAACTACTTTCAACGGTGATAGCCTGATTGATGGTGGCTATGGTGGTGCTTTCCATACGGGTGAAGGTGCTTCTGATGAATTATCTATATCATTAGGTAATGCAGATTCGGCTGCATTGAGTATTAACTCAATATCTCTCTCTACAGCTGGTGGTGCCAGTGGTGCTATCTCAACTGTATCTACAGCCATCGATACACTTTCAAGCCGTATCCAGGATGTTGGTGAGTACAAAGTCCGTCTGTCTTCAAAAGAACAGTCACTTTCTGTGGCATCCACCAATACTGAAGCGATCCGTTCTTCAGTAGAGGATGCTGACTTTGCCAAAGAACAAATGGAAGTTATGAAGCTGCAGATTCTTCAGCAGACTGCTATCTCTTCCTTTGCACAGTCAAACAGTGCACCTCAAGTAGTACTCTCTCTCTTCCGTTAAGGAAGGAAACAATGACGCTGGATGGGAAAGCTTTTCCCATCCAGCTCTTTTTATTTTTGACATTGTAAACTTAGTCTTAATTCTCTTGATCGCCAACAGGCCAATGCCAGTAGGGCTTTCAGGAGGTTCTTACAGCAAATAAGTGATATTATTTTCGCTGGCACAGAACTTGACAATGTATCGGAGACAATGAAATGTTGGCAAACCATAATATGAACCCTGAATCTCAACCAAATCCTTATTTGGTCCAGAAGATCATGACCGCCAGCCCGGAAGAGCTGATTTCGTATATCTATGAAGCAGCGATTAAGGGATGTGCGCTCAAAGACCAACGACGTGCTTTGGAAGCCGTTCAGCAATTAATCAATGCGCTGAATTTTGATGCAGGGGAAGTATCAACAACATTTTATAAAGTCTATAGCAGTATCATGGATCAGATTCACAATCAGGAATATGATGCTGCCCGTGAAGTCCTGGTGGATTTACGAAAAACCTGGTCTCAGGCAATGAATATTAGATAGGTGCTAAAATGGATGTAGGTGGCATAGGTCAAAATAACTCAATTGAATACCTTGTACAGCAGTACATGCTGTATGAATCAGGTCCGAAGAATGACTTATTAGACCGTCAGGATGATTTACGGGAACGTAAATCAGTGCTTTCTGATCTGGACAGTAAACTTTCAGCCCTCCAATCAAAAGCTGAGCGGTTGTCTGACCCCATCACCGACTATTTTGCTTCACGGACTTCTTCAGTCAGTGATAGTGATATTCTCACGGCAGACGCAAGTTCAACTGCCTCTCTTGGAAACCATGCGATTACCATCGAACGTCTCGCGATTTCGGATACTCGTGTTTCTCAGCAATACACCGATACTGATACCAGTTTTAGTGGATTCGTTGCTGATCAAACATTTTCACTGAACATCGCCCATCCTATTGATGGAGATGAGTTTAATCGTGTTGACATCTCGATGACAGTTTCAGCTGCAGATCTAGCACTGGATAATGATGAAGCACTCTACCAGATTGCCGATGCTATTAATAGTGCCATGTATACAGCTGTAACTGATGAAACCATTGGGTCCGAGGAACAAGTACGAGCTTCTGTTGTCACAGAGGAATCAGGAAAATCCCGTATTGTGTTGAGAAGTGAATCATCAGGATATACACATCGAATCGAATTTACCGATTCAGCCGATGGATTACTTTCAGCCCTGGGAGTTTCTGATAATGTAGCTTCTGCTGGAACCGCAGGTGGCTATATCACCGAAGTTGGAACAAGTGCCACGACAAGCATGCTAAATTCTAAATTCAACATAGATGGTTTGGATTTTTACCGGGACAGTAATAATGTTACGGATGCACTGACAGGTGTCACCTTGAAACTGCTGGATACAACAGCAACGACTCAAACCATTACTGTTGTAGCTGATACAGAGGGTGTCAAGGAAGAAGTGAATGGCTTTATCGATGCATATAATGAAGCAATGACCTACTTGCGTGATACCACTCAGATTGATCCAGATACATATAAACGTGGGGTATTATCCGACGATGTTACTTATCGTGGGATTGTCTATGATTTACGTAATTACACCATGAATCAAGTCACAAGTGTAAGTAATTCTGATTATTCCCACCTTTATACGATTGGGATCGAAGCAGACTCAGAAGGACAACTATCTATCACAGATGCTGATAAATTCAGAACTGCCATCGAAACGAATTCAAACTATGTGGCAGAATTGTTCAACGCATCAGATGGTCTGGCGACACAGTTGAATACCTACCTGGACAATCATGTCAAAACAGGTGGTTCCATCGATAGCAGTAAGAATAATATTGAGGATCAATTAACCAGTCTCACGGACCGGATATCCCTCATGGATGATATTCTTTATCGTCGCGAAGATCAATTAAGACAACAGTTTACGACACTTCAAGAGATGATGTACAAGTTACAAAGTCAACAAAGTTTTATGGGATCCTTTTTACGCTAAAGGAGTGATATCATGGAAGCCATAGTCGTAGAACTAACAAAAAATTCAGCCTCAGCCCCAGTGGTTGAGCCCGCTTCAAAAGCTGCCTCTACTAAAGAAGCAACTGAAGTAAATAAAGTATCAGAAACTCAACAGGATGTCTCTACCATTGATGTTGAATCAGTGGATTTTTCAGACCTGGTGAGTAAAGTAACCGAAGTGGTCCAGAACATTGGAACCAAAGTATCTTTTTCATATGATGACCGTACACCTAATCCCGTAATTCGGGTTATGGATGATGAGTCAGGTGAAGAGATACGACAAATTCCAAGAGAGGAAATGTTACACCTCATGTCAAGACTTAGAGAAGTTTCTGGATTAATCTTTCAGGAGAGTATATGATGTACACTCCTGAAAACAATCAGTCAGGTCATTCGGCATCTATGTTACTGGAACAGGAACTTAAATGTTTCCATGAGATAATGGCTAGGACCCAGGAAATCCTTGATGATTCAGATACCATTTCCCTTAAGTCTATCCTCAATTTATTGGATGTAAGGGATCATTGGATTGATCGTTTAAAGGAACTGGAACAGAAAAAAGCAAGTTGTGTTGTCTCTGAGTCAGATTCACAACTTTTGGATCAAATTTCTGATATTGCCAAATCTCTTGTTGTAACCGATGCGAGACTATTTGATATTCTTCAGGTGAAAAAGATGAATGTCGTTAAAGAAATGGGTAAAATCGCCGATAACAGAGGTGAGGCGACGAATGCGATGAAGAATATCCAACAACCTACCATCATAGATACCAGGAGTATCTGAGGAGGGGATCATGTCAATCATTAAGAATATTGGGAATCTTCCACCAGAATTCAGAAGAACTGAGCGCAATGATAAACAGGCTCAGATCAAAGGTTCAGGGGATGCGAGTACCAGAGCTGCCGCCCAATCGGATAAGGTGACTCCCAATAAGACTGATCAGGTAAATTTATCAGATTCGGCAAAAATATTACTTCAGCGTGAAACTGAAGTGAATCGTTTTAGTAGTGAAATGCATAAGGTTGAGACACTTGCTCCAGAGGAACGAGCGGAAATAGAAGAAAAAATAGAATCAGGCTTCTATTCTTCACCTGAAGTGACCTCAACGGTAGCCGGAAAAATTGCAAATGAAACTCAACCTGCCAAGCCAGGTCTCACACCGACACGCATACAAGAAGTCATGGAGAGAATTCAATCTAATGACTATGATTCTGAAAAAGTTATAAATATTGTTGCTGATCAGATTCTAAAAGATTTGCTAAAATAGAATTAGTATCGTTTTAATACCTGTCTTACTCCACTAACTCTTTTCCAATACTGCTCTTACCCTACGGTTTAACTCTGTTGCGGTGAAGGGCTTTTTCATAAACTCAACATCTGGACTTAACTTCAAACCTTTAATTTCTGAATCTCTGGCATAGCCGCTGATATATAAGAATTCAGGTCTATTGGGAAAATATTCAACCTGCTTATACAGTTCGGTTCCACTCATTTCCGGCATGATCAAGTCGGTGATCACCAGATCAATTGATTCACTATCTTCAGTAAGAATATCCAGCGCAACCTTACCATTTTTTGCCATCCTGACCGTATAGCCAGATGATTCTAATATGCTTTGTAGAATCGTAAGGACATCAATATCGTCTTCAACCAATAAGATGGTTTCTCGTCCTCGCTCTGCACCCTGGTCATCCAGTGTAAAGCTTGTAATGGCCCGACCTTCATCCAGGTACGGAAAATAAATCTCAAATGCTGTTCCCTCGCCAATCACACTATGGCAATGAATGAGACCCTTATGTTGTTTGACCAAACCATAAACCATGGACAATCCCAGACCACTCCCTTGACCGATATCCTTCGTGGTAAAAAAGGGATCGTACATCTGCTCCAGGACCTTATTATCCATGCCGGTGCCCATATCTTTTACCACAAGTTTTACAAAATAACCCGGTTGAAATTCAAAAGATGCATTGATATTGTTTTCTTCAAGCTCAACAATTTCTGTGGTAATAATAACACTGCCACCTTCAGGCATGGCATCCTTTGCATTGACACAAAGGTTGGTCAGGATTTGCTGTACTGCAACAGGGTCGGCATTTATTGTGCAGGGCATTTCCGCCGGAATCGTATTGTAATCAATATGTTCAGGGAGTACGCGTCCTAAAAAGTCAGCAGCACTGGTGATTATATCATTGAGGTCAATTCTTGTGAACGCCAGAATATCCTTCCGGCTAAAAGCCAGGAGCTGATGGACTAGTTTTGCTGCTTCCTGGGATTTCACTTCGATTTGTTTAAAAAACCTATGGGCAGGGTGTTCTGCTTCAACAACCCCATGACCCAGTCCAGCATACCCAATTATTCCTGTGAGGATGTTGTTAAAATCGTGAGCCACACCACCGGCGAGAAGTCCGATCGCTTCAAGTTTCTGGGATTGTCGAAGCTCCTCTTCCAGAAATGTTCTCTCCGTGATGTCAACCCCAATGATCTGAGTAGATTTGACATCTTTATATGTTATAGGCAGGCAGAGCGCTTCAACATCTACCTTCTCCTGGTTAATATCTATAAACTGGGTTTGCACCAGCTCACGTTTGATATCTGCTTCTGCATCATTCCGGCAATGAATCAGATTTACGTGTTCTTCTGGGAGAATAAATGAGGACATAGGCTGACCAATAATATCGATCTGGCTTTGACCCCTGAGTAAAGTGACCGCAGCAGGATTTAAATATGCTATCTTTTCATTCACCACGATAAATATGGCGAACGGGGAGAGGTCGACCAGACTGCGATATCTTTCCTCACTCTCACGCATCGCTGCATCAACCTCGGAACGCATGGTGATATCCTGGATGGTAAAAGCCAATACATCTTCACCCTGATAGTGGATCCTGTTGACGAGGAGTTGGATTGGAATACTGGTGCCATCCGATTTTTTTGCAAAGAGGTCAGCTGTGTAATGCTCACCACTCAAAACACTTCGGATCATCATCTCAAAGATAGCCGGTTCAACTTTTGAAAAATCAATAAGTTCAATATCACTTTTCCCGATGAGATGTTCTCGAGAATATCCTAAGAGTTCTTCAGCTGCTCGGTTGATTTCTAATATGGTTCCCTCTTTATCAATGAGAATTGCTCCATCGGGGTGGTCATAAAAGAATGATTTAAAAGTTGCAGCAGAGGTATCCATAGTCCGACTCTTTCAAAATGATAAGTACATGTACTGATTCAGGGATAGAAATTATAATAATATCGCAATGATACTATGCATTTCAGAGAACAACCCCCTCACCACGCGTTGAACTGTCACCAATCTGAATGCAATTTCAATTGAATACTAGGAAGCCAAGAGCCGTGATGATGGGGAAAAATATTCCGCTTTGCCGCGGTAAGAATTTCCGAATATATCTGAGTTAATAGTTCTTAATCAATCTGGCAATCATTGTAAAGTCAATATAAATAATGATAAAGGGCTGGTTATATAGCTCCTGAATGCATTCAACTTTCATGGCATGGTTTCTGCGAAAACCAGAGGGTCGCAAGTGGCGACATCAAAGGAGAGACTGGACGATAAGATGTTTGAACCTATTCCCAATGTAAATGAGTTGCACAGCTTGAGGAATGTTGAAAAAATTCATAAAGGCAATGGATTTATAGTCGATCATAAGACTAGAACAATGCATCGGTTAGGTAATAGCATTGGATTTGAGCTCGATGATCAAGCTGGTAAATCCGCCAAGGAGACAACGGATTACTGGATTGCGCTTGATAGCAAAAATGGGACTCCTTCAGAGTTGAAGGGCATAAGTATTATTCATGATGAGAATGTTGATATGTCTATTGGAGAGGGGCAACATTAAAAATGAGAATTCACGATGATTCTACAATCAATCAGTCAACATAAAATTTTCAATATACAATTCGCCCCCTTACCTAGTCAAAGCGTTTGGGGCAAAACCTGGTTAACAATAGAACCAGTTACTAGAACGATTGGTCAGGTTAATTAGGATGGAATCCAAAGCACAATTCTATAAAACTCAAATACAATCTCTGGTTGGCTTGCCAACACTACCCACCATTGCGATTGAAATTCAAAATATCATGAGAGAGGATAAACTTTCTGTTGTCCAGACTGTTCCTATCATTGAACAGGATCCATCTCTGGCTATGAAAATATTAAAGGTCGCAAATTCAGCCTATTACGGGATGAAACGTAAGGTTAACTCATTGAGACAGGCTGTTGTCATCATAGGGATGCGAGAGCTGGCAGGAATCGTCCTCGGATTTTCTGTTCTGAAATCGATGAGTCGACCAGGTGAGAAGTCATCCATCGATTGGGGTAAATTCTGGGAGCACAGTGTGGCTGTCGGTCACATTGCTGAACTTCTAAACGATGAGCTAGGTACCCATTTCAAAGAGAGTACCTATTCTCTTGGTTTGCTTCATGATATTGGTCAATTAGTTCTTTTTCGTCTTGATCCACTCAAATTTGAAGAAGCCCATAGCCTGAGTCTTAATGAAGGCATGTCAATGATACAGGCGGAGGCTAGGACATTTGGGATTACCCATCAGCAGGCAGGTCAGTGGATTTCTGAACGCTGGGGATTGAGTGAATATGTTCAGACGGTAAACGGCAACCATCACAACCTGTCCTCCATTACTGATGGAGAACTGCGTTTGGCAGGGTCATTGGTTCAACTCGCAAACTATATAGCTAATAGCATTCGTATGAATTTTGGGTATCGCCGGCTGCGGACCGAAGATGATATCCCAGAAGCCTGGGAAATGATCCAGGTAAGATCAATGCGAGCCCAGGAAATAGAATTCAATGATTTTCTGTTGGATCTTGAGGAGCACTGGCAAGCAGTGCGTGATATGGTAAAATTGCTAAACATGTGAGCTGAGGATGAAAAAAGATATCAAACAGATCGCTCATTGCCTGATCAATCCAGTTAAACCTGAGGATTTATTCTGATGCAATCAAAGCATTCTCAAGACTATTACTATAACCAGGTTAATTCCCTGACAACCATTCCATCGCTCCCGCTTATTGCCTCGGAACTAATGGCGTTGACCCGTGAAGATAATTTATCTGTTCAGCAGCTTTTACCTGTGATCGAAAAAGATCCTCCTCTAGCGATGAAAGTTCTAAAGGTTGCGAATTCTGCATATTATGGATTACGCCAAAAAGTTGAATCGCTCCGACACGCCTTGGTTATCATCGGAATGAAACAGCTCAGTGATCTTTCTCTGGGGTTTTCAGTGATGACCACTTTAACTGATGATGATCATGGCTCAGAACTTGAATGGGACAAGCTCTGGGAGCACAGCGCAGCCGTTGGACATATCGCTCAGTTACTTCAAAATTCACTTGGAGTTCAGACTGGAAGTAGCCCCTATGCCTTAGGACTTCTACACGATATTGGCAAAATTATTCTCTTTCGCTTAGAGCCAATCAAATACGTTGAAGTCATCAAGGATGCCCTTAAAAATGAGACAAGTACTCAAGCAGTTGAAATTGAACATCTGGGTATTGATCATATGACAGTCGGTGGATGGGTTGCTGAAAAGTGGCAATTGCCACCCTCCATTTATAACGCCATTAAACACCATCATTCACCTGATCTGGTGGATGAACCTGAGATGAGAGTCAGCACTGCTCTGGTTCAAATGGCAAACATTGTGGCAAACCTCCGATCACTCAGCTTTGGGAAGTCTTATCAACGAAGTATACTCAGGGATGAACCAGGTTGGTTAATTCTTAAAGATGTATCGCAAAACCTTGAAGATCTAGACTTTGAACGATTTGTCATGAGTATCCAGGATGAAGTAGACACAATTCTTGAGACTGTGGGATTGATGGGTGGGAAATAGCGAATGATGGTCAAATCTCAAAACGGATCTAAACTTAGCCCTGAAATTTTCAAGGGGCTGCGGGATTTGATCTATGATAAAAGCGGAATATTTTTTCCAGAAGCAAAGTTGTACCTGCTTGAAGGTAGATTGACCACCAGATTGCGTGACCTGGGTTTATCTGATTTTAGAGATTATTTTACATATATAAAACGAGTATCCGTACAAGCAGAAGAACTCATAAAGCTGTATAGTCTGATCACCATCAACGAGACATATTTTTTCCGCTATCCCAAACAACTTGATATCTTCGATAAGAGACTTCTACCAGAATTCATCAGCCGCCATCCAGACGAAAAGAATAAAAAGTTAAAAATATGGAGTACGGCTTCCTCATCAGGAGAAGAGCTGTTTACCCTGGCAATAATGATTCGTGAGCTGTTGGGCAAGGATGTTTCGAATTGGGATATTGACCTGAAGGGGACTGATATAAGCGAGCGAATGCTGGAATTAGCCAGACAGGCTGAATATGGGCATAATTCTTTCCGGGGCAAACTGGAAGGTAGATATCTCTCAAGATATTTTAAGCAGAATGGTGAACGTTACCAGGTGAACCAGAACATCAAGAATATGGCAAGTTTCGATTATCTCAATCTGCGGGACATTAACTCAATCCGCAAGCAACGAGGTCTCGATTTTATATTCTGTCGAAATGTTTTGATCTATTTTGACAGAGAAATGAAGAAACGTGTCGTAGATGCGTTTTATGAAATCCTGAATCATGGCGGCTACCTCTTTCTTGGTGAAGCAGAATCGCTTCATGGAGTGAGTTCGTCATTCAAAGTAGAGCATTTCCCCAGTGCTTTTGTGTACAAGAAAGAATAGGGTGGATAACCCATGGACAAAAAAACGATATCACAGAGGAGTGAAGTCAAACAAATCTTGATGAGGCTTGGTAAAGTCCATAAAGACAATAAATTAAGCGGAAGAATGAAAGGAACAGATAATGAGTGACATGAAGGTATTGTTTGTCGATGATTCGCCCACAATGCGCCGAATCATCCAGAACTCTTTAAACAAAATCGGCTATGATGATCTAGTTGCAGCTGAAAATGGCGTAGACGCTCTGGAAAAACTGGAGTCCACTGAAGTGGATATGATTATCACAGATTGGAACATGCCAGAGATGAATGGTGAGCAACTTGTCGTAAAGTTGCGGGAAGATCCTGCATACAAGGATAAACCAATTCTCATGGTCACAACACGTGGTATGAAGGAAGACGTGATCACAGCGGTCAAAATTGGTGTAAATGGATATGTAGTAAAACCATTTACCCCTGAAGTATTAAAGAAGAAGATCAACGATATTTTAAAATAAATGAATTAAGGGTTTAGATGATGAACGCCAATAACCAACTCGATGAAGTATTAGTCCGAATAAATGATATGCGTGGATTTTTTAAGTTTGGTGATGAAGTAATCCCGTTTCTGGGTGACCTTTTCTCCTTTCTAAAGAATATCATGCCGTTGATGTCTGAAATGAATAACTCCTTACAGGATAGTGCCCATAAGCTGCCAACTGCCTCCGATAGAATAGAAGACGTCAATAAAGCTACTGAATATGCTACTGTAGAAATTCTAGATGCTCTTGATAGAATTTCCTCTTCACTTGAAAAACTACCTGAAATGGATAAACCAACCCAAACGGACAGTATTAGCAATATGCATGAAGAGGTTGAGAATATTGTGAATGCCTTACAATTCCAGGATATCACCTCTCAAAAGCTTGATCATGCCAATAAAATTCTGGTAGCAATTTACGAGAAATTTACTGACCTGTTTGCCTCTCTTGAAGAAGCGAAAATTTCAACATCTATTGGAAAAAAGGTTCTTGAAGCAATTGAAGAACAATCCGATGAAGTAGCCAGACAAAGAGAAAAAGAAGAATTTGATGAAAAGACCAAAGATGATATTCATCATGAGGAAATATCTCAGGATGACATTGATTCACTCTTTGGTTAATTCTGAACGATATGTTAGGTGATAGTATGTCAACTGATGATGATTTTAAGAGCATGAATGAAGATGAGACCCCCTTTGAAAGTCGTAAGAATCGGCAGAAGGCGGGTGTCATCAAAAGTAATCGAAATCAAGTAAAAGGGACACTTCACCTGGATCCCCAGGAAGAGGATTTGGATCATGGCATTGAATTCTTTCAACCCATTACTGAGGGTGATCAGATTGTTGGTGTCATCCATAAATGTTCCTGTGGGAAAACATCCGAACTTCGTTTCACCTATTCGGATACTTAAATAAAGGCACGCTGGAATGACCATTTTTAGGGAAAATAGTATTACTGTTCACATCTCATCTGATGAGATGCAGGCTCAGTTATCTATCAGTACCCGAGGAGCGGAATTTCCATCCCTTGAGCAGATTGAGGGAGCCTTGCAGCAGGCAGGTGTCATCGTAGGCGTGGACACGCGTTTGTTGAGAGACGTTGCAGGTACGGCAGAACCTGTCCATGAGTTGCTTATTGCACAAGGACTTGAGGGTTTCCCCGGTAAAGCAGATACTCTGAATTGGATACTCGATATCTCTGATAAAAATCATCCCAAAATCACAATGGATGGTAAGGCTGATTACAAGCGGCTCCACCACTTGAAAGAGGTGGCGGCTGGCGATGAAATTGTGACGTTAATTCCTGGTACATCCACAAAACCTGAGGTGACTGTAACAGGTAACAAGGTTGAAAGTAAAGATGATAACACCAGGCTATCATTGCCAGTTGGCAAAAATACCCGTGTCTCAGAGGATGGATTTACGCTCCTAGCCGATATCGATGGTGTCGCCATGATTAAATCTGGTAAGGTGGTTATTGACACTGTCTACCACATTCATGGTGATGTAGATTTCAGTACTGGAAATGTAAAATACCAGGGAACAGTCATGATTGATGGGGATGTCCGCTCAGGATTCCGTGTGGAGGCGACTGATACCATCTATGTCAATGGAAGTGTTGAAGCTGCAGAAATATACTCGAAGAATGGAAGTGTGGTCATACGAAATGGAGTCCTTGGACGTGGCAGAGCCAGGATCCTGGCTGGGGATGACCTGAGTTGTGGTTTTATGCAAGATGCAACTGCCAGTGTTAAACATAATGTTATCCTGAAACACTATGCCATAAATTCAAACATTACCTCTGGTGGAAAAATATCGCTACTTGAAAATGAGGGATTAATTCGCGGTGGAAAAACTGTGGCTGAAAAGGGCATAGAAGTACTGGTCGCTGGCTCAGAAAGAAACATCCTCACAGAAATGGTCCTAAGTCGAAGTGATGTCGGTGACGACCAAAATAAACTATGGAAAGCCAAGATTCGATTGGCAGAAGAGTATCAAAACCTGGACTCCCTGTCAAAGCGTCTTGAGTTTCTTGAGCTACTCCGGGAAAGACTCAGCTCAATCTCTTTGGAGCGGGAAAAGGAATTATCAAAACTCCGCGGGGATATCGCAAAAGCCCAAAAACAGCTTGATGAATCAAGAAAACATGTTGAAGAATTGGATCGTGATAGCGCAGGTCAATCTCCTGAACAGGCTGTTAAAATCAAAGATCGATTGCATCGAAAGGTGACAGTCACAATTGGTCACAAAAAGTATTTCAGTACATCGCTGAAAGGCATGGTCACCATATACAGGAAAGGTGATGAGTTGCTCGTGAACCAATCAACCGAGGTGTAGGATGAATGTGAAAAACAAAGATATCTCAATACTGGTCGTCGATGATGAAGAGATGATTGTCACCATTCTTCTAAATTTCCTTGGTGAAAAAGGTTACAACGTTACAGGTCTAAATGATCCTGCTGAAGCAATAGAATTGGTCAAACATAAAACCTTCGATGTTGTCTTTACAGATCTCATGATGCCAGTAATCAATGGGATGGAGCTTGTTAAAGAAATCAGCCAGCAAGATGTTGATACACAAATTATCATATTTACAGGGTATGCATCTGTTGATTCAGCTATAGATGCTGTGCAACAAGGTGTTTATGACTATATCAAAAAGCCTTTCCGCCTTGAAGATATCGACAGTATTCTGGGGCATGCCCTCGAACAGTTGATGCTGCAGAGAGAGAATCTTGCTTTACATAATAAAGTTAAAAATATGCTCTCTCAAATCACCATGCTGTATGATATCAGTAACATAATATACCAGGTTCGAGAGAAAAAATATGCCGTAGAAATGCTGTTTGACACCCTGGCTGAAAGTATGAATATTAATACTGCCGTGCTTTGTGAGCGTAGCCAGAATGATGAGGAGTTCAAATCCAAATACGAGGGTAAAACCTCCGAAAACTATAAGAATTTGTTTCAATTTACAGTGAATACGAAATTTAATGATAAGTCATTGTCAAAGGATGATCCGACAATCCTTAATCAGGTTGGCTCAGCATTGGATGTGGATGGTATACAGGTGAAACTGCCCCAGGAGTGTGTGCGGATTGTGTTTACTCCAATTAAGTACCAGGGGGAATTAGAAGGGTTTCTGATCATAATTGAGCATAAGGATCATGTCTACCCCATAGAGGATGAATTAACACTATTAAAAATTTTAGCAACACAGATTGCCCCCATTATCGGAACCACACAAAGCGAACCTAAATCTTTGCTCGACAACAGGGGATATGAACCCGCTAGAGTCATGCACAAGTGGATACAGGCCGAATTATCATTGAGCAAAGCATCCAATACTCCCGTGAGTTTTGCACTAACCCGACTGGTTGCCTCAGGATCATCAGAAAATCAATCAGGATTCACCGTCATCCGCGAATCATGGCGAAACATGGTTGCAGAACAATTAGGTCCAGATAAAAAATTACATTGGGCAGGGATAGATACTCTGCTTATTTTGGCAGTCGGTGGCAATCCCGTCGGTCTTGATCATCATCTGGCAAATGTGCGTGATCAAGTTGAAAATACTAAAATGGATGCAGGGACTGATGTAAAGTTGAGTATGGCATATTCCATAATGACTTATCCTTTTGATGCCGACTCAGCAAAAAAGATATTAATTAAACTCAGTTCTCAGTTGTTTTATGATGCCAGTGAAATAAAGTTCAACCAATGAGTGACACGATGAAAAATCCGGAAGAAGGTCCACTTTGCATTTTGCTCGTCGATGATGACAAAACCATTGTCGAAATATTTAACTATGGACTTACAGCAGAGGGTTATGAAGTGCATACTGCAGGCTCTGTAGCAGAAGCTCTACGGGTTGCACATACGATTAAAGTCGATATCCTGCTGTCTGATATTCAGCTTCCTGATCAGGATGGCATCACACTCAACTCATTGATTAAAGAAAACTATCCAGATGTAATCAGTATCTTAATGACAGGCTATCCTGGAATAAGCAGTGCCATTAAGGGACTCCGCCAGAATATTCACGATTATTTGATAAAACCATTTTCGGTAGAACAGGTAATTGCCTCTATTGAACGTGCAATCGATAACAATCTATTGAAAAAAGAGAATCAAGAGCACTTGGCCAGGATTTCCGAGCTTGAGGACGAAAATGCTGACCTGAGAAAACGCCTTGAGAACAAAACTACCAGTGAACCTGGTGAGATTGCCATTCGTAGAAATAAATCTGTTGATCAAGCACATGCACACAAATCATACCTGGAGCAGCAGGGCCGACTAAAACAGTGATATTATAAGGGTATCGAATGAAAAGAATTCTCGTTGTAGATGATGATCTCAGCCTTAGAACGATTCTAAATGAAACTCTTTCTACCGCAGGTTTTAAAGTAAAAATAGCCAAAGACGGTAAATCCGCTCTCGATGTTCTGTCAGAAGAACAATTTGATCTTGTCATTTCAGATTTGATGATGCCGGGTATGACCGGGGTTGAGTTTATGATTGAAGCCAAGAAAATGCATGAAACGCTTGGCTTTCTCATCATAACTGCCTATGGTACGGTAGAGACCGCTGTTGATGCCCTGCACAAAGGGGCTTTTGACTTCGTCACGAAACCTTTCTCCATTTCTCAAATTGAGTCACGAGTAAATCGCTATTTTGAATACCAGGATTTAAAAGCTGAAAATAAAGCACTTAAACGTAAGTTATCAGACGATAGGAAACATACACGTCTCATAGGACAAAGTCCTGAGATGTTGCGTGTATTCAATCAGGTAAGTACAGTTGCCAGAAGTGATGCCCCGGTTTTTATACAAGGAGAAAGCGGCACAGGTAAAGAACTTATCGCTCAGTCCATCCATGATGGTAGTGATCGTTCAGATAGACCCTTTCTAAAAATAAATTGCTCGGCAATTCCAGAAACTTTGTTTGAAAGTACACTCTTTGGTCATGAAAAAGGCTCCTTTACAAATGCTATAAAAATGCACAAAGGACTCTTTGAGGAAGCAGATGGGGGAACATTGCTCCTCGATGAAATCAGTGAAATTCCTGTCTCCATGCAGGCAAAATTATTGCGGGTTCTTCAGAATAGAACCATCACGCGAGTGGGAAACACCCAGGAGCTTGATGTGGATGTTCGTGTTATCGCTACGTCGAATCAGGATCTGGATGTTCTCATAAAAGAAGGCCACTTTAGAGCAGATCTATACTATCGGCTCAATGTCTTTCCCATTGTTGTACCTCCACTGAGACAACGCAATATAGATATCCCTTTGCTGGTGGATCACTTTCTATCAAAGTTTAAAGTAAAGTACCGTTTCGAGCACAAAGAGATTTCTGCAGAAACCCTCAAGTCTATTACCATGGAAGACTGGCCAGGAAATGTTCGCCAACTTGAAAATATTATCGAGCGGGCAGTTCTGTATTCAGCTGATGGCGAAGAAATTCTAAAAGAGCATTTCAATCTGGAATCTGAAGTTCTTTCAGCTGATGATACGACCAGTATCAAAACTGTCACTACCATTGCAGATATGGAAAAACAAATGATCCATAACGCACTGAAACGAACAGCAAATAACCGGACTCAGGCTGCAGATTTACTGGGTATTAGTGTTCGCACTCTGAGAAATAAACTGCATCAATATGATGAAATGGGTCAGGATATGCTCAAGCTTGACTAAGTAAATTATCAGCGTTTTTATTCATTAAAAGTCCCAGTGAAACCTGGGACTTTTTGTTTTTATAACAAGCGTCTGTCCATTTATCCACCGATGAACTATTTAACCTCCCCTTGGAAATATTTTCCGCCCCGATCAAATATTTCCTGGTTGGATTCTTCAGTGAATCACACTGCCATTCTTCATGGAAAACTTATCTAAAAAGCTAATAAACAGATAGATAGGGAACTGTTCCGAAGTCATGGTCGGTGGAGGTGAAGTTTTGAAAATGTCATGGCATAGCAATTGAATAAAAAGGGCGCAATGGACGCGAAGATACTAAATACAGATTATGCAAACCTTCTCAAGAAGGCTACAAAAGTTTACGATAAGCAACACAAGGCTATCGCCCAGAATGTCGCCAACTCAAATACAGCAGGTTATAAAAGAATCAATACAGATTTTTCTGCTGAGTTACGGAACGCTGTTGATAATTCTGGTGTCAAGGTAAGTCATGACAAACACATCAGTCGCTCAAATTGGAGCTCAAACCAGCTAGATAAAGACCCATCAAATCCAGAAGGTCAGGTCGATGTTGCACGTGAAATGACTGATTTGAGCGTGAACCAAATACGTCATGAGCTGGTCACACGGGCATTGTCTCGGTACTACTCAGGTCTTACTTCAGCAATTACTGGAAGAGTCAGATAGGAAGTAGAATATGGATACTCAAGGAATCTTTTCAGCATTAAGACAGACTTACACAGGGATTTCATCTCAGATGAAACGACTGGAGACTATCTCTGAAAATATTGCCAATGCTGAAGCATTACCCGATAAAAACGGTAAGCTCTATCAAAAGAAAGTTGCCATCCTTAAAGATGGTCCCAACAATGACTCCAAAGGTTTCGGTGCGAAGATGGCATTAAAGCTTCAGGGTTCAAATACAAAGCATCTGGGTTCAGCCTCGCCATCCTCTGGTATGGGCAATACAGACGCTACTCCAGAGAATCAATATGAAGTCGTTGAAGTTCAGGGAGAAAAAGTCATTCATGATCCAACTCACCCCAGGGCTGATGAACATGGTTATGTAAAAATGCCCAATGTGAATGTGATTGAAGAAATGGTAGATCTCATGGCTACCAACCGTGCCTATGAAGCGAATATCACTGTTATGACCACGACTAAGACAATGGCGAAAAGGACCTTCGAGATCTAATATGGATATTAGACTACAAACCAATCCAGGGTTGATCAATGCCGATCGTATGTATCAACAGCAATCTACCCAGACTACCCAGACCAGCACGACTGAAGAACCTAACTTTCTACAAGCTCTCATGGATAAAGAAGCTGAATTGCAAGCCCCGCAACCATCACGCGAGACATTGCTGTCACTCCCTGAAAGAGCCACGTTACATGCTTTGTTTGGGAGTGAACGTCCTGATGATTCAAGTTTTTATGGCAAAAATAACGCAGCACAAATTTATAAAGGACATCTTCTGGATGTCGCAGGTTAGGGACTGTCATGACACAAATTTATGATCTAATTCAATCCATACAGGGACCACAGACAAGTAAGAAGAGTGATCCTTTACAGGGAGAAAACAAATCAGAAGCCACCCAGAAATCATTTGGTGACACCATGTCTGATTTTCTCAATGTTGTGAATTCAAACAGCAAAGAAGCAGGTCAACAGGTTTCTGATGTTGTCCAGGGTAAATCTGACAACCTGGCTCAGGCAATGATTAGCATGGAAGAATCGAAAATGAGTTTCCAGCTCATGCTTGAAATCAGAACAAAATTATTAGAATCATATCAGGAAATCTCAAGGATGCAGGTCTAAGACCTAGGGAGAAAGTATAAATGTCGCAATTCTTTAACGTACTGGGAAACATTTTTAGCCGCTATAGTCCGGCTCAAAGAGCTGTATTAACAGTTGTTTTTCTGATGTTGCTTTCAATCACAGTTTCACTGGTACTCTGGGCCAATCGTCCAGAATTCGTAATTCTCTATTCAGATCTCGATCCAAAAAATGCCAGTAAAATTGTTGCTGCGCTACAGGGTGGAAAAGTTCGATACGAAATTGAAGATAGTGGTACAACAATACTGGTTCCCAAGGAAAATGCTTCTGAATTGAGATTGCAGTTTATCGAATCCGGGTTTGTCGGTCAGACAGTATCCGGGTATGAATTATTTGATGATCAAAAACTGGGTATGACCAGCTTTATGCAACAGTTGAATATGCGCCGTGCGTTGGAAGGTGAACTGACAAAAACCATTAACCAGTTTCCTGGTGTGGATAACTCTCGTGTTCATCTCGTCATGCCCGAAGGAAAATTATTTGAAAAAGGTGAGCAGGCATCAGCATCCATCGTTGTCAGTCTGACACCTGGAAGATTTATTGGAGAGAGCCAGATAAAGGGGATCGCCGCTCTGGTAGCCAACAGTGTTGAAGGCTTAAATGCTGATGCAGTGGTTGTTGTCGATACAGATGGCAATTTACTCTCAGACGGTCAAAATGAAGAAGTCGTCATGGGAGCATCAAGTAGCCAGTGGGATATGAGACACTCCATTGAGCGTAAACTTGAATCCAAAGTACAACACCTACTCGAAGGTATCGTCGGTCCCCAAAATTCCATGGTCGAAATTTCAGTGGATATGAACTTTGAAAAGCTGGATCGCACCCAGGAACTGTTTGATCCCGAAAATGTAGTCGTGGTCAGCGAAGAGCGTCATGTTGAATCTTCAACTAACCTCGATACACTCAACAATGTTAATACTTCCCATGAAAATGAAAATGTTGTCACCAATTATGAACTGAATCGCACCGTTGAACATTTTGTTGCCAATACGGGTGTGGTTACCAAACAAACAGTAGCGGTGCTAGTGAATGGCAGCTTCGAAGATGTTGAAAATGCAGAAGGTGAAATCGTTAGAGAGTATGTCCCACGTAGCGAAAAGGAGCTGGGACAAATAATGGCACTGGTTAAAAGCGCTGTCGGATTCACAGAAGAACGTGGAGACGTCGTTGAAGTCCAGAATATCAAATTTGACAAAAGTATGGTCGAGGATGATAAAGAATATTTTGAGGCAGTTGCAGCTCAGGAAATGCAAGCGAGCCTTATAAACAAAGGCTTGATGGGGCTAGGAATCTTGATTGCCTTTTTTGTAGTCCGTGGATTACTCAAATCCTTTGGTGGAGATATTGAGTTACCTGTCCTGGTGGGTGAGGGTGGTAAAATGGGTGTGCTTCCAAGTGGAACACCTCAAACTATAGGACCCGATGGAGTACCACTCCCACAAGGTCCAGAAGCCGCAGCTATGTTGCCAAATGTTCCATATATACCAGAAGCCGATATGGATTCTGATGCCTTTATCGCCAAACTATCTCCCGAGGCCCGAGCAAAACTACAAGCCAAAGATAAAATGACCTCTGAAGTCGTAGAATATTCCAAAGATAACCCAGAGGATACTGCAAAACTGCTTCGTACCTGGATGACACCACAACAGGGAGCGCGTCAAAATGCTTAAAAAAGATGCCCCGGCACCCGAAGAAAAAGAACAGATGAAACTGAAGAATCTGCAGAAAGCAGCTCTTGTTCTCATCGCCATGGGTGTATCCAACGCTGCTGCTGTGATGAAGAATCTCAGTGACAAGGAAATTGAAAAAGTTTCTATTGAAATCGCACTCCTCCAAAATGTACCAGCAGAAATACTTTCAGATGTAATCGAAGAATTCTATCAACTCATGCAAGCCAATCAATTCATCGTCCAGGGTGGGTTGGGATATGCCAAAAATGTTCTGGAATCTGCATACGGTCATAAAAAAGCAGAAGAGATTCTCGCAAGAGTAGAAGCAACCACAGAAGTGAGTGCTTTTTACCTACTTCAGACAGTTGATGACAAACAATTACTCAACTTTCTGCAGAATGAACATCCCCAGACAGCTGCATTAATTCTGGCAAACTTGAAAGCTGCCCAGGCTGCCAGCATCATGTCTGAGCTTCCCCAGGAAAATCAGAGTGAAATCGCCTATCGCCTGGCAACCATGGAAAAAACATCACCAGAATTGATTGAAGAAATTGAAAATGTCCTGAGAGAGCAAATTGGGACGGTCTTTGGTGGAGATCTGAGTACCACAGGCGGTGCTGAAGCAGTCGCAGATATTCTGAACTCTGCCTCTAGATCAGCTGAGAAAAACATTCTGGATGCCTTTAAAGAACGCGATGCAGATCTTTTCGATGAGATCGCAAGTCTAATGTTCCTCTTTGAAGACGTCAATGCTCTACCTGATTCAGCCGTCCAGAATATCGTCAAGAATATTGATTCTAACACCATGGCCCTGGCTCTGAAAGCAACCAGTGAAGATCTGAAAGAGAAAATTTTCAGAAATATGTCTGAACGTGCTGCGGATATGCTCAAGGACGAATTACAGTATCTCGGACCTGTCCGTGTACGTGATGTTGAGAATGCCCAGAAGGAAATCCTCGATGTTGTCAGACAGCTTGAAGCTGATGGTGAAATTACCATAAGCCGCGGCGAAGAAGAAGAGGTGATCGACTAATGGCTGTTATGGTCTTAAATCGCCCCGTGAAAGGATTTCAGCCCCTCTACAGCTCTGATGGGGAAATGACTCATGAGCAGCGTGAGGAAGAACTCGCGTTGATTCTGGGTGGAGATAAAAACGAAGAGAGTCGTAGAAGAGAGTTAAAAGCCTATGCCGATCGTATTAAGATTCTTGAAGCTGAACTCCAGAAAGCACGTGCGGAAGCCTATCAGGCAGGATATGCAGAAGGGCAAAATATAGCAAAAGCTGAAGCCCAGAAACAATTCTCTCAATTGACAAGTGAATTCAATAATAATATCCATTCCATGCATTCAGAGTTTACAGAAGTGGTGGAGAAGCTTGGGACACCCCTTCTGAAACTTGCTCTGGGAGCAGCCGAGAAATTGATCGAAAGAGAACTCTCACTGGATGACGCTGCAAATGAAATATTAATTACACAAGTCCAACGTGTTCTGAATGAAACCGTATCCCAGACTCGAGCCATGGTGCATGTTAATGCCTCCCAGTTGAACTTTATCACAGGGGAAGATGTTCTTAAAACATTGAGTGTTCCACAAAAAGATAATTTACGTTTTGTCCCCAATCCAACTATCAAGCCAGGTGAATGTAAACTTGAAACTGAAGACTACCTGGTGGACAGCACTATACATGCTCAACTAGAGAATTTAGAAAAAGTATTAAGAGAGTCTGATGCAGCAAATCTTAAATAGATTTGAAGATTACTCTGAGCTCTTGACCATGAGCTCCATGATCCGAATGGATGGCAAAGTATCCAATGTGGTTGGATTGGTCATCGAGGCATCTTTACCCGGTGCTACACTTGGTGAATTGTGCCAGATTCATACTCAGACACATGAAGTTATCAGAGCCGAAATTGTAGGATTCAAGGGCGAAAAAGTATTACTCATGCCCCTTGATCAGACAGTTGGGATCGCACCGGGTAGTCGTGTAGAACGAAGCCCTGTACCATTATCCATATCTGTTGGCCCCGAACTTCTGGGTCGTGTTATTGATGGTCTGGGTAACCCCATAGATGGCAAAGGTCCCATCTACGCCGACAAACGTCAGGCTGTATATAACGACCCGCCAAATCCCCTCACCAGGGAACGCATCAAGGATATCCTCCCGACAGGAATTAGAAGTATTGATGGTCTCGTAACAGTTGGTCGTGGACAACGAGTTGGTATCTTTGCTGGTTCAGGTGTTGGTAAGAGTGTGCTCTTGGGAATGATCTCCCGCTACACAGAAGCCGAAGTGAATGTAATTGCTCTCATCGGTGAACGTGGTCGTGAAGTCAGGGAATTTATTGAAAGAGATTTAGGACCAGAAGGTCTTAGACGATCAGTTGTTATTGTAGCAACCTCCGACCAGGCTGCAATGGTTCGTGTAAAGGGTGCCTTGATAGCCACAGCAATTGCGGAATACTTCAGAGATGAAGGTCGTGATGTCATGTTGCTAATGGATTCCCTCAGCCGTGTCGCCATGGCCCAGCGTGAAATAGGTTTAGCTGTAGGTGAACCCCCGACTACCAAAGGATATACACCTTCGGTATTTGCACTGCTTCCTCGGCTGCTTGAAAGGGCTGGTACCGCCAGTGTAGGTAGTATCACCGGACTTTATACAGTACTCGTCGAGGGTGATGATATGGATGAGCCAATCAGTGATGCTTCCCGAGCTATCCTTGATGGTCATATCGTATTGTCCCGCCGTCTTGCCGCTCGAGGTCAATATCCCGCTATCGATGTAAATGAGAGTATCAGTCGCTTACGGACTGAGGTCGTGGATGATGATCAAAGAGACCAATCTCAAGCCATCCTGGAGATGCTGGCCGACTATCGTGAATCTGAAGATATGATCAATATTGGCGCATATGTTAGTGGGAGTAACCCTCGCGTTGATAGTGCTATTGAGAAAATTGATTCAATCAAAGCATTTCTGAAACAGGATATGCATGATTCCGCTCCATTTCAGGATACGCGGAGTAAAATGATTGAAGTCTTACAAGGAGGCCTGGTATGACAAAAGCCTTCAATTTCCCACTGCAAAAGGTCCTGGATGTACGCACAATGATCGAAGATGCGAAGGCTATCGAGCTTCAAAAAGCCCAGGCAGAAACCGAACGCGAAAAACAGAGTTTAAATCAAATTAAGGCTGAGAAAGATGCTCTGATAAATACTTCTGACAATGCTCAGGAATCAGTCTCTCTCATGTCACTCAATCAACGTACTGCCTATTCAGAACAACTCGATGACAAAATTGAAGAGCAGAATCAAATTATTGAAAAGAGCGAGCAGGAAACTGAAGAGCAAAGACAGGCATTTGTTCAGGCATCAAAGGACAAGATGGTCATCGAAAAATTAAAAGAGAACCATAAGGATGCCTTTAAAAAGAAGGCAAATCAGGATCAGGTGAAAAACGAGAGTGAAGTAGCAGCACGAATTTCTCAGAATGAGGGTGGATTATGAGACAAATCGTCATGTGGTCCCTGATCATTCTAGTACTATTCGTCGTTTTTATTGGATTGGCCTTTGTTGGGCTGACCTATTTAACTCCAACTCCTGAAGCTCTTGAAGAAACCATTGCAGCTCAGGCTGAGGCTACGGAAGCAGAAGCAGACCCTGACTTAGATTATGAATCTGCCTATGAAGATAGTGCGGATGCTCCAGGACAAACCGATTCAACTCAAGCAGCCAAATCAAAAAAAATATCCAAGTCTGACTCCCTTCAAGCTGTTATCGAGGTGTTGACCGGTGATCTCTTTTTTAGCAGAGTGACAGTTGATAGTCTCAATGAAGAGCTAGGCAAACAGGAAAAGCTGTTGACAACCTATACGTCACAAGTCGAGTCCCTTGAAGATCAGATTGAAAAGTTGAAAGAAAAAAATGTCTCAATCAAGGACCTCGCTAAAACATACGAGACCATGAAGGTTGCTGATATAAGACCCATTCTGGAGAGGGTAGATGATAAAACTATCATTGCCCTTTACAAAAATATGGGTACGCGAACAAAGAAGAATCTAATCCAGGCCCTCAGTGATGTACGGGCTGCTCAGATAACTAAAAAATTGGCAGGATCATAAAAAATGACACACAAAATACCTGTAGTAGAACCTGTTGGGACAAAGACTGATAAATCAGCAGTGGTTGGCAAGGTAAAAGACGGAAGCAAACTTCCATTTGATGACCTGCTAAAACCTGGTGATGAACCGGTTGATATGGGAAAGAACCCTGCCAAAGTGAATCGTTTAAACTTGATGCAGAGTTTCAAAAGAGACACTGATGGAAAGAAGATACCTCTAAAAGCAAAACCGATTGTTAATCGGAGTGAGCTCATTAAAAATGCAGAGGAAGCCAAGCAAAACGCCTCCCCAAAGACCGAGTCGACTGATGATGTAAAAAAACCTGAAGCACCCCAAGATTCACTAAAAGCAGATGCGCCTCAAGCTGTTGATCAGGCGAAAGGTGATTCAGTTGACAAGCCCGTAAAAAAACTTGATGGTAGGGAGTTAAAGCTCAAACCTGCTGGACAGGATGCCACCCATTCAAAACCTCAAAGGGAAGAAATAGGTGAAGCCCCTGTTGGAGTACCTGCTGAAAAAGCTGTAGAAATGGTTCCTGAAGTTCAAAAAAACACTGAACATATTCACCCCCAGGTTTCTACTAGTGAGCGTCCAGTTGTCCAGAGAGAAACCTTATCGAAGAAACAATTTAAAACTCTGACCACACCTACACAGGGAGTAGGGAGAGAGGATGTCAATCAAGCATCTGACAGGACCAAAGAGAATCCCGTAGCAAAATCAAAGGTGCAATCCAGTGACCAATCCCAAGTAGTCCAAGAGAAGAATATTAAAGCAACTCCAGAAACACAGGAGAGAATTTTCAAATCTCCTATGGAATCTGAGCCTAACCCGGCTGTAAAATCTGCACGAGCAGTAAAAGCTGATGAACGACCAAACCTTTCGCAAGCCGTTCGGAGAGATCAACAGGCTCAGCAACCTCAACAGGCTCTACAATCAATCGTTGATGAAAGTGGACAACCAACAGCCACTAAGCAGAGCAAACAGAATCCTCTGGTAAACCCAATTCCTTCTCGCAACGCCAGTAAATCTGAATCTTTGAAAGATGCTACCCCTATAAAGGCTGCTCCAGAAATTTCTGAAAGGAATACTGACACAGAAAGATCAATCACGCGTGAAAATCTTGCTCCAGAGCAGAGCACTAGGAAGGTAGAGCCCCAGCTCGCAAATGAAGCTGTAAGGGCACCCAGGTCCCGAGTGAGTAGTGTTGAAACTCAAGTCCATCCAAAGCAGAATAAAAACGAGGAAGCACAGCGACCAGTCGAACCACAGAAAGCAGTTGAAGCACAGCGAGAAGTAGAACCACAGAAAGCAGATTTACGCGCTGAGAAGTTCGAGTTGGGTAACAGTAACAGGGCTGAACAGTCCCAGGTAGCACATACCCGAAAAACCAGAATAGATCAATCTCAGCCTACAACTCCAGTGAAAGAGAACGTCGCCTTATCATCAAAACCTACGAGTATTGATTCAGCAAAATCCGACCAACTGCAGTTGCCCGGTTTAGACAAAAATGAATCGGTCAGCAGAGAGTCTGCTACCCAGGCGGTCCAAAATTCAGTAGCAAGTCAAGAAGTGACTGTTGAAACAGAAGTTCGTTCGGCTCAAGGTGCTGGTGAAGCTGTTGCTGCACAGGTCACAGCAGCTAAGGCCGAAAAGGTTGATTCCAGAACAAAACCTGTTTCCAGAAAAGTCAAAGGTTCTGCTACTATATCTCCAACCCAGCACCTTCGCTCTAAACGTTCTGCCCAAATGAAAGAAGCTTATGGACCAGAACCAGTTGCTGATAAAGGATTGCAAGAGTTAGAAGAAAATCCAGCAGATATTCTCAAACAACAACTACGAGATAGAATAGAAATTCTTAAAAAGGCTCAGGAATCAATCCAGGTTGGTCAAGAGAATCTACCTAATCAGAATATGCATAACAGCATGTCCATGAAGAATACTCCTGAAGCAGGACTCATTCAAAGCCAGATGTCAAGTGTTCCGCATCCACGCGTAAATGCTCCTCTATTTGCCAGAAGCTTTACAGCAGAAATGGTAAATAAAATCCGGGAGATGAGCTTTGAGACTAGCAATGATGGTAAGGCTCAGAAAGCCAGCTTTATAGTTGATGGGGGTCCCCTGGGTGAATTGGATATTGAATTCCACACAGAAGCCACCCGCGAAGAGATAACGATATTTGTGGAAAGCGATCTATCTAAAAACGAATTGCAAAGAGTAATGCCTCATATCGAGGACAATATGAACCAGCGTGGATTCAGCTTTTCGAATGTGAATGTGGAAGTCAAAGACGACCAGAGAAGTAGTGGATCCATGGGTGATGGGGATGCTCACACATCAAATTCAAACGACGAGTCAGCAGAACGCGATCAGGCTACTGCTGAAGAAAATGAAGCAAATACAAAACGTAACTACGGCTACAACACTATGGAAGTGTTAGCCTGATGAATGAAAGGAGGTAGTCATGACTGAGATTGCAGGTCTCACCAGAGGCGGTAGTGATATGTTTAAAGCCGTCGATACAGATATCGGTAGTGTTTCTCAACAAGATTTTTTACAACTGTTGATTACACAGATGAAGCATCAAGATCCGATGGAGCCGCAGGACAGTCAACAGTTCGCAGCGCAATTGGCACAGTTCACCCAACTCGAAGAACTACAGAAATTGAATAGTACATCGACTCAGGGTGTTGAAACCAATTTGATGCTTGCTCAGACCATTAATAACACAATGGCAGCTACCATGATTGGTAAAGAAGTCAAGGCAATTGGAAACAAGGTTGTTCTTGAACATGGTATCGAACCTCAGATCAGTTTCCAGACAGGAGCCTTTGCTGACAATGTGGATATCACAATCAGAGATGCTGCTGGAACTGTCGTGGACACTATCGGGATGCAATCCGTGTCGCGAGGTGATCATACCGTCACCTGGGATGGTGTTGGTAACAATGGAACACTCCCACCCGGAGAGTACACTTTTTCACTCACTGCATCCAATGCAGCTGGAGAAGAAATCGCTACTGATACCGTTATGATGGGTGTTATCGAAGCAGTCCGGTATGGACCCAATGGGGCTATTTTTATAGTCCATGGGGATGAAATTCCGTTCTCCAATGTCATTGAACTCGGAGAGTTTGAACCGGATATCATCAATCCAATCGACTCAGAGGATCAGGGGTAAAGCATGAAACTTGCCGAACTTCAAATTCAGCAGGGTGGTTTACCACTCAGACCAGATCAGATTCAGGGACCGAAACGGCATCCCGCTGGTCCTAAATCTGGTAAGGTTCAGGATGGTCAACAAACATTTCAGGATATCCTGAACCAGAAAGTCGCCGCGGATCAACCAAAGCTAAAATTCAGTGCCCATGCCGTCAGACGGATGACGGAGAGGAATATGAATCCTTCTCCCATGGAAATGGAGCGATTGAATAATGGCGTTGAAAGAGCACGCGAAAAAGGAGCACAGTCATCTTTAATCCTGGTGGATGAGATGGCATATGTAGTGAGCGTCAAAAATCAGACGGTTATCACTGCATTAGATAAAGACGCTGCACAGGGGAACGTTTTCTCCAATATAGATAGTGTGGCAATTGTATAACTAATTGGGTTGGACCCTAACGGGAAACCCTCGATCCACTGAATGAAGGACGTGGATCAGGAAAGGAAGATAAAATGAGTCAAGCATTATCGTCAGCACTAGCCGGTTTACAGGGACAAATGAGAACGATGGAACTTCTGGGAAGTAACATCGCGAATATCAATACTGTTGGATATAAGAGTAGTCGTATGACCTTCCTGGAAGCACTTGGACAGGTTATTGACGTAGAATATACACCCTTTAAGCAGGGTGATCTTGAAGCCACTGGTTTTCAGACTGATCTGGCTATTCGTGGCGAAAGCTTTTTTGTTGTGGATACACAGGAAGACGAGCGCTATTACACACGTGCAGGAGCTTTTTTCTTTGATGAAGAAGGTGCCCTCGTGAACAGTAGTGGTTACACCGTTCAGGGATGGATGTCTAATATCAATGGCGATGAAGAAGTACAGACCCTCGCTAATCTTGAAGACATTAGCCTGGACAGTAATTTAAAGGCTGAGGCCCTGCCCTCACAAAACCTATGGTTGTCTGGAAACCTTTCATCAGGTCTCGTACCCACTGCTCAGATTTGGAGAGCTGGCTTTCCTTTTACTGAAGAAGGTGGTGTTACGCCAGCGACAGTCGCTACGGAATTGAACGACCTCGACGAAACCAGTGATATCGATACGTTGCAAGACGGTGACGAAATCGTCCTGAATGGTACTGATAAGGATGGTGCTCCAGTGAGCACAACCTTTACCTATGGTGCAGCCAATGATGGAACCACACTTGGTGACCTGGTTGCAGTTATTAACGACGTCACCGATGGTTGGGGTGCTTTCGCTACAGCAGATATCGTCAATGGAAAAATCCAATTAGATGATAACGTTCCTGGAGATAGTGAAACATCCATCAACATGTATGCAGAACCAGGCAATGCTGGTGCCATCTCAATCCCATATTTTGAAGAGACATCAGAGGGATTTACGGGTCGCGTTTCTACGTCAGCAGTTATCTATGATACATTGGGTGAGAGTCACAACCTGGTGTTCGAGTTCACCAAGACGGAAATACCTGGCGAGTGGACATGGAGTGTGACTCCTTCTGGTGATGAAGTCATCCATGAAGACAACTCCACTGGATCTATTTATTTTAATGATGTGGGTCAAGTAACTTCATTTGTATACGACAATGGATATAGTCGCATTGAAATGGAACCGGTTAACGGTGGTGCAAATGTGCTATTACAGGTTCATGTTAGTGGATCTGAGAATTTTACAGGTATCACACAGTTCAATTCCAATTCGTCTTTGGCAGTCAGGAAACATGATGGTCGCGCAACTGGAGAATTGACCGGTTACGAGATTGAGGAAGACGGAGCCATCATGGGTAGTTTCAGTAATGGTGTCAGTCTTAAGCTGGCTCAGATTGCTGTAGGTGAATTTACTGATCCAAGTGCTTTGAATAAAGTGAGTGGTAGTAACTTTATCGAAACCATTAAGAGTGGTGACGTTCATATTGGAAAAGCAGATACCTTCGGTTCAACAATTGAACAGGGGTATTTAGAGTTATCCAATGTTGACATTGCAGAACAGTTCTCCCAGATCATTGAGGCTCAGCGAGCATTCCAGGCATCTGCCCGTGTGCTTTCAACACTGAACCAGGTGATCCAGGAATCAACCAAGTTAGGTCTCTAAGACTAACTGATTTGACAGCGTTTTGATGGTAATGAGGGTGGTTTCGTGAGAAACCGGAACCACCCTCCACCTGTTACGAAAACATGAAAGGTGTAGGCTAGATGGATCTGGCAACGATACTCGGGATTATCATAGGATTGGGACTGGTTGTTTTCACTATCCTTTCTGGAAGTGGAAGTGCCACAATCTTTGTTCATATACCATCGCTTGCTGTAGTGTTTGGGGGGGCGGTTGCTGCAACCCTCGTTCATACACCTTTGGGAGAGGTGATCAGCGCTATGAAAGTGGTTGGTAATGCGTTCAAAGTAGAACCCGCCAAAGAGCCTGAGATCATTGACCAATTTGTCGACCTGGCGAAAAAAGCACGTCGCGAAGGTATCTTAGCCATTGATCGTGAGTTGGGAAACATCGAAGATGATTTTATGCGCTCCGGTCTTGAAATGGCAGTTGATGGTTCCGAACCAGAAACCATACGCAGTGTTCTTGAGACTGAACTTCAATACCTCATCGAACGCCACAAACGAGGGAAGCAAATCTTTTCCTCACTGGGTATGTATGCTCCTGCCTTTGGTATGATCGGAACCCTTATTGGTCTCATCGCAATGTTGCAGAACCTGGATGACCCTTCAAATATTGGTGGAGGAATGGCAGTGGCACTGATTACGACCTTCTATGGTGCCCTCATGGCTAACCTCATGTTCCTACCTCTGGCTGGAAAACTTCAAAATCGATCTGATGAGGAGATCACCCGTAAAGAAATGATCATTGAAGGGGTTCTCGCTATCCAGTATGGTGAGCATCCAAAAAACATACATAGAAAATTGTTAAATTTCATTGCACCCAAAAGCCGTCCTCTTGATGAAGAAGAAGAGTAGACCGTATGAAGAAGAAGATTGAAGAAGCCAGTGACGAGCCAACCGCTCCGTTTTGGATGACAACCTATGGTGATATGGTCACCCTGTTGTTAACCTTCTTTATACTCATGATATCTTTCGCCAACATGGATGAAAGAAAATGGAGTATGGTTGCCAAGTCTCTTCAAGGAGCCCTGGGAGTCATGGAGCAATACAAAGTTGAAATGCAGATGATGAAGGAAACCCCGGGTGGGGAAGATGACATGCTCATCCGCAGTGATGTGTTTGAAAGACTTCAGGAATTTGAGAAGCAAATTGAAAATGAAATAAATGATGGTGACATCACTGTAGAAACCATCAAGAATGGATTGCTGATTCAAATGGGGAATAAATTGTTATTTAATTCCGGTGACGCAGATCTCAAACCTGAGTCTTTACCCATCCTCGATATGATTGCTAAAACAACCAAAGATGACGCTGCTGAAATAGTTGTCTCCGGACATACCGATAATGTCCCTATCAATTCAATCAGGTTTCCCTCTAACTGGGAACTCTCAGGAGCAAGAGCAATCAGTGTGGTCAATTATCTCACAAACAATGCAGGGATTTCGCCAAAAATATTGGCTGCGACTGCTTATGGTGAATACCGTCCCATCGTACCCAATGATACACCAGCTGATCGAAAAATAAATCGTAGGGTTGAATTTGCTGTCACCTGGGCATTTACAGATCTGGATTATTAAGCCACAATAAAATTCATTGAAGGCTCCATTTGGAGTCTTTTTTTTTACCGAAAAACAGGCAATTACACACTCTCCTCCGATGGGGTAGGTCAGGGAAAATAATCATTCATAGAGGAAAATATTTCCGATGTTTCATGTCGCTCTCTCCACGAAGCCTGCACCAATTCCACTATTTATTCTACCTGCTCAAGCCTAAGGTCAATACGGAGTTCTATTTACATTCAAATCGACCCACCAATTAGGGAACACTGGACTGATACCCTATACTGGGCTGATAGTCAGTTGTTTACAGGGATTCTATTGCATCTAATGCAACCTTGTAATGTCGGTCTATTACTTACGGTTCTGGTTCGAGGAGTAAATGTACAAACAAACTTTCAGCTGATTTGGAACCCTATTAAGGAAATATCTACATCCAAAAGAACGGAAAAAAATTCATGGCATATTATTTGGAAAAAGAAGGGCATGTTTATGCAGAAACACACACAAAAAAACAATGAGTGCCCTCGAAATATCACGAGGATTGACTAAGGAGTACCCATGGCTGAAGAAGAATTAAATGACCTTGATCTGGAAGAGTATGAAGATGAAACAGCGGGAATGCCGCCTATTGTCAAAATTTTGATAATCATCATTGTTCTCATTATCCTGTCAGTAGGTGCATTCTTCGTTTCAAAAATATTTTTACTACCCAGGTACCAGGCTTATAAAGCTGCTAAAGAAATTGAAGCAGTTGAAACAGCCAAAAACATTGTACCCAGTATGGGGCTGATTCATATCATCAATAATATTACAGTGAATACACTGGGGTCTGGCGGAAGGCGCTATATCATCGCTGAAGTCGCCCTGGAAGTAGCTGACCAAACCATCATTGATGAAATCATTTCCCGTGAGCCACAAATCAGAGATGAATTCATTCGCTATTTGCGTCGACAAACAGCGCAGCATGTCCTTGATCTTGGATTTCAGGAACGTTCACGACGTGATCTGACCAAAATGTTGAACAAACACCTCAATGCCGGAAAAGTTGACAGCTTGTATTACATAAAGCTGTTACTCCAGTAATCTGGAATATGATTCGGAGATGAGAAATGACTAAAATCCTATCACAAGAAGAGATCGATTCCCTACTAACCAGTGTATCCAGTGGGGAAGAGAGTGAAGCTCAACCGCGCAAAGCGGGTAAAAAAGTTTCACTCTATGATTTCAAACGACCAAATCTTATTTCAAAAGATCAGATGCGCCTTTTGGAGAATATCCATGAAGGTCTTGCTAGAAATTTTGGCGTCTATCTTTCTGCACAATTACGTATGATCGTGGACATGAATCTTCTGGCCATCGATCAGATCATGTATTCTGAATTTGTAATGTCAATTGTATCCCCAGGTGCCATTTACGTGGGTGATTTTTCACAACCTCAGAGCAAGTTTGTTCTTGAGGTGAGTCCCCAGCTCGTTGTATTCATCGTTGAAAGACTCTTTGGGGGCAAAGGACATCTCATCCCAATGGTTCGTCCTATCTCAGTTATAGAACAGCGTATTATGAATCGGGTTGTGGAACGAATATCCTCTGAAATCAGCAAGAACTGGGAACCATTGAAGAGTTTCACCACTGAGGTGAACCGATTTGAAAGCAATCCAGAATTTGTCCAGATCGTTTCTGCATCCGAACCAGTGATTGTTGTATCAATGGAAGCGAAAATTCACAACAATACTTCAATGATGAATATTTGCTATCCGTATCGTTGGATCAGCAGCATTCTCTCAAGCCCCGAAATTCAGGAGAAAGTCCTCTTCGGCGCCAGTGAGGGAACAGATCATGAAAAGCATACACTGATGCGTTCCGTAGCTGTGACACCCGTTGATGTAAGGGCTGTCCTGGGTAAGGGTAGTATTTCAATTGATGACTTCATGAATCTAAGCACAGGTGATGTCATTTTATTAGACGGCAGAACAAAAGATAAAATTTCGGTCTTTGCTGAAAACCGTCTGATCTGCACAGGTTCTGTTGGCCAGACAAATCAAAATAATGCAATCCGCATACACAATGTAATAAACGGAGACGAAGGTCATGACAAACGAAGACTTCAACACAAAGTTAAATAGTCGATTCGAGTCAATACGCGATGTTGTTCTTGATGTACTATCACAACTCTTTAAGCAAGAGTTCGCAATTGATCAAGCCATAGTAGGCACAGGAAGTCCCAAGGCTGATATTCAGAACGATACCTTTCCCAAGGTAGTTCTCAGCTTTCAGACAGAGACACCTGCTCCAATCCACCATGTCTGGACACTACCATCTGATTTAGTACTCAAACTATATGGCTGGATGATCGATATGGATCCAGATGAAGCTGTCAGTGACGATCATCTGGAAGGTCTTAAAGAAGGTGTTGACCAGATCATTGGTCAAATAAGAGCCATACTCGATGGAGAGGGTGTATCACTTCAAGTGAATGACATCCAGCTCATTGTGAGTGAAGATGCATCTGGAATCAATCTGGCTGATGCTCCAGATGAGGGGACTGCCTCCACCTATACGGTTCAAGCAGCCGGTGAAAGCTTCTCCATCAATCATTATCTCTTCGCTGATTTAGCGAATTTGACAGATAGTGCTGAAGGTGGAAGCCTATCAGATGATGAAATTGAAAAAATGTTAAATGGAGATGATGTGGACGCACGCGTAAATGTTGATGAAGATCTTGGTCAGGATGTTGATGTCCAGCAAGTAGAATTTGGCGCTTTTGGCGAAAATGCCGGAAATAGTGCCAACGGCCAGCCCCGTAACATTGATATGTTACTTGATGTAGATCTGGAAGTCCTTGTAGAGTTAGGCCGGAAGACCATGCTGATCAAAGATGTTCTCAAGCTAGGTAAAGGTTCAGTTGTTGAGCTTGATAAGGCAGCAGGAGAACCTCTGGGGATTTTTGTTAACGGTCGCAAACTAGCTGAAGGTGAAGTTGTGGTTGTGGATGATCATTTTGGAATTCGTATCACTCAACTCGCTGGTCAGGCCGAACGCATCAAGAGTCTCGGATGATCCCTAAGACCTCAAAAAAGACCTACAACAAGAAAGCCAGCAACATCTTTGTTGTCATCTTTGCTCTGATGGCTATTCTGGGAATGATCTCCACCATGTCCCCCGATACAGTTGAAGGAGATATGGAGCCAGGTTCAACAGAGTCACTTCAAACCAGAAGCACTTACTCTGGATATCTCCTGCGCATCATGGTCGTAACTGTAACCATGGTCATCATCCTCATTGTAGGTCTCAAGATTTACAACAAGCAGATGCGCCTCAAGGGTAAGAACAATCTAAGTGTTACAATGCTAGGGCGTCATTATATCAATGATAAACAGTATTTACTTAAAGTTTTTATTGAAGATCGCCATTTGCTACTCAGTGTATCAGATGCAAACATCAATTTCCTAACAGAATTAGAAGCCCCTGGCGACGAAGAAGAGGAAGAAGCAGAAAAAGACCAATCCTTTGGAACTATCCTGGATCTTGAAACCAATAAGGAATCCAAGGTTTGAATCCAAAAATGAAGTGTGTCTTGGTCCTGCTTATTGTCTTGATGCCCGTCCTCCTGACTGCTCAGAGTCCTTTTCCTAAAATCAGTCTCGGAGTTGAAGAATCTGAAAATCCAGCGGATTTTGTACTGACGTTAAAAATATTGGCGCTGATGACAATTCTGTCCCTGGCTCCATCGATTCTCATCATGATGACATCCTTTACAAGAATTATCATTGTTTTTCATTTTCTCAGAGCAGCCCTGGCCACACAAGCAGTCCCATCCAATCAAATCTTAGTTGGTCTTGCATTGTTTATGACGCTCTTCATCATGAAACCTGTAATCACAGAAATTAACAATGAAGCACTACAGCCTTACCTGAGTGAATCAATCACCCAGGATGAAGCAATAACCAATGCTGGGATCCCTGTTAGAGCTTTTATGCTTAATCAGACGCGTGAGGCAGACTTGCAACTTTTCATCGACCTGAAAGGGGATGGGGATGTTGCAACACCTGCGGATCTAACCTTTTCAACCATCATCCCAGCTTTCATCATCAGTGAATTGAAGACAGCCTTCCAAATAGGCTTCCTGCTTTATTTGCCCATGTTATTGTTGGATATGGTTGTTGCCAGTGTTCTGCTCTCAATGGGAATGATGATGTTGCCTCCCGTTATGATCTCCATGCCCTTTAAAATATTACTCTTTGTTCTGGTTGATGGTTGGAATCTGATTGTGAAATCACTCGTGGAAGGATTTGTCTAAAATGACTGCCGAATATGTACTTTACTTGAGTCGTGAGACTTTAAGTACCGCCATTTTAATCCTGGCACCCCTCCTTGGAGCTGGACTGCTGGTTGGTCTCAGTGTGGGAATTTTCCAGGCTGTTACTCAGATTAATGAGATGACCCTGACGTTTATTCCCAAGATGGCCGTAGTTGGATTAATCCTCATGTTGCTCATTCCCTGGTTTCTGGATATCGTCCTGACCTTTACACGTGAACTATACGCTCAAATTCCATTGATGGTCAAATAATGTTTGAATTGATTGACAGAGTAGCCTTAGTTGCACCCGCATTTGTTCTCACGTTTGTGAGACTTTCCGGGCTCATGATTGCTCTGCCAGTCCTTAGTTATCCTATGGTAACCACCCGTCTGCGTATCGCACTCGCAGTGATGATGAGTTTCATTCTTTTCCCAACACTGGAACAATCTACTGTGGTCTTTACATCTAACCTGGGTTTGTTTGTTGCCGTGGCTAAGGAGTTGATTATTGGGCTCATGCTGGGAGTGGGTACAAGGATCATCTTTGAATCTTTTAGCTGGGCAGGTGCTGTAATTGGTCGTCAGATGGGTATTGCCATGGCGAACGTAATGGATCCTACCAGTGGTACCCAGATACCGATTGTAAGTCAATTCTGGCTCTTAATTGTCGTTACCTATTTTTTTGCAGTCAATGGCCATCAGATGCTCTTTGAAACTTTATACCGTAACTTCGAAACCGTACCGGTTGGAACAGCAATCATAAGTAATACATCAGGTAGACTTTTACTGAATACGGGTGCAATCGCTTTCCTGAACGCCTTTCAGTTTTCAGCACCGGCTATTGTTTTTCTGCTCCTGGTGGATACAGCAATTGCCTTTACGGCTAGAATTCTGCCCCAAATGAATATTTTCATGGTCACACTCCCCTTAAAAATTACAACGGGTCTTATCGTGCTGATCATTTCCCTGGATATGTTTGCCATGTTGTTTGATATCGTTTATCAAGGAATCCAGGAACACATCTTTAACACTTTACACTCGTTTAAGGGAGCTTAGCTCATGGCCGAGCAACAATCAGCCCAGGATAAAACTGAGCAAGCGACCCCGAAACGGCAGGAAGATGCCAAGGATAAGGGAAATGTCGCTAAAAGTCAGGACCTCAACTCAGTTGCACTGCTTTTCGCAGGAATCTTCGGTATTAGCTATTCCTCCAAGGAAATGATGGGTGCCTTCACTGGATTCACGATAAATGTCTATAATAATTCAGCTGGAATGGCGCTGACCAATGATACAGTAGCTTTCTATGCCAATGAATTTCTCAAAGTATTTGTTTTTATTGTTGCTCCTATACTGTTTATGCTTCTCATGGGTGCGTTGGTTATTAATTATGCTCAGGTCGGATTTATTTTTGCCAAAAAAGCACTCTCCCCAAAATTTGATAAAATCAGTCCTGCCAAAGGTTTGAAACGCATGTTTTCAACAACCAAGCTGGTTGAACTTGCCAAAGGTATCGCAAAAATCATCCTGGTCGCTTATGTGAGCTTATATGTCATTCGATCACACATCGATGAATTCTGGCTGTTGGCATTTGATACTGTACCTGGAACCCTTGAGTATCTAGGTGGGATGCTCTTTGAGCTGTCCGTTAAAATCGGGCTGTTGCTCATTGTTATTGGCGTCGCGGATTTTGCCTATCAGAAGTATGATCACAATAAACAATTGAAAATGACCAAACAGGAAGTCAAGGAAGAGTCCAAGCAGTACGAGGGAAATCCTCAGATGAAGGGCAAAATCAAACAAGCTCAGCTCCAGGCTTCTCGATCTCGTATGTTACAGGTCGTTCCAGATGCGACTGTTGTGGTTACAAATCCAACGTTTATTGCCATTGCAATCAAATATGATCCTGTCAATAAAACTGATGCTCCCAAAGTCCTGGCAAAGGGAAAACGTAAACTCGCTCAAAAAATCAAGGAAATTGCCAGAAACAACAATGTCCCAGTTATTGAAAATAAGCCGCTCGCCAGAGGTCTCTATGACTATGCTCAGCCAGGTAGCGAAATTCCAGTATTCTTTTACGAGGCAATTGCTGAGATCCTGGCTGAAGTCTATAAAATGAACAAATTAAAAGTGCCAAGAGCCGTAGCCTAAGGTGTGAATAGAATGGGAAAAACAAATTTAAGTAATCTCGTCCTCGCTGGAGCCATTATACTCATTCTGGGTATTATGATTCTACCCCTGCCGACATTCATGATGGATGTCATGCTGGTCATGAACATTAGTGGTGCGTTGATTATACTTTTTGTCGCTCTTTATGCGAAAAAGCCTCTCGAATTCTCAGTTTTCCCCGGTCTATTGCTCATTGTTACTCTCTTTCGTCTCTCCCTCAATGTGGCAACCACACGACTCATCCTTGGAGAAGGATATGCTGGAGAGATTATCGAATCATTCGGTAGTTTTGTGGTTCAGGGTAACTTTGTTGTTGGTGCAGTTATCTTCCTGATCCTGGTCATTATCAACTTCACCGTTATTACAAAAGGTGCCACTCGAATCGCTGAAGTTTCAGCACGATTTACCCTTGATGCCATGCCCGGTAAACAAATGGCAATTGATGCTGATTTGAATGCTGGTCTCATGGATGATCATGAAGCTAAAATCCGTCGCGAAGAGATTGCTTCTGAAGCAGACTTTTATGGTGCTATGGATGGTGCCGCAAAATTTGTTCGAGGGGATGCCATTGCAGGTCTGTTGATTACAGTTGTAAATATTCTTGGTGGATTAGCCATTGGTGTGCTGCAGCGTGGTCTTGGTGTTGGTGAAGCAGCATCCATTTATTCACTCATGACAATTGGTGATGGACTTGTTGCACAGATTCCTGCTCTGGTTATCTCAACTGCATCAGCAATCATCATTACTCGAGCTACGGGTTCCTCACAATTTGGTATTGAAATCGCCACTCAACTCGGTGCAGAACCTAAAGCCACCTACATCACATCAGGTGTTCTCTTTATGCTGGGTATTGTACCTGGACTACCCTTTATCCCATTTGCACTCATGTCAATTCTGGTTGGGGGAGTAGCATACGGTTCTGCTGAAGCTCAAAAACGGGAACAGTTTGAGGAAGAACAGGCGGCACTGGAAGAAGAGCCGGAACCTGTTGTAGAAGAAAAAATTGAAGAGTTCCTACACCCTGATCGCTTTGAAGTAGAAATTGGCTACAGCTTAATCCCAATGGTAGATGCAGGGCAGGGTGGTAATCTGCTCGGAAAAATCTCAACTATCCGTAAAACAATTGCGTTGGAACTGGGACTGATTGTTCCTCCCATCCGTATTCGCGATAACATTCAGCTGAAATCAAATGCCTACTCCTTCAAGATCAATGGGATTGAAGTGGCTGAAGGCACTGTCATGATGAATTATTTTCTGGTTCTTAATCCAGATGAACGTATCGATCTCCAGGGTGTAAAGACGACTGAGCCCACTTTTGGTTTACCTGCTCTCTGGATCAATGATCGTGAACGTGATAAGGCAGAGATGTCTGGCTATACAGTAGTGGAAGCCCCTGCAGTCATCGCTACCCATCTGATTGAAGTCTTGAAAGCCAATGCCCACAAACTTCTGGATCGTCAGGAAACACAGCGCATGTTGGATCACCTGAATGAAAGTCATTCAGCAGTTATTGAAGGACTGGTTCCTGATATTATTCCACTGGGCGTCGTGACCAAGGTGTTAAAGAATTTATTGAGAGAAAAATTGCCGATTCGCAACCTGGTAACCATTCTTGAAACGGTTGCTGACTATGGTGGTATGACTAAGGACCCTGATGTATTAACTGAGTATGTTAGAGCCAGTCTTTCAGATATCATTACCGCGAATTATAAGCAAAACACTGGACAAGTAACCATCGCAACTTTTGACCCTCAATTAGAGGATAAAATTGCAGGATTTGTAAAGGGTGGCACTGGCCAGGCTTTTAATCTTGGATTTTCACCGGCTGAAGTGAATCTCATTTTTGATTCAATTGGTGAAAAAGTTCAGGCAATGTTGGCAGAAGGCTCAAGACCAGCCCTGCTCGTGAGTCCCCAAATCAGACGATATGTAAAAAGTTTTATAGATCAGGTTTTACCCGATGTGTCAGTCCTCTCCTATGCAGAGTTGACTTCGGATACAAATCTTAAATCAGTAGGAGCAGTGAGGTACCCAAATGGATAATACAACAGCTAACGGTAAAGACTTACAAGAACTTCTTAGAAATGCTCGCCGTGAATCAGCAAAGGCTGAAATTCTGGCTCGCATTTCCAAAATCCATGATGAAAAGATGATCAAGGGTCCCAGCACAATATCCGCTCCACACTTAAAACCACTTGAGCAAATGACAGCTGCAGATGCACTTGAATCTGATGATCCTGAAGCCCAACAGTTCAGAAATTATCTTACGTCTCTCATCGATAAGGGGGAGCAAAAGGTACCAGGAAGCAATCCTGAACTTGAGGAAGAGATTCGTTCACTACGTCGTGAGCTGGATCGTGCACAGAGAGCGTTAAAACGCGCTGATGTTCATGATTTTCAGTATCCCTTTGGTGGTGTCCATCAAAAATTGGTGAGTTCTGGTCTATCTAAAAGCCACGCTGCCATGTTGGTAAGAAGAGCCCAGGCTCACCTGAAAGATCAGGAAGTTGTCAGTGAAAGACATGTATTTCATCTGATTCAGAGTGAAATATCATCTCTTTTCCAGGATTACCAGAGCTATGTCCAGCGTCCCAAAAACGGTCCCCGTGTGACTGTTCTTATGGGCTCAACCGGTGTTGGCAAGACCACTACCATCATGAAACTGGCTTCAAAGCCTGTTTTCAGCGGTACTGAAAAAATTGCTATCATCTCAACCGATAGTTACCGTATGGCTGCCAGCAGCGAGCTGGAAGTATTCTCAGAGGTTACCAAGATTCCTTTTTACCAAACCAAGGGGATACAGGAACTGGATAAGGTCATGTCAGAATTAAAGGATTATGATCTAATCCTGGTTGATACCCCTGCCAGAAGCCCATCCTTTAAAGGTTTTATCCCGGAAATGCAGGAATATTTTGATATCTTAAAACCAACTGATATTCTACTCACTTTGAGTATGGCTTCAGATCTGGATGATCTTTTCATGTCAACAGGATTGTTCATGCCTCTGCAACCTACAGGTTTGATTTTCTCAAAACTGGATGAAACTTGTAAGCAGGGAAAAATGGTTACACTGGCTGCAGAGATCGGCTTACCCATCGCATTTGTCTGTGATGGTCAAAAACTTCCTGATACGATTCACATTCCTAATGGCATTTATGTCTGGGACCAACTTATAAACGCACTGGATAACTAATGTCCGAAACAGGATCAAGTTCACGTTTCTTCACCCTCGCTAATCTGAGGAAAGAAACCAATCGACCAGAAATCTTTGCCATTACCTCTGGTAAGGGTGGAGTAGGCAAGACCAACATCAGTGTCAACCTTGCTCTGTTGTTGAGACGGCTCAAGAAAAATGTTCTACTGGTTGATGCAGATATCCATCTGGGTAATGTGGACCTGATGCTGGGACTTCGACCCTCTGGAAATCTTGCTGATGTCATCTCAGGGGAGAAGACCCTTGAAGATATCATTGTAAAAGGACCCACAGGCATAGATGTACTCCCTGCTTCCTCTGCAGTGCTTGATATGATAGATGCAGAAGAAGATGTTTTGAAAAAACTTGAAGAATCTTTTCTCGGGTTTGAACACAATTACGATATTGTAGTTGTGGATACAGGGGCAGGTATTGGTCGTAATGTGACTTCATTCTCCCTGGGTGCCGATAAAGTTGTGGTGGTGGTAACACCGGATCCTGCATCAATTGCAGATGCCTATGGTGTGATAAAAATCTTGCTGCAGAAAGCACCTGATCTTGCCATCATGTTGGTTACCAATATGGTTCATAGTGAAGATGAAGGTGAAAATCTATTCAAAAAAATGGATTTGATGGTGCAGAGATTTTTGCAAAGCAAAATCCTGTTTGGTGGGGCTATCCTGAGGGATGAGAATGTCCAGGATGCTGTTCGTCGGCAGACACCTGTTGTATTAGAGTATCCCAATTCACGCCCCTCGAATGCATTAAAACTGATGACACGAAATTTATTAAAGCTCCCCTCAAAAGATGCCACAGAACGGACGGGTCTTTTTCAAGGTGTCCGGGAGCATAGACACATAACAGTAGGTAAGGACAATGATTAAGTTAGCTAACAAATTTGCAGTGCTGGTATCCACTATTACTTTCGTAATGTGTATGATTGGAAACATATCGATTGCAACCAGCTTAATCAGGACAGGAATCGTATTCGTAGGTGTATTATTCGCGTTCTACATTTCTGGACAAGTTCTAAAACTAGGCTTCATCGTAATGACGCCGCAAAACAAGAGTGATTCATGATGAAAACAACTCAATCCTTAGTTCACCAGGATGGTGAACATCTTGTGCGCGAATATATCCTGACTGGTGATGAAAGCACTCGCGAGAATGCCATTCAAGCGTTTCTACCGCTGGTCAAGTATATCGCTGGTCGTATTAATATTGATCAATTCGGATCCCTGGGTAGGGAGGACCTTTTCCAGTATGGCATTGTAGGTCTGCTCACTGCCCTTGACCGATTTCAGTCCGACAAAGGAGCCAGTTTTAAAACATTTGCCTATCGCCGCATCCATGGTGAAATCATAGATGCCATCAGGCGTGAAGGAACCGTCAGCAAAGATGCCTATAGCATTCGCAAAAAGGTAATTCGTATTTCTGACGAATTGAGACAACAGCTGGGAAGAGACCCAGCCCTGTCCGAAATTGCTGAACATATGAATGTTACGGTGGAAGAGCTGAATAAAATGTTGTTCAAGGGAAATGCCAGTGAGCATGTATCTCTCAACGACACAGTAGGATCTGATACAGGTGGGGATTCAATGTTGCGCCTCGATGTCATCAAGGATGAGGAACAATTCTCACCAGATGAACAATTTGAGAAAAATGCCATGAAGACCGAATTGATAGAGCTTATCAAGCACCTTCCTGAGCGTCAACGACTGATTCTGGCTCTTTACTATTATGAAGAATTAACTCTGGCAGATATCGGTATGATTCTGGGCTTATCTGAATCCCGCATCAGTCAGATATTGAGCCAGACACTGGGTGAAATGAGGGGACAGCTAGAAGCGTGAGAAAGGAGAGATGAAATGCCTGCAGATGATATTGGAGGTGTTTGGACCTCGGACCCTGTTCGCATATCCCAATCTATCAAACATGCCGGGAAAGAACTCGACAGGGAAGAAAAAAGAAAACAACAGGAATCTGACCTCCCTGAGAGAGAGAATGATACTGTTGAGATTAATACTCAGGAGGAAGAGCAACAGTTAACTTCTCCAATTAAGGTTCATGACACTCATCATGAAGAAACCGACCACAGCCCCGGGGCAAATCTGGATGTTACCATAGGCTGATTATGCTCAGACGATTAATCCAGATATTGTCTCTATTGGTTTGTGTAGCATTCACTTCCAGCTTTTCCCAGGAATTACAGTTTGACGATGATTCAACGGAAACTCCAAGCGATACGCCCAGACTCATATCAAATTTGAATATCACGGCCCCTCTCGTTATTGAAACCGATGAAGACAAGTCAATGCGTTGGCTTATTGTTTCAGGCGGGGCTTCAGAATCAAATGGGGTGATTTCAAAACCGATACTTGAAGCTGATGGAAATGCTGGTTCATTCACTTTCAGGATAGATGGCGTGGATACAACAAGCTACCTGGGTAGTCAGATGCAGCGGGATCATGGTCAGTATCCAATCCAGTACCAGGTGGAATTTGTTGACTCCCAATCCATATACATTTCGGGGCGAACACTACCTTATGATGAGATTAACTCCTACTATGCATTTGACAGCGATGTGTATCATCTTGAATTTATCTTTGCCGAAAAAGTACCTGTCGCTGAGCTGATTAAGGATACTGAGAGCCAACCTAAAGCAGCAAAAACAACTGCGACCAGTCAGGAGCCTCAGATCAAAAAACCACTTAAAAAACTGAACTGGAGCTCTTCTGCAATGATGCCTCGATTGTTCGATGCCATAAAGATAGCAGGAGCCGTGTTAGTTCTAATCCTCTTGGTTCTGGTCATCGTTTTCCTCCTGAAAAAAATCCGAGTCACAAAACCATCCCAAACTGGAAACTTTGCTGAAATGTTGGATGGGAAAACTGCTGAGGGTCTAGCTGAGTCTACACAAAAAGCAGATGAACCTGAAGTTCTATCTCCAGAGCAGAAGGAAGAAAAGATTAGAACGCTAATGGAAACTGAAGGTATTAGCTACGACGAAGCCGCCCTTCGGATTCAATATACTTCTATGCAATAAGTGATGAATAAACCCGAACAAAACCCATCATCCAGGGACATTTTTGGTGTCCCTGGCCTTGAAAGTCTGATTGATAGACTTGAGCCTGGGATGGAGATAGATGGACGAATCGTTGATACACTGGGTGGGAATTATTTTGTTCTTAGAATCTGGGGTCACAACATACTCACAGAATCAAATCACAAATTTGAAAAATTCAGTGAAGTCATCTTACATGTTCGCTCAGTCCACCCAAAACTGGTATTCAGTCTGCGTCCAAATAACTCCACGAGAGGTCAGGCACTTTACGCATAGGGTGACCCCATACTGGATATGATTGATTCTAACCACAGATCTAAAACCGCCAATGAAGATGGACTAGCAGAAGATAGTGTGACAAACTCTACGAATGATACCAGTCAGGCAAATGCCATGCAAGACTATACAACAACAGTCACAATCCTGGAAAGTATCACGGATGCTATCTTCATTTTGAATGCATCTGGAAAAATTGAGTATGCCAACCGGACGGCTCAAGAATACCTCCAGCTCCCACTTGAAGGAATCATTGGGCTGGATCTTGGAGGGTTTATTACCAGCGATGATGAAGAAACACTCGAGTTGCTGAATGATGGATTTCGTTCAGCAAAAACAAGTAAAAAAATTGACTACGATGTCTTTAGTAACTCGGAAGCAGAGTTGCATGGAACCCGGGAAACTATACCTGTGCTGATCAATTTTAGTATCATTCCTGATGCCAATGGAAAACTCAACTATATTATCGTCACCGCCAAGGAAATTGCCTATCGTAAAAGTCTTGAAAAGGAACTTAAGAACAGACAGGCATTGTCTGTCTCATTTGACAGGCTGAAGGCACTGGGGGAGATGTCAGTAGGACTGGTGCACACACTGGGACAACCCGTAACCTCTATTGAGCTCAGGCTGGACTATCTCAGTCAACTCAAAGACCTGGATACAATTCAGAATCAGGTCACAGAGTTGCGTAAAGACATCGGAAAACTCTCTGGTATTGTCGAGAAAGTCCGATCCTATGCCCAGGTGATGGCAGACAAGCAAAATACTTCCATTAACATTAATAAAACTTTACAATCGATTCTCCAAATACTCGAATATGATATTCGGGCTGCCCAAATTGTCATTGACCTGGATATGGCTGATGAATTACCGCCTATTGAGGCAAACGCACCAGAACTGGAACAGGTGTTCATTAACTTGTTAACCAATGCTGAGCAAGCCTTCGAAGTAAATGGGATAGATACAAATCGAAGTGTCAGGATCGCAACAAATTCAGTGGATAATAAATGGATTAAGGTTAGTATTCAGGACAATGCTGGTGGTATTCCAGAAAAAACTGTACCTGAAATATTTGAGCCATTCTTTTCCACCTGGGATAAGGGACGACATGCCGGAACAGGCTTGTCAGTTGCGAGGAGTATCCTGACATCCCTGGGAGGAGATATTAATTACATGCCTATAGAGGGTGGATCAAGTTTTGAAATGAGGATACCCATTGCCCAGACTGAAGAGCGGGCACAATTATTCAATTTGATCGAGCTTTTGAACAGCTAAATGTTCAAACGACGACTGGATACGATCACGATGAGAGTTTACAGGAGCAAACATGGTAGCAACAGATTTTTTACATGAGATAGTCACCCTTCTACAAAAAGGCCTGGGAGCTGGGGAGACCTTTGAAGCGGTCTTCCATCTTGTGGAGAAAAGTGTTCCATTCGAGTCGGCCACATTATTCCTATACAACCATGAGGAGGATCGTCTGGATATCATGCACCAGGAAGGTGACGATGTCGTAGATCTGATCAGGGAAATCCCCTTTACAAGAGGCATGGGTCTGGCGAGTTGGGTCTCTCAGCAGGAAAAACCAATTATCCTCGAATCACTTTCAAAATCTAGACCTGGCAAGGAAAGACGGTTTACATCATTTGTTTCTCTTCCGTTGAGAGCCGCTGACAAATTAATCGGCGTTCTCAATCTGGGACACTCCACAGCCAATATGTATCTGAAAACGGATATGGACGCATTCAGTGTCATGGCTGAAGAACTCTCTATCATCGTAGAAACATTTATTCTAAGGGCTCAATTAGAAGAGAAGAATGCGATGCTGACCAAAACCCTTGACGAGTTGAATGATACTCAGGGACTCCTGGTTGAAAAAGAAAGACTGGCCGCCATGGGGGAGTTGGTTGTTACTGTGAATCACGAGATAAATAATCCGCTTACATCCATAATTGGGCTAGTTGAGATTCTTGAACTCTCAGCCGCAACCCTATCACCCCAAAAAGTACAGGATGCTCTCAAGGCAATCTTAAAAGAAGCAAATAGAATTCAGGATATTACACGCAGACTTTCACAGTTGAGTAATTCTGAAGCCAAAGATTATGTGGGTGATACACGTATGACGAAGCTACCAGAGTAGCATGAAGAGACTCCCAAACCGATAGGTCCATAATCTGAGTCGATGGTGAATACCTTACCGGTATACATCCATTCATCCCCGAAGCTAAAAATCCCCTGAAAATTATACCTGGCGTAGCGGAAAAATATTCCGCTGCTTGCCAAGCTTTTCCTTTTTCAACCCTTTCCGCTAAAGGTGCAGTAATCTGTAAAAGACCACAAAGGGCATGCTGTATAATCAATAAAAACAACACAAAAGACCATTTCTTGTGTGCTCTGCGGTGTTTGGGTATACCCCTTCAAATCATTGTCTATATCCATGGCATTCATCTTGCGTAAATGAGGCATGTCGAAGAACAAGGAAATGGACGATGAATATTAAATTTGCAGAATTAACACAACAGATGGTCGGACAGCTAGACAGGAATAGTATCGTTGCCAACAACCTGGCGAATGTGAACTCCAATGGCTACAAACGGGATGTGATGTTTTCTGAATTGATGAAGAATCAGGACAACACCGAAGTTGAAAATCATGTTGCCACAGATTTCTCCCAGGGTGCCTTGTCTCCAACAAACAATCCTTTAGATGTTGCAATATCAGGTGAAGGATTTTTCACCATTGATGATGGAGATAGAACCATGTATACCCGTGATGGTCACTTCAGCCGGGGTGCTGATGGTATCATGCGTACTTCCTCCGGACTACCAGTCATGGGTCAGACCGGCTGGATTGATCTTGGAATGGGTAATGCCAGTATTGGTGAAATCAGCATCAGCATGAAAGGCGAAGTGTTTGTAGATAATGAATACATCGATACCCTGGAAATCAGCTCCTTTGTCAGTCAATCAGAACTTGAGAAGGTTGGCGGAAATCTTTATCGCGCCAAGAGTGGTGCAATCGACAATCGGGTTGAAGAACCAAAGATTCTACAGGGGAAACTGGAAGGATCGAATGTGGAAGCTGTGCACGAGATGGTGAAACTCATCGAAATTCAGCGCAGTTTTGAGACATCACAAAAAGTATTAAAGACGCTGGATGCGGCACTTGGAAAAGCAGCCAACAGTCTTGGTAATTATAAATAAGGGCTAGGAATTATGTTAAGATCACTCAGAACAGCAGCATTAGGAATGGCAGCCCAACAGCTCAATGTTGATACCATTGCCAATAACCTGGCCAACGTCAACACCACTGGATACAAAAAATCCGCAGTGGAATTTCAAGATCTCCTCTATGAGAGGATCAACTCAGGAAGTGCCGAGGGGGGCGAAGGTAAAAACAAACCCAGTGAAATAAATATCGGTCTGGGTAATAAGCCAATCTCAACTTTCAGATCCTATTCCCAGGGTTCCATCGAAGAAACAGGAAACCCACTGGATATGGCGGTAAGTGGAAAAGGTTTTTTCCAGGTGCTTATGCCTGATGGAGACATCAGCTATACCCGTGATGGTGCATTTAGGATTAATTCATCAGGAGAGTTGGTTAACTCTTCAGGTCTGAGAATGTATCCCAGCATCACACTACCTGATGGTGTACAGAGCGTGAGTGTATCGCAGGATGGTGTTATCTCAGCCATACATGAGGGTCAAGTTACCCCAGTCGAGGTTGGTCAGATTGAATTGGCTACCTTTATGAATCCAGCAGGTTTATCACCCCTTGGCGGAAACTTATTGGGTGCTTCAGAGGCTTCCGGAGATCCCACCTTTGGGATGGCCGGTGATGAAGGGTATGGAACCGTCATGCAGGGTTATCTGGAAAAATCAAATGTTGATGTGGTGAAAGAGATGGTCAGCCTCATTGTTGCTCAACGTTCATACGAAATCAATTCAAAGGCAGTCAAAACAGCTGATGAGATGCTGGCAATGACCAATGCGCTTAAACGATAAGCAATAGGGATATCAATATGACCTCAATCCTGCGAAATTTCACTTTAATCCTGAGTATACCTTTAGCTATTCTGGCATTTGACGCTGAAGTTGCTCAAGCCAATCTCATTGCAAAACATTTTGCAAAAGAGCTGAACACACCCATCAGGAATATTGAGGTCGAACTCGTACATGCATCCAACATTGATCCTTCACTCCTTAGAAGTAATCAGATTCATGTCCAGTCTAACAGAGGCAAGCTCAATCTAGGTCATCAAACACTCTGGCTGGTTCATAAGGTCAAAGGTGTTGTAAAGCGTAGATACCCAGCCACTGTAGATGTTTATGCAAATCTGATGGTGCCTACAGCTGCGAGAAACATCTCGAGACAGGAAACACTAGATGAAAATGTAGTGATCCTGACCAGAAAGCGTATGGGCCGGGAATTCAAGCGTACCCTTTTCGATATGGAAAAAATTCACAGCAAAATGGCTGCACAGACCATTCGAGAGGGACGAAGCATAGAACGCAATATGGTTCGGACCCGACCTGATGTACTTCTTGGTGACAATCTTCAGATTATCCTCCAGGATGAAGGACTTCTCCTTGAATTGCCCGGTGTTGCCAAGGAAGAGGGGCAGATCGGTGAGGAAATCAGGGTTCAGTGCCCAACAACTCGCAAGGAGTTTCGCGGAATTTTGGAAAACATTAACGAAGTAGTGGTTAGCCTGAGGTGATCGAGATGAAAATGAGCAAAATAATTTTGAGTCTGACAATTATGTCAAATCTCGTATTCGCACAAGTCGGTATGTCACTGTATACAGATATTAAAGCCCATTCGATTGGTCAGGTAATCACTGTTCTGGTGGTTGAAAATGCCAGTGCAAAACAGGAATCAAATGTCAATAAGCGATCCAATGCCTCAGTAAACGCTGATGCAAGTTTAGCAGGAACATTCGCTGAATTTTTACCCGTGTTTGGAGCCAACGCCGTAACATCTACAGATATAGACAACTCAAATGGCAGCAAGCAGGAAGACCGTCTAAGTGGCAAGATCACAGCCATGATCGTTGAAGAAACTGATGCTGGACTATTGAGAATAGAAGGTGAGCGCACAGTAGAGGTCAATGGTGAAGAAAACATTATGAAGCTCAAGGGACTGGTTCGTCCACGAGACATCCGCACAGATAACACAGTTTACTCATACAATGTTGCCGAGGCAAAAATCATTTACAGACAGGCTGGAGTGGTCAATGCCGTTGCTTCACCTGCCACCATATCCAAAACGGTAGCTGTTTCATTGGTCCTGGGACTGATTGCTATGTCTATCGCCGGTGTGGGAATATAAAAGGTAAATTATGCGACTATCATCGATCATAACAACGCTACTCATTTTTGTAAGTCTCGCCATGTCTGAGGTCCGCCTCAAGGATATTGTAGCTATAGAGAATGCAAAACAGGAAGCCCTCATTGGATATGGACTCGTCATCGGTCTGGATGGAACAGGAGATCGGTCGTCCGGGAATCGTGGCGCAATCTTTACTGTTCAAACGATTAGCAATATGCTGGAACGTTTTGGGATTACAGTTCCCAAGGATTACTTGAGAACCCGAAACGTCGCTGCAGTTATGGTAACCAGTGCCACACCAGCTTATGGCCGTGTAGGTACTCAGTTTGATGTAACTGTGAGTTCGTTGGGAGATGCAACCAGTCTTGAAGGTGGGGTGCTTTTGATGACTCCTCTGAGATCCATGGATGGGAAAGTCTTTGGAATGGCCCAGGGCTCCGTATCAGTTGGTGGCTTTAATATCGAGACTGATTCTGGTGAAAAATTAAAGAAAAATCATGCTCTGGTGGGAAGAGTTCCCAATGGGGCTGTACTTGATGTCCCAGCAGCGAATATCGAATTTAAGCTTGACCGTCCGGTCCGTCTGCTACTTAGTGAACCTGATTTTGGTACAGCCAGCCGCATTGCTGAAAAAATTAATGAAGAATTTGTGGATAACAGTGGTGGTGCACAACCCAGTGTTGCAAAGCCATTAAATGCTGGAGTGGTGGAAGTCAGCTTTCCAAGTAGCATCACCAACCAGGAAGAAGCAGTATTTTTTATTGCTGATATGGAAGTCCTTATGGTACAACCTGATGTAGATGCACGGGTTGTCATCAATGAAAGAACTGGTACTGTTGTCGCGGGTGGTAATGTACGAATCAATGAAATCATGATTTCACATGGATCACTTACCATTCATGTAAAACGCACACCGATCATTTCTCAGCCCGTGGCTTCATTTAGCAATGTGGGTCAGACTGTGGTTGAATATGTCACTGAGACTCGTGCATCAGAAGGTGAAGTAAAGAACGCCGTGATCAAGGATACTACCTCAGTTAGCGACCTGGCTGCAGCTCTCAATGAGCTAGGCATGCGTCCCCGTGATGTCATCTCAATCTTTCAAGCGTTAAAGCAGGCTGGTGCACTGAATGCACGCCTCATCATCATCTAGAGGTTCATATGAATATATCAGATTTCATAGGCATTGATCATCAGCCCAAGCTGAATAAGCAGGCAGAATCATCCAAAGAGCTCGGTGAGAATGAGAGCATGAGAGATGCACAACTCATGAAAAAGAGTAATGAGTTGGAGGCAGTATTTCTCACGCAGCTGATCCAGTCTATGGAAAAAACCATTCCAAAGAGTGGTGGCAATAACAATACGCTGTCCACAATGATGTTTGGCTCAGTTATGGGTGATGCCATGACAAGTGGCGGGGGTATTGGCCTCTCAAAAGTCATCTTTGCGTCTTTGAAGCAAATGGATGAAGCGCCTGAGTTAGATGGCGTTGGTGGGAACGATTATCTACAGACCATGGGGCTATTACAAAATATTAGTACATCGGAGCTGGAAAATGACTGAAATGATGACTGATAGGGAAGGACTGTTTCAGGAACTAGTAAGCAGTCTTTCAATTGAAGTACAAATGTATAAAGAATTGGATTTGCTCCTGAAAGGGAAGCAAACCAGTATTATTAGCGGGGACGTTGAGACCCTGCAGAATATTGTTCATGAAGAACAACGATTAATTCCACGTATTCAGAAAGCAACCCAGGCAAGGGAAATCTGCGCATCAACGATTGGCGCAGAATCAAATCTGAGGGTTAAATCACCCTCACTGAAGGAATTAATTGATCTGTCACCCTCTCACCATTCACAGAAATTGATCGGGCACAGAGAAGAACTCATCCAAAGTCTCGATCGAATCGCTCACGCTAATCGCGAGAACGAATTCCTCCTCAACTCTTCTGTTGATTTAGTGAGAGGGCTTGTACAGGTCTTGTTAGGATCTGATGAAAATGAAAATGTTCACTATGGTGGGCGAGGTGTACTGGCAAAGAGTCAGGGTACAAAAACCCACGTCGACTGTCAGGTGTGAGGCAATAGATGTCTATATCAAATTTAATGGGTTCGTCTCGAGTTGCCCTTTCAGCCTATCAAAGTGCGATCGCAACCACGTCGAAAAATATTTCCAATGTGGGAAACCCAGACTATGTAAGACGTAGAGCTGATCTTGGATCGCTGATCAACCCCAATAGTGGTGCTGGATTCAAAGAAGAAGATAGTATTCAACGCATCGAATCTGGATTTATTCAACGCCAATTGTGGTATAAAAATCAATTCCTCGGTCGTTATGAAACTGATGAACTCATATATGCACAAGTAGAAACACTGTTCAATGAGCCCAGTAACTCAGGCCTGGCAAGTATGATGTCCGAGTTTTGGAATTCATGGAATGATCTTGGAAATGATCCTGAGAGTGCAACAGCCAAGGCCATTGTTAAGGATAAAGCTACTCTGATGACAGATACATTCAATCAACTGTCTTCAGATTTGAATACTATGTCCCGTGAAATTGGTGATGACATCAAGGACACGATTGAAGAAGTCAATAAACTGCTTCACGAGATCAAGACAATCAACGAGACCATGTCCTCTAATTATTCATATGATCTGGCTGATTCAAGAGATGCGGCTATTACAAAGCTATCAAAACACATGAATATCGAGGTTACAGAAAATAGGGATCATGTGGTAAGTATAACCACAGGCGGAAATATTCTGGTGCCTCTGGTAAATAATGATTTTGTAAATGATCTTGAAGTTGCAGTTCCAAAGTACGGTGAATATCAGGGCGTTAAAGTATCGTTCTCTGAGGGTGGATCGCTAGCTGCGATCTCAGGTGGTACACTTGGTAGCCTCCTGGAAGTTCAGAATGATAGCATCCCCGGATACCTCGCCGAAATTGATAACCTTGCTATGTCAATAGCAGAGGAAGTAAATCTTATTCATCGAACAGGATATAACCTGGATAATGAGACCGGGCTCAATTTCTTTGACCCTGCTACAGATGGTGCAGCTGGAATGAAGGTGAGTGATGCAATACTCAGTGATCCTACGCGGATTGCAACCTCTTCAAACATTGATGAAGCAGGAAACGGTAATATAGCGAATGCCATCAATGAGCTACAAAACGGTTATCACCTGGATAATGTCAAATTTTCTGACTACTACAATACTCTGATTGCAGATGTTGGTAGTAAAGTTCAGGAAGCAAATTTCTTAAGAATTAGCCAGGAAATGGTTGTGACATCCATTCAAAACCATCGTGATTCAATCTCTGGAGTCTCATTGGATGAGGAGATGAGTAATCTCATTAAATACGAACAAGCATATCAGGCTGCCAGCCGGATGATCTCTGTAGCTGATGAACTCATTCAGGCAGTACTAAATTTAATCTGATAGAGGAATAATATGCGAATTACACAATCCATCATGTCGAGAAATCTCATTCAGAATCTTAATCTGAACCGGGAAACGATGACAGAGCTGCAGGAAAGATCCGCGACTGGGAAGGAAATTAATCATTCCTCAGATGACCCTGTCAAATTTTCTCGGGCTTCACGTTACCGGAAAACCATTTCTCAATATGATCAATATTTTAGAAACATTAATAATGGCCTCGGTTGGGTAGACAATAATGCCATTGTTATTAATGAATTTCATTCCCTGGTTGTCGATGCACGCTCCGTGGCTATTCAAGGTACAGATGCTTCGCAATCTGAAGAGACTCGACTGGTACTTTCAGACAGGGTGGATGGGATGATTGAACAAAGCGTAGCTATTTTAAACAGTACTTATCTCGGAAAATCAATATTCTCAGGAACTGATACACAAAACTTGACCCCCTTTGACTATGATGGCAGTATTGTGACCTACAGTGGTAATGAGGGCAAAATGCGCCGTCAAATTTCTGAAGGTATGGAAGTTGAAATTAATGTGACTGGTGGTGAGATTGCTGGTTCTGGAGTATTCGACGCATTGGTCCAATTGCGTGATGCACTTGCAGCAAATGATCCACCACTGGTTGCATCCCTCATGGACACGCTGGAAGATGCAGCGGACAATGTCATGGGATTGGAAGCACAGAATGGATTATCACGTCACCACATGCAAATGACTGAAACACGTCTTGAAACTGCTAAAACAAATATCATGTCATTTCTATCGGAAGCAGAAGATGCAGATCTAGCAGAAACAATCATGCAGTACAACGGTGCAGAAATGGCATATGAAGCTGCACTTCAGATAACAACGAAAGCCTTAAAGCTAAATATTATGGATTTTGTTCGATGAAAAATGAAACACATACGGTACCGAACGACTCGGTAAAAACAAGTAACTCTTTTGGTGGGATACCTATGACTACATCTAAAAACATTGACTTGATCAATGGATTGCCAGGATTCGAGGATTTGCACGCATTCGTATTGGGTGAACTCGAGGGGTATGCACCATTTTGCGCATTCCAATCACTGGATGAACCAGACATCTCTATGCTGGTTATTGAAGCTAAACTTCTATCAATCTGGAAAAATATTGAAATTCCTCCCAGGGAACTTCAGATTCTGAATATTGATAGCACAGATGACTCAGAGCAGTATATCATTCTTCGGGTCAATCACGGAACGCAGGAGTTTACTGGCAATATAAAGGCACCCATTGTTTTCAATCCGAAATCAGGGGTTGCCAATCAGGTAATTCTAGACAACGCGAATCTATCTGTTGAACATCCAATGCAAAACGAACTTTCATAGTTCGAAATAAGGACCAGGGACGGTATGCTCATATTGACAAGGAAGTCTGGAGAAAGCATTCGAATCGGGAATAACATTGTTATATCCATTTTGGAGAGTTCCTCCAGATATTTAAAAATTGGAATAGATGCACCAAAAGATGTTGCAGTCTATCGAAACGAAATATACGAGAAAATCCAGGAACAAAATCGTGCCGCGACAGTGAGTACGGCTCAATTGGGGAATGCGTTGGCAGGATTAAAAAAACCTGTTAAAACTGAGAAAAGTGGAGCGTAAGCTATTTTATGCGTGAGCTGATCATAGATGGAGAGTTAGTCAAAAAATTCAATCCAGTTCATCTTGAACACCATGAATTTCTTCCCATCGCTGTGGAAAACAGTCGTCTGATAACCGCCCGAAGCCCTCGTGCTGTGAGCAATCATGAGTTTATCAGGAATGTTGGACAGTTGACCACAGGGTATGACACCTCTTTTTACACGATTCAGTCTGAGTTATTGAAGCATGAGTTGAAACTTATTAAACAAGGTATCTATCATCGCATGCTGGTTTCAGAGAAACAGAATGTGGTGGCACCGAGAGGCAACATCCTCTCCGTCATTTCCAATAAAGGGGGAGTGGGGAAGACGACGGTTTCAATCGAGTTAGCCCATCAATTTGCACGGCTAGGCTTGAAAGTACTCCTTTTTGATCTAGATCTGGGCAATGCTGATGTGTCTAACAAACTGAAACTTTTCCCGGAAAACACACTTTACAATTTCTTTAACAAGCAGGTGGAGTTGGATGATCTGGTAGTGGAAACAGAATATGGATTCCATTTTATCCCCGGTGAGTGTGGTGAATTTAAGCTGGCGAATATGACCTGGTCCCAAAAGCAGAGGTTTTTCCGTCATATTCAGAACATCTCATTTAAGTATGACCTTATTCTTTTCGACCTGGGTGCCGGCATTACCCGTCATGTCATTGATTTCGCCCTTATGGCAGATGACTCATGCATCGTGACCACACCAAATGATATCATTTCGGGCTATGCGGCGGCGAAGGCAGCCTTCGGTCGCTTTGTAGAAATCAACAGTAAGCAGACCATGAGTGAAGGTGAATCACGGGAATATACCTACTCACCCTGGTTTATTTTAAACCAGGTACATAATATCCGTCACGGTAACAATCTTTATCAATCCCTGAAACAGACGATTGATCAGCATGTTAATCAAAACTCAGTATTCAAAATTACTCCTGAATATCTGGGTTCCGTGGTCTCAGACCGTGACAGACTTGTTGACACCTATGCCAAACGGGAAATCATAGGACTTAGACATCCTGGATCCGAATTGGCTTTGAACTATCAGCAACTGGCCTCCAAGTACATTGGTTCCGGTTTAGATGAGGATTATGTGAAACCCCAGCGTGGGAGCGGCTTGAAGCGCTTTGTTCGTATGTTGGGGATCACGTCAAAATTTTGAGATGAACATGTCATTGGTTTTGTTCGATTTGTTGGAAATATGATAATATTTATTAAAATTAAAGAGAATTTATTAATACCATAGAATAGCGATTTTAACGACGACTAACGAAGAGTCAGGAAATTATTGTGGAACTAGACGGTAAAACGGTTTTAATCACTGGCGGTACAGGATCATTCGGGAAACATTTTACCCGCGAAGTACTTTCAAATCACGATGTGAAGAGAGTAATTGTTTTTAGCCGCGACGAGCTGAAGCAATTCGAAATGCGCAATGAAATCACCGATCCAAGGGTTCATTTTTTCATTGGTGATGTACGGGATAAAGCACGCGTACTCCTCGCTTTTCAAGCCAAGGTAGATGTTGTGGTGCATGCTGCAGCCATGAAGCAAATCCCAGCGTGTGAGAGAAATCCCTTCGAAGCAATCAAAACCAACATCATGGGCGCCCAAAATATTATAGATGCTGCAATTGCAACCAATGTGAAAAAGGTACTGGCACTTAGTACAGATAAAGCTGCTTCGCCCATCAACCTCTATGGGGCTACGAAACTAGCCTCGGATAAACTATTTGTGGCTGCAAACAACTATCGAGGGTCCAAGGACACTCTATTCTCAGTTGTGCGCTACGGCAATGTAATGGGAAGCCGGGGATCCGTTGTACCCTTCTTTCTTTCAAAAATGGGAGAAGGTACCCTACCTATTACAGACCTACGAATGACTCGCTTCAATATTACGCTGGAAGAGGGAGTACAGTTCTCATTGAATTGCCTGAAATGGATGCGTGGAAGTGAAATATTTACCCCCAAGATTCCCTCGTATAAAATTGTTGATGTTGCAAAAGCAATTGATCCCACTGCTGAACTTAAAGAAGTGGGAATCCGGGCAGGGGAAAAGATTCATGAGGACTTGATTACTGAAACAGATGCACTGAGTGCAGTTGAGTTCAAAGACCACTATGTCCTCTATCCTTCTAGAGTAAATGCCCAGGTAGCTTTAGAGCGATATAGTAAGGAAGGTTTGGATTGTCATCTCCTTGATGATGGATTTAAGTATAACAGTAAGAATAACCCGGACTTCCTTGATATTCAGGGGATTAGAGATCTCATAAGAGAACATTTAAAGATCGAACTGTGATCTGTTTTGGAGAAGATACCTTATAGTAAACAGTCCATCAATTCGACGGATATAGACGCTGTTACCGATGCCATCCAGCAGGATTTCATCACACAGGGTCCAACCATTACACATTTTGAGTCAGCTTTTGCAGCCTATGTAGGTTCAAGATATGCAGTTGCCGTATCAAGTGGAACATCGGCATTGGTTATTGCTCATCGAGCGGCTGGAATTCAAGCAGGTGACAGGGTTCTTACCACAGCAAATACTTTTGTTGCCACGGCGAATTCAATCGAATTAGCCGGTGGTATTGCTCAGCTTGTGGATATAGATCCAAAAACATATAATATTTCTGTCACCGAGCTGGAAAAAGCACTCCTGGCACCTAAGCGTATCAAGGGGATATCTCCTGTGCATTTTGCTGGTGTTCCAGCGAATATGGAAGCGATCGCCGCTCTGGCAGACAAACATAAGCTTTATGTTATTGAGGATGCCTGTCATGCCCTTGGATCGACCTGGGCTGATTCTGAAGGGGGTCTTCATCGCGTAGGGGATTGCTCACATTCGGATATGTCCATATTCAGTTTTCACCCAGTGAAGCAGATCACCACAGGTGAAGGCGGGATGATCACAACAAATGATCCAGAGCTCCATGCAAAGCTTCTGGCTTTTCGATCCCATGGCATCTCACAGCCGATTGACAAGAGGAAGAAGGAAGAACAACCCTGGACATATGAGATGCATGATCTTAGTGCCAACCACAGGATCACAGATATTCAATGCGCTTTAGGATTGAGCCAATTAAAACAGGCTGACAATTGGATGAAACGTCGATCTGAATTGGTTGAAAGGTATAACTTAGCTTTTAGAGATGAGGATAACCTTGACTCTCAAATATGCCCAAAATCAGCCACACCCTCTTACCACCTCTATGTTGTTCAAGCAGAAGGAAGAGATGAACTCTATCACCACTTACATGGATTAAACATCAAAGTCCAGGTGCATTATATACCCGTCCATTTTCACCCCTACTATCAGAGAAAAGGCTACCAGCAGGGTGATTTTCCTGATTGTGAAACCTACTATGATCATGCCCTTTCACTACCACTTTACCCAACACTCACAAATAAACAGCAAGATTTTGTGATTGAAAAGATCAGAGAGTTCTATCATGGGCGTTAGATTTGTTGCAGAGGTTTCCTCCAATCATGCTCAGGACATGAATCGGGCAAAGGAATTCATAGATGTTGCAGCACAAATAGGCTGTGACGCTGTTAAATTCCAACTGTTCAGGATTGAAGATCTTTTTTCTGAAGAAATCTTAAGTCGCAGTGAAGCCCACCGGCAGAGAAAAGCCTGGGAACTCCCACCAGACTTTTTACCTGAGCTGGCAGCGCATACCTCTAGAAATAAAATGCTTTTTGGATGCACACCATTTTCTCTGGAGGCAGTTAGTCAACTTGAACCCTATGTAGATTACTATAAAATTGGCTCATACGAATTGCTCTGGAAAGCGTTGTTTGATAGCTGCTATGCCACAGGCAAACCTCTCTCATTCTCAACAGGTATGGCGACGATCGAAGAGATAGATCAAGCCCTGGATTGGGTTACGGGGGATGCTAATATTCCCATAACATTACTCCATTGCAATTCAGCCTATCCTACTCCGGTGAAGGATGTTAACCTTCAGAGTATGAGCTACTTAGAGGATAGATATAAAGATAAGTATGACCCGGGTCAAGTGAGTATTGGATACTCGGATCATAGCCGGAACCCTGCAGTAATATACAGGGCAGTTCACAATTTTCGAGCCACAGAAATTGAATTCCATATGGATTTGGATACCTCTGGCGCAGAGTATCAAGCCGGTCACTGCTGGCTACCTGAGGAGATGGCTCAAGTCATTGACACTGTGAGAACAGGAATGGATGCTGGTGGCACATACGATGTTATCGTTTCAGAATCTGAAAAGTCAGATAGAGAATGGCGAGCAGATCCCAGTGATGGATTACGACCCCTCAATCATGTGAGAAAGGGTTTTCGTTAATCTGGTGCCTTCAGGCTATCAGAATGAACGAATCTCCAGCAAATGCCAGGCAAACCAAGAGTAGTAGCAATCATCATTGCACGGTTGACATCCAGCCGTCTTCCCCGGAAGCAATTGCGGCTCATAAATGACATCCCGCTCATCAAACACATCATTCAACGATTAGCAAAGGTAAATGGTATTGATCAAATCATTCTGGCAACAGGTCCCGAGGACGAAAATAAGGATCTTGCCGATTATGTCAAAACCGAGGGAATCAAAACCTACTTTGATGCAGATGTTGATGACGTTACTGGTCGGATATACAGGGCAGCTAAAGCATTTGAGGCTGATATTGTAGTTACCATCTCAGGAGATTGTCCATTAATCGATGCAGACTTTCTTGCTGAGGGGATCAAATCACTCACTGGTAGTCAAGCTGACTATGTTTATGCAGATAAGGAACGCTATGAATGCATTCATGAGGGACTGGGATGGCACACACTGGATGCCTGGAGGCGATTGGATCAATTGTCTGATACCTGGGCTTATCGAGAACATGCAGGCTCAGCAATTCATGAATTCAGGCATTTATTCAACGGTTTAGAAATTGTCCCGGCTGCTGAATTCCAGCGACAGGATATTCGCATATCAGTAGATACGCAAGCCGATCTAGATTTTATGAATCGACTTTATCAGAAAAGTGGTGCGACGGGGACATGTCTGAGTCTAGGTGATGCAGTAAGCATTGTAGACCAAAACCCGGATATTCTGGCCATTAATCAGCATGTTCACCAGAAGGGTCTGTTAGAGAAAACAAAGAAGATTGCCATTTTAACTTATGCATCGACTCGTGTGGGTATGGGGCATCTATCCAGAATGCTGGCTCTGGCTCGCGAATTAAAAGAAGCTGCTTCTGCCAGAATTGACTTCATTGTAAATCATGAGGAATCAAATGTTGCGAGAATAATGAGTGCCGATTTTCAAGTGATCACATGGAAATCCAAGGACAACCCTGAATCTGAATTGAGGCAAATCTTTTTGGAGAAATCCTTTGATGGGCTCGTTGTAGATCTGAAAGCAGATGATATTGAGCATTCTTTCAGCTTCATCAATCAACTGGAAATACCAGTCACGATTATTGATGTCTGGCCAGAGTCTTACTCCGATAGGAAGCTTCATATCATTCCATCCCTGTCATGTCGGAGCAATGGTGAGTATAAGAATACATATTGTGGTCCAGAATACATCCTGTTGGATCGTGAGATAAATAATCTGAATAATCGACCTCTTGAAAAAAGTACAATTGTTGTTACAGCAGGGGGAAGTGGATCTGTACCGAAGCACATGTTAAATCTGCTATCTCAACTAAAACTCTCCTGGCCGATTCATTTTGTTGTTGGACCTTACGCAGATACCCATACCCTGGAGAATTCCATCGAAGCATCCGGTCTCAACAATTATGAAATTACCCAGAACCCTAATAGTATTCTCGAATTGCTAGCATCAAGTGTATTCGCATTTTCTATATTCGGCATCACCAGTTATGAGCTTATGGCCCTTGGCGTACCCCAGGCTATTTATTCTATAGTAAATCCAGCGGATATGGACATAGTAAATCATCTGGTAGCCCAAAAAGCTTGCCTGAATTCAATGAAAGGTTCAGGGAGCAATAGTTTAAACAACATACAAGAAATTCTGGATAAACCCACTCAGCTTAAAGCGATGGGTGATCAGGCGCGACAAATTATCGATGGAAAGGGTAGCGCAAGGGTAGCGGAACTTATAAATAAGCAAATCCAAGCTGAAGTTGAGTTATCCAAATGAGTAAGGGGTTGCTTAAAACCAGTTTGACCTGGGCAAAAGTGAATTCCTTCACGGCGAACTCTAGCTCAAAATCATTGCAAGACCAGCGTCCTTGTCCAATCTGTACCTCGGTTGATTCAAAAACGCTCCTTGAACTGAATGATTTTCAGTTTTATTCTGATTCATCAGTGGAGCCAAAACGTGTCGATCTGCGTCAGGTGATGTGTCGATCCTGCTCTGCAATCTATTTAAACCCGTGTTACTCAAAGGATGGCTTCAAAATATTATTCGCCGAGGCAGGCCAGAGCTACGGCTCTCTGTCTCAGCATGTTCAAGCGCAAATTGAATGGCTCTCTGATCATGGACTACTCGAGGACGGAAGCAATGTCTTGGATGTAGGCTGTTATGAGGGAGAGTTTCTTTCTCAACTCCCTGGAAGTGTACACAAATTGGGGGTTGATATAGATGAGATTGCCATCGAGAGAGGCCGTGTGCAGCACCGTGATAAGGATATAAAATTCTATTCTGGTGACTTCGAAACATTCTCTTACGATGGTCCACCGCCTCAAACCATAACCATGTTTCACGTGCTTGAACATCTTCCAAACCCTGTAGATGTGTTACGAAGACTCTACACAATTTCTGATGATGACTCCCGACTAGTCGTGGAGGTTCCGATTCTTGAGAAATCAGCGACAAATGATATATGCGGTTTTTTCATTGAGCAGCATACCACTCATTTTAGTCAGAACAGTTTACATCATTGCCTTGAACGAGCAGGGTGGGAGATTGAGGAGCAATTTGAAGTATCAGACTATAATGGATACCGGGTGCTTGCAAAGCGTTCAGAGGATAGACTTGATGGTGACTCGATAAGTTACTCATCAAAAGACTGGTCCACTCTTTTGATGAGTATGGCCAACTGGTATGATGCCGTGGGTGATGTAGAGAGGATTATTCAAGAAATACTGGATACTGAGCGCTTTGTGATTTGGGGAGCAGGCGCTCACACTGAGCATTTATATCAGGTAACCAGCTTTTTTAACACAAATCGCGAGAAAAAGTTTGTGATAGTAGATTCTGATCCGCTAAAACATGACAAAACCTGGCGTGGGATATCCATTTATGATTCATCTGTATTAGAAACGATGGATTGGACATCAACCAGGCTCATTATATCCAGTTATGCAAGCCAGGATACCATGTATGATATTGCTACAGAAATGAAAGTCCCTGAGGATAAGATTGTTCGACTATACGAGACGATCATAAGGTATTAGCAATGGTTAACCAAATTACTTGTGCATTGATAGAATCAATCAATCGGATCATCATCGGTGTGGTTGTGGATGATGATGAAAACCAGATGTGGAGTAGCAAAAGTGGGAAATAAAACTAGGGTTGTCTATTTTGGTGCAGCTGGTGCTGGCTTAGCATACTGCCATCATACCAATACCCAACCCGATTTATTCGTCGATAATGATCAGAGCAAATGGGGAACTAGTATAAATGGTGTCAAGGTTGAGTCACCGGAAATCCTAACTGCTCTAGATCTGGAGCGGCTCGTCATTACGTCAGGGTATATTAAGGATATTCTGCCACAAATTCTGAATCTCGGTGTAGCAAAGGATTTGATTGAAATACCTCCTCGATCATTGTTTGGATTACATCCATTTGAGATTGAGGAGAATCGAGTACTCGCTGCAAATAAATTATTCGAAATCATGTCACATCTTGATGACAAATGGAGTGTGGTAACCGTGGGTGGCGTGGCACTCGGTTTTGTCAGGGGTGGAGACTTTATTCATTGGGACACTGACATCGACTCCTTCGCTCCCATTCAGGCAAGACCAGCACTCATTGATCTATTATCAAAGCTGGGGTGCGAGCCAGTTGAAGAAGAAGGTGCAGTGATGCATACCATCGATTCAACCCTCCATCTGGAGAATGGTATTGATATATCATTTTCCATAGATTTTTTTGATGGTGAGTCTGAAACATTTATTGACCGGTTTGAAGATTACTCCTGGGAGTGGCCTACAAGCATGTTTACCCAATGTGCAAAAGTAGAGGTTCATGGCAACATGTTAAATGTCCCGAATCCGCCTGCTGAGTATCTGAGTAAGGTGTATGGTGCAACATGGGCTGAACCTAATCAGGACTTTTCCTATGAGGATTATGAAGGTGAGGTAGAGGCTAAATGAGTGCCGTTGCTGTCATATTAGCATCCGGGTCTGGCGAACGCTTTGGTGCGAAGTCTTTACCAAAGCATTTAACTGAGATCCTTGAGGTTCCTTTATTGGTCTGGACAATCGATACTGCTCTCAAATCAGGCTTGTTTGGTTCCGTAATGGTGGTCACAAGAGATGAGGATATCCCCATAACCCAGGATGTGACTAACCAGTATTTTTTTAATTCCAGAGTCCCTATTCATGTCACTGTTGGTGCTGATAAACGATTTCAGTCCTTTCTATGTGGTCTGAAGGAGGCGAAGAACATAGGTGGTGTGAACCCCAATACTATCGTGTGCCTTATGGATGCAAATCGGCCGTTTACTCCCATAAATCAATTGGAGCGTATGATGGATCTCGCGAGGCAGGGTGAATGTTCCTGTCCGGTTCGTCCAGTTGTTAATGGTGTGGCAAGGTTTAAAGATGGACGGATAACAGAGGTACCTGAAAAGTCGAACTTTGTTGAGTTTGTTACTCCTGAATGTATCCGCTATGAAACACTGAATGAGTCCATCAAGAAACATAAAGAAGGATTCCCTTCGCTCGTCGAATATGCGCTAGCTTTAGGGTACCAGCCATTAACTGTTGAATCGTCCATTTTGAATACAAAACTGACGTTTCCTGAGGATCAGATTTATCTTGAGAAACTAGCATTGGAACATCAGTTAGTGAAACCCTCATTTGAATAACATATCGAGTGAGAAATACTTTAATACAGGAAGGCAAACGACATGAATACCAATCAGATACGAATTAATTCATTGCTTTCAATCTACCATGCTGAATCCGGGCATCCTGGTGGTGTACTTTCATCCGTTGAAATTATTTCATACTTATATGAGCATGAGATGAGATATAATAAAAACGATTTTTCAACAAATGCCAGAGACCGATTTATCCTATCCAAAGGTCACTGTGCACCCACACTCTATGCCGTAGCTGCAGAAGTTGGATTATTGGATAAATCCAGGCTAAATGGCTTGAGAAAATTGAATCATGAATTGCAGGGTCACACCCAAAGAGGATCCACACCCTGGATAGAAGCAAGTACGGGCTCCCTGGGACAAGGATTCTCATTTGGCATAGGGGAAGCCAGGGGTTTGAAAATGCAGGGAGTTGATAATCGAGTATATGTGATGCTGGGAGATGGTGAATTACAAGAAGGAGAGGTCTGGGAAGGTGTGATGTTCGCAGCCCACCATAATCTGGATAATCTTTGCGCAATTGTAGATTATAACAAGATGCAAAGTGATGACTTTAACGAAAACATTATCGGATTGGAACCCCTGGCTGAAAAGTGGAAATCCTTTGGCTGGAATGTACTGGAAATCAATGGGCATAACTCTGGGGAAATCGAACAGGCTTTTAAAGCTGCCAGATCTCACAAAAATCAACCCACCCTCATCATTGCCCATACCATCAAGGGAAAGGGTGTCTCATACATGGAGGGTTCACCTGCCTGGCATGGCAGCCTGAAATTGAGCAAGGATGATCTGGTTGAAGCACTTGAAGAACTGGGAGCAACAGAAAAAGAGATAGCCGGGTACATCAATGGTTAATCCATTCTTCAAAACAAACGCCTTGCTTAAAACAACCACATATAGTGGATTGAAAATATACAGTTTAGGAACTTTGTTGCCATGCTAGAGAATTCCGACAATGCGTCCATAAAATACTTTGGGGCAAGACTTGAAACCATCGATCGATTGAGTGAGATGTATAAATCAAACTATTTTGATGATGAGAAGCTCAAGCAACAGCGGGAGGTCATGTACGCCCAGGAGTTGGATCGGTTGGCTGGTCATGTTGATCTGCAATCCGGCGGACGAATATTAGATGTGGGTTGCGGTCCTGGGAAGTTTTTGGAGAAATTTGGCTCTCAATGGGAAAAGTATGGAATTGAGGTTTCTCCCTGGGCACGAAAGCAAGCTGAAGATAAGGGTGTAACCACTAATTTTGATCTACAGGATAGCTTTTTTGACCTAATCATTTTTCGAGGGACCTGGCAACATTTACCCGATCCTATTACGAAGGTGGGAGAGTGCTATTATTGGTTGAAAGCAGGAGGAAAAATTGTTTTTCTTGCTACGCCTAATGTTAACAGTTTCTATTATAGAGTATTTCCCAGACCATATACGCCTGTGAATTTTTTGGTCCCGACTGATGCCATGCTGCGACAGGTGTTGATTAATTTCGGCTTCAAGATTAGAGCATTTGAATATCCATATCTGGGTACGCCATATGCGAAGCCTCTAAAAAACCTATTCCAGTTTGGGTTAAAACTTGTGGGTCTGAGAAAAGCTGAGGTTCCATTTTTCGGGAAAGTCATGGAGTGCTACGCTGAGAAGTGAGCAGGATATGATTGTGATGAATAAGGGAAAAGAATCGAGTGAGATGTCTGAATTAGGTACAGAGATGGGCTCCTTAATTGAAGAATTGTTTCCGATCTGCAGAAGTATTACTGGCGATGGTGTTAGAGAAACGCTTTCGATTATTAAACAACACATTCCAATAACCATTCATGAGGTGAAATCTGGAACCAAAGTGTTTGATTGGGAAATACCTGATGAGTGGAACATTCGAGATGCATATGTGGAAGACGAACAAGGAAATCGGGTCATTGATTTTAAAAAATCAAATCTTCATGTCGTGGGATATTCAGTCCCGGTAGACAAATGGGTCACCCTGGCAGAACTTCAAGAACACCTTCACAGTTTACCCGACCAGCCCAATGCCATACCCTATGTGACATCCTACTATAAGAAAAGATGGGGCTTCTGTATTGCACATAAGGACAGGTTAAATCTGAAAGATGGGAAATACCGAGTCGTTATCGATAGCACCCTTGAACCTGGCAGTCTTACCTATGGAGAATACATCATTCCAGGCGAGACTGAAGAAGAAGTTTTCCTATCCACCTACATCTGCCATCCATCAATGGCAAATAATGAGTTATCCGGCCCTGTTGTGGCTACTTTTATTGCCAGGTGGTTACAATCAAACCCCAGAAAATATACCTATAGATTGGTGTTTATACCTGAAACCATAGGCTCCTTAACCTATTTAAGCAAGCATCTTGATACCTTAAGAAAGCAAGTTGTTGTGGGATTCAATCTATCGTGTTTAGGGGACGACAAAGCCTACTCCTACAAGACATCTAGATATGGAAACACGATGGCAGATAAAATTGCCAGAAACGTCCTATCGTTTGTCGATCCTAATTATGTAAAATACCCATTTTTAGGTGGCGGTAGTGATGAACGCCAATACTGCAGCCCAGGAGTGGATCTACCATTAGTGACACTTTGTAGGAGCAAGTATGGCCACTACCCTGAATATCACACCTCCCTGGATAATTTGGATTTCGTTTCTGAAAAAGGCTTGAGCGGAGGCTACAATCTGGTCAGAAATTGCATTTTTGCTATTGAGCATAATAAAACCTACCAGGGAATATGTATTGGGGAGCCTCAGCTTGGCAAACGCGGACTTTATCCAGATGTCAGCACCAAAACATCGGGTGGATCCGTTGAAACAATGATGGATTTCATTGCCTATGCAGACGGAACGAATGATTTGCTAGACATTAGTGAAATCATCCACAAGCCTGTTTGGGAGATTGTACCGATCGCAGAACGACTCTACGATGCAGGACTAATCAAAGAAGTTAAAGGATCTTACCATGAGTAAAGCACCTGAGTTATTAGGCAGTAGCGGTGATTCATTAAGGGAAGTTTTTGGGAAAACGTTGACAGAATTAGCCAATGAACATCCAGATGTAGTTGTACTGGATGCAGACGTTGCCGGTGGAACGGGTGTTCATCATTTCAGAAAGGCTCATCCCGACCGATTTGTCCAATGCGGTATCGCCGAACAAAATATGATGGCCATGGCTGGTGGCATGGCGGCAACAGGATTGATTCCCGTCGTGACTACTTTTGCCGTTTTCATGCTGAGATCTATTGAACAGGCCAGACTATCCATCGCTTACCCTGATATGAACGTAAAAATAGTAGCAAGTCATCCAGGTCTGGATGTGGGTCCTGATGGTGCATCTGCACAATGTCTCGAAGATATTGCCTGCTACCGCGCTATCCCGAACATGGTTGTCCTTTCACCCTGCGATGCCATTGAAATTGAACAGGCCACTAAAGCAATCATTGAATATCAGGGTCCAGTATATATGAGGACTGGGAGAAGTGATACACCAAGAATTTTAAATGAAGATTATCAATTTGAAATTGGCAAAGGCAGAATTCTCAGGGAAGGGACAGACATTACGCTAATAGGATGTGGAGTTACTACATCTCGTTCATTGGAGGCTGCGAAGCTTCTTGAGCAGGAAGGAATCTCAACACGTGTTGTTAATATGTCTACCATCAAACCAATTGATACTGAGCTGATCAAACAATGTGCTGAGGAAACGAAGGGAATAGTCACCGCAGAGGATCACAACATCTATGGCGGGCTTGGGAGTGCCGTTGCTGAAGTGCTAGCTAAATCAAGACCAGCACCAATGGAATTTGTCGGTGTGAATGATTCATTTGGAGAATCAGGTGAGCCAGATGAGTTAGCTGAAAAATATGGTATTGACTCAAAAGCAATTGTTAATGCTGCAAAAAGGTTAGCACAAAGGGTGATATGAAATTACAAAATAAAATATGTCTGGTCACCGGTGGAAGCCGGGGAATAGGAAGCGCCATAGTTGCTAAACTTGCCAGTCAGGGTGCTCAGGTGATTTTTACCTATATAAACAACAAAGCAGCGGCCGACAAACTGGTTAAAGAACACGCTGATGAAATTTCTATCAAAGCTTTGCAGATGGATGTCTCTAAACGGAAATCTGTAAATGATGCAATTTCTACTATAGCTAAGGAATACTCAAGTATTGATGTACTGGTGAACAATGCCGGGATAAATAAGCCTGAAGATTTTGACAAGATCACGGATGCTGATTGGGATGATGTGTTGGATGTCAACTTGAAAGGTCCCTTTATTGTCATTCAGGAAGCGCTTGATCTGTTAAAAAAATCTGACCACGGTTCAATCATTAATATTGGCTCGGTAAGCGGTCAATATGGTGGTCCCAGAACTGTACACTATGCCGCAAGTAAAGCCGGTTTGATATCTTTAGGTCAGGTGGTCGCCAGGTTTGGTGCTGAATTTAACATTCGATGCAATACAATTTCTGCAGGTCTCATTGCATCAGAAATGGCAGCTGCAGGTATGCAATCAGCTGCGGTTCAACAGGCTTCTGAAAATATTGTGCTAAAAAGATTTGGAACTCAAAAAGAAGTGGCTGATGTGGTGGCATTTCTGGCTTCAGATGAGAGCAGTTATATCACAGCACAAACAATCAATGTGAACGGTGGGCTGTATTTCTAACGTGGATAAAAAAACGCTGCTGATCATATCTGGCGGAATTGAAGCTGTTGCAGGGATAAAGCTTGCTAAAAGCATGGGCTTAACTGTTGTGGTTAGTGATGGTTATTCCAACGCCCCCGGATTTAAATTCGCAGATCATCAAATTATTGCCAGTACCTATGATGTTGATGAAACAGTAAGAAAAGCAACTTTGTTTCACAATTCTATCAAAAAATTAGATGGGGTGATTTGCATGGCCGCAGATGTCCCTCACACGGTAGCCTCTGTGGCCGAAGCACTTGGGCTCCCAGGGATTCCCCTGGCGAGTGCAAAATTATCCATTGATAAGCTTGCGATGAAGGAAAAATTTGAATCTGATGGAATAAATATCCCACGCTTCACATCTGTAAATGATGTTTCAGAATTAGCTCACCTCATTGATCAGTGGGAATATCCTGTTGTGTTAAAACCAGTGGATAGCCGTGGCTCACGCGGTGTGATACGAATAACTGAAGATGTAGACCTGACCTGGGCCTGGACCCATTCCTTAGAGAATAGCCCCACGGGTCGGGTTATGGTCGAAAAATTCCTCGATGGTCCCCAAGTCAGTACGGAATCAATAGTAACAGGTGGAGTATGCCACACCATAGGATTTTCAGATCGAAATTATGAGTACCTGGAAAAGTATGCCCCGTTCATTATTGAAAATGGTGGGGATCTCCCCAGCTTCCTACCCATGGAGACTCAAAACAGCGTGAAAGAACTTGTCAATCAGACGGCTAAGTCAATCGGCGTGACAGACGGGGTTGTTAAAGGAGATATTGTTATTCACCAGGGCTCACCATATGTCATTGAGGTAGCGACCCGGTTAAGTGGGGGGCATTTCTGTTCCCATGAAATTCCGCTTAACACAGGAGTGGATTTTGTAGGCAGTGCCATAAAAATTGCGCTGGGTGAACCCATTGATTCAGAAAGTCTTCTTCCTCGCTATAACCGCAATGTCTGTCAGCGCTATTTGAGTGCAAATGAAAATCTTGCTGATGACGTGGATGGACTGGCTACCCTTGAAAGTCAACCCGGGATTGAATTCGCCATTGTGAACGACAGGGTACACACTGAAGCCAATAGCCAGGTTAATTCAAGTGGATGGCGAGCAATGGCAATCGCCTGTGGAGAGAACCGGGAAGACGCGCAGAAAAATGTAAATAATGCTTTCGAATCCATAAGGGGGCGGTCATCTCAAACTTGAACCTATACTCCTTCTTTCATTTAAACTTAATGTACTCCTCCATTGAAGTAGAGGAGCGTGCATTGGTGATAAAAAGTTGTTACTGGCCCTTGATTCACATGGCTGAACAGAATATCCCGATTGGCATTGAGGCGTCAGCTGTAACCCTTGAAATCATTGATCAAATCGATCCAGAGTGGATTGTCGCCTTAAAAAGGAACATCCAAAATAAACAGACAGAATTCATTGGTTCAGGGTATGCACAATTGATTGGACCTTTGGTACCATCTGATGTCAATCGCTGGAATCAAAAATTGGGTTTGGATGTCTATGAAGAATTACTGGGTGTAAAGCCCAGCCTGGTATTGGTAAATGAAATGGCCTATTCAGGAGGTATGGCCTCACATTATCATGAAGTGGGATATGATGGGATTATCATGGAATGGAATAACCCAAGATCTGCCCATCCTGAATGGGAGAATGAATGGCGGTATTTCCCTCAGAAAGCGATTGGAACGGGAGGGGAGACTATCCCGCTGATCTGGGCTGATTCAATCGCCTTTCAAAAGTTTCAGCGTTTTGTCCACGGTGAGTTTACCCTCACTGAGTTTACCGCTTATCTGCAAGGTCAGGCGAGTGATTCTGATCGGTATTTTCCGCTTTATTCAAATGATGTGGAAATTTTTAATTATCGTCCCGGTCGTTATTCTACTGAAGCTCACTTTGGCGAGAATGATGAATGGAAACGGATCATTGAGCTTTATAAATATTTAGATCAGCAGGAGTGGTGTGAACTTGTTTACCCTTCTCAAGTATTGGGTGGCATGGAATGCAACCCTGGTGGAAATTCACTGAAACTCGAATCTGCATCTCAGCCCATTCCGGTAAAAAAGCAGGTGAAGTACAATATCAATCGCTGGGCTCTGACAGGGCGCGACGACCTAAACATCAATACAACTTGTTATCAAAAATATAGCGACCTTGTCAATTCTGGAAATCAATCACAGGACGTATGGATCGAACTCTGTTATCAATGGTCTAGCGATTTCAGAACTCATATAACCATGAAGCGGTGGCGGGAGTACAAGAGCAGTCTCACTAGTAAAAAAGACCATCACAAGATGTTCAAGGCTCCTTCTAATTGGGATTCTCTTGATTTACCCCATGAAGGTCCAACCTGGCACGTGTATCAAGATAGCAACCATTTATCTGCCCAATCCAGGTCCTTGAAGGTGATGTTCAACATGCACAAAGGGATGACAATCAATGCCTGTACCTTCAAAGCAGTTATAGATCAACCGTTATTTGGAACGCTTGACCATGGATACTATGATGACATATCATTGGGCGCTGATTTCTTTTCAGGACATTCAATAATTGAAATCCCTGGCCAACACAAAATTACCGATTTAGCAAAAGTCTCACCGCGAGTATTGCTTGATGAGGTTGGGTCAGGAATCCAGATAGAAGCTGAGAACAGTAGCGCAGGTATATCATCAATGATCATGCTTGAAGGTGATGTTTTGAGCATTCACAAACACTTACGCTTATCCAATGGCCGACGCCTTGCCAGAGTCCACCCATTGATCTTTACGCTTAACGAACAGGTTTGGGATCAGAACACCCTATTTTATGCCACACAAAATGGGCACGAAAGTTTTGAAAGGCATCTGATCAAGAACAGACAGATAGATCATTCACAATCTTTTTCCCTACTTATCTCAGCAGAGAATGCCCTGGGGGCAACAGGAGGAATTGTTGAAATCGGAGATTCCGACAAAATTTTAAGGTTTCAACACGATCCACAACAAGCTGCGCTTATTCCATTTATCGTGTACAGACCAATGCCAGATGGAAAAGCATTGATCAGGCTTATGTATTCTGCCCGGGAAATTGATGAAACATTCATGGAAAATAGTAATGTGAAGGAGGACGAAATTTGGGCATCAGTGCAAGTTACGGCCTCACAGGTTGAAGAATGAATTCCTGTAACAATATCTTTCACATGATTGCATCAAACCAGATGGATATGAGAGAAATAGTTGCTCAATTATGGATTGAAAATTAGGATTTTAACATATGAAAATAATTGAACATATAACATTTGAAGCCTGCTATTATGAGATTGAAGGATTGCTGGAAGAAAAGTCAGTTGCGTTCATTGGCAATTGCCTCACACCTTTTCACCTGATGGG
>JAERTJ010000062.1 GCA_016844945.1 Fidelibacterota bacterium | reverse complement strand
TTTGTGGACAATTCGTCCATTAGGCTTAAATACGAATTTTCTTGAAAAAGACCAATAACATGAATAACGAAATAGGACGTAAAATAACTAGTCTTACATTAATGACAATTATGATTGCCGGTGGATTGACATTTGCAGTTCCAGGTGTAATGCCTGCTGCACATGCAGCCAACGCCAATCTCTTTGTATCCGCAGAAAACTCACAGTTTGATAACTACATGTCAGGACCTCAGGTCATTGAAGTAGTTGTTATTGATAGTGATATTGATGATACAGACGAAGCAAAAGGTGAACCAGACGTTACAGTAAACGGAAAGATCCTGAGAATGGTTCAAGCCGTTGATGGTAACTGGTATGGTTACTTTGCAGATAGACAACAAGCATCCATTGCAGATTATACTGCATATACAAAAGGCCAAGGAATTAACTTTGGTACTTTGTGTGCAACAGGTACTAACACAGAAGCTTTCGTCGGCGTAAATGTTGATGATACTGTTGGTATTGCAGTTCCGTTAGGTAACTTGACATCAGGTGGTGGTTCTACAACCAATGCTCCAGGTGCAAATGGTACCGCAACTGGTGCTGCACTTACTACCCAATGTGTTTTAAGTAATGGACAACAAGCAGGTTCAGTCCAGGCAGCTAATACTACTGGTCACATGAACGTTGTTAGAGAAGCCAAAACTCCAAATACAACACTAAGTGGTGATGCTATTGGACAAATTGGTATAAGCGATGTTGATATCTGGCCTTTCATTCAATTGTATGCTCTAAACCCAACTGGTAATGTTGTTGTACAGTACAACAAAGGTGGTGGTGTTCAAACAACCACATTAACTTTTGATACTGTAGATCAATATGCTGGCGCAAGTTTAGATAAATCAATTTACACTAGAGATTCCCAAGTTCACGTTACAGTAACAGACTTGTGGCTCAACATTGACCCAACAGACGAAGATTCTTGGACATTTGCTACTAACTCATCTTATGTTGCAGCAAACGTTGGTGCATCAGATAATGATGGTGCTGGTAGTTATTACCAAGTCTTCAATGAAAATGGTGGCAATGCTGGTTCAGGTGTCGCAAATGGTATGATTGACGTTTCCGGTAACTTCTCATCTATGATGATTGAAGATAACGGTGTCATGTTACTAAATGCAGACGCTCAAAGTTCTGGTACTACTGTTTTGACATTACAAGACACTGATGACTCTGTCATTGGTTGTACTACTGCTCAATCAGCAAACACCTGTAGCGTTTCAACTGATGGTACAATTACCCCAGTTGCAACAAAAGCTCTTGGAATAAACACTCAACCAATTACAATTACTGAACAAGGACCAAACACTGGTGTCTTTGGAACATATGATGAATCAGATGTTTCAACAGTTTTAGTTACAAGCACTGCCCTAAGAGGTACCTCTGCAACTATTGACTATAATGAGACCCCAGCTACAGTTCTCGTAGGATTTGACTTTGGAACTATTGATATTCAACCAATTGACGATGAATGGAGCTCTGGTGAAGAGATTCCTGTCGTCTTAGTTGACGGTGATGCTAACAAAAACAGTAGAGCAGATGAAGATCTTGATTTGAATGATCCAAACGTTACATTGATTCCATCATTAGTAACTGGTGATCCATTCACATTAGGTGAAAACTCTACTGGTATTGAAGCAATTTACGTAGATGCTTCTATCAACGGAAGTACGACACATGTCACAGGAGCTTCTGTTCCAGCAACAGTTAACGTTACTTCATTCGGACAAATTGCCCGAATACAAGCAACAAACACTGGATTATTGGCAACAAACCCTGATTCTATCGTAATTGACTTAAAGACTACAATGAGTGAACTTAGAAACAGTATCGGTAATACTGATACTGGAGCAACTGATCGTCTACGTGGATTTAATTATCTTAACTTAGATGTTAGAAGCTTTAACTCTACTGGTACATTCAACGTATACTTGCTAAACTCTACTTCTGATATCATCAACACACAGCGTGCCCTTGGTGGACAAACTGTCACTGCTGGTGCCGCAGGTGGAGCCAACTCTGGTTCTCCTCAACCAGGAGCAGATAACCTAGGTTCATTGAACTTAGTAGCAGGAGTAAAACCACAAAGTCTCACTAGTATTAATGGAACAAACACTAACGGTACAAACATTGCAACTGCATTGTTTGATACCACTAAAGCACCAGCTACACATAAAATTGGATTGTTAATTCAACATGTTGGAGATACTACAAACGTAATATCCCAAAGTGATGCAATCGATCCAATTGTTGTAGACTTCTTCTCCTTTGGATTCATCAATGATGGTATGGAAGCCAACGAAAGAGTCGCTAACCAAATTGTCAGAATTGAATTAGAAGAGAGCGGTGACAACACAAGTACCTTTGAAGGTTCACTTGAGTATGTCATGGTTAATCAGCTAAACATTCTAGCTCAAGCAACTTATGACGGTTTGACTCCAATTGCCGATGATCCAACTTTCATCGTAATTGAAGATCTAACTGACGAAGATGCACCAAGAGTCAATTATCTTGACTTGGGTGCAGATGGAGTTAGTACACAAATAGCTGACCAAGAAGAAGCACCTAGTCACTCTGGTGTTGTATCCTTTGATTCAAATAACTACAAAACTGCTGACACTGTAACAATCACACTTGAAGACTTAGACCTTAACGTAGACTCTGATCTAATTGATATTTACACAACAGTAAGTAATACTGCAGATCAAAACCAAGATGCAATTGGTTCTGGTAACGGCACAAGTGGCGGTACCTCAATCACATTGTCTAATGGTGATGAACTCGGTAGATTACTTGATGTCACCTTTGATGATCAACGATGGCAAACTCCATCAAACGCATGTCTTGCAACCTTAACTGGTGCAAGTGCAACTGATTCTGGACTTGATGCAACTGGATTTACTCTAGTTGAAACAAGTTCTTCATCAGGTATGTTTGTTGGTGATTTCCAAATTCCAAATCTCTGGTGTAGATCCGGCGCAACTGCTGCAGAAACCTCAACTGGACTCGATATTGAAGTCAACTATGTTGACTTTAGAGATGCTTCAGGTGAAGTTATTGAAGTAGGTGCAAGTGCTGGAGTTCGTGCAAATACAGGTTCAATTAGCCTTGATAGAACTGTTTATCCAGTTCCATTTGGTGTTCCAGCTGACTTTACATTCCAAGCATCAACAACAACTCCTAACGACAGATCTGTATTCCCAATCCACCAAAGTGGAATGAGTGGTACAGCTGCCGCAGGAACTGCTGATTTAGATGCTGGTGAATTCATTGCAGGTGGAGATCTTACAATCCACGTTAGAGTTAATGATCCAGACTTCGACGTTTCCGCAAGTGGTGAAGATACCATAGGAACAAACAGCACATCTGGCGTAGGACCAGTGAAAGTTTCTGTTATCAGAGGCTCTTCATCTGTAATACTTGGTTATGCTGGTGGTGATGCTGCCTTGACTGGTACAATTGATACTGATCAAGCTGCTGATGGTGCACATGCTGTACCAATCAAATCCACAAGAGCATTTGGTCCAATGACCGAAATTGCTCCTGATGCAGGAATATTCGAATCTGATATTACAATTAGGTATACTGACGGTCCAGCTAGTACTGTCTGTCCAACTACCACAAATTCTTGGACAGCATTAAACGGTGCTACTACCTCAACAGAGACAGACAGATTTGATGTCGCCGCAACATCTGGTGATTATTGTATCTTACAAGGAGATATTCTCCAAGTAGAATACACTGACCCAGCTGATGCATCTGGTGATGTCAACACTGTTACTGACTCTGCTACCTTTGATCTAAGAAACGGTGTATTGCAATCTGACAAATCCGTATACATTATCGGATCTGATATGATCTTAACACTCATTGAACCAGACTTTGATTTGGACAATGATGCTGCTGAGACCTATGACTTGGACTTAATTGAATGGGACTCTGATGCCGCAACCATCACCATGGGTGATGCTGACGGTGAAGGAGCTACCTTCGACCCAGAACCACTTAACTTTAGAGAAACAGGTGACTCTACTGGAATCTTCCAGATTGTCATTGAAATCCCAGAAGTTCTTGCTGGTGACAGATTAGAAAGAGGAGAGGAAACTGTTCTCGAATACTCTGATTGGGGTCCATCTGGATCTGATTATGTTGGTGAAGAAGATGAAGATGTCAACTTGACTATCTTTACTTCTAACTTTGGAGCAACTGTAGAACTTGACCAAAAAGTATACACATGGACTGATAAAGTCTACATTACTATTGTCGCACCAGATCACAACTTCGACAGTGATTTAGTTGACGAAATCGGAAACACTAGCTTAGACCCAATTAAATTGGCTACTAGAGGCTTCGATATCGACACCTACAAACTTGTTGAAACTGGTACTGACACAGGCATCTTTACTGGTGAGGTTATCCTTACTGGATTTACACACGATGCTGATGGTGATACCACCACTGGTGATTCATCAGGTAATGATGTAGTATTTACAGCCGCAAGTGGTACTGGTCCAACTGATGGACTCTTACCATCTGACGATGATGACGGACTTACTGTCTCCTTTGAATTCTCAGAGGATGAAACTGTAGTCGGTTCAGCACTTATCAGATGGAACATAGGAGAAGTTCAGTGGCTTGAAGCAAGTTATCCAGCTAGCGGAACAGGTGTTGTAAGAGTAATTGATCCAGATATGAACTTTGATCCAGAAGCAGTCGACAACTTCGATGTCGACGTGTGGTCTGACTCCGATGCCGGAGGTATTGACCTTACTGTAACTGAGACAAATGAGGCAACCGGAATTTACGAAGGTACTGTGTTCTTCACAACTACTGACGAATCTTCAGGTCATAGACTCAGAGTCGCAGAAGGTGACACTGTCACCGCAGAATATGAGGACAATACATTACCAGATCCGTACACAACTGCAGATGAACTCGATATTACTGCCACATCACTAATTGGCACTGTCGTACCACCTCTCGAGAGAGCACCAGCTGCTAACTTGAGAACCGTTGACGCATTCGGTAACAGTTTAGATACTGTTTCTGTTGACCAACAGGTACAAATCAGCGCTGACTTAGCAAATGGTCAGGATAGAGAGCAAACATTCGCATACTTGGTACAGATCCAAGATGGTAACGGTGTTACAGTCTCACTAGCATGGATTACAGGTTCACTTTCAAGTGGTCAATCATTCAGCCCAGCATTATCATGGATTCCAACAGAAGCAGGTAGCTACACAGCAACTGCATTTGTATGGGAATCAGTAGATAATCCTACGGCATTATCACCACCAGTTAGTACAACTGTCAACGTAAGCTAAAACTAGTTCACATTATCCTTTTTTTCTTTTTTTTGAATATTTCTCAACTAAGGTCATGCACAAATTTTTCACAAGTAATATCTAGGAGTGAATTTGTAATTAATTAAAATGAAATCACAAATTTTCTTTTTGATTTTATTTGGATTTTTATTAATCAATATTCCAGATTCTTTTTCACAATCATCCTTACAATTATCTACAAACAGTAAGGTGTATTCTCCTGAACAT
>JAERTJ010000061.1 GCA_016844945.1 Fidelibacterota bacterium | reverse complement strand
GTCATCTCAGGTGTAACTATGATTGTCCTGGTGTTTGTTTCTAAGGGATTCCTCCTGTTTCCATTATCCATGCTGTTGTTGCTCTCAAATCTTATCAAATGGACACGGGGAAGTCGGATGATAGAAGAAGAGGTTGTCGAGACTGATTAATGGATCCAAGACGTAGAAATATTAAAATTATAGTCCTGATGATTTTCAGTGGTGCCATCATTGGCTCGGTTCTGGGCGATGTGGCTGCAGCCCTGCTTCCTGAGAGTGTCGTCCGAGACTTTTTTGTACTTTCGTTTGACACTGCCAAGTATGGCTTGGCTGAACCATTTGTACTCGATCTGAGGATATTTTCCTTAACCTTCGGCTTTACCCTCAAGGTTAATTTTATGGGTGTCGTTGGGATGGGTGTTGCATATTACCTTTTGAGGTACTACAGAGTGTAAATGAATATGCTGGATATAAATGTAAATAAATATGTATTGAGGAGAAATCCATGAGTTTACCCGGTGGTTGGGAGTGGTTGATCATCGCAGTTTTTGTCCTGGTTATTTTTGGACCAAAACGTCTCCCGGAAATGGCGAAAGGTATAGGCAAAGGTATCAGAGAGTTCAAGGGTGCTTTAAGCGGAATTACCGACGAAATCGAGAAGGCAGCTGAAAAACCTGCCGAGAAACCTGCTGAACCAAAAGCAGAAAGCAAACCGGAAGAGCCAAAACAAGACTAGGTATTCAAAAGATAATATTTCTGTAATAGCCTGTTTTACCCTTTCTTAAATGTTTAATTAGACCTGAGCTCTGGTAACCCGGAGCTCTATTGATATAAACCCTATACAGTGTTTTCAGGGGTGGATAATTCTGAAAAAAAATATGGTTCTGTTGAAACAATAAAATCACATATGACTATAAAAGATGTTTTAGGTAGTTTGAGCCTTCAGCGCTCCAATAAATGTGTGAGGTAATGTGATAATTGCATTTCAAAATATGTATCTGGTGTGGGTATATCTCATTATCCCGGTACTTCTGATATTTTACATCTTCTATGGTCGCAAAAGATTTGGCACGATGCGCTTTTCATCGCTTCTTTTGTTTGAAGGTATCGCGCGAACTTCGGGCATGTGGCGCAAACATGTACTCTTTGCTTTAAGGATTCTGGCTGTAGCTGCGATTATCTTGGCGCTCATGCGACCTCAGGAGCGGAACGCCCTACAGGAAATCAATGCTGAGGGTATTGATATAATGATGGTGATTGATATCTCAGGTTCTATGCGCGCCATGGACTTTAAACCAAACCGCCTTGAAGCTGTGAAAAAGGTCGCTCAAACCTTTGTGAGCCAGAGACAGAGTGATCGAGTTGGGCTCAATGTTTTTGCCCGAGAAAGTTTTATGCAATGCCCACTCACAACCGATCTGGATCGTTTAAATGAATTCATCTCAGGTATAGAAATTGTCAACGAAAAATTTGATGGAACTGCCATTGGAATGGCACTGGCGGGTGCAGTGAACAGATTGCGGGAATCTGAGGGAAAGAGTAAGGTCATCGTCCTTCTTTCTGACGGTCGCAATAATGCAGGCGAATTGGATCCTATAACCACTTCAGAACTGGCTAAGGAATTCGGGATTCGAATCTACACCATTGGTGCTGGGAAGCATGGGACTGCTGCCATGCCTGTCCAAACAGTCATTGGTGTCCGTAACGTGCAGGTTCAAGTGGATATTGATGAAGAGACATTGACGCGGATAGCGGATATCACCGGGGGTAAATATTTCAGAGCAACCAATGAGCGCAGCCTGGCTGAAATCTATCAGGAAATTTCAGAGATGGAAACCACGGAATACAATGTCCGCGAATATGTTCAGCATGCCGAGCTGTTTTATTTTCCTTTGCTCATAGGATTGTTGTTGCTGGTAGCGGAATTCATTCTTGAACGACTCGTATTCAGGAGATTCCCCTGATGATACAGTTTGAATCATATCCAGTATGGCTTCAAGCCCTCTTGTGGTCAATCATTCCTGTTTTATTCATCATCGCAGGGTGGTATCGATTTGTGAGAAAGAAAGTGCTGAGATCTGCTGGTGACCCAGTGCTTATCGCACAGCTCACCAATAGCGTCAGCAAGAAAAAGCGCCTCATAAAGGATATGCTCAGATTTTTTGCCATCTTGTTAATCCTATTTGCAGTGTGGGGACCAAAATTTTCAGATGAACTCACTGAAATCCATCGTGAAGGGGTGGATATTGTGGTGCTTCTGGATGTTTCCAATTCTATGCGAGCCCAGGACATCAAACCAGATCGCCTGGAGAAGGCGCGCTTTGAATTGCGGAAATTGCTTCAGGACTTGAGGGGAGATCGTATTGCCCTGGTGGTATTCGCTGGACAGGCTCACTTGCAAACCCCCCTGACACTGGATTACTCCGCTTTTGACATGTTTTTGGACATATCAGATGAATCATTGATTGGTGTCCAGGGAACATCGCTGGAGAATGCCCTTGAGGTAGGTCTCAGCGCTTTTGACCCTGAGGATCAACAACACCGAGCCATGATTGTCATCTCAGATGGTGAAGATCACGAAGGGAACCTTGAGGATGTCCTCAAACGCGCCCGTGAAGAGAATGTTATCATCCATACTGCTGGAATTGGATCGTTCTCCGGCACACCCATCCCCATTTATGATGACCGTAATCAGCTAACAGGTTACCGGAAGACTAAATCAGGTGAAATTGTAACCACCCGCCTATATACAGAAACCCTCCAAACCATTAGCGTTGAAACAGAGGGTCGCTTTGTACACTTGAACACTGCTGCAGC
>JAERTJ010000060.1 GCA_016844945.1 Fidelibacterota bacterium | reverse complement strand
CTTTTGACGGTTGGAGCGTAAACGCTTTTTGCGTTTATGTGTTGCGATCTTACGCCGTTTCCGTTTTTTTCCACAAGGCATGTAGCTTCTCCTCTTTCAATGCGGCGCGAATATAAGAGCCCAACCATAGTCCACAAAGTATTTTTATCGAAGTGATACCTGACTATTCTCTTGCTAATAGAGAATCATTTACGCGATCTCGCAAGAGCCTAGAGGGCTTAAAAACAGGAACATAACGAGCTGGTAAGTTAACGGCTTCGCCGGTTCCAGGGTTTCTAGCTTGCTTGGGAGCACGTTTTTTAACACCAAAACTACCGAATTTACGGAACTCAACACGACGACCATCGACCATGGATTCAGCCAGGGTAGTAAGGAAGGCGTCAATAACTGCTTCTGTCTCCACCTTTGTCAATCCTGTGCCACCTGAAATGATATCCACCATATCTGCTTTGGTCATGCTTGCCTCCTTTGTTAGTAGGGGATGCGATATTGTAATTTTAAACTTGAGGATGATTCCCAACCTGGTAGAGCTGATGAAACATCATCTTTTAGTATAGTCCACCAGGAGCGTCTTGGCTCCAGCGGATAGAGTAATTTGCTATCTGAGGAGATTCCCGCCTTATTGCACAGTGCCACTCTGGCATCCTCAAAGGTACCGATGGCGTCTACCAGACCTGCTTTCTGAGCCTGTCTCCCCGTGAAGATTCGCCCATTGCCCAGAGTTTGCATATTGATCTCATCGATGCCCCGTTCCGCTGAAACTGCTTCTGTAAATTGAGCATAAACATCATCAATAAGTTCCTGGAAATAGAGCTTTTCCTCTGGATTCATTTCCCGAAACGGAGAGCCAGCATCTTTAAAGTCCTGTGATTTAACCGTCCGCATACCTACCCCGATTTTCTCCATCAAGTCGGAGTAAATAGGAAACTGCATGATCACACCAATACTTCCTGTGAGTGTTCCAGCATTGGCAAAAATACTGTCGGCACCTAGCGCCGCATAGTAGCCTCCTGAAGCTGCCACACTTGACATACTGATGTAGATCGGTTTAAAACTGTTCTCACGGACATTTTTAATAGCCTGATATAATTCCTGTGAAGGGGCGACCTGTCCACCCGGTGAATTAACAGGGATCAAAATTCCGGCGACTCGTTCATTCCCTTCGAATTTCTTAAGCTGTGATATCCATTTTCGTGATGAAGATATTTCACCCTCCAGAGGGAGGACAGCCACCCTTTTCTGGGTGTCAAACCATTCTCCATCTGAATCTTTTCTAGATACCAGAAAAATCAACACTGCCAGGACAGCTATGACGATCACACCATAAATGCGATTCTTAGTCCGGTATTGATTATCCATTTTTCTTCTTTGTATAAATGGTCAATTTTTGACCGGGATAAATGTGTTGCCCATAACGTAATCCATTCCAATGACGTATTCGCTTGGCACTGGTACTGTGATCCTCAGCTATTTGTCCCAGGGTGTCCCCTCTTCTTACTGTATATGTCTTCTTCGCATAATCGGAAGAGGGTGGTTTAGCGCTGCTAGACTTTTTCTTTGAAGTTGAAGTCGCATAGTTTCTGGGCGCTGGAATTACCAGCTTTTGTCCAACGGACAATCTGTTTCTATTCTTTATGCGGTTTGCTTGAACAAGTTTGGTCAGAGATACGCCATACTTGGTGGCGATGACAGATAGTGTTTCACCTCTGCGCACATAGTGAACCTGATAGTCAATTTTATCCGACGTTGGGATTGAGGCAACCGCCTTGGAGTTGAACTCACTTTTACCGAGGGGAACTTTTAATTGATACGGTATTTTCTTGGGGGGTGTCACACCCTGGCGTAGTTCCGGATTAAATTTTTTCAGATCCTGATAGTTCACCCGTAAGGCAATGGCAATTTTATCCAGATCCAGACTACGGTCGATATCAATAATTTCATATTCCCAATCAGAGAGTGGTTTGAGGTGAAAGCCGTAAGCCTGAGGATCGCTACCAATAATAGCAGCAGCTAGAACGGTAGGCACATAATTACGGGTCTGTCGAGGTAGGGTAATCATTCGCCAGTAGTCGCGATGTCCTTCACGTCTGATGGTTCTCCTGACCCGTGACTCACCCGTGTTATAGGAAGCCATGGCCAGGTACCAATCATCAAACTCATCATGCAAATCTTTCAGGTACTGTGCTGCGGCATGGGTAGATTTTACGATATCCCGGCGTTCATCCACCCACCAATCGCGTTTCAGATCGTATCTACGCCCCGTGCCAGCAATAAACTGCCAGGGACCCACAGCATGCGCATAGGAGTAGGCTTTGGTATTGAGACCTGATTCGATCATGGCCAGATAAATCAACTCTTCGGGGAGACCGTAAGAAGCCAGAATAGGTCGAATCGTACTTGCGTAAAATGAATAACGATCCAACCAGAGCTGGAATTCTTTATGTTTTCTCTCCTGGAAGAAAGTGATCATGGTTTTCACGCGATTATTCAAGATAAGGGGTAGGTGACCATCCCTGTCATCCACAACCAAAAAGCTTACATCTTTGTCCAGGGAGTCAAGTAGGTCACTCATTCTGGAGAGTTGATCCTTTAAAGAAGGTTGACCGAGCAAGTCCTTGAGGTCTTTACTTATGTAATTATCGAAGTCAGAAGAAGCCAATTTACTCAAACCAGTTACGGTTTCACGGATTTCATCCGGGATTGGATCGTCTATCTCTTCAATAGCTGCCAACGTTGCCACGAGGCGCTCAACTTCAAACTGGACACCAAGCGTATCACGAGCCACAATCATTAGACGTGCATCAGCATAGTAACGTTTGGCTTCCTGAATAAAATATTCTAACAAGAAATCATCATCTTCTAAATCAATGGGAGGTTGTATCATCTGCCCCATACTCATGGAACTAAGTACAGGCATATTCTCAGCAGCATAACTCCGTCCAGGCACAAGCATGAGGAGTATCGATGCGAAAATAATCATTCGCGGAATAGGTATAAATTTCATATGGGAGAGAAGATATATCTTGGATTATCTGATAACAAGCTCAGAATCAAGCCCTTATAACTTTTATATCATCCTGTGATTTAATTGATCCCTGTTAATGCTTGATGCGGTTGAATCAATGGGCAGGTTGAACATTTCAAAGTCTTACAATATTTATTATACCAGGCTATCACACCCTGTTGGCTTGCCAGGGTTTCAATTTTCTCAATGCCAAGTCTGTGCTTCATCCGTTTTTCCAAGCCATAGTGCCTGAATGGTTTCATTTCAAGCCAAAAATTGAAGCCTTTTTCTCCCCCAACGCTGGGAGCAAGCTTATTGACAAGCCATTCACGATACTGGTTTCGTGTGATTCCAAAAGCCATGATTGCTTGCCCCTTGATGTCCCAAGCCTGCCACGTACTGATTGAAATATCTTGCCATAGATCAAGCCGCAGGCAATCCTTATGCATAAAGAGATTATCAAGAATTTTTTGGGTTGATCTAAGATGCGGATAGCTTTGAAAGCTCCCCTGCCATGGTTTGGCATCAGGCCAACAGGTCATACCAAGATTTAATGCAAGCTCCTGTAGACTCTGTTGACGATGCTTACCTGCAAGGAGGACCTCAGCCATACCTAATACCAGATGATTAGCCGGGAACCCACTGAGGGCAAGCTGGTTCATGTGAGTTTCTGCTTCCATGAAACGAATGTGGGCTTCATGGAGTAAATCATTCGTGGAAACTGGTATGGCTGCCCGACACACATTTTTCCCGAGATGATGCAAGCCAACTTGTAATGTGGGTATATCAGGACCGGCAGAGTGCTTTGTTACCACGTGCAAAATCACTCCGTCATAGATTGAGTCTAGATGGTGTTTATGATCATACCAGTCCTTTGAATTCCAGTGCATTTCCACCGAACCACTCATCTCTCTATCATCCAGCATAAGCCGGGCGTTGAGGATATCAGGACCAGGACCATCGTTTCTCTCACCGGTATCCAGGACAAAAATTCTTTCTCCCTCTGTTGTGCACAAAGAGGATTGACTTTCAGCCTGATAAAGCCACCAATTCACCAGGTTTTCTTCGGTAAGATGCCATTTATAATTTATCAATTCAGCAATTTGATTTTGCTGTGACAAATCAATTGATTTATTCATCCAATTTTCCTTGTTGTTATACGGGAATTTAATCCTGCAACTGCAAACCAGGAAGTTTTAATTAAGAAGATGGAGGGTCAGAACTCAGGGTGCGATATAGTGCTTATCGAAGAGAGTTTTAGCATCCTGAACATAGTCATTTCTTGTCTCTGAAGAATAGTCGGCAGGATCCATGGGAGGTAAAACGGTCAGCTTGATAGTGGTGGCAACGATACGCCGTTTCTTTTTACTCTTGGCTTTATAGGCACCATTTATCACAATTGGAACGATGGGAATACCAGTATCCAACGAGAGAATAAATGCGCCCTTTTTAAAATTTTGCAATTGACCATCCATACTCCGCGTGCCTTCGGCGAAGATCACCAGAGAATGAGAGGGATCGTCTGACAGTTGCTGAGCGACTTGATCCATGACTGCCAGGGCTTTGCGATGATTTTTCCGATCCACAAAAAAGTGCCCTGCTGCCCACATCGCCCACCCAAAGAAGGGAACATATTTGAGTTGTTTCTTGGCTAACATTCCATTTTTATTCTTAATGCCCCAATAAATCGCAGGAATATCAAAGGCAGATGTATGGTTGCTGATGAAGATATATTGAGATTTCTCATCAATATTATCCAGACCTTCGACCTCAATATTTACCCCGGGAATTTTAAGAACGCCTAAACTCCAGTAACGCCCCAGCTTATGAGCCAGGTTGCCGGAGAGGTCTATTACTTTTGCAAGGATAACTATGGGGATGGCCAGCGCCGTCCACAAGGAAACAATGCCGATCATGAAAAAGTAATGTATCATAGGTAACTACTTCAGATGTAACCCAGCTGACCCCATATAAGGTGCCAGAATTTCTGGTAGCATAACACTGCCATCAGGTTGTTGATAAGTTTCCAGGAGAGCTACCAATAATCGGGGAGTCGCGACACCTGAACCATTTAAGGTATGAAGCAGTTGTACCTTTCCTCCGCCTTGAGGTTTGAAACGAATAGCGCCGCGTCTGGCTTGAAAATCTTCAAAATTTGAGCAACTCGACACTTCCAACCAGCGTTCTTCCCCAGGCGCCCACAATTCCAGGTCATAGCATTTTGCCGCTGCAAAAGAGAGATCACCCGTTACCAGCTCGATCACACGATACTCAAGACCCAATGCTTCCAATATGTCTTCAGCATCAGATCTTAGCTTTTCAAGTTCGTTATACGATTCATCGGGATGTGTAAATTTGACCAGTTCGACCTTATTAAACTGGTGTAACCTTAATAATCCCCGGGTATCCTTGCCATAAGATCCAGCTTCCCTACGAAAGCATGACGAATAGGCACAATAATGAATTGGTAGATCGGTTTCTGGAATGATCTCACTCTGATGGATATTAGTCACAGGAACCTCAGCAGTGGGGATGAGATACAATTCGTCCTGTGGGATTTTGTACATATCATCTTCGAACTTTGGCAGTTGTGATGTTGTGGTCATACTTTTGGCATTACTGACAACCGGTGGCAGTACTTCAGTATAACCATGTGTGTCGATATGAAAGTCAAGCATAAAATTGATTAATGCCCGCTCTAGTTTAGCGCCTTTACCTGTATACAGGGGAAATCCTGGTCCTGCAATTTTAGTCCCCCGCGGAAAATCAAAAAGTTGTAAGGATTCACCCAGCTCAAGGTGCGTTTTCAGTTTGAAATCTCCAGAAACTCTGTTTCCCCACTCCTTGACCACTGGATTCTCTGATGCATCTGCACCGATTGGCGCCGATGTGTGAGGTAGGTTAGGTACTTGTAGCATCAGTTCTTCCAGCTGGAGTTCTACATCCCGTTGGCGATCATCCAGCTTTTTAATGTTCTGCCCAATGTTCCTGGTTTTCTCAATGAGATCATTGGCATCTTGCTTATTCTTTTTTCGTACAGCTACTTCCTTTGAAACAATATTCCGATCACGTTTCAAGACTTCAACTTCAGCAATCACATCCCGACGTTCATGATCAAGTGTTAGAATTGCCTCAAAATCAATTTCAATATTTTTATTCAGTATGCCCTGCTGGACTCTGTCTTTGTCTTCTCGGATTTTTTGAATGTCTAACATACTCGATATCCCGGTTTCAATTTATTTATACAAATGCTAATAATAATTGTCGAAAGTCGAAAGTCTAAGGTCACTCCTAACTTCTAACTTCTAACTTCTAACTTCTAACTTCTAACTTCTAACTTCTAACTTCACCCTACCTGCTTCCTGATCCTGAGAACATGACGTAAACGGTGTACATGATGATTTTAAAATCAAGTCGTAAAGAAATATTCTCTAGGTAAAACAAATCATATTTCAATTTTATCCTGGATGCCTCAAGTGTGGTATCATAGCCCTGTTTCACTTGTGCCCAGCCTGTGATCCCCGGTTTCACACGATGGCGACGGGGATAGAGCGGGTATAGCTCAGTGATCTGTTCGACAAAAAATTGTCGTTCTGGACGTGGTCCTACTAGGCTCATTTCATTTTTCAGAATATTGAAAGCTTGTGGGATTTCGTCCAGTCGTAAATGTCTTAACACCCTTCCCACTCGGGTTATTCGTGGATCGGCTTCTGTTGCCCAGACGGGCCCGGTATTGGCCTCAGCATCCTGAATCATGGTTCTGAATTTGATCACATCAAATGGTATCCCATTTTTACCAACCCGTTCCTGTGAGAAAAATACAGGTCCTTTGGAATCCAACTTAATGGCAATGGCGATAATCAGGAGAATGGGCGAAACAACGGTGAGAGCCAATATGGCAACAAATAAATCAAACAGACGTTTCGCTGCACGCTCCCACAGCGGCATATAATCCGGCATGATGTCGATGAGAGGAATACCATGGAGTTGTTGGGTCCTGGCCAGTCCTGAAATTGCATCATACATATCTGGATTGGTTTTGATACCTACATTATTATCCTGGAGTAATCGAATAATATCCACTGTTCTATCGTGGTGATCATGTTCCAGAGCCAGAATAACTTCATCAATTTCCATATCAGCGATGAGCTTCGAAATATCTGACAATTGCCCGACAACTGGAATCTGCAGCAATTCAAGTTCCAGATCCTCTTCCCCATCCATTTTAACAAATCCAAGCGGGAGATACCCTGAGCGTGGTTTGGAGAAAAAGGCGTCTTGAACCATGAGTCCTCTTCGATTCAAACCGATGATCAAAGTTTTTGCAAGACCACGACCCTTCTCCAAAAGATTTAAATGAATCGAGCGGATCAGCATACGACCAATGCTAGTGGCTGTAATTAGGGTTACGCCGTAGAAAACCAGGATGCTTTTTCCAAAGGTAACAGGATTATCCAGGTCAACTGTGAGGAGGTATATGAGAAATATTCCCACAAAAGTATATTTCACCACATTAATCAGTTCATCTGATCTGGAGAGGGTTCTCTGGATTTTGTATAGTCCATTACTCATGAACAGAACGACCCAGAATATGGAAAGTAATGCTGAGGGAAACTGCATGTCTGTCCAGGCGAGTTGTATGGTATTGTCATACATCCCAGATTCAAATCTCAGGAGAAAAATTACAGCAAAGCTGACATTGATCCCGATAAGATCTGATACCAAGAGAAGCAATCTTTCTAGCCACTTAGGCATAAGCGTTCAGGGAAATCCTTTCGATCCATTTAGGGGTTGATTCCCCTGCCCAGAAAAACGGAATGAATATAAACTCTCCTCTAGAAATTCAAAGGTCACCCTCTCATGATTAGTAGATGCATATCGGTAAACGCGGCTTATTTTTTTGCCATGAAAAAGATTCTACTACTGATCACTCTGATTCAAGCAACAATTGCCCAGAATGTTCCTTTCGAAAGTGAACATCCCGTTTATCATTTTCTTGAGCAACAGGAAAGCCGTGGACGAATCGATTCAGAGAACTGGAGCACAAAACCCTATTCCATATCACAGATTAATGCAATGATAGCGGAAATATCAGACCAGAAAGGTCAGCTCTCTGCCAGAGAAATCCGAATACTGAAAAAATACCAGCGAGAATTCAACCGAGAGTTCTCAATTGAGGGCATATCATTCCCGTGGGATCAATCAGCTAGGCAAAGACTCTTCAATGCTGACGACCAGGACATTCAGCCCTTTTTTATCACCTATAATATGGGAACGACAAAAGGCTGGGTCAATTGGTCTGAGACTTTCCGGATCCAACACAACGGGGATGCAGGTAGGGGATACCACACTGATGTTTTGGGTATAATCGGTCAAAAAGGTAAAATTGCGTTTGCCACGCGGTACACCTTTTATCGCATAACAAGGACTGATAAGTTTAGTGACTTGCCAAGTACATATAAAGAAGGCTTTTTACTAGATAGGGAGTACATGAAATGGATTAATTGGGGTTATCCAACTTCATCACTTACATACAATCATGCAGATTTTACGCTGGGGATTCATCGTCAACCTGTTTATTGGGGATACTCAACTACTAATTCTCCAATCATCTCAAATAATGTAAATCCACTCCCATACATTGAGTGGACAACCCAGATACCCCATTTGCGATTTAAGTTTATCCATGCTCGTTTAAGCTCGAATACGTCAGTTGATGATGATTCCGTTCAGGTTCGCAGGAATCTTTCTGCGCATCGTGTTGAGTTTGATGTTACACCTAATTTTGAATTTGCTTTTAATGAGATGGTGATATACGCCAACCGGGACTTCGAGTTGGGCTATCTCAATCCAGTAAATTTTCTCTTTGCTGAAGAACAGGTCCAGGGAGACCTGGATAACAAACTTATGGCAATTGATTTTAAATGGCTGATCATCCCTGGATTGACATCCTATGGAACCTGGTTCTTCGATGAATTGGATTTTTGGAAATTATTCTCAGGATGGTGGGGCAACAAGTTCGTCTTTCAGATGGGTGCCACATACTATCCACTGTCCAACTTACCTTCATTAAGCTTAGAATATACAGCCGCGAGACCCTGGACTTATTCACACTCTGACCCGGTCAATAGCTATACATCTGCAGGAAGATTGCTCGGTCTGGTAGACGGTCCAAACACACAGTCCATTCGTATGGCATCATCCTGGCAAATCAACAGCAAACTTTTTTTCCAGGGTGAAATACTCTGGCTCCAACGCGGGGATGACCCAGGATCAGATCCATTAACCAGCTACAGTGAACGGGGTAATTTTGAGGAAGAAGATAGCAATTTTTTAAGCGGTGATATCGAGCATACTCGGCGGGCAGCAATGACTATTCAGTATGAAATCACACAACCAGCTACAATAATATTTCACTGGGACGCTAATAATTTTCTGGAGCTGGGTGTTAAGCTGGATTGGTAAGTCTAACCATCATCCCGTAGTTCAGCTAGTACCTGGTTCATCATACTTTCTTTAGTCAGGCCATCGTAAATCAAAGCTTTGCCAGCAAGTCCTTCCTTCATACCAAGATTCTCATTATCCTTGTACTTCATTATTGCTTGCGCCAAAGCATTTGCATCCCCTGGCTCCACAAGGGTTCCAGTTTTTGACTCAGCTATCAATGATTCGACTTCTCCTTTGATTGCGACAATCACTGGCCGACTGGCTGCCATATACTCTAACAACTTTGATGGGATGGCATTCAAAAAAAGAGGACTCTTGATGAGTGGGACCAAACAAACATGTGAGCTAAGAATCTGTTCAACTAATAGCGCCCTGGGCATTGCTGGTAGAAATGACACATTCTTCAAATCGAGTCTATTGGCATATGCGATTAAATCATCTCGCTTGGCTCCATCACCTACAATCTTGAACTCAATTTCTTCAGCCTGAAGCTGGACTGCAGCATTAAGAACGGTTTCTAAGTCCTGGGCTAGACCGATATTCCCGCTAAACAACACAGTAAACTTTTCAGATCGGGTGATGGAGGCTTTGCTTAACATCTCAAGGAATCCCTGGCTTACACCATTCATAAGGTTTATTTTTTTCTTATGCTTATGAGAGGGATGACTTGTTTCCAGATATGCCTTGAAACCCGGAACTGCCAGGAGGAAAGTATCAACAGCACTATAGACGCTTCTTTCAAGGAAACGTCCAAATGCCAACATTTTTTGCGACTTAATTTCGCCTAAAACCTGAGCTGATTCTGGCCAAATGTCGCGAAGGTCCAGTATAAACTGAGATTTTTTAAAGGGTCGGATCAGAGTAGCAATTAAGCCAACAAAAAGCGGAGGACTGGATACGATGATATAGTCGTAATGTTTTAAAAACAAGGCTCTCAAACTAGCGCTAATCATAAAGCTGATATAGAAGCCCAGGCGCTGAATAGTTGTTTTACGGGGATTTGCCCATACAGGTACTCGGATAATACGTGGCTTACCCTCGATCCTTTTGTCCTCATGGAACCAGAATTTTGGATACCCCTCTGCTATTATCCCTGAAGGATAGTTAGGTAATTCAGTCAGGATGGTCACTTCGTGTCCAAGTTCCTGTAGAATGTGACTATATTCACTCCAACGCGTGGCTGCAGCCCCGACTTCAGGGGGGAAATATTGAGAGATGATGAGGAATTTCATTCAGGCATACCTCGAGGAATTAATTCTCTGTAACTCTGGAAACTTCCCAGTAAAAATCAGCCATTTCCATCCTCTTCGAAAAGGGATGAAACCCCCTTAAAATATATCTCTCCTGTCATTTTATATAATCTATCTAACATAATTACATGTCGGTCGTGATATCCAGGGGATGAATACTCATGTTTTATACAGTACAAGCTTTTATCGTTAACTCGTCGATACCGCAAAATGTTTCTCTCTATAGTTGAGATAGAGGCTTTTAGGAGTTTGGTGCGTAATTCATCTTCTGGATCTAACAAGTAATAATCATACAGGCCATAAATGGCAAAAACAAAACCATTTAGAACATTACTCGGTGGATCCATTGGATATTCTTCAATCCAGTAGCTATCATCATCATCCACGTAAACAACCCAGGGATCACCCTCGCTTTTGAAATCAAGAAAGCTGTTAAATACAAGATCAGCACTCTCTAAATATTTTTCATCATTGGTGGCCAGATAGAGTCTCACAAAAACGGATAAAAGATGTCCTTGAGCCATCCCAGAAAACCAGGGTACTGTTAGTAGAATGTCATTGTTGACCCCTTTACCACCATGTGGATATATCTCAAATGAATAGGGGAAATAAATTGACGATCTTGCGGGGATACCAATTTCCATGAGTTTATCTGCATATCGAATTGTTTCGGATAAAAACAATGAATCGTTCCTCAGGCGGAAGGTATTAATAAATAGAAGCATACGCTGGGCAAGTTGGACGGGGTGATAATGTTTTTCACCCGCCCAATAAAACATGAGTATTCCAGTACTATCAGTTGAGTCAGCCGCTGTCGTCGGCGTACTCAGCGTGAAATAGTTATAGGGCATATCCTCTTCTGAAAGTGTTTGAATGGAATAATCTATGATGCTGATATCATCCAGTGGACTTCCATTTTTACCCGGAATCTCCAGACCATCACAACTCAGCAGTCCTAGCAGAATTGAAGACAGCAAAAAACAGTTAACTAACCTGCTATTAAAACTCTGCACAATTCACTGTCCTAACTTCTTTTCTCATTTTGTTCCATTCAAATTCCAGCATGTCTCATCATCCAAAATGGATCTTTTAAATTGTGGGGTAAAATAATTTTCTTTGATCTATTTACTTTATATCATCCATTGGGTGATAATTACTGTCGTCAACATAATTGTCAATGACTATTTCTAATAGTGCTCTGAATAAGTATCATACACTGATTGAATGTTTTCCGACCATGCGTATCTTTGCAGAGCAAGTTTTCGCCCCCCTGATCCAAGTCTCTGTCTCAGTTCTGGATTCTTGACAAGTTTTTCAAGAGCGTGTGTCAGATCATCCACATTATCTGGTTCCACAAGATAACCAGATAAACCATCATCGATGACTTCGGGAATTCCACCAATTCGGGAACCAACCACGGGAACTGCCATGGCACTCGCTTCCAGAGCGGCTACCCCAAAGGTCTCAGATTCGGAGATGGAGGGCATGACATAAATATCAAACGATTCTAAAACTGATGGAATCTTATCATGTGAAACCGCAGGACGAAATTCAACCTTATCGCTTAAACCCATAGCCTTTATCTTTTGCTCCAGAGCAGATTTTAGAGACCCACTGCCTACTAAAACCAATTTTATTGAATAGGAACGATTAGCCAGGATAGAAAAAGCATCAATGAGTACTGAAAGTCCATACTTTTCTTCAAAACTCTTAGTTGATCCAATGATGACAGGGTCTCTAGAGCTTTGAACCCTCTTTGGCTCTGATGGGTTAAATACATCTGGGTCAATGCCAAATGGAACAACACTCAGACGGGCATCTCGAGACATAAAAGGTTGAGTAGCTCCAGCAAGAAAGTTTGATGTGGAAAAAATCACACGGGTTCTTGCCAGAACAAACTTCACGAGTGATCTAATTATGGGCTGGTTGGGTGAATCTGTTATATCCATTCCCCATACAGACACGAAGAAGGGTGATCTAAACGTTAGTGCACCCAGCAAACCATAACTCGTCGCATAAAATGAATGAATAATATCTGGTTTTAGCTTGTGAATGATTTTTTTGATTCGATTTAAACTAAAAATATAATGAAATCGATGCAACATAGATGAGGTTGGAGAAATATATTTGGCACTGAATTCATTGATAGGAATCACCGTCACCCCTATGATTGGTGTTGGGCGAAACGTCACTAGAATGACCTCGAGATTTTTCTCAGCTAACGATAAACACCATCTTTGAGTATGTGCACTTTCACCATCCGCAAGGACAACCAACCTTCTTGGTTCTCGGTCATTCATTTATTTCACTCCTAACCGTTTCGGGGCAAATTTTATAATATTGCTCACCAGAAAGATAATCAGCAAGTATACACTCCCAAATGCAACGATTGATACAAAAAGTCCAATAAGGGAGGTCTCATCCCAGGGATTGAATGTTTTCACCAGCCAGAGTGGAATGATTGAGAGAAACGCATAGAGGCTCAGTTTTACCCAGGGTAACATTGCATGCCATTGTGATTTTAATACAACACTCACCCTGTGAAGCATCATGCCGTTCACAAAATATATAGCCAGGATTGTTCCAATGGGAGCACCTACCATTCCATAACTTTTAACTAGGAACCAGGTGAGTATGACATTTACAATTAAACCGTAGACTGTGAACTTCAGGATAGCCTTGTTCTGGTTCAATGCAGCGAGAACCTGGCTAACAATGGTTAACCTCAAGGGTAGTATGAAAAGGTAAAGCATAAAAATAGAAGCACTAGCAGCATATCTATCTGTGTACATTAGTACAATTATTTCATTGGAGTAAGCAATAAAATAAATCATGATAGGCATGACAATCATACCAGTACGTCCAATAGATTCCTTCCAGATATTGATAATCTTTGAGATCTTATTGTCCTTGAAATACTTCACAAATTCCGGAAACAGGATAGCCATTACGGCCCCGCTGATCATGCCCACAAATGGAAGCTCAAATGAACCATTGGCATAAATCGAGTACTCAGATGTGGAAACAAATGAACCCACGATAATTTTATCCACAAATTTAGAGATCAATTCCAGACTCAGGGCAGCTCCTAGAGGTAGAGCATAGGCCCCCTGTTCCTTTATTGATGACCAATCATACCCAAGACGTGTATTCTTGAACCTGTAAAACAACATCGAAAATGCAACCAGAGTATACACCAGCAGCACAACATCAAATGCGACTAGAGTAGAAAATACACTTTGGGTGGTATAGGCAACACCCGCTACACCTGCTACAAATAGAATTGAGTAGACAATATTTATAGCCGCAGAGCTGATAACATGACCCTTGGCAACTAGAGCCGGTGAATAAATATGTGTGTAGGGATAGAGCATAAAGACCGGTAATGAGATCAGAATGTAATAAGCAATGTCCGGATTATTGAAGTACGATGCAATCATGTTTCTAAACACATAAAGCAATACAATCTGAACCAACGATGAAACTGCCAGGAGTGACATGGTTTGACCAAAATACTTTTGTTGTTCCTTATGCGAACGACCCGAAACGAAGTATGTGATACTACCTGGTAAACCAAAGACAAAAATCAAACTCAGAATAGTAATAAGTAGCCAGATCAACCGATAATTACCATATTCATATTGGGAGAGACTTCTTGACAGGAGCATATAAACAACAATATTTGCAATTGAGCGAACACTATTGCTGAATAACAGGTAACCTGCCTTGATAGACAAAGTCTTTTTTAAGTTAAATGAATTAGTTTTCAACTGCCGGCATCACTAAGGATTGTGTAGTTGGAACTGATTTGTGTTTAATAACCCGCTGAATGAATAACACAACCACGATCCAGAATATGGTGCTAATTGTATTCCTGAAATAGAAAGAATAAAAGGACATCAAAAAGCTAAACGATACAATAGAAACCGCTAGTAGGGAGAGATAAGAGGGGTGCTTAAAGAACCTGACCAAAATTAGTCTGGCAACAAAGCCCCAAATAAAAGACAGGGAAACAACACCATATATGTTGAAATCTTCATACATTGCCTTGATAAATGTAAATGTATTCACCCACATTTTATGGCCAATTTTTACAAACTCTTGATGAACACCCTTCACATCCTCAAACGACCAGAGACCAATTTTAGACATGTAATTAAAAAAGTCTCTAAATATGGTTTGTCCATACGAATGTTCGATAGTGATGTTTGGACTATTCAGCCAGATATCCAGGCTGCTTAGATTTCCTACAAAATATGTATATATAGATTTAAAAAAATATTCTGTAATATCATCAGCCCATGGACTTCGAACCAACACTACTAGGTAGCTAAAGCCGAAGAATACAAACAACAAAAAGAAAACTGTTAATATAGCCTTGAGTGCGATCTTGCTCCCTTCCTTTCGGTTAAACGCGAGTGATGTAAACATATAGGCAAATAGCCAGAAGGCTATTCCATTGATAAATGAATAACGCCTGATAAAAACCAGAGCTATAAATGCGCCAACTAGAAGTGGTAGAAGAGCTAGGGCTCGCGACTTTCTCGATTGGGCAAAAAGGGCACCGCCGAAAATATTGGAAAGCATTCCAATGTTAATACCCACAATTGCTAGCCTGTAACTAAGGGGTATTCCAGAAAGTCGACCCTTTTGAATGTTTACAACAGTTTCCCGGATACCAAGAGGATCCTCCAAATAATTTCCCATTCCTCCTGAAAGATCACCAATGACCTTCATCGCAATAAACCCACTCAAGAAATATATAGATGTCGTAATTACGGTCATTAGCCATAGGGGTTTTTCATGAAATAGAATTTGAGATTGGACATCTTTATTCTCTGTCGCATAAATTGGCGTTTTATCGTACACCATGGAAGCCAGAAGGTAGCCACCAATTACACCAAATATACCTACAGCAACGATAGCCTTAGTATGCATGGTAACAGGGTGTAATCCATATAAATCAAAAGCGTTCAGGATGAATATAGCGCCCCAGACTGAAACAAATACAAAGAGTGGAGTATTCGCGAACAATACTCTATTCATAAAATCAGATTCGACTTTGGATATGCGATTTATGCTTGCGGTAATATTCCCCGAGTAAAAGCATCATTATACTTGCGAGCCCAGAGAAAAACATTGTCATGACCAATAATGACATTCGTTTGGGTTTGATCTTATAATCCGGTACTGAGGGAGGATCTAATAAATACAGATTTACACTATTTTTCATCTCACCAATTTTTGCCTGTTCTAGTTGTAAAGCCATAAACTCTGCAATTTTTGTATCTACAATAACCGCCCGGTATTTTTGAAGATATTCCATACTACTTTGCGGGAATTCATCCAGGGGTAGGAATAGGGTCTCACTTGATTTTTTCAATTCTTTGATTTTGTGATCAATAATTCCAATTTCAATTTCCTTATCCGCGATGGATGAATTATCCTGATTCATCGTACCCTTCAGATACTCCAATTGAATTTCATTCATTATCTTGCTTGTCTCTAGTTCAGCCAATGAATTTACTGTTGCCGATATTTGACTTTCCAGATTAATTATTCCGCTACTTTCCTGATATCCAGAAAATTGTATCTCAGAATTTCGGAGCTTTTCAGCAGATTCCAAATAAGCTTCCTGCACATACTCCCTATAACCAACAGCTGCATCCTTATTTAACTCAAGTGCGATTTTTTGAAGTTCAGCCCATAATGTCATGACAATTTCATAAGCCATTACGGGATCTTCATCTATCGTATAGGACATGGAAAAAGACCCATCTTCCCTATCATATAGCTCAATATTCTGGTCGACCAATTTATAGGTAGATTCCATTGTTTTTGCTTCATAGCGCTCTTGTAAGTCAAAATCCTGGATGATAACATCCATGACTCTTCGTGTTCTTACCATACCCATAAATTTATTTGTCTCTGATCCACCTCCCAGTCCAAGGGAAAATGGGACATAGTCAGAAAGCATCGATGCCAGTCCAGCTCCACTCGATTCATTTTGTACGGCAATGATTGCCGTACTCCTAAATGATAGACTCAAACTGAACACGATAATAATTGCCAAAACAGCGATTACTGAATTGAAAGAGATTAGAAATCTTTTATTCTTGAAAAGGAGTAGTAAAAAATCAAGCATGGGAGTATCTAATTTAGAATCATTCATATTTAGGCTGCCGTGGCTAAGAATGTTAGATATAATGTTGCAACTGTGGTGAGAATAGCCAACAGATGAGAATCACCGAGGAAAATATCCTTCAAGGTGCGAGGAACTGTAATCACCGTCCCAGGCTCTGGAATCACATCAAGTCCATATTCCACCCTGCCATCAGCAAAATAAACTTTTGTTTTTTCAGGGTTTCCATTGATCAAGTTACCGCCTGAAAGACTGATATAATCAGCGACAGAGTATCCTGGATAATAACTAAATCCCCCGGGTGCCTGGACAAACCCGTTAACCATGACACCTCGTTCCCACATAAAGTTGACTGCATCGCCTGCCTTAATGGTAGTCTTCTCAAAATCTTTAGGACTCACTACCAAAAGTTCATAGGAATTTCCGTTTTCCCTTTTGATAGTAACATTTCTCAGGTCAGCATTATTTCGGAAGACGATCTGTCGTTTTATATATTGCTCTAAAGTTTCTCCAGTAGAAATAATATCATATCCAGATCCAGCTACGGACCCTCTGACAACAATACCATTGTCAACTATACTACCGAAAGGAACCAGGACTTTATCTCCTTCTAAAAAAGTGGGGTTTGAACCTAAATCACTCTCAAGCAAATATTTGTGAAAATTGATGGATTCTGTTTTCCCTGATCCCCTAATGATTTTTATCTCAAATTCCTTAGCAAGTTGATGAAAACCCTCCGATATCTCAATGATTTCATCCAGGCGAGTTACTGGTGTAACATTTACAAAACCAGGATTCGTCACCGCACCAGAGACATACAGTTTAAACTGCCTCATATTAATTAAAGCCATGTGAGAATTCGCATTGGGAAATGCGTTCTCATTGATGAATGCTTTAACTTTCTTTACAGACGCTGACAATGATAACCCAGCGACATGGCATACTCCCACAGCGGGTATAAATAAATCTCCGGTGGGGGTGACAGTAAGCGGATATGTCAGTGTTACACTAGTCAGGATATTCAGCCCAATCTCATCTCCCGGCCCTAATATGTAAGTTTCTGGATCAATTGGTTTCTCCAGAGCAAAATATTGTCGGGTAACCTCAGTCGTGACTTCATCTAGCGCGTCTGCCTCATTGGAAGGGGTTTCAAAGCGCCCATAATTCTGAGCATTCAACCCCAAGGAAAGCACAATTAGAAATAGTATTCGAACAGCTAAATTCATCTAGCAGCTCCAAGATTTATTATTTTGTCACTCTTATTGCCTGCCGTCGCATTCCTCGTATCCACAACAAGCTTCGCGTTCTCAACAATAGCCTTGATATCATATTCAGAATGATTGGTAGTGATCACAACACAGTCATATTGATCTAGAGATTTGTGATCCAACTCTACTGTGGATTCCATCCTCGAATCAAACTTGATCTCGCTGACATAAGGATCATGGAACTTGACTTCAGCACCTTTGGCTTCCAGAAGTGCGTACACATCCAGAGCAGGTGATTCTCTCACATCATCAATATCCGGTTTGTATGCCATACCCAGGAGTAATATTTTTGATCCATTAATGCTTTTAGATGCACCATTCAAGCCATCAGCTACCAACTCAACCACATACTCAGGCATAGCTGAGTTCACCTCACTGGCCAGTTCAATGAATCTTGCTCGATAATCAAGGGTCCTCATCTTCCAGGAGAGATAATGTGGATCAATAGGAATACAGTGACCACCTAATCCAGGACCTGGAGTAAACTTCATAAACCCAAAAGGCTTTGTAGCAGCAGCATCGATCACTTCCCAAACATTCACACCCAGCTTAGCACACATAATGGCCATCTCGTTGGCTAAACCGATATTGATACTTCGGAAGGTGTTTTCTAAAAGTTTAGTGAGTTCAGCAGCCTCAGGAGAAGAAACAGGAACAAGCTTATCCATCACATGACTGTAGACTGCCATACCAAGTTTAAGACAGTTCTCAGTCACTCCACCAATCACTTTGGGCGTGTTGGTGGTATGAAAGACTGGATTACCTGGGTCTACGCGTTCAGGGGAGAACAACAGATAAACATCTGTACCAACTTTAAGCCCGGATTCTTCCAGAGCAGGTTGGATCAACTCACGGGTGGTTCCAGGATAAGTAGTGCTCTCTAGGATAATAATGAGGTCTTTGTGGACGTATTTGGTGAGTTCTCTATTCACGTCAAGGATATATGTGATATCTGGATCCTTGGTCTTGCTCAATGGAGTTGGAACTGCAATACAGACCGCATCGATATGTTTGATACTTGAGAAATCAGTTGTAGCAGTAAAAGTACCTGCATCAACCAGCTTTTTCAGCTCTGAATCATCAACATCCTGGATATAATTATCTCCCTGATTCAGCTGATCAACTCTTGACTGGTTCACATCAATCCCAATAGTCCTGATACCTGCATTTCCAAACTCTACTGCCAGAGGTAACCCAACATAGCCAAGTCCAATAACACCAACAGTCAGTTCTTTGTTCTCAATTCGTTTTAGAAGATTTTCCATTTCAATCATTACCTATCTCTAACCAGATTCTTAAAAATATTATTATACGTTACTACGGCCAACGTTTCGATAGTTATAGCCAAATTCTTTGAGTTGATCCACACTGAGGATATTACGAGCATCCACAATATTGGGAGCGTTTAGATGGGGTTTAAGATCTTTGAGACCCAAACCACGTAGTTCATTCCATTCTGTGAGGATGATGACCAGATCCGCCCCTTCAACTGTCTCAATCACTGACTTACAGGTAGTAAGTTCAGGGAGAAAGAACTTCTTCATGTTCTCTGCGGCGATGGGGTCATATGCTTTCACATTTGCACCTGCTTCGTTTAGCCCCTGGATGATCTCCAGGGCAGGTGTATCTCTCACATCATCTGTATTCGCCTTAAAGGCAAGTCCCAGAACTGCTACCGTCTTACCCTCCATCTCGGGCAGGAGTTCTGTAGCTTTATCTAAGATGACATTCCGTTGTGTCTTGTTAGCATTGATGGCTGCCTGAACCACCTGGAACTGAACATCATGCTGCTCACCGGTATAGACCAGGGCTTCAGTATCTTTTGGAAAACAACTCCCACCATATCCAGGACCGGGATGTAGAAACTTAGAGCTGATGCGTCCGTCCAGTCCCATGGCTCTGGCTACCGTGTGGACATCAGCACCTACCTTATCCGCCAGGTTGGCGACTTCATTGATAAAGGATATCTTGACTGCCAGGAAAGCATTGGAGGCATACTTGATCATTTCAGATGAAGGAACATTGGTGACAACCATAGGCGTTTCATTGATGAACAGCGGACGATACACATCCTTCATGACTTCTTCAGCACGCTTGCTGTTCACACCAAGGACAACTCTATCGGGGAGTAGAAAGTCTTTTACCGCTGAGCCTTCTCTTAAAAACTCAGGGTTGGAGACAATGTCAAATTCAGCATCAGATTCTTTTTCCGACTCAACAATCTCTTGCAACCGTGCACCAGTTCCAACAGGGACTGTACTCTTGGTACAGATAATCTTATAACTGTTCAGGTTTTTAGCGATAGTTTTAGCAACAGCTTCCACAGCTCGGAGGTCTGCTTCACCATTATCCCCCATGGGGGTACCCACTGCAATAAAGATGACTTCAGCATCTCGAACGGATGTATCGATATCGGAGCTAAAGGTTAATCGTTTGGCTTTAACATTGCGATCAACCAGTTCTTTGAGGCCTGGTTCATAGATAGGGATCTCACCTTTTTTAAGCAAATCGATCTTACTTTGATCAATATCGCAACAAATCACATGGTTCCCGAAATCAGCTAGACCAGTTCCGCTAACCAGACCCACGTACCCCGTTCCGATGACACAAATTTTTCTCATTTATTCCCCATCTTTTTATCCGTTCAAAAAAAGCACGGCAATATAGGAGACAAGCCTTCTGCCCAAAAGTGAATTCACCTACAACAGTCCATTCCGACGCCTCAGAATCCACTCAATCATAAGGGATGCAAGGAGCAGACCAAACAGTAAGACTGAGCGAAGACCCTTGAAGGCTGAACTTGATTGCTTTTCAACTAATTCCACTGGAAACATAGGCAAATCATCATTAACAGCGATTATTTCGCCACCACTTCGAGATGCCAATCTTGATAGAAAATGCTCATCAACACCCCTGCTCTGATCTTCTCCATTAAAGCTCATCAAGGAAATTCTACTCGTATCTCTTCCCCATAGTTCCCCAAATCGATACGCTTCTGCAATAACGGAAAAATCTCCAGGAGATACTGTATTGATCCAGCTGGTATATTCTCCGGTCCCTTCACGGTTTAGATCTAAAGCGACCTTCTGCCCTTTTGAGTTTTCCTGCCAGGTGCGTAATTCAGCGGCATGGATTCTTCGATGATCTAAATCTTTTATATTTATCGTGGCCTGTATAGGCGATCCAGTTGTTGATGCTGCAAGGGGAATCTCAATCTTAACAGGTTCAAAGTCTGAAATCTCGTTCAGATAAACCAAGAGATATTCCCACAACTGTTCAAAAGATTCTTTTGATTGGGGATGAAAGAACCAACGCCAATACCCACTCCCACCAAATATTGCCAGGGGAGGTTTATCAACAAGAGTCATCACTGGCTGTCTGGTTCCTGGGCTGCCAGAAGCCAACATCTCAGCTCCATGAAGACATGATATACCAGGTCCGCGTTTTAGCGGTGCAAATCTCGTTAATTCTACTGGTTTATATTCGCGACCGAGAAGCCCTAAATAGAAAGGATGATCCAATGCATCCTCCGCCCAGTATGCTGTTACTTCTTCTGGGCTATTTAAATTGTCAGTTATTCTCAGGTTCAGTGTCTCTGATAGCAACGCGTCAAGTGGTTCCCCTGCTCCCTGAAAAAGTATTACTGGCAAATTATCATTTCTCTGGTCACGCATAACATTCATTAAATCTGGGGTGAAGACCTTGCTTCCAGGACTATTAAGAATTGTCAGGTCTACTTTCCCAATTAGTGTATCCAGACTCGTTCTATGTTTTTCATCTGTTGTACCCAGTCTGGTGTGCACCTGAAACAAGCTGTCTGAAAAACTTCTGATTAAAAATTTATGTAGTTGATTGACACGCTCACTTACAATGAGCACCGACTTTTTAGGATCTTCAGATTCCACATTGAGATATGATTCTGACATCAACTCCCCATTCTCAAGTGAGACTGAAAGTTTCAATTTATTCCTATCCAATTCAACAATACTCAGGGGGATTTCTAGCGGGGTAATTGAAGAGCGCAACGGAAGTTTTCTTTCAATCAGGACTGGATTATTCTCAGTACCAATTTGCACAATAGCTAACCGCCCCATCAACCCGCTCTGTTGAATCTCCAAATCGACCAGGATTGATTCCCTGGATGATTTGGAATATTCATACCCAGATCTTAGCATTTTTAAAGATTGGTTGGATTTCGGAGCTAGTGGCATGAATGGGTAAATGGGAAGTGTCGCCGTCCAACTTTCATCCAATGGGGATCGTCCCCCATTAATATGGCCATCTGAGATCAGGATTACTGAGGAGTAATCCACACCTTCACTATTGCTGTTCTCCGTTCCAGGTTCCCAGGATAGGATACTTATATCTCCATCAAACTCAAATTCATATGATTCGATAGCGTTGCCATCCATGTTCCAGACATCAATGGAATGACTGCCTGAGAGATTACTGATCATGCCCTCGATTGAGCGATTCAATTCAACAGTGTTCCCCTCCCAGGCTTTCCCCATACTTCTTGACTGGTCAACAAGCACTGCGATTCGCTTGGGTGCTGAGTAACTTCTAGTAAGCTTAACTTCAGGGTTAAAAGCCAGGAGTAGCAGGCTGAATATGGAAACCGTGCGCAATGAAATAATAAACCATAGCTGATATTTTACAGAAGTGCCCGAATTGGTTTTTCCGCGATTGTTATAGATAGTAAAGAGAGTTGTAACTAAAAACAATCCCCAGAATAGAAGCCCCAGACCATTAAAATTGGCTTCCAGAGTGAATCCAAATGGAAGATTCATTTATCCGCCAAAGCTTAGCTTTAAATTTGGAATCGCTGCTATATCTAGAGAATCAGCGCTGCCTGAGATGGATTTCCAATATCCCATGTACGCAATCATGGCAGCATTGTCAGTACAGTAGCGTAAATCTGGGTTGAACAGAGTTTTGCCCTCTGCTTCAGTCAACTCAACCATGCGTTCTCGCAAGCGGGAATTTGCAGCGACTCCACCTGCAAGAACAATCCTGTCATGCCCAAGATCTCGAGCTGCTTGCATAGTTTGACCCGACAACACATCTACTACAGCTTCTTGAAAGCTGGCGGCAATATCAGGCAAATGATCCTTGATAAAACCAGGCGCTTGTTTTGAGATATATTGCATGACATTAGTCTTTAATCCTGAAAAGGAAAAGTCATAACTCCCATCAAAAGAACTACGCGGGAAGTGATGAAAATCAGCGGATCCTTCCTTGCTCAACCTGTCAATCAGTGGACCCCCAGGGTAACCAATGCCTAAGAGTCTGGCAACCTTGTCAAATGCCTCTCCTGCCGCATCATCTCTGGTTTGGCCAATCAACTTATAATCGCGTGCGTTTTCCACATGAATAAGTTGGGTGTGACCACCAGAAACTAGCATACATAGAAAAGGTGTTGGCAGGTTCTTCTCACCAATAAAATTTGCAAAAATGTGCCCTTCAATATGATTGATGCCATAAATAGGGACATCTAACCCCAGCGCCAGACCTTTTGCATAACTCAATCCCACCAGAAGTGAACCGGCTAACCCTGGACCCTGGGTAACAGCTATACCCCCGATATCGGCAAGAGTCATTTCGGATTGTTCTAGTACACCACGGATTACAGGTCCTAATAACTTATTGTGCTCCCGTGAGGCGTATTCAGGAACAACGCCACCGTAGCTTGTATGAACCAATTGTGTGGCAGTGATGTGATGGATGAGCTCATATCCACGAAAAACAGCTGCTGCTGTCTCGTCACAGGATGTCTCAATTCCCAGGATAATGGATGTTTTCATTTATTGTTGTACAATCTCTACTTTTTCTGGAATAAACCGACTCACACGCTGAACACCAATGGGCAGAACAGCTTCAGGAATGTATAATTGGATATCCTGTTCCCAGTTCGCCCTAAAATCAAAAGTTACAATAAAATCCTCTGGTTTAAGCTCCAGAAGACGGTCAAGACCACCCTCAGCAATGAGTCCAATAGATTGTGGAGTTACGGCGACCTCAACGTAGCGAGGAACATTTTCAAGTCGGACAGGAATGTTCTGAAATTCTACAGACCCAATGCTCTGAATATCTGCAGTCAGAGTAACGACGGATGTATCGAGGGTAAACAGTTGAGTTGGTTCAAGTGACAGAGGTAAGTCAATGGATATATCCGTATTTACATCTTCAATGGTAAGAGGTGGGAGCGTGATACTCGTCAGGTCACGTAGGAGTGAAACAGGTCCATGAACCATCACTTTTGTTGGTTCAACACTAAAATCACCTACCATCATGTACCCCAGGGCTGGTATAATGTTAGCCTGAACATTCACATTAAGTTCTTTCTGATCCATGGGCTCGACACTCACCCAGACTGATTCTGGTGAAACAATGTGGAGTAAATCCAGATTGTAATCACGTGGCATAATGAGTTTGTCTGGGTGCTCTGTAAAATATTCATTCAAGTGGTATATCTGAGTGTTGTGAGTCTTGGACAGGTCGAGGACCAAACCAGTTTCAGAGAGGGGTAAGGTCATATTCGCCCAGAGCAAGGTGTGCCCCTTACCCCTAAATCGTGTTGTGACAAGATCGGGTATCTCGTTGTTAAATGCTTTATCTTCTGACAAGCCCTGTATCCGAAGCGGAATCTCCAAATCAAAATAATATTCAATATCTGTAACAACAAAAAACCACAACAAAACAGCCAGGATGAGTGAACCGAGTTTTATCTGAATATCTTGAGTGAATATTTTTTTAAACATCTGATTAATATAAAGTGGAAGCCTTCAGGCACAAAGCTTTCACGATCCCTCATATCCCTGATTTTTCAATCAATTCTAATGCAAAAGCAAAGGCGATGCTCTTGAAAGAATCAAGATTAGCATCGCCTTTATATATCAAACCGGGAGTCTGAAACAATCCCGATGAGGTTAGATCGAGAGTGATTTACTCTTTTTCTGCCTCTTCAGAATCATCAGCTTCGGTTTCAGTTGCTTCTGAGGCTTCAACAGCTTCTTCTGTAGTTTCTTCAACTTCAGGAGCGGCTTCAACCTCTTCCACTTCTTCAACTTCTTCTACGACTTCGGCTTTTTTCTTTTTGGGAGCGGCTTTCTTCTTGGCTGGTTTCTTCTCAGCCTTCTCGGCGGGAGCTTCTTCAGCTTCGCGGATCTTGCTCAGAATTGCCTCTGGTATCTCAAGCTTGTCGCTAACCTGATCTTGTCCGCGCATAAACTCATCGATATCATTTCGCTCTTTATCCTTGATGGCAGATTCATGACTGACAACAACTTTTTTCTCTGTTGCATCAACCTCAACAACCTTCACCTCAACTTCAGCATCAACTTCAAACTGATCCAGGATGTCCTTACGCTCTTTCTTTCTAAAGTTTCCTAAAGAAATGATACCTTCAACATCGGTATCTGGGAAGCTAAGGATAACTCCTTTTTCAAGAAGCTTGATAACGGTACCCTTCTGAATTGAGTTCACGGCAAAGCGTTCCTTCAATACAGGCCATGGGTTTTCCTGGGCTTGTTTGATGCCCAGTGAGATCTTACGCTCGCTCTGGGAAATGTCCAGGATTTTGACCATGATTTTGTCACCACGGTTTACAATTTCCTTTGGATGACGTACTTTGCTGGTCCATGATAAATCAGAGATATGTACCAGACCGTCAATACCTTCTTCAAGTTCGATAAAAGCACCAAACTGAGCCAGGTTTCTAACAGAACCTTCGTGGACTGAACCCACCAGGTATTTCTCTTCAATCGTTGTCCATGGATCTGGCTGCAACTGTTTCACACCCAGAGAAATCTTGTGATTCTCTGCGTCAACAGACAGTACAATCGCATCAATTTCATCACCCACATTAAAGACATCTGAAGGATGTTTAATATGCTGTGTCCATGAAATTTCAGAGATGTGAACCAAACCTTCAACACCAGCAGTCAGTTCAACAAATGCGCCATAATTGGCAAGGCTCACAACCTTACCTGAGACAGTTGTGCCTTCAGGATACTTGGCAACTACACTTTCCCATGGATGTGGTTTCAATTGCTTGAGACCCAGGGATACACGTTGTTTGGTTGTGTCATAGTCAATAACCTTGACCATGATGTCTTCATCAAGACTGACAACTTCAGATGGATGGTTAACACGACCCCATGAGAGATCTGTGATATGAAGCAGACCATCAATTCCGCCGAGGTCAACAAAAACACCAAAATCTGTAATGTTCTTTATGCGACCTTCAAGAATCTGACCAACTTCGATTTCATCCAGAAGTTTACTACGTTGTTCCTTCAAGCTCTCTTCAAGCAGTTCCTTACGGGAAACAACAATATTTTTACGAAATTCATTAACCTTGACGATCTTGAATTCGAAAGATTTTCCAACATATGCGTCAAAATCTCTAATGGGACGTACATCCAGCTGTGATCCTGGTAGGAATGCATCTACACCCAGAATATTCACAACCATACCACCCTTGATTCGACGTGAAATGGTACCCTCAACAGTTTCTGCATCGGCATATTTCTGCTTAACATTATTCCAGACACCCATGAATTCAGCTTTGCGTCTTGACAATACAGCCTGACCCAATTTGTCTTCAATACGTTCCAGAAATAACTCAATGGTCTCACCGACTTCTGGCATGTCACCGTCAAATTCATGACGTGGAACCAAACCTTCAGATTTGAAACCGAAATCAACCATGACCTCTTTGTCAGTGATTGAAATGATGCGAGCCTGAACCAGGGACTGTTGATCAAGATCGATTACGGCATGATCAAGTAATTCCTGATACGCGATCGATTCTTTGCTTGAAACTACCTGATCTTCTGGGAGCTCACCTTGTTTTAAAGTTTTGATACCAGCAAAAAGGTCATTCATCAACGCACGTTTTCCCTGAGATACATCGGGACCATCTGTAGCAGGAGCTTCTTCAGCATCAGCTGGAGCAGCTTCTTCTACTTTTTCTTCAGCGACTGGTTCTTCCACAGCTGGCGCTTCAGGTTCAGGGGCTACTTCTGCAGTCTCTTCTTCCTTGACTTCCTCAACTGGGTCTTCTTTAGTCTCTACAACTTCCTCTGCCTTCTCTTCAACGGCAGGAGCTGCTTCTTCTTTCACTTCTTCAGCTACAACTTCTTCTGTTGTTGCTTCTTCAGTTGCTTCTGTAGCAGCAACTTCTTTGGTTTCCTCGGCGGGCGTCGTCTCGACGGCGTCTTGGGATTCAGCGGATACTTCAGCTGTTTCTTCTACTTCTTCAGCTTTTGCATCCATGTCTTGTTTCTTGGTCATTAAGTTTCCTCCATTTGACTTCGCTGTCTCCACCCTGGAGACAATAAATTCTATCTGATCTTCGATACTCAGTTCTGTAGTATCGAGAGTAATCGCATCATCTGCGGCGATCATTGGGGCTATTTCGCGATTTGCGTTATGGGCATCTCGCTCCAGTATTTCCTGCTCCAATTCATCTAATGACTTGGTAATCCCCTGACGTTCAAAGTCTTTCTGTCGTCTTTTCGCACGGACTCGGGCATCCGCTACCATATAAATCTTGATATCAGCACCAGGAAAAACCACAGTACCTATGTCTCTTCCTTCTAGCACAACATCATGAGCCTCTGCAACATCACGTTGAACACTAAGCAGGTAGTCTCTTACAATAGGGAGAGCACTTACATCGGCTACACCTGAAGTTACCTCTGGAGAACGAATCTCGTCTCCCAACAAAACACCATCCAGGTGAATTGTCTGTCCTTCAGTCGAGAATCCAATTTTCAGATCCATTTGATTCAGGAGATCTGAAAGGGCTTCCCCATCAGAAAGGTCAACCTTTGATTGTATGGTTTTTAAAGTAATGGCCCGGTACATGGCACCGGTATCAATATGACGAAAGTGCAGTTTTTCTGCAACACCATGGGCAGTAGAACTTTTGCCAGATGCAGCGGGTCCATCAATAGCAATGATCATTTCAAAAAGCCGCTTTAATCAATAATATTTTATCCATTCGTTTCAAAGCGGCGCAATATAGAAGACCATTGATGCGAACACAACCCAGAATAGCAGCGCTAAATAATTGAATTTTATAAACACTAACGGGAAAATTCTACTTGATACGATACCCCATATCCTCATACTCAAGCACCCAATTCACAATGATACCTATGTCCATACGCTGCGTGCCCCCGAGAAACCGCCGATTTCTGAAATAATAAGAAGAGTAATCCTGTTTGGTTTCCTTTTCCATATCCGCACCGAGGGCTGACAAACGATCCTGCCATTGCTTTACATTGCTGGTCCTGAGATCAAGCCATCCACCACTGGTCCATTTTTCAATGTTTTCAGAATTAATCTCAAGAACCGTACGCCCTTCAAAATTTGGTTCAGACATATCTGGCCCTCGAAGGAAAGTGCTTCCATCTTTCAGCAGAATAGGGGTTCCAACGGATAGAATAGTTGCTCTTAACTCCTGGTTCCCCAAAATTTCAGCTTCCATTTGAGCGGCTAACTCTTCTGGCTCAGCATCCAAAACGCTATTAATCGTACCTTTGAGCCGTTTCAAAATGTAAACCTCATACAGAAGTTTTGTGAGACGTGGGGGTCCAAGGAGTTCGAATGCCACACTATCTTTGCCTGTCTTTTCCTCGAGTGCTTCCATCTTCTCAAGTGCATCTTTTCGGATCAAACCTGCCCTGTAGGATGGCGCAAGAACTGATGCATCCAGGCTTGAGATAATATCATTACCAGTATTGCCACCTTTGATTTCCAAGAGTGTCAGATCAGCAATCTCCTCAGGTGTAACAAACTCCATCTGCCCCTCACCAGTGAGAACAGAAAATTCACCAGCAGAGAAATAACCATTTTCACCAGCATCAATGTAGACTGACTCAAGGAACTCATTATCCATGCGTTTCCAACTGGTCTCAGGGGTTTTAACCAATTCATCGCCTAAGACGGTCAGTTCACCAGGTAGAGCATCATACAAAGGTATGTGGCTACCGCGACGAACGACTTTTCCGTATCCAATTTTCTTCCAGGCAATGGCTGCTGTGGGTTTGATTTCCTTAACGATAGGCGCATGGGGTGTACGTCCCAACAGCCAGAGTAACATGGTATGAGCTCCAGCCAGAGAGGACTTACTCATGAGCATTTTGGACGGCTTATCTTCGGAATGTGTATATGGGATGTTAAATCCCATTCCACCTGTCCCACTTGTACCAACTTTTAAATAGAGCTGAGTTTCCGCCTGGCGCATGCTTTCAATCAAAATTTGGACGTGTCGAATGAGTTGTGGGATATAAAGTGTAGAAATAATCCGCTCAACCGTCTCGATCAACTGACTGTTGGATTCTTTACCACCACGAATGTCCTCAATCTCAGCCCGCAATTCAGCGACAATCTGGTAGACATTTTGATAGGCGAATGCTGTAGCAGTATTGATGCAGTCAATCAAAACCTGGGGTTTGTATTCATCCATGATCTGGTACAATTTTGAATTGTGGATTATATCAGGTCCCAGGTCATCGTAAATGTCATGGATAAGCAGCTCAACCTGTTCGGGTTTTGAGTAGATATCAGCCTTTGAAAGATAGGATAGTTCATCGCGTACAAAAAGATCACCATGAACTGAGGTGATCCTGGTTCCTTTATTTAAGGGATGGTTCTTAAGAATGGTGTGAATTTCATCAGCTTCATTTTTTCTCAGGGATGTCACAATCAGCTCTGAGGGTTGTTCTTCTAATAATTGTTTTGCAATGGCTTGACCTACAAGACCCCAGCCACCAAAAATCATGATCCGTTTTCCCTTAATGTCCATGCGCCAACTCCTTCAATTTTTGAATCTCAGTTGATGATAGTTCACGGAACTTGCCCGGCGCTAAATCATCCACTCGTAAAAATGCGAATTGCTCTCGATGGAGCTTGACCACCTTGTGCCCCAGAGCCATAAATATTCTTTTAATCTCTCGTTTGCGTCCCTCTCTCAATACCAGGCGAACCTCAGTAAATCTTTCTTGATATTGATAGTCTAAGACCTCAGCGATTGCAGGTGTTTTAGCTTCAATATTTATGCCAAGCGGTAAGCGCTCAAGATCTTCACGACTGACCTGACCGAGTACCCTGACTGCATAGGTCTTTGGTATCTGAAATTTGGGATGAGTAAGAGAATAAGCCATATCTCCATCATTGGTGAGGATAATAGCGCCTGTCGTATCAAAGTCCAACCTTCCTACTGGATATATTCTATCGTCTGAAGGTATCAAGTCAATGATGGTAGTTCTGCCATATGGATCATTGGTAGTGGTAATGACTTGAGGAGGTTTATTGAGCAGATAATAATGAAGCGTTGGTTCCAGATGAATTTTATTTCCCTGGAATATCACTTCATCCTGACCCGGGATGATTCTGACCGCCGGATTTTTCTCCACTTCGCCATTAACCGTCACCAGTCCCCTCTGAATCAAGTCATCACACACACGACGTGACCCCAGTCCAGCAATTGCCAGATATCGATTAAACCGGATGGGTGTTTCTGAATTTTCAGTCATTGTACTCAGGATGATCGGGTGAACCCAATTCACAACCCATTAGATATTCAAACCAGCTCGTCCTGATCCTCGGCTAGAATGTCTTCAACTTCCCTTAATTTGGGCAGATCTTTTACTGAATTCAGACCGAAATACTGCAAAAACTCGGTGCTGGTTCTATAGAGTAGTGCCCGACCAGGACCATCTTCACGACCTCTTATTTCCAGCAGTTTTCGATCTAACAAAGTTCTCAATGAAGAATCAGAACTGACTCCCCGAATGGATTCAATATCATTACGTGTAACAGGTTGACGATAACTGACAATAGCCAGAGTCTCCAGTGCTGCCTGGGATAGACGCAATTTACCGGATTTTGAGAAAAGTCCCTTGATATGCGGCTCAAACTCAGCGCGGGTCACGATCTGGTACCCACCCGCAATTTCCTTGATAAAAAATGATCGATTGGTTTTCTCATACTCTTTTTGGAGTTCACCTATAATCTCATTTAAAGGTGCTTTGGCTTCACTATCCCCCAGACAGACATTAAAACGATTTTGGGTTAGGGGTTCCGGGGTGGCAATCAACAATGCCTCAACGATTTGTTTTAACTCTTTAATTTCCAAACTGTCTACCTCGCGATATGAGTAAATCATCAAACAGATCTGATTGTTTCACCTTGATCTGTTTATTCCGTAGCATCTCCAGGACGGCTAGAAAAGTGACCACAACGATTAGACGAGACTCAAATTTTTCGAGCAAACTGGAGAAGGTTAATTTTGACTTTGCCTGTAGCAGTCCACTCAGAAAACCAACCTGTTCGGAAAGGGTCACTTCTTCAACAGCCACAGAGTGTGTCACTGGCTCCTCAAAGTTTTTGATGAGATATTGAAAAGTCAGCATGATATCATAAAGTTTGACATCTTCCAATATGGCGGTCTGATCATCCTCAGTTGGTTTAAATGATACTGGAACATGATAGTAGTGCGGGCGCTCAAAACGTTCCATATCGGCAAAATTAATCGTTGCTTCCTTGTAACGTTTATACTCCAACAACATATTCATCAACTCTGTTCTTGGATCTTCAATTTCCTCATCGCCATCGCTCTCGATAGGGAGCAACATACGAGCTTTAATTTTCATCAGGGTTGCCGCCATAAGCACAAAGTCACCTGCAGTGTGCAGCTTCAGTTCCTTGGCTAATTTGACATACTCTAGAAAGTTTTTAGTGATTTCAGCAATGGGAATATCATAAATATTCAATTCATCCCGCTTGATAAGGAAGAGTAGAAGATCCAGGGGACCTTCAAACATTTCCAGATCAATGCGATGATTTTTATTCATGCTTACTTGCGGCCTGGCGCAACAAGCCCAATTTTTCGATGAACCTTACTCAAGGTTCTTGATGCCATGTATTTGGCGCGTTCAGCACCTTCATCCAGAATGCCTGTTAGATAGGTTTTATCACTCATGATTTTGTGGTATTTATCCTGAAATGGCTCCAGAAAAGCAACCAGTGAGTCGGCTAACTCACCCTTAAAATTGCTATACATCTGTCCCTCAAACTTTTGTGCCACCGATTCTGGGGTCGAATCGTTCAGGACAGAATAAATTGTGAGCAAATTCCCGATTCCAGAACTGTTCACTGAGTCTGGAGTGATTTCACGAGCGGAATCAGTGACAGCCCGTTTAATTTTTCGTCTCAACACATCCGGGGGGTCCAGGAGAGAGATGTAATTATTCTCATTGTCATCAGATTTGGACATCTTCTTATCTGCATCCTGCAAACTCATTATTCGAGCACCAGCTTTTGGGATAAAAGGTTCTGGGACTTTGAATGTGGGGCTGTAGGTATTGTTGAATCGGTTTGCTATATCGCGGGTCAGCTCAAGATGCTGTTTCTGATCAGCTCCTACGGGAACAAGATCTGTCTGGTACAAAAGAATGTCTGCAGCCATGAGTGCTGGATATGAATATAACCCGGCATTGATATTATCGTCATGACGCTTGGATTTATCTTTGAACTGTGTCATGCGATTTAACTCACCCATATAGGTATAACAATTCAACACCCAGGAGAGTTCTGCGTGCTGGGGGACATGGGATTGAATAAATATCACATTCTCTTCTGGATCAATACCGGCTGCCAGATATTGGGCGGCAAATGAGAGACACCGATTCCTCAGATCCGCAGGTTTTTGTCGTACGGTAATAGCATGTAAATCCACAACAATAAATATACCGAGGTAATCTTCCTGGAGATTGACCCAGTTGCGCATTGCCCCGACATAATTTCCCAGTGCTAAATGACCAGAGGGTTGAATTCCTGATAACAGGATCGGTTTTCTATCTTTTTTTCCAGCATCCATAGTTTATAAAACTTCTTCTTTAGAGTACACGCATCGTCTTCGTAAAGATTGCGGCATATTTTTCAATGTAAATTTCTTTATGATCCGGATTGATACTATTGATTTTTACATACCCTGAGGCATGGATAAAATCACCATCACCAAGTGAGATGGCAATGTGAGTAATCCTATCTCCTCTTTCTGTAAAATAGATGAGATCTCCAATTTGCCAGTTGGCATAATTATCATCTACTTTCTCGCCAATTTCCGCTTGTTGGTAAGCATCTCTTGGCAATGATAATCCATTCAATCCAAAAACAGTCTGTACAAACCCAGAACAATCAAATCCTTTTGGGGACCTACCGGCCCAGAAGTACTGGGTACCCTGGAAACTGAATGCAGTTTGAACCAAGCGCTCAACGTCAACCTCTGAATAAAGGGTACGCGCATGCTTCTCAATCCAACCTTGTGTGCCATCGGGCAGCAATACTTGAACCCAACCCTCCTGATAATCAAGAGCCGGCAATTTTGAGAGCAGGGTGATATCTCTTATGCTTGATGATTGACGATCAGGACTCTGGAATATCCAGGCCACTGGAGTCCCATGGTGGTAGAATTCATGATTATCCCAGTCCAAGGGTTTATCAACCACAAAGAATCCTGCTATCCAACCTTCATAGCCATCCTCTTGCCTGATGCGGAACCAGTCATTCTGCTCTTCTAGAACCACCAGTGTTTCCCCAAGGAAAGTCTGTGAGGTCGTCTCTGATTTGAATGAGCCTTCCCGGTATATAAAAGCGATGCTCACGTTGGTTAGCTTATCTAAGGCCACTGTGCCCCTCCTTTGCGAGGACGAATTTAATCGGTGATTACAGCGAAACAAGGTTTGCTAAATTCAGGCCAACCACCTGACATCAAACCTGATCCAGCGGTAAGAATTTGTTTGCCCACCTCTAAGCTTTACAGTAAATAGTCGCCATGCTAGGTGATGCACGTGAATACATCCAACCAATTCCCCCATCTATAAATTAAGAGTTCAATCTATTCTCCATGGATACACTCTCTTTCCCGTCTGCAAAAATTCGTCTCCTTGAAGAATTGGAGCGTTCTTGCTTTGAGCTCCCCCCCTTTGAAAAACCAAGAATAGTCAGGTGTAAAGTTGAGGTGGAGAATGTCGCCGCCATGCAGTGGCTGGCCTGTCAATCCATTACTACAAAGACGTACTGGGCCAATAGAAACCAGGAATTCAAGATGGCTGGAGTGGGTATTGCCCATGAAATTTCCGGTTCAGAGATTCCTGATTTGCATGATCTATTTATTCGTCTCAGAGAATTACTTAACCCTGAATACCCTGAGTTAAGATATTATGGAGGCATCCAGTTTGATCATGAAGGACTCCCTGCCGAGGAGTGGCAAAGTTTTGGTGCGTATCGGTTTGTTATCCCACAGTTTGAGCTTCACCGGTCTGCAGCTGGAAACTTCCTGGTATGTAACTACCTTCAGGAAAGGGATTGTGATGATCAATTCGTTGACCTCATCAAGCAACTTGAGGATGTTCAATCTGAAATGACCTTGAGTGATTGGGAGGAGCGAACCATACTTCATCGCCAGGATTTCCCTGATCGAGAGGAATGGCAAACCTCACTCAAGAGCGCACTCGCGGATATGGATTCCCAACTCTACGAAAAGGTGGTTCTCGCCCGCAAGGCCACACTCACCTTTAACGATCCAGTTGACCCGGTTGCCTACTTGCTTCGCTTAAGGAGAATGTCTGAAGAGACATTTAACTTTTATTTCCAGACCGATGAAGGTCATGCGTTTTTGGGTGCTACACCAGAGCGGTTATTCAAACGGCAAGGGCGAACCATTCATACAGAAGCCATTGCAGGTACACGACCCCGAGGTAAAACTACCAGGGACGATGAACGCTATGCAAAGGCTCTATTAAATTCTGAGAAAGAGGTAAGAGAGCATAGTATTGTTGTGGACGTCATTCATTCAGTACTATCGAAACATTGCTCCCAACTCGTCGTTGATGAAGATGTACAGATCACCAAACTTTCTCATGTTCAACACCTCTGTAAGCATTTTGTTGGTGAACTCGATGCCAGAACCAGCGATGCTGACCTGGTGAAAGACCTGCACCCCACCCCTGCCATGGGTGGATTTCCGACTCATATCGCTTTAGATGCCATCAAATCCCTGGAGCCTTTCAATCGTGGTTGGTACGCTGCACCCATCGGGTTTGTAGGTCATGATCACACAGAATTTGTGGTCGGTATTCGTTCAGCCCTCATCGAACGAGAACGGGTATCCCTGTATTCTGGTGCTGGCATTGTTCTGGGATCGGACCCCTCCGAGGAGTGGCAGGAAATAGAAGACAAGATCAGTAAGTTTCTGAAAGCCCTGGATCTGTAAAAATCCCATCTCAGTCATTGGATCCACAGTTTTTAGCTTGATGGATATCATTTATCGCAACCCCTAGCATCATTTTTGTCACTTTATTCAACATGCATTTTCATTAGATTGAAACCTATGCAATACAATCTGGAATCATTCAATCGTGAGTAGGAACGCTCTGCGCATATGACAACAAACCTGACAGCTAGCGAGTGGATCATTGAAGAGTTGATCCGTCTGGGATCGACCCGCTTTGTGATTTCACCTGGATCTCGATCCACCCCCCTCACTGTGGCTGCTGCAAGAAACCCGAGAGCAAAGACAACCATTCACTATGATGAGCGCGGAGCTGCCTATTTCGCTTTGGGGCATGCTCGGACGACTGGCACTCCTGCTGTGTTGATTTGTACGTCTGGAACTGCTGTTGCTAACTATTTCCCGGCAGTAATTGAAGCTTCAATGGATAATATCCCTCTCATTATCCTCAGTGCAGATCGACCACCAGAGCTGATCGATGTGGGAGCAAACCAGGCCATTTTCCAGGAAAACATCTATTGCAACTACACAAGATTTGCCAGGAATCTACTACCTCCTGACAATGGTGGATCATTGAATCAGACATTAACCATTGTTGATGAACTTTACACCCGTACAGTAGGCATCAGACCAGGACCAACCCACCTAAATTGCATGTTCAGAGAACCTCTTTTGCCCACTGATGATCACGTTCATGAATCCTCAGTTGATGAAAAACAATGGGCGCTGTCTGAGAGCATATATAAGCCCATGATCCCTGAGGTTTTACCTATACCAACCGACACAATTGAACAGATTGTTGATAAAATCAAAGCGAGTCAATCGGGGCTAATTGTTGTAGGACGGGGTCTTCAAGACCAACACAATGAGAATATCCTCAAATTAGCAACGGCATTGAACTGTCCCATACTACCCGATGTCCAATCGGAGCTGAGATACACCAGACATCCTAATGTCATCAACCATTTCGATCTTTCTCTGCTCCATAGCCGGCTCAGGGAAATCAAACCTGAATTGCTGATACATTTGGGGGGTGCCTTTACCTCAAAGCGGCTGCTGACATTTCTGAATGACCCACAGATTTATTATGTTGCCATCAAGACTACACCTGAGCGTATTGACCCAAATCATCAAGTCGATATAACACTCCAGATAGATTTAAATGATTTCTTTTTAAGCCTCCCGTCCACCCTGCCTGCCTTTGACTCAAACTACCTGATATTATGGCGTGAAGTTGAGCAGACAACCCGAAAACTCGTGCGTTCTGAGCTTGCTTCAGCAATAGAGTTTAGTGAGCCTCATGTCAGTAAAATCATTTCTGAAACCATACCTCAGAATCATTCCCTCATGCTTGGGAACAGCCTGGCAATTCGGGAAATGGAAATGTTTGCCTCAAGCCAAAAATCCTCAGGGAGAATTTTTGCCAATCGTGGAACCAGTGGTATCGATGGTCTCCTGGCGACTGCCGCCGGTATTCAATCTTCCACAGATACACCCCTAACACTCCTAATTGGTGACCTGGCTTTCCTGCATGATGTTAATTCACTTGCTCTGGTCAAAGCATCATCGCAGCCCATTGTTATTGTACTCATCAACAATAATGGTGGTGGCATTTTTAATTTTTTACCTGTTCAAGCTGAGACAGATGTCTTCGAAGAATATTTTGGAACGCCCCATGACTTGCGAATGGAAAATGCAGCCAGGCTCTTTGGCATTCCTTATTTACAGGCAAATGACTTGGATACTTTCAAATCGAGTTATGAGAAGACCTGTAGTAAAAATCATTCATCGATTATTGAGATAACTTCAGATCGATACAAGAATCATGCGATCCATGAGAAAATCTATAGCACCATTCGTGAGTCCTAGTTTACGAGAATTTAAGTGGCACCTGGAAAACAGGGGGCGTCCTTCAGGAACCGCTCTCCTCTGGTTGCATGGGTTTATGGGGTCAACTGAGGACTGGATACCTCTGGTTGATTCCCACTTTTCAGGCTATAGCAATATCCTCATAGATCTACCCGGTCATGGTTCTTCTACGCTGTCACATCTGGATGATTCCATAAGATTGCTTGAGACGCTTGTGACACAACTGCATCACCTAGGAGTCACATCTGCTACAGTTATCGGCTATTCTATGGGTGGTCGGGTTGCCCTACACCTTCAAAAACATTTTCCAGAACTGGTAGACGCTTTAGTTATCCTTTCCGGTGCACCTGGATTGAAAACCGAATCTGAGCGACAGAGCAGGATCAAGTCCGACATCCAACTCATTGAGCGTTTGGAAAATGAGGGATTTGCAAAATTTGTAAAGTCCTGGTACGATTTATCAATCTTTGGGAATATCTCGAAAAACCACGATCTCATGGATCAACTCCTGGTTCAAAGGGCTAAAAATGACATAGCTCAACTGGCTCAATCCCTGATAATCTATGGAAATGGTGCCTTGCCCTCCCTGTGGGATCATTTAATCAAGGTAAATTGTCCCATACTATTGATGAGTGGTTCGGATGATACAAAATATGTAAATATCCACACTGAGATGTTACGCTCCTTGCCTAGAGGGAAACATTTGACGGTGGATGGTTGTGGACACGCTTTTCATCTGGAAAAACCATTGGAAACTGTGGGCGCGATAAGACATTTTCTTAGCGAAACAATTGAAGGAGAAAAAAGTGACACCAATTAAGTGGGAAACTGCCGGCGAATACACAGATATCCGCTATCATAAATATAATGGAATTGCCAAAGTCACCATCAATCGACCTGAAAAGCGCAATGCCTTTCGCCCCCTGACCGTGATGGAGATGGTGAAAGCATTTGAAGATGCTCGGGAAGATCCTGAAATCGGAGTCGTTATTCTGACTGGAGAAGGTGAGAAGGCCTTTTGCTCAGGTGGAGATCAGTCCATCAGAGGTGATTCCGGCTATGAAGATGGTGAAGGAGTACATAGACTGAACGTGTTGGATCTCCAACGTCAAATCCGTACGTTGCCTAAACCTGTGATAGCCATGGTCGCGGGATACTCAATCGGTGGTGGTCATGTACTCCACCTTGTCTGTGATCTAACGATTGCAGCTGACAATGCCATTTTTGGACAGACTGGTCCCAAAGTTGGTTCTTTCGACGGTGGTTATGGGTCTAGCTATATGGCGCGTATTGTAGGTCAGAAAAAAGCTCGAGAAATCTGGTATCTGTGTAAACAGTATAATGCAGAAGAAGCCTTGGATATGGGCCTGGTCAACACCGTCGTCCCTTATGCAGATCTGGAAACTGAAACGGTGGCATGGGCTAAGAAAATTCTAGAGCACTCTCCGCTTTCAATCCGTCTATTGAAATCCGCTTTTAATGCTGATGTTGATGGACAAACTGGATTACAGGAATTAGCTGGGAACGCAACGCTACTCTATTATATGTCAGAAGAAGCCCAGGAGGGCCGAAATGCGTATAATGAGAAACGCAAACCTGATTTTAAAAAATACCCCTGGCGCCCTTGATCAAACAATCAAAATCAAGCTTGAAACTATGGGTCCAGGCAGCACGTCCATGGACTCTTGGCGTGGCTGTATCTCCAGTTCTCATGGGTACGGTCATCGCTCATACAGAAGGAGATATCCATTGGCTGGCATTCCTGGCGGCTCTGTTTGGTGGAATGCTTATTCAAATCGGTACCAACCTCGCCAATGACTACTTTGATTTTAAGAAGGGTGCTGATACAGGATCCAGGATTGGTCCCCAACGCGTGACACAGGCTGGATTGATTCCACCCAAAACAGTCCGGAATGGATTTATTTTGAGTTTTGGGCTGGCATTTATTCTGGGAATCTATCTTGTTTATCTGGGGGGTTGGCCAATTGTTACCATAGGTCTCCTCTCGTTATTCTTAGGTGTTATTTATACTGGAGGTCCTTTCCCGCTGGCTTATTATGGTCTGGCAGAGCTGCCTGCGTTCCTGTTTTTTGGTCCCATCGCCAGCGCGACAACCACGTATGTACAAACAGGTTCATGGAGTACCACCTCCATCCTCGCTGGCGTTTCAGCAGGCTTTTTCTCTATGGCATTGCTCACAATAAACAATCTGAGGGATTACCAGGAGGACCGAAAAGTTGGCAAAAGGACCCTGATTGCCCTTCTGGGACGTGGATTTGGTGTTGCTGAATATGCGATCTCGATTCTTGGAGCAACACTTACTCCACTTGTGTTATATGCCCTGGTCCCAGGTCATAAACTGGTAGGCATTACGGCACTTACCAGCCTCATGGCCATCCATGCCATTCGAATTACCTATCATTACGAGAATCCGAAAGAGTTACTAGCTGTTTTAAAGATGACAGCTAAATTACAAGCGATCTTTACGGTCATATTCATTATTACGTGGGGGAGTTGAAGGGTATCGGGGTGATATGGGCTTAAACGCACCAAATTTTGTAGGGATCAGGTTATCTCCACAATATCAGGATATTTCTCTTGAGTTAAAATCTGCGCGTCTCTATCGGTTTAGTCTACCACTCAAGCAACCCCTGGATCTGAAACATACAACCCTTCATCAACGTGATGGTTTGATCCTCGTTTTGACAGATGCTATGGGGCATGTGGGTCTCGGTGAAATCAGCCCCCTACCTGGTTTCAGCAGGGAAACCATGGAAACAGCCATTTACAAAACCACAATGTTGGTTGACAGGATGATTAATTTTGGGGAGTTGACGGCTCATCATCATAGCAGAAGAAACACAACCTGGGAAAACCGTACTGCACCTTCAGTTGTACATTATGGGGTTGAAACTGCCTTACTTTCATTGTTAGCCAATGCACGACGCATTTCTATGGGTGCTATGCTTTATGGCAGCTCCAGTAACAAAATTGCTATCAACGGTCTTCTCCAGAGTTCGCTCTCAGATTGGGTTCCAGAGGCCGATTTTCTGATAGGTGAAGGCTATAAAACGTTAAAAATAAAAGTAGGGCGCATCAATAGTGTACTTGAGGCCAGGGGAATCAAGGAAATCCGAGAGCATGTGGGTCCAGATATTAAATTGAGATTAGATTCCAACCGATCCTGGGACCTGGAAACTGCTATCGCTTTTGGAGAAGCGGTAAAATCAGCCAATATTGAATATATCGAAGAGCCGATTGAAAATCCGGCTGAGTTACCGCGATTTTTTGATGCCTGTGAGGTCCCTTTTGCATTTGATGAGACCCTTCATCAGATTGTCGATCCAACTATATCATTTGAGGCATACACTGGCCTCAAAGCATTCGTTCTTAAACCAACACTTATCGGATGTACAGCCCGTTTTATTGCCCTTGTGAATCAAGCCAAGGAGCAAGGGATCATGCCAGTGATTTCATCCAGCTATGAAAGTGATGTTGGACTGGCAGCTCTGGCACAACTGGCTGGGTCAATTTGCGGTGAAGATATTGCAGTTGGTCTGGACACTCGGTCAGTATTAACTGCTGGAACGACAAAAACTCCTTCATCCATTCAAAATGGATGGATGCCTGTACGAACCCTGACAACTCAGGATCTGGATCTTAGTTACTGTGAGCTACTCTACCACAACTGAAAGTCTTCACCAGCACCCTCTCTATGAGGTTGCTCAAAACCACCCCTCTAATACCGCACTAGTCTATAACAATCACTCGTTGAATTTTCACGAGTTATTGGCTCAGGCTAAATCTGTAACAATGGGGATGGTCAACCGAGGTCTGAAGACAAAAGATGTTATCATCCTCCATCAACTCACACCTGCCGATACCATCCTTGGTTTGTGGGCATGCTTTCTGGGTGGGTTTATCCCCTTTCCAGTCAATTCACGCTTCCCTGTGGAAACATTGAAACAAATAACTCAGCCACTAAAACCCACGCTTTGCATTTCTAGTGAGTCAATATCCTGGTGTAAATCAGTTAAAATGGACATTTTAAAAACTGCTGGGCTAAATCCAGGACCTCCAGATTTTGATATCCATGCACCAGCGACGCTTCTCATGACATCTGGTTCTGGTGGTGTGACTAGGGTTGTTCAGCACACTTATATGAATCATATCAGCAGTGCATCAGGATCCAACCAGAATATACCATTGAGCCAAACAGATAAATGGCTACTCGCATTACCCCTCTATCACATCGGCGGTCTGTCCATACTTTTCCGGTCCATGCTTTCAGGGGCAGCAATTGTACTTCCAGATACTAATCATGGTATCCTTGCATCAATCCAATCACATAGAGTTACCCATATATCATTGGTTGTTACTCAGATGCAAAGACTGCTGGAAACGGCTGGTGCCATAGATGTTCTTAGAGGGATGAAAGCCATTCTTCTGGGGGGAAGTGCAATTCCAAAATCTCTCATAGAAAAGTTGCTGAACCTGAATATTCCTGTGCATGTCAGCTATGGATCCACTGAGATGGCTTCACAAATAACAACAACCTCTTCTGAGAACAGGAGCTGGGCTCTCAACAACTCTGGTAAATTGTTGAAGGGACGAGACTTAATCATCTCCCATGAGGGGGAAATTCTGGTGAAGGGAGATACACTGGCACAGGGCTATAGACAGGGCGCAATCATTTTGAGTTTTCGAGATGAGTCGGGTTGGTTTCATACAGGTGACGTAGGCTATATGGATGTAAAAGGAGCCCTTACCGTAACTGGAAGGATGGACAATCAATTCATTTCAGGCGGTGAAAATATTCAACCGGAATACATCGAAGCCATGCTGTGTAAACTGGAGGGCATTGCCAATGCGGTCATCCTACCTCGCCCTGATTCTGAATTTGGATATCGACCAGTAGCATACATTCAAATGGAATCGAGCTTTATGCTTCGTGATGAAATCAATGATCATCTGAGAAATAGTTTACCAGGTTATATGATTCCAATTGACTATTTCCTGCTTCCAGACGAAATCGTCTCCCAAGGACTAAAGATTTCACGACAATCGCTCGCTGAAATGGTAGATGATAAAAACAAACATTTGCAAGAACTCAAATAACTGCTTATTTAGTCAGTATGAAAAATACTGATACAAATTCTAAAAACTCTAGACTCGATTCATTTATAGATAACCCCAGAAAAGCTATCTGGACACTTGGCTTACCCGTGATGATGGGCATGGCAGTGCAAACTTTATACAGTATCGTCGACATGTTATTCGTCGCCAGAATCTCAACCAATGCCATTGCAGCATTGGGATTCAATCTGCCTCTATTCTGGATGGCAATGGGAATTAGCTTTGGTCTTGGTACGGGTGTGACTGCTGTTATTGCTCGATTCATCGGGGCTAAAGATCATGAATCAGCCACCAATGTTGCTGAACATGGCTTATTATTGGGTCTTGTCATTGGTGGGCTATTCAGTACAGTGGGATTAATCTTTGGTGAGAATATCCTGATCATGTTAGGCACACCTGATGAGCTCATGGTGGATACTTTATCCTATTTTCGTGTGATCGCCGGTGGCTTCATTTTCATGATTTCTGGCATTTTCCTGCGCTCCATCTTCAGCGGTGAAGGTGATACCAAGACCCCTGTAAAAATTCAGGTTACAAGCACCGTCGTGAATATTATCCTGGATCCAATTCTGATATTTGGATTTGATCTTGGTGTCCAGGGTGCAGCTCTAGCTACCGTCATCAGTATGATTGTCGCTGTCATCATGTATGTAAGAGTAATTCTTATCAAGAAAACAACTCTACTCCAGCTTGATTTGAAGAAATTCAATTTCAAGTTGAGTTTTATCGGGGACATATTCAGAATTGGTGTACCCTCATCCCTTTCAATGATCATTATGTCACTTGGCGCTGCCCTGTTTAATTGGATTTTGGTCCACTATTCAGCTGATGTCGTTGCAGGTTTCCAGATTGCGGGTCGCCTGGATCAAATCTTTTTTCTGCCGATCATGGCTATTGCTGGATCACTTGTCACCCTGGTTGGTATGTTTTATGGGGCCCAAAGATTCGACCTCATTACCAGTGTCATCAAAGATGGGCTTAGATATGGAATAACCATTGGTCTTGGAACCGGTATTCTGTTTTATTTCATCGCACCCTATGTCTTTAAAATATTTACGGCTGATCCAGTGGTAAATGAAGTTGCGGTGAGCATCATCAGAACTTTTGCACCGGTTTACTGGTTAATCGCAATTGGCATGATCTCTGGGCGGGCATTGATGGGGCTGGGAACGGGCATACCTTCTCTGGTGATTACGGCAATCAGAGTAGCCATCGTTAGTGGACCACTGGCTTATTACTTCGCAGTTATCCTCGACAAACCCTATGTGTGGGTCTGGTATGCTTCGGTCATTGCTATTTTTGTGGCTGGGGGAACGTCAGTTACTTGGTTGGTCGTGCGGGTTAGAAAAGTCAAGCGAGAAGCTGCAACACAGGGTAGCACCTAATCAGTGTTTCCTTCATCTAAGTTCAATTGAAGCGCTTCTCCAGGGAGTGCTTCTCTTTTTTGAAGCTCCAGGATTTTATTTACGGGGCGTTCAAGTGCACGGGTTCGAGTGGATATTAACTCCTGAAACTGACGGACCGCGATATCAAGATTCTTTTCAGTTTTAGTCATTACATCAGAAAATTTATCCCACTGTTGCTGAAATTTTACCACTTCATTCATAATCTCAGAGGCACGTTGCTCAACGATAAAATTTGAGGTTGCCTGATTGAGCAATGAAAGCACTGCATAAAGTGTAATGGGTGAACACAGCATGATTTTCTTGTTCAGTGCTTCACCTATAAAATCAGGCGCTTCCTGATTAATAAACCCATAAATGGATTCATTGGGAATGAACATCATGGCATAGTCAACTGTCCCTTTGGCAGTATCGATATATCCACGTTTGCTGATCTCATTTAAATGCTTACGGACATCCTGGAGAAATGCCTTTTTCTCAATTTCCATCATTTGTTCATCATTGGTCTGGAGATAATTCTCATAATGAGCCAATGGGAATTTGACATCCATATTGATTTCACGGTTTTTTGGCAACTTAAAGGTATAATCAGGACGCTGCCCCTCATCCATGGTCTCTTGTTTGGTATAATTAATGTTTTCCTGAAGACCTACATACTGGAGGATATCCTCCACCAATCTTTCTCCCCATTGACCTCGTTTCTGAGAACTTGCCAGGAGTGTCTGCAAAGTTTCAGTGGTTGACCTTAGACGTTGAGTTTCATCTTTGGATGTTTCCAGCTCTGTTTTCAACTCCGTTGAACGCTGGACGATATCTTTGAGACGTCCATCCATAGTTTCCAAAGACTTCTGGATTAGTTTTTCTTTTTCACCGAGGTGAGATTGATTCTGCTTGGTCTGATCCTTGAATTTTTCATCTGCCATTCTGAGAAACTCTTTTTGACTATCTCGTAGAACATCCTGGGACAAGCTCTTAAAGCTGTCCTGGAGCTGTTCCTTCATTTCCAGCAGACGTTTTTTCTCTTCTTCCAGTCGGCTTTTGGATTCCTCTAACCTCGTGTTGATAGTTGCATTCTGTTCCCGTAGTTCCTGAGCTTCCTGCTTCAACCCAGTATGTTCGGATTCAGACCGTTCCAACTGCGTTTTGAGATTTTCCTGTTCAACCTCGAGACGTGTGACGGTATCCCGGGTCCCTGGATCAGCTGTACTGCTTGATCGGCGTCCAATAAAATATCCGATTACTGCCGTCAGGGCTGCAATCACTACGGTATAAGCTATTTCCATGATGTCCTGCTTGGATTTGCTCTTTTATGTAAAAGAGTGTTTTTAAAGTTTATTCGCCAGATCTTGTTCAGCTACAAATTTCACTTGAATCTTGTCTAGATTTCCGATCTCATCATAACCGACGACAATTGAATATTCATAGACCTGTTGTACTTCCTGAGCAAAAATTCTTAAAGCATCCACCCCAGGTATTGCCAGGAGAAGTTGTTTAAATTTTCCCTGGTTATAGTAGTACTCTCCAGGTGGTTCAATCGGTCGTGGAAATGAATGATAAAAGACTCTACGATTACGTAGTTTTGCTGGCCCCATGGTGATAATGGGCACGATACGCCAATCCCCACCTGCAATTTCCCTGGTGAAATCAGCATCGATATATCCCAGGTCCATAAATGCATGTCCCTCGAAGGACTCTGTTTTCCCCACCAATCCAGCACGAGTTTTACTAAAATGTTCAATCTCGTCCAAGATGCGGGGATTGATGCGATATCCAACTTTAAATGTGACCAATACACTGTCCGGTTCAGCCTGCAGTCTCAAGGTGTGGATATCATGAATATTCGCCAGATATGGATCATAGGCGATATCATGCCACAGTGCTTCAAGTTGAGCACCCAGTTTCATCCTGGATTGATGCTCATACTTGCGCTGTAAATCCTCAGACTCATTTTTCTTTTTCGTGTCGAAGAGGCTTGTGAGCTGATCTCTCAAAGCGATTCCCGGCAATGGCGTAGCATCCCGTCCAGTCATCTTCGTTTTACTTTTTCCTGTTAACTCAGGGCTGTCGATAAGCTTCAGATTAGCCAGTATCCAGTCGTTGAGCTCACCTTTGCGTGTTAATAATTTGGTGTAGGGAATTTCATTCTCAAAGCTAGCCAATACTCGTGTATCTCTCAATGAGAGTAAATCCATTCGCAGAGTGAGTGACCCTTCCAGATAGGTATAGGAGCCTAGCACCAGGTATGTCTCATACCGGGAATCTACCCTCTTTTGGAAAACAGACTTCCAGATTAAGTCTTGAAGTTTATGCGGACGATCCACGAGATCATTTTGAAAATCCGGGATGGTGTAGGCATGGAGATGATCCGTATCAGCCAACCCTGATTTGATAAATCCAGGTAATCCCTGTTTTAGCCACGCCTGCTCAGCACCGGGGCTATAGTTCTCAAACGGTTCAACAAAGACCAGAATATTCTGAGTTGAGTGAGGTAATACCTCCTGGGCATGGAGGCCACTTGACATGAAAGCAATAATGATGATCAGGACTAGCTTTTTATTCATATTATCCCCAGATTTCCAGATTATTCGCTCTGAAATTAATGCCCTTCAAGTCAGGATTGCAAGTGACAATGCTCGAAAAGAATCTTGTACTTATCGGGATTTTCTCGCAATTTTTGCCCAGCTATCCCTGAGAGATGCAATCCGATTAAAGACGGGCTTGTCATTTGTGGTATCAGGATCCACGCTGAAGTATCCCACACGCTCAAACTGGAAACGCTCCCCTGCTGTCACCCCATGGAGGGAAGGCTCAACCTTGGCGTGTTGGATGACTTCCAGTGAATCGGGATTGATATTGGACCTAAAATCCTGTCCCTCTTCAACCTTATCAGGGTGTTCAACCTTAAACAATCTATCATAGAGGCGAATTTCAGCATCGATTGCCTGTTCTGCAGATACCCAATGAATAACGCCTCTGACCTTTCGATCAGTTGGCTGCTTACCCAATGTCTCTAGATCAATGGTGCACCGCAATTCAACAATTTCATCAGCATCATTCTTAACGACTGATTCACATTTGAGTATATAGCCATAACGCAGCCTGACTTCTTTGCCAGGTGCAAGTCGGAAATACTTTTTAACAGGTACTTCCATAAAGTCATTCTTATCGATATAGATTTCTTTTGTGAAAGGTACAATCCGGTTGCCTGCACTTGCATCTTCAGGGTTGTTCACTGCTTCAAGTTCTTCAACTTTTCCATCGGGGTAGTTTTCTATCACCACCTTGATGGGGTTTAAGACAGCCATAACCCGTGGGGCAATTGCATTAAGATGTTCACGCACCTGATTCTCAAGGATCGTCACATCAACCACACTATTGTGCTTGGCAACACCAATGTACTCACAAAAATTGCGAATAGATTCAGGCGTATAGCCTCTGCGACGCAATCCCGAGATAGTAGGCATTCTGGGGTCATCCCATCCACTGACGTATCCTTCATCAACCAGCGTCAGAAACTTGCGTTTACTCATAACAGTATAGGTCAGATTCAGTCGTGCAAATTCAATTTGCTGGGGGTGGTGTATTTCCAATTTATCGCAAAACCAGTCATAGAGTGGGCGATGATTTTCGAATTCAAGTGTACAAATTGACTGGGTGATCTTTTCAATGGAATCAGACTGGCCATGGGTAAAATCATACATGGGGTAAATACACCAATCATCGCCTGTACGGTGATGGTGGCTATGTAAAATCCGATATATCACGGGATCTCGCATGTGAAAGTTGGGATGAGACATGTCAATTTTGGCTTTCAATGTTCTGGATCCATCAGGAAATTCACCAGCCTTCATTCGCTCAAACAAATCGAGATTTTCTCCAATGCTGCGATCTCTATAGGGGCTGTTTTTTCCTGGTTCGGTCGGTGTTCCGCGGTATTCGCGACCCTCTTCTGAGCTTAGATCACATACATAAGCTAGACCATCATTGATAAGTTTAACCGCCCATTCATAGAGCTGTTCGAAGTAATCCGATGCAAAATATTCTCTGTCTTCCCAATCAAAACCCAGCCAACAGATATCATCCTTGATAGCCTCAACGTATTCTACTTCCTCTTTGCTGGGGTTGGTATCATCAAACCTTAGATTGCAGAGACCTCCATACTTTTCTGCAAGGCTGAAATTCAGAGCAATAGATTTTGCATGCCCAATATGAAGATAGCCATTGGGTTCAGGTGGGAATCGAGTATGCACCCGCTCACCAAATCGACCAGACTTCAGGTGATCATGGATGATTTCTTCAACAAAATTTAGTGGCTTACCGGATGTTTCAGCCCCGGACTCACCATTTTCAGTATTTAGTTCTGTCGCCATACTTTCCTCATCTATCCGACCCAAATTCAAGGGTTGTTGCTATTAAAATAAATCAGCAAATAACATACATATTCATTCATGGGTTAGCCATGATGAATTTTAGCCTTATGGGCTGGTGTTTTATTGTTGTTGGTTTACCAGGTCAAGAGCGCGATCGATACGATCCATGCATTCCTGTTTGCCTAGAATTGACATGATATCAAATAGACCAAAGCCGACGGCTTTCCCTGTGATTGCCACCCGAATTGCATGAACAATCATGCCCATGCCTACGCCTTCACCTTCCACAAAATTGTGGATATATTCATCCAGACCAGTAGCGGAATAGTCTGAAATATCTGGCATTACAGCACGAAACTTGACCAGAAGTGCACGTTGGGCTTGGGCATTAACAAGTCTTTTTCGGAAAGGTTTTTCTTCATAGACAATTGAATCACTTGCCTGGAAATATTCATAGTAATCTAGAATATCCCCGGCAATTGAGATTCTCTCATTAGCTGCCAGGACAACAGCTTTTACTTTATTTTTGATTTCATCTGATACAGGTGTGGCTATGAGATCAGCTTTTTGGAGATATGGGAGAACCATCTCAAGCTTCTGATCCATGTCGAGACGCCACATATAATGGCTTTGGAAGGCTGAGAGTTTTGAAGGATCAAAGCTGGCTGGAGCTTTGTTGATACGATCCAGGCTAAAATCCCTGATCATCTCCTCTCGGGTAAAGTCCTCTGTTTTATCATCCAGGGACCATCCCAGCAGAAGTAAGTAATTAATAATCGCGTCTGGCAGAAAACCAATTTCCCTATAGAAGTCAATGATGACAGGGTTGAAAGTATCTGGACTCGCTTCAAAACCGATTTGATCTGCAATACGTTCGCCATGATCATACAATACTTTGAAGTCTCTATTTTTTAGATATTTATCCAGCTTGCGTTTGCTCAGTTTATTTGGGCTACCGGGCTCTGCAACAAAGGGGAGGTGAGCAAAGACAGGTAATTCAAGTCCCAGACTCTGGGCGATAAATATTTGACGCGGTGTATTGGGTAGATGTTCAATAGCCCTGATAACATGGCTGATTTCAAAGGCACCATCATCTACAACACTGGTCAGATGATACAAGCACGATCCATCTTTACGCTGGATGACATGATCCTGTTCACCTGCCCACTCAAAGGACATATTTCCCCTGACCATATCCTGAAATTCGCACTTGCCTTCTCTGGGCATCTTCAGGCGAACGACGTATTCACGTCCTTCAGCTTCAAATGTTGCAGACTGCTCATCACTCTCTGACATCCAGGTACGACTATAAATGAACTGTCTCTTTTCATTCTCAGCTGCCTTGCGTTCAGCACCAAATTCTTCTGGCTGAGAGTAATCCTTGTATGCTTTTCCCGAAGCAAGCAGTTTTTCAACTGCGACCTGGTATAATTCTGAACGTTGAGACTGGAAGTAGGGCCCATGTGGACCTCCCAGACCAGGACCTTCATCCCAATCAATCCCCAACCATTTAAATCCATCCATGATCGGCTGTAAGGCTTCAGTCACATTTCTAGCTTGATCCGTATCATCAACCCGGAGAATAAACTTACCGCCATGTTTCTTGGCAAACAAATAGTTAAACAGAGCTGTTCTAACCCCACCAATATGGAGGTAACCCGTTGGGCTTGGCGCAAATCGAACACGTACATTTGAAGTTGTGGTTGTGGTCATGGTGTTTATGTAATTCTTTCTAATCTTTTGCTTCGTGATCCTGATTATTCTCTGGGTTAGACAACCATATGATTCACTTGAATCTGACTGTACCCATGTGATGACCAGCCAGGTCGAGACTTACTTCATCACCCGAATTTAATACGCCCACTCCTTCAGGCGTGCCGGTGAAGATAATATCACCGGGTTGCAAGTCAGTAAATTCCTCCAGGTAGACAGGAATCTTTTCAAGAGGTAGAATCATTTGACTGCTGTCCCCTCTCTGTCGAACCTCCTGATTAATGGTCATGGTAAATCGAATCTGATTCAGAGAAGTTATTTCATTCATGGAGATAAAGCGCGATACAATGGCTGCTCCATCAAATGATTTGGCGAGGGTCCATGGCTTCCCAGCTGCTTTCAATTCGGTCTGTAAATCACGGAGCGTGAGATCCAACCCCAGACCAATCCCAGTTATAAAAGAACCCTGGTCATTTCTGTCCATCAATGCCACGATTTCAGTTTCATAGTGCACGGCGCCATGCCCGGGAAAAAGCGGTTGAGTACTCCGTATGGGTGTAAGCGCATTCAGTCCTTTTTGGAAGACAAGTGGCTTTGCCTCTACCTCATTACCCAGCTCCTCTGCATGTTTGGCGTAATTTCTTCCAAGACACCAGATAGTCCGTGGCTGAATTCCCTTTTCCTTTTCGGTAAAATCAAACGCCATAATTTTTCTCCCAATACTTAAAAACCTATCGCTCCTAAACCCCGGAGGTTGAGCTTGTAGAAACCAACGGGGTTACTCTCAACCATAGACATTTCGGCAGGCTCAATGTCCGGTTATTTCAAAGCTTCCTTGATTCTCGTTGCCATGGTGGTTGATATCCCGGGTACGTGGGCGATTTCCTCAATGCTGGCATTTTTCAAATTCTTTAGTGAACGAAAATATGTCAGGAGTGCAACCCGACGTGAGGGTCCAATACCCTCCAGGTCATCCAGGGCAGAATGTACCATGGCTTTTCCCCGCCTTTTTCTCTGGAAAGTGATGGCAAAACGGTGTGCCTCATCCCGAATACGGCGTAGTAAAATGATAGAGGGGCTTGTCTTGGGGATACCCAATGAGAGTGACTCACCTGGCAAAAAGACCTCCTCAAGTCGTTTGGCCAGACCGAGGATTGGAATATGCGACATACCGAGTCGCTCCATCACCTCAACGGCGGCACTCAATTGTCCTTTACCCCCATCAATTAGAATCAGATCAGGTTCAGATAATCCTTCTGTTTTTACCCTGGTATATCGTCGGTGGATGACTTCCTTCATACTTGCAAAGTCATCAATCCCTTTTACCGTTTTAACTTGAAACTTGCGATACTCTCGCTTCGCAGGTTTGCCATCAATAAAACAAACCAGGGAAGCAACAGTTTCTGTACCACCAAGATGAGATATATCGAAGCCTTCGATTCTACGGGGTGGAGCGGTCATGTTAAGGTCCTCCTGGAGTGATCGGACCATCTTGGGTACAATCTCAACCCGTTGGGCCTGTTCAAGCGCCCAATCTTTGAGAACCAGTTCAGCATTCCGATCGGCAAGATCAAGGAGTGTTTTCTTCTCGCCAATCAAGGGGGTGCTAAAGGTAATTTTTGTTCCTGATACATCTTTAAGCCAGGCATGAATCATTTCTACATCGGCGATCTCATCAGGCACCAGGATCTCCCGGGGTATGAATGATGCATCTTCATATACTCTTGTGATCATTCGACTTAAAATGGAGGGTAAGTCTTCATCTTCGGTTCCTCGAAAACGGAACTGCTCTTTCCCAATGAGTTTTCCAGCCCGGATTCGAATTAGAATTCCGCAAGTCAGATTATCCTGGCGCGCCACCCCTAATACGTCCCGATCTTCAAAATCGCTGGTTTTCAAGCGTTGTCGACTCACATAGGACCTAACCGCTTCCAATTGGTCCCGATGACGAGCGGCGTGCTCATACTCAAGATTTTCAGCCGCCGATTTCATCCTGGTCTCCAGGTATGCATCTACTGGATCTGTTCGTCCCTTGAGAAAATCTTCCACGCGTTGAATCATCTCTGCATATTCTTCTTTGGTGATCAAACCCTGACAGGGTCCATCACATTTGCCGATATGATAATCCAGACACAGCTGCACTTTTTTAGCAGCAACTGATTCATCATCCATGCGGTAATGGCAACTACGGATGGTGAAAATTCTTTTGATGACAGCCAGGGCAGCTCTCAAGCCCTTCACATTGGTATAAGGCCCATAATAGATGGAACCGTCTTTGACAATATTACGTTCCACAAAGACCTGTGGATAATCCTCATTTGTGATACGGATATAGGGAAATGTTTTATCATCCCTGAGGTCAATATTAAACCGGGGACGATGTTGCTTGATCAAGTTTGCTTCGGTGAGCAGCGCTTCAACTTCAGTCCGGGTTACAAGAGTCTGTAAATCCCAGATTCTTGCCACCAGGCGGGCAGTTTTGGGACTATCCGGGGTCCCAGTGAAGTAGGATTTCACCCGGTTCTTCAGCACCTTCGCCTTACCGATATAGATGATCTTCCCATTTTTATCGTAGTAAAAATAGACACCTGGTTGAGTTGGCAGGTCTTTTATCTTGGCTTTGTAAGGAGCTTCAACAGTCGTCATGGGGAAAATCTAAAGTTCAGATGCTGAAAAGCTTGGAATTAATTCTCAAACAGAGTATGGGGGCTCAACTCTTTCACATAGCTCGATGAGGACTCCACCAGCAGATTTGGGATGGATAAAAATGATGCGCATATTGTGAGCGCCCAGCTGAGGTTCATCACTGAGCAAGGTAATTCCAGCTTGCTTTAATTTTTCAACGTAGCCATCCAGGTTTTCAACTTCCAGAGCTATATGATGAAGACCTGCTCCACGTTTCTTAAGAAATTTGCCAACGGCTGAATCATCTGAAAGGGGCTCCAAGAGTTCAATACTTGACTCACCAACATCAAAAAAGTGAGTTGTGACACCCTCACGCTCCACGGGTTCCGAGCCACTAAAATTGAGACCCAGAATGTTTTCATATAATTCACGGGTTTCAGAGGGATTGTCTCCAGCAACAGCTATGTGACTGATCTTTTTGATGCGCATCCATCTACTCCATATCAGATAGGATGGCTACAATTTGCTCTAATCGCTTGTTTACCTCCCTGGTTGGGATGGTGTAATGATTTACCATTAGCGTGAAGATGAGTGGTTCACCAGATTGGGTCCATGTATAGCCACTGAGCGCTCGAACCCAGCCAATAGTACCGGTTTTGGCGCGTACATTACCCTCTGCTGAACTACCCTTCGTCAGTCTCCGAGTCGTTCCCGTAACCCCTGCGAGTGGTAAAGATTCTATATAATAACTCCTAAGTGGGTGATCCCACATGATCTGCAGTAATGATGCACTGGTGTTTGGTGAGACCAGATTGTGCCTGGCCAGACCAGAGCCATCTCTAAGTTTCAGATGTTTAACATCCATTCCCAGGGAATCGAATAGCATCATTTCTATTTTCCGACCCTCATAGGAGGATCCTTCTTTCCCAAATTCAGCGCCAAGGGTTTTCTGTAGGCTTTCTGCTATAAAATTTTGACTGGGTCGATTGACCTTGCTGATAATATCTGATAAGGGATGGGATGTGTAGCGAAACAGAGTTGAAGTTTCCGCATAATTCAAAGAATCTTTCAGGTCATCCACATCCAATAGTTGACCATTGACCACAATACCCGCTTCGCTGAGACGTTCCTTAAGAACATGAACGGTGAAAAGTGTTGGGTTGTGAATGGTTATGGTTTCCTCTGTCTCCCCCTTTTCAAGTCGATAAGACCCGTCGAACCAACCATTGTTGGTCGTACGCTCACGCCCATAGCCCCAATCCGTTGCGGTATCACTAGAAACGGTGATCAGTTCATTGCGGACATTCAAATAATCGGTCATTGGTTTAGGAACAAGTGTGACAGGACTACCCAAATTCAACGTATCTGGAATTATGTCAAAGTCGATGTAATTTTCATTATACGATAATCCAGACAACTGAGCGGCATAGTAATAGCTCTCATCATCCCAGGACCAACCATAACCAAGATCCTGATCATCAAAAACATTGTCATCGCCAATGATATCCCCTTGAATGCTGGTGATCCCCTTTGCCTTGAGTGAATCAACAAATATGACCATAATGGAATCATAATTTCCATCAAAGAAACGCCAGGACCAGGATGGGTCACCACTTCCCTTGATAATCAAATCGCCATGGAGTACCCCTTTCTCATCAATAATTCCCTGAGTCATAAAATCAGTTTCATAACGATATTGAGGTCCGAGTAAACACAGTGCTGCAGCAGTTGTATACAGTTTCATATTGGAAGCAGGCATGAATAATTTTCCCGGATTCCGTTCGTAGATCACCTCACCTGTATTAGCATACTGAATTTTTGCACCCCACCAGCCCATTTCTGTACCTGCATTGTTTAGCAGCGTGTCTACTTCATACGCAACCTGCTGTTGAGCATTTCGTAGAAATGCCTGTTTGGGAACTGATGTAGATATCATGGTGTTTGTGGTGCAAGTGAATAAAAGCACATTCGTTATTGTGAGAATGATAATTCGGGTAAGTACTTTCAAGTGAAACTCCTGAAATAAATTTATGCATATTCGATCTGAACTTCTAACTTCTAACTTCTAACTTCTAACTTCTAACTTCGTTTACTCACACCAAGCCCTGGTTTATCTAATAATATGAGCTCACCGGATTCATTTCCCACACCCAGGAAAGGATCTCTAGCCAGCAAAACATTACCATCCAAGTCCAACCAGCGAGCGAATGATCCGAGCTGTGACATAGCCGTTATTCCAATAGCCGTTTCGACCATGCAGCCCATCATAATATCAAAACCGTGTTTTTGGGAGAGTTCAACCATTCTACGGGCATTTGTTAGACCGCCGCATTTCATTAATTTGATATTGATGCCATCATATGCGCCTACCAGACCAGGCAGATCTTCAGGTCTCACAGAATTTTCATCTGCCACGATGGGTAAGGGTGAGAACTCACGAAGTTCGGCAATGTCATCCAACTGATGTGCGGGCATAGGTTGTTCTAGAAACTCTACATTCTCTTCGGCCAACCATTCTGTACCTCGCTTTGCGTCATCAATGGTTTTCCAGCCCTCATTGACATCAACACGAAGGACTTTATCCGTTTCTGCTCGGATTGCGCGCATGATGTCATGATCATAATCGGTGCCTAATTTGATCTTCAAGATTGGGTAGGGAGCGGCTTCTTCAATTTTGGCGGGAATCATGCTCAGGTCGGAAATACCAATCGTATAGGATGAGGTGACCATTTTTTCGTTTGCACCAAACAATTGCCATAGGGGCTTTCCAGCTCTTTGACCCTGAAGATCCCAAAAGGCCGTGTCCACAGCCGCCTGGAGAGAGTAACTCTCAGGAAACAATTTTTCGATGGCATCCTGCCGGCTCTCAGCATCATCAATAGGTAACGTCAGTATTTGGTCTTTTCGGGTATGGAGCAATTCCAATATTGCATCAGATCCATTTTCATAACGCCTTGATGGGGCAGCCTCACCATATGACAGATGTTCTCCATCACTCAACTCAAGAATGACAACATCATAATAACTCTCAGCGCTCCTGGCAATTTTGAATTCAAATTTAGTGGTGATCCTTTCAATGAACCACTTCAGGGATAGTGACATCTCACTCCTTCAATTCTTTATACATTTAACTTTAAACATCATTCCAATCACTCCAGGATTCCAGTTGAATGCAGGTTTTTATGCCCTCTACGATCAATTGCCATATTCATTCGCTTGAATCGTAGATTTCGTTGTTTTAAAAAAAATACCGATGCCAATTGAACCAATCTGCATCCCCCCTAGGGCATGGTATCCGGGAACAGGTTTCGGAGTACATTTTCTGCAACAATTCTTTTCGGTGCTTTTACCATATCCTCTACAGGAAGTCCAACATCAGCATATATTTCCTGGCAAGTCCTTTGACTTTCCTCTGGTGTCAAATCTTTAGAATACAGATTAATACCCAGTACTTCTGTTGATTTAAATGGCTTCATCAAGGTTTTGTGGATATCAATCACCAGCTTCAAATCAGGTAAGGGATGATCATAATCGTCCTTAAGTCGACTCGGTTGGTGCGCCAGGATATATGCATCTGGCATCGCCCCATGAATGAGACCCATGGTGACACCGCTATATCCCATATGTGTCACTGCGCCCTGCCCTTCCACAATAATGAGCGGTGCTTGACCATCAACTTTATCAATTTCTGCTTCAATGGATCCATTGGTAAAATCTGAGACCACGGCATCGACTGCCACACCTTTTCCTGAGATCATCATTCCAGTCTGACCCGTACCCACAAAGATTGAATCCAGGCCAATATCCTTTAAGTGCTTTTGAAGCATCAAGGCGGTTGTCATCTTGCCAACATTGGCATCTGAACCGATGGTAAGGATTACCTTTGATTTCCGGTTTCTCCAACTGCCCTGTGAAACTTTCAGACCTGCTGGGGGTTTGCGAACATCCCAGATTAAGGATCGGAATTTTTCTAAATCCTCGATATCACCCACAAACTGGTGGAGACCTGACCATACTTTAACCCCTGCTTCCAGGGCAATTCTTAACTCAGGAATCCAGTCTGGATTAACTGCTCCGCCTATGGGGGCAATACCAATTGCCAGAACATCTGGTTGATATTGAAGGGCTTCAGACATATGGGCAACGATGGGGATATCTCCTCCATAGCCCAATACATCCTGTGCTGTCTGGCCTGCTTTACTGGCATCAATAATTACCTGTACTTCATCTGTACGAAAAAGGATTAAGCCATTCGCTGTCTTGCTACCAAGGGAATGAAGTCGGTTCTGGGCATATAGTGCGAAACGACGTTTCTTAATTTCCATCAGTTAATCATCCTGCTACTGGTTTTTAAATTCCGGTTTGCGGCGTTCCAGAAAAGCTGTAGAACCTTCAATACGGTCTGTGGTATCGAAAACGTCCTGAAAAGCACGAGCCTCAATAGCCAAGCTATCTTCCATTGATTTATCTGCACCAGCATAAACTGCTTTTAGAGTAAAAGCCTGTGCTTGAGGTCCTTGTGCCATGAGCAAACGAGCGATCTTATTAACTTTTTCCAGCAGCGCATCTTGGGGGAAGACATCATTTACGAGTCCAATATTCTGAGCCTCTTTAGCATCAACCATCTTAGCCGATAACAATAGTTCAAGTGCCCGACCGACCCCGACAATTCGGGGTAACCGCTGCGTCCCACCATATCCTGCGATCACACCCAATTTTACCTCGGGTTGACCGAACATGGCATTTTCAGACGCATACCTAAGATGGCATGCCATGGCAAGTTCACATCCACCACCCAGGGCAAATCCATTAATCGCAGCTATGACTGGTTTTGTAGATGCCTCAATCAGTGAGAATACATGTTGCCCTCTCTCGGAAAAGGTGAGGGCATCTTCTGGCGTCATTGAAGGAAATTGATTGATGTCCGCACCGGCGACGAAGGATTTAGCACCTGCTCCGGTTACAATAATGACTCTGACTTCAGTAGAATTCTTGATCTCCAGAAAATGACTTTCCAGTTCATCGAGCACCTCTTCATTCAGGGCATTTAATTTTGACTGACGATCGATGGTAAGGGTAGCGATTCCCTCATTGACCACAAGCTTTGTAACTGCCATCACGACCTCCAAAAATGACGATTAAATAATACTACCACGGTGAGAACTTCCAGGCGTCCGAGCATCATGACAAATGCCATAGCCCATTTCTCAAAATCACTAAAAAATGAGTAATTATCTGTTGGTCCGACATCTGCCAGTCCCGGACCAATATTGCATAACATTGAAATTGAAGCGGTGACGCTGGTGACCAGATCATGGCCAAATCCCGTAAGAAAAAAGGCAAACCCCACAAAGATAACCATGAAGAATAGCAGAAAGGTTGTGGTATTACGAATGGCATCATCATCCACAAATTGATTTCTAAGCTTGATGGGTAGATAAGCACGTGGGTGAATCATTCTACGTAGCTCGGTGATTGCCATCTTTGTAAAGAGCAATACACGAATTGCTTTGATACCACCACCTGTAGATCCAGCCATCCCGCCTACAAACATAAGTCCGAATAACATCAATTGAGCTGAATAGGACCACTGTTCAAAATCAGCCGTGGCAAACCCGGTTGTTGTAATTATCGAGACCACTTGAAAAGTGACCTGGCGAATGGGTTCGGCTTTTAGGGCATCAATGGTGGCACTACTTCCAGCATAAAAATCAGAAACATAAATTTGGGCAAGGATGACAAAGAATGCCATGGCTACAATACTCATCCAGAATTGCCATTCCCTGCTTTTCAGGTAGCGCATAAACTTGCCTTGAAGTCCAAAATAGTGCAGTGAAAAATTTGTTCCAGCCACCAACATAAAAAAGATAATCACCCAATCTACATAAGCACTCTGGTAGTAAGCAACGGAGGCATTTTTAGTTGAGAAACCACCTGTAGCCATGGTTCCAAACGTATGACAGGCAGAATCAAACCAGTCCATGGGTCCCACCCAGAGAAACAAAAACTCTGTAACTGAGATTAAGGCGTAGACCATGTATAAAATTTTTGCTGTCTCTGATATTCTGGGGGTGATTTTATCGCTTACCGGCCCTGGTGCTTCAGCAGAAAAAAGAAGCGATCCACTCCGACCAGCCAGAGGCATCACGGTTACAGTGAACACAATGATTCCCATTCCACCTAGCCAATGCGTAAAACTTCGCCAGAAGAGAATCCCGTGGGGTAGACTTTCGATGTCAGTTAAGATGGATGCTCCAGTGGTGGTAAATCCGGACATCGCCTCAAAGAAGCAATCGGTATAGGACAAGTCTGTGGCAAAATACATGGGAAGTGCGCCAAACAGTGAGGCGGACACCCAACTCAAGCTCACACTGAGGAAGACCTGGCGTGGCGCTAGAATATGTGAATGCCGGGTAAAAATGTAACCCAGACCCCCGACTCCAAGGGTAATGACCATGGCTTCAAAAAGTGCCAGGCTGTCACCATCACCATATCCCAGCGAAACCAGGAGTGAAAGCCCCATGGATACACCAATAAAGAGGGTAAGCGCTGCCAGCACATTGAGTGTGGGCAGTAAGCTGAAACGCTTAGTTGAATAGTGCTTCGACATCACTCACTCGGGAAGCTCTGGCAAAAACGATGGCGCGATCGCCTGCTTCAATAACACTTCTTCCTGTTGCAATTTCTTCACCTTGAGCTGATATAATACCCCCTACAACTGCATCTGGTGGAAAATCGATTTGATCAAGGGGAACACCAATGATCTTGCTCTCGGGTGAGGGTGATAGTTCGATAACCTCCGTATCAATTCCTTCTAACATCATGACAGAATGAACCTGTCCGCGGACCACATAACGCATAAATGCATCTACAGTTGAAAGATTTTTACTAACAACTGAATTGATACCCAGTCCTTTTACCAGGGAGATATAATCAGGGGAATTGATATGGACGATGACCTTATCCACTCCTTTTTTCTTGGCGATTAAGCCGGCAAAGAGATTTGTCGTTTCATCATCAGTCAGGGTAATCAAGGCGTCGAATTCGCTAATCCCCTCGCTTTCCAGGAAATCGATATCCAGCCCATCGGCATGGAGCAATAGAACATCTGGAAGTTCTTTGGCTGCTTTAAGTAATTTTTCCTTACGGTGGTCGACCAGGCGAACATTAAACTGTGTTTTCAAGTTATCTGCAACCAGTCGTCCTAATTTTCCTGCTCCCATGATGAGTACGGTCTTGATCAGTTTCTTTTGCTTGAACCCGCAAAGGCGATACATCTCTTTTAGTTTACTCTTCAGGCAAACAACGAAAATCTTGTCACCCGGCTGGAACACGTGATCACCACCGGGGATAATGGTCGTCCCATCCCGATCAATAGCTACGGTTCTAAAAGGTAAATCTGAATAAGTCATCCCCAATTCTCGTAAGGATTTATTCATGAGGTCACAGGTGGTGGTGGGTGTCAGGGCAACCATATATACCCGCCCGTGATTGTAGGTCATGATTTCCTGTGCAGTTGCATGTTGAACGAGATGCTGGATCTCGCGAGCTGCTATTTGTTCAGGGTTAATGACCTTCTCGATCCCCAACTCTGCCAGGTCGAGCAAGGCATCTTTCTTTTGATAATCACCACTACGAACCCGAGCCAGAATTTTTGCATCAGGGTTCATTTTTTTTGCCTTCATTGAGGCAATTACATTGATCTCATCGATGCGTGTTACTGCCAGAAAGAGATCAGCAGATTCAACCTGAGCTTCTTCAAGTGTGTTAGATTGCGCACCGTGTCCTTCAATGACCAGCGCATCGAGCTCCTGCTTGGCCCTGAGAACTTTTTCGGGATCTATATCAATAATGCTGATATCATTTCCCATCTCAGCCAATGTCTTTGCGAGGTAAAACCCAACACTTCCGGCACCTACGATGACAATTTTCTTTTTCATGACTTAACCTAATACTTTTTTTAGAATTTCCCGACTCTGGTCGAGTTGATCATCATCAAAATCAAGATGGGTGACCAGGCGAATCAACTGATCATCCACAACTGAGACTTGCAGACCTTCATCCATGAATGCTGCTTCCATCTGTGCCGTATTCCCTTTTGGGAATGAAAGAACAACAATATTGGTTTGTGTCCAGCTCAGGTCATCCTCAAGTACACCCAGTTCATTGCAGGTTTCAGCCAGCAGTCTGGCTCGATGGTGATCCTCAGCCAATCTTTCAATATGGTAATCAAGAGCATAGTGTCCAGCGGCAGCCAGAATTCCAACCTGACGCATTCCGCCACCAAACATTTTCCTGAAACGGTGAGCCTTCTCAATGAGTTCTGCACTCCCAACAAGAACCGAACCCACCGGAGCACCCAATCCCTTTGAAAAACAAACACTGACAGAATCGAACAACTCTGCATAGGCTGATGGGTCAACACCACAGGCTATAACCGCGTTCATCAATCGTGCACCATCCAGGTGCATAGTGAAGTGATGATCTTTTGCTACATCTGAAATCTGTTCAATAATAGGTAGGGGATAGACAACACCACCGCCACGATTATGAGTATTTTCCAGCGCGATGAGGGAGGTCTGTGCGAAATGATGATCTTTGGGTCGAATTGATTCTGAGATTTGAACAGCATCCAGAATACCATGATTACCTTTCAAGGGGTGAACCTGGACACCACTCAGTACTGCAGGACCCCCACCTTCATAGGTGAAGAGGTGAGACGTATATTCACAAATGACCTCGTCACCGGGTTGTGTCTGACTTTTGATGGCCAATTGGTTACTCATGGTACCTGATGGAACAAAAAGTCCAGCTTCCTTACCCAGCATCTCTGCCACTCTGATTTGTAATTCATTCACCAGGCGATCCTCACCGTACACATCATCCCCCACTTCAGCAGCATACATTGCTTTACGCATCCCAGCAGTGGGTTTTGTCAAGGTGTCAGATCTTAAATCGATAAGTTTCATTACTGCTCGATCGTCATTCTACCGTGAGTCACCGGAATATTGTACGAAGTAGCTTTAGGTCCGGCAAAGATCGCATCAGCCAGTGTGATTGAGAAGGTTGTGGCATCTGAATCGATAATCCTCACTGGGATAGTCAAAATTTCTGTATCAGGAACCTGAAGAATATCCCCAGACATACTAAAGACCAAAACCTTCATTGCGCCATCTGTACCTTCACCTGCGGATACTGTAAAACCTGAATTTGCATCGGTGAGTTGAGGGGCGAGCACCTGTCCAACTGATGGATTCCATTTGAGGGTAAATTGAAAACCCTTAATCACATCCTGGGTCTTCATGAATACGGGGATGTCAACCCCCTCAGAGCGAGCTTCAATGATAGTCGTGGTTATCCCAAATCCAGGATCACTTATCGCTACATTCTGAACCTTCTTTGCACATGATATGGTCAGGGCAATCAAGATTGTGATTATGCTATAATTAATGATGCGCATACGTTGTCAATCCTCTTGTTTAAGCAACTCTTTTGCCGCGAGTCTGGTCGTTTCCCCAGGATCTCCGTCTCCAATGAGTTTAGCAATTTCTGTAATGCGTTCACTTTCATCCAGGCGTTTGACTCTAGTAACCGTCCGTTGATTTATTATGTGCTTTTCAACTCTGTAATGGCTATCAGCCAGACTGGCTATCTGAGGCAAATGTGTAATACTGATGAGTTGGTGGTGATGCCCCAGGGCTTTTAATTCGGTTCCAACTACTCTGGCTATTCTGCCTGAAATACCGGTATCAATTTCATCAAAGATAACGGTGCCAATACCGTCCTTGCCTGACATTGCTGATTTGATTGCCAGCATTATCCGACTGATTTCACCTCCTGATGCGATACGCGCAAGAGGTCGTAACGGCTCTCCAGGATTGGCCTGCATCCAGAACGTTACCCTGTCCATACCCGTCATATCCCCTCTGATTTTCCGACCCTTCAGTTCAACATAGCCATTTTCCTGTTCATCCTGACTGACCTCAATTTGAAAACGAGCTCTTGGAATCCCCAGATGATTTAGCTTATCAACAACTGCTGTGGATAGAACGTTGGCTTCTTTTGTCCTTTGATTGCTGAGCTTGGAACAGGCTGAGGAGTAGGATTGGGTCGCCTGCTGGATGGATCGCAGTAATTCTTCCCGACTCCAATCTGGATCATCTTTTTTATCCAACCTGGATCTAATCTCTTCCCAATACAATAGAAGTTCAGGATAAGTTTGATTGTACTTCTGGCAGAGCCGGCCCAGCATTTTTATACGTGTTTCTACTTCACTAAGTCTATGGGGATCTGACTGCACTTCTTTTTCGTATTCTGATGCAAAATCAGCAATTCCCTGGAGGGTCACTCGCGCTGCCAGGGCTTCCGGTAAAAAGGTTGCAGCCGTTCCTGTGTATGTGCTCAAACCTTCTAACTGCGTAATGATGTAATTGAGGCGATCCAGCGCGGAGCCATCCATATCTTCTACTTGCTGATAAAGTGCAGAAGCTTGCTCACTGATTGTCAGGGCATTTTCCAGGATACGACGCTCTTTTTCAAGTTCATCAAGTTCATCTGGTTGAGGGTTCACCTCATTTAACTCCTGCAATTGAAATGCGTAGAGTTGATACTGTTCATGCTGGCTTGAGGCAGTCTTTTCCCGATCCTGAAATTCCTTTTTTAAGGTAGCCAGGTTTTGATACTCAATTTCGACTTTTTGCTTGAGTTCATCAGTTTCGGCGAACCGATCCAGAAAATTGATATGATGTTCTTCATTTAATAGATATTGATGTTCATGCTGACCATGGAGATCTACTAACAGATCACCCAATTCTTTCAGGTCTTGAACCGTGTGACTTTGCCCATTAATCCAAACCCTGGAATTCCCCTGTAAGCGAATCTCTCTTTTTACCGTAATTGTGTTGGTCTCTATACCCAGATGTGAAAGCTTGGAAAGTTCATCTCGCTTCACTTCAAATGCTGCTTCAACAATGGCATTGGGGTAGCCATCGCGAATAAAATCCTTAAATGCACGTTCTCCCAGGGCAATGCTGAGGGCATCAACAATGAGCGATTTTCCGACACCAGTTTCACCTGTTATGACATTTAGTCCAGAATCAAAACTAACATTGGCTTCGTCAACGATGGCGAAGTTCTCTATATGCAGACTCTTAAGCATTTTGTCTGAAGCGCTCCAGCATTGGAATTTTCATCATAAGCGAGAAAGTAATAATGGATAGGATAACACCAAACACATCTGCAACAACATCTTCAATTGTAGAAAAGCGTCCAGGGATAAAGGATTGGTAAAATTCGTCAGCAATGGCAGAGAACGCCCCCAGACCAACAGCCAACCGATAGGAAGCTTTTAACTCATGCAGAGGTTTATCACGTAACATGGCCCAAATCAGAGTTAAACCATAAAAATGATATTCGATAAAATGAAGGATAAAATCCTTGATGCCCCATGAGAGTTTAACCACGATTTGTTGATTTAAACTCGAGAGGCTAAGGATGAGAATGATATAGAGTATTGCCGGAGCAAAATATTTAAGTCGGTACGCCACCGTATTCCTTCAGGGCACCAGGTAGTCCAGATACGATATCACTGGCTATCAATCCCAATACACCTTTTTCCCTTCGCATTTGATCAGCCGCTTTTCCATGGATAAACATTGCCAGATTCAAAACTTGTGGATCATCCAACCATTGCGCCCAAAGCGCACCACAAATACCACTCAATACATCCCCACTTCCAGCAGTAGCCATACCTGAGTATCCAGATGAATTCACCGTCACCTGTCCGCTTGGGGAAGCCAGTACTGATGGAGCTCCTTTAAGGAGAACACTTATTTTGTATCTCTGAGCAAAATCGACAGCATCCTTCCAGGTTGGTGCCTGTTCGTCCTTCATACCAACCAAGCGCTTGAACTCACCTGCATGGGGTGTGATCAGGGTTCGCGCGTCCCGTTGATCGAGTATTTTGAGATTATTATTGAGTGCAAAGAGACCATCCGCATCTAGCACCAATGGTTTGTTGATTCCCTGGACCAATTGTCTAACCAGTTCCACTGTCTCTTGATGTCTGCCGATTCCTGGTCCTAAAACGATGGTATCCGCCCAATCGACACCTTTATTCAGAGCATTTAGAGCGCCTAGAGCCAGTCCCTGAGTTTCAGTTTCGGGTAGGTAATCCACCACCGTTTCTAGAGATGCAGTCTCGGCGATTGGTCCCAGAGATTCGGGGATTGCCAAACGCACCAATCCAGCCCCAGATCTTAGTGCCGCTCTGGCTGCGAGTATAGCTGCACCTGAAAAACCCTTCGAGCCAGCAATGATTAGTACCTTTCCTGATGAATACTTATGCGCATCCATTGCTCTGGTATAGCGGTTTAGTGAAAAATCTTGTTCCTCTGGTTTGTCTAAAACATGACCTTCAACGTGCTTCAGACTATCCTTCGGGAAACCAATCTCCACCACAACAACCTTCCCGCAATGACTTTGAGCTGGTTCAAACAGACATCCCTGTTTTCCAAATCCCATACTCACTGTTAAATCAGCTTGAATGCAGGGTGTGAGAGTAGAT
>JAERTJ010000059.1 GCA_016844945.1 Fidelibacterota bacterium | reverse complement strand
ATTTGGGTTGTTGGTACAGGCATCGCTGAAACTGGCTGGGTCATTTGTTCAACATATGAAAATGGACATAAGTGAGCCACGGTGCGCCACAGTATTGCAACTGGCTGGAATATGGCGACGGTGATTTAGATCGTGATGTGGGTTTGTGGCGCAATTATTGCCAAGGCATATTCACCCGTTATTGGCCAAATCATTTGCTCAACAAATGGCCCGTATATAATTGCTGCATGGTGAATTTGCGGAGTGAAATGTCGCCTTGGGTGCTAATTGCGGTAGGTTCAAAAATCTGTCAATAATGACTGGGTATAGTCAAGACCAGACATAGCAGCACAGTAAAGATATCATAGGCAGAAATCGCCCAATATATGCGATAGTCTACATGGTGGGCGTCCAATGGATTGATGGCCCAAGGAAAGTTAGCTGTTATTTCCATGAGTTTTTTTGAACTAGTAACCCCTTTAACTTATTGGGTCCTCATTGGCTTTTGGGGATACGTTCTATATTTTGTATACCGTCAGAAAGATATATTTGGCAAAGCGCATCGGGCCATTTCAACCCTGCTGCTTGTTCTTGCAGTTGATGCCTTTCGAAGTCTGTTTGAAAGTATTTATTTCGGTGGTTGGTATACAGCCCGTGTAGGGTTGTTGCCGAATGGCGTCTATGAGTTTCTTGTTCGGCCCGAGATGGTCATCATTCCAAAGATTGCAAACCTCGCCGCAGCAATTCTAATTTTGTTTCTTCTTCTAAAACGTCTCATTCCCTCAATTGCAGATGAACACCAACGACATCATCATCAGATAGAACAACTCAACACTGAGGTTGTAGAACGCAAAAAGATCGAATTAGAACTGAAAACAAGCGAGGGAAACTTAAATGAAGCGCAGCGAATTGCTAAACTTGGTAGTTGGTACTTGGACACCGCGACAAACGAAGTTATTTGGTCAAATGAACTTTACAAAATGTATGGTTTTGATCCAGCTTTTCCTCCACCGCCATACACAGAACACCAAAAACTATTTACTCCTGAAAGTTGGAAGCTGTTATCGAAGTCCCTCTCCAATACTGTTGAAAAAGGGGTTCCATACGAACTTGAATTAGAAACTGTAAAGAAGGACGGCAACAACGGTTGGATATGGGTGCGTGGTGAGACAGTAGCAAATGCTTGTGGTAACAGAATTGGTCTTCGAGGCGTGGCTCAGGATATTACTGATCGCAAACAAGTTGAAACGGCGTTGCATGATAGCAAACAACAATTGAATCTCATCTTGAGTACTGTACCCGATTTGATTTGGCTGAAAGACACAAAGGGCTTCTATTTGGCTTGCAATCCATTATTCGAAAGATTTTTCGGGGCCAAGGAAGCCAAAATCATCGGCAAGACCGATTATGATTTTGTAGATACAGAGATTGCAAATTCATTTCGTCAGCATGACAAAGCAGCGATGGAAGCCGATCAACCAACGGTCAATGAGGAGTGGCTAATTTTTGCCGATGATGGCCATCAGGCGTTGATGGAAACAACAAAGACCCCATTAAAGGCCGATGATGGAACTGTTCTTGGCGTACTTGGGGTTGCCCATGACATCACTGAGCGAAAGAAATCCATGGATGTTCTTGAAGAAAACCAGATGGCACTAAAATATGAGGTCGATGTTAAAAACCGGTTCTTCTCCATCATCGCCCATGACCTGAAGAGTCCCTTCACCTCGCTTCTCGGAATGACACAGATGATGTCCCAAATGGCGGGCAGTTTCTCCAAGGAAAAACTGGTCGAATACGCAACGCTGGTCAATGAATCCGGAGACAGGGTGTTTGAATTGCTGCAAAACCTTCTCGAATGGTCGCGTCTGCAGATGGAGGGAGGAAAGTTTGAGCAGCAGATAATTTCTTTGCATGACCTATCCCAAGAAAGCATCAACATGCTTTATCCGGTAGCGGTTGAAAAGAACATCACACTGACCAATGCTATCAACAACGATGCTGCTTATGCAGACCCGGATATGGTTCAAACGGTGATCCGAAATCTCATTTCCAATGCCCTGAAGTTCACCCCCTCGGATGGAGAAGTAGAGATTTCATCGGCCAAAAAAGATGGATTTATTCAGGTCACAGTGAGCGACACCGGCGTCGGCATTTCAAAGGAACAAGCGGCGAATGTTTTCGCTCTGGACCAAAAGACATCGACTGTTGGCACCGCTGGTGAAAAGGGGACAGGACTGGGGCTACCACTCTGCAAGGAAATGATTGAAAAGAATGATGGAATGATTTGGGTGGAAAGCACTACAGACGAAGGCTCGCGATTTCACTTCACCCTGCCCATTGAACCCGGCGATGAATAACCGTTAATTCAAACCGCCAGGACTTCCGGGTTGGGTCAAAAACCGCTGTGACCAATTCAATGCGTTTCTTCGTCAATGTCCGTTCCACATTTAGAACCAGACCCCAATGCCAAACCCACCGCAACGCCCTGTTTCATTTGTTCAACAAACGAAACAGTGATAATTGCTCCATCGTGACCACCAGCCCCCTTTGAAACCACCGTTTTCAAAAATGGCGCAATTATCACCTTTAACAACACAATATTAATAGGAGTACTTATTGACTTTACACACTTATTGGTATACTATGGTCGAATAATTTTACCCGTATTTTAGGAGGAATACATAACCATGAGACTTAATAGAAATGAAAGGCACCAACACTAAACCTACCGATACCCTCCCCCTACAAGACCAAGGCTCCGACCAAGTACAGGCAACTAACCAAAACTCCCCAGTTGTCGTCAACTTCCCAATCCCATCCGATCATATAAACTCTTTGCCGCCGCAAAGACATCTCGCGCCACGTGGTCTGCCGCGAAGGGATGCAGCATTCTACATTGGATGTTCCCCGCGCATGTTTGACGGCATGGTCAAAAACGGTGAGATGCCCTCCCCTCGCCTGATTGGCACCAAGAAAGTCTGGGATAGAGAAGAACTGGATGAGTTCTTTGAAGCACTGCCCCAAGACAATGAAGACGGGAACGAATGG
>JAERTJ010000058.1 GCA_016844945.1 Fidelibacterota bacterium | reverse complement strand
ATCTCTCAATATCCCGGGACTTTATTTCAAAAACACTTCAAAGCCTGGTGCAGGAAGGTATTCTTAACAGCTATCGTGGCAAAACGGGTGGGTTTTCACTTGCACGAGAACCTGAACGAATGTCGCTATTGGATATCATCTTGATTATCGATGGCAATGGTGTCTTTGAGAGTTGCGTGCTGGGAATGCCCTCGTGTGACTCTGATACTCCCTGCCCTGTCCATGACCAGTGGGGACCTCTTCGCAAAGCATCACGGGAAATGTTAGCATCCACAACCGTGGCTCAATTCAAACCATTAATTAAGAAATAAATGAGGGAAACACCATGAAACGAATGATGACGATTACCCTGTTACTCATGTTTGTGATAACATTGGGTTTTAGTACTACATCAAGCACTGCTGGAAAATGTATGACCTGCCATAAGGAAAAAACATCAGGTATGTACAAACAATGGTTGAGCTCCAACCATGCCACTCACAATGTGACCTGTTTTGATTGTCATACGGCAAAAAAAGGTGAGCCAGATGCCTTTAAACATGAGGGTGCCTGGATTGCCACGCTGGTGACACCTAAAGATTGCGGACGCTGTCATCCAAATGAAACCAAAGAAGTTTCCGAATCCTACCATGCACATGCCGGTGAGATCCTGGACTCTAAAGATGCTTATCTGGCACATGTTGCCGGTGGTCATCCCATCGCAGTCGTGGGTTGTGAAACCTGTCATGGATCAAAAGTAATTATTGATGAAAGATCACCCAACAAGCTATCAAAGCTATCATGGCCAAACTCTGGTATCGGCCGTATCAACCCAGACGGCTCCAAGGGTAGTTGTACCGCCTGTCACACCAGACATAGTTTTGACAAGGCACAAGCCCGTCAGCCTGAAGCCTGCGCCAAGTGCCACCTGGGACCTGATCACCCTCAAAAAGAGGTCTATGAAGAATCCAAACATGGAAACACCTACTATACCAATATCGACAAAATGAATTTGGATGCTGACAAATGGGTTGTTGGTGATGACTATAATGTCGCCCCTACCTGTGCAACCTGCCACATGTCTGCAACATCCACACAGAAGGTGACGCATGATGTGGGTAATCGAATTTCCTGGACATTAAGACCACCTGTATCCAAACGGAAGGACAATTGGGAAGCCAAGAAAGAAAATATGCAGGATGTTTGCTCTGCTTGTCATGAAGACCAATTCGTTGAGAATTTCTATTATCAATTTGACGGGGTAGTTCGCCTCTACAATGAAAAATTTGCCAAACCTGCAACCGAGATCATGAACATGCTCCGCAAGAATGGACGACTGGAACGTCAGGCATCCTTTAGCAACAAAATTGAATGGGTTTACTGGGAGCTATGGCATCATGAAGGTCGTCGGGTTCGCCACGGTGCCGCTATGATGGGTCCCGATTATGCCTGGTGGCACGGAATGTATGATGTTGCCCAAAACTTCTACTTCGACTTCATCCCAGAAGCACAACACTACAATGACCCTGATGTCAATGCCTATATCGAAGATCTCTTTACAAAACACCCCATGCATAACTGGCTAAATCGTCCCACCTCAGAGCTAAAGGAAGAGATTCGCTCAGGCGAGCTGCAAAAAGTTTATGAAGGTATGTTTGAGGAACAGGAATAGGGCATATCATGAAAATCAGTAGAAAATATCTGCTGTTCATCCGTGGGGTGTCACAGAACTTCATCGGCAAGATCGGTGTTGCTCTGGCTACCTCTACCTTCTTCATGTTTTTTCTCATGGAGCTGGCTCAATTCAGTGGGATTGTGACCAATGCCTATATTGGACTCATTTCCTACCTGGCATTACCTATCCTGTTTCTGGCTGGGCTGGTCCTCATCCCTCTGGGTTGGAAGCATCAGCAAAAGCTCTCCGGTAAAAGCTCACGAGAACTTTTAAGTGAACGATTTGATGAAGAAGGAATCAAAGCCGGTTTTGCCGGTTCAGGCTTCTTCCAAACCATTATGATGCTGACCTTGGTCAATGTCTTGTTCATGGTTATTGCGAGTACACAGACCCTGCACTTCATGGATGAATCAGAATTCTGCGGAACAGCCTGTCATACCGTCATGAATCCGGAGTGGCAAACCTATCAGGTCTCATCCCACGCCAATGTGAAGTGTGTTTCCTGTCATGTCGGTGAGGGTGCTGAAGCCTTGCTGGAATCAAAGCTCAATGGGTTATGGCAGATGGTAAGCCTGAGTTTTGATCTCTATGAAAGACCAATTCCCACACCAGTTCATCAACTCCGACCTGCCCGTGAGACATGTGAGAAATGCCACTGGCCAGAAAAACATTATGGGGATGAATTGGTCAAGAAAGTACAATATACAAATGAGGAATTCACCCGTCCCCTTTACACGACGCTTGCCTTGAAAATAGATGCAGAGCGGAAAGCCGAAGCGGTGGGTGTCCACTGGCATATTGCCAGGGGTGTCAAAGTCAACTATGCCGCTGTGGATAATCAACGAAACAAGATAAAGTGGGTGAAAGCCAGCTATCCTGATGGCGGCAGTCGCACCTATCACAACAGAAACATAAAACAGGGGAAGACAGTTGTGGAGGAACGGGAGATGGATTGTGTTGATTGTCACAATCGAGCAACCCATGTCTACCGTCAGCCTGAATCCATCGTTGATCAATTCATTCTTGAAGGATTAATACCAACTGATCTACCCTACATTCGGAGAGAGGCGTTGGATGCACTGAGGACATCTGCTCCTGACAAGGATCGAGGTCTTGAGCAGGTAGCCAAACATCTTTTCGCATTTTACCAAAATAACTATCCCGATGTTTATTACGGACGTCTGGATGATATTGAGGAAATTGCATCGCTCCTACAAACTGAATACGATCGTTATATCCATCCCAATATGAAAATTGAATGGGGTGCATATCCCTCTCACCTGGGTCACAATAACAACGCAGGGTGTTTTCGGTGTCATAATGAAGATATGCTTTCAGATGATGGGGTTGCAGTCGTCTACGATTGTATAGCCTGTCATGATATTTTTGCTTATGAGAGTCCAACCCCTTTTCAGTATATGACAGAAATCGACTCTAGCTTTCAGGAGTCACAGATCCATGAATATTTGAAAGAAGTACAATTCTAATGGAGAAATATGAGTGAACAAATTAACTTAAGCCAGGGTCTGGCACCCGATCAGGAGATTGATCTCATCAATGATATCCAGGTCAATCCAGGTGCCATCGTCAGTAAAACACTGCGCAAGACACCCACCACAAATCTAACCCTATTTGCCTTTGACAAAGCACAGGAGCTAAGCGGTCATTCAAGTCCTATGGATGCCTATGTTCAGATACTTAGTGGCAGTATGAAGATTACCATTGGTGAACATTCAACTGTCCTGGGTAATAATGAAATGATCCTTATGCCTGCTGGAATTAATCATGCCCTGGAAGCCCTTGAAGAATCCCGGATGCTGCTTATAATGGCAAGCGTTTAATTGAAAAGAGGATAAAATGAACAATATACATGGTCACGAAGTCATGCACATGATGGTCAATTCAGGTGAATCCTATAGTCGAGATTCACTGCGTCAGGCCATTCAAACTAATTTTGGTGAAGACACACGTTTTTTTACCTGCTCCGCTCAGGGTATGGATGCTGATGAATTGATTCAGTTTCTGGAGGTCAAAGGTAAATTTCATCCCGTAGAAGGTGGGTTTACAACTGCCCCAGAGCGCATTTGTAATCACTAGTAGAGTCGCTACTCATGTGAGAGTACCCCTTCTATTTGGTTGATGGGCGGTCTCATATGAAACCAGATTCATCGTCTAACGCTCCCCCATTAAAAGGAAATATTTTGTAACTATACCTTGAAAAGGGTTAAACTGTCCGTGTGAAGGCCCTTCTTGAGAAATATTTTCTGCATCGCTACTCTGAACGTTCTGTTGAGGAGAAATTCCAGGCAAGGGTATTAATCCTTGTCCACATCTTCTTAATCATGTTACTCTGCCTGGTTTTTTTCATGGGCTATTCTATCTATAACATGAAAATCATGATCATTGGAATTATCCTGGTCAGTCTCATTTCTATTTTTTTGATCCACATGGGCCACCTGACAACTGTTACGGTAACCTCATATGCCTTCATAGGGCTGTTTTCAACGCTCCTGGTGTTTGGTCGGGATGAATACCATAATTATGAAGTTTACATGCTAGGTTTCATTCATATGTTCATTATGGTAGTTTCATCCCTGCTTACATACCAGAGAAGGTATATTCTCTTCACAACAGGTATGAGTATCCTTTATTTACTTTTACTTTTACTTGTGAGAGGATTCCCTTTATCGACCCCTGAGTCCCCAATTGAGATTGATGACTATATCATAGCTGCCAGCTTAATAACCATGGCGGGGTTCATCATTGAAAGCACGGTACGGAGAAGAAAAACTTTGCTCCAAGAAGCAAACGATGGATTTACCCAGGCTAAGGAAAAAGCAATTGAGCTAAAACAGAGTCTCGATGAGAAGGAGTTACTCCTGAATGAGGTCCACCATCGGGTTAAAAACAATCTCAATGTAGCCATCAGCCTACAGAGATTGCAAATTCGCAACCTTAACCCGGAGAATGAAGCTGTGGAAGCTTTTCAGGAAAGTATTAGTCGGCTAAATTCTATGGCGCTGGTACATGAACGCCTGTATTCATCTGAGAACCTGAAAACAGTTGAATTCAAGCCATACATTCATGCCATCAGTAATGCCATCGTGCGATCTTTTCAAAAGCCTAATATCTGGTTCGGTGTCACTATTGATGATGGATTCAGTATGGACATCACTAAAGCTGTACCCTGTGGGCTCATCCTCAATGAACTCATAACGAACATATGTAAACATGCCTATCCTGGGGATCAAAAGGGTATAGCTGGAATTAGCATCACGCAATCTGAGGCTGGCATGATAACTCTGGTTGTCTCAGATGAAGGGATTGGAATTCCGGGTTCACAATGGCCAGATAGCTCGTCTCTGGGGGTACACCTGATCACCCTATTGACCGAACAGTTGGGTGGCACGATTGAGATGAAAGGTGATTCCGGGACAACGGTGACCGTTACCTTTCCCCTGGAATCCACAGATTAGAATCCCCGTTTTAAAATATATTTTTGGATTTAAGCCAATGCTTGACCGGGTTGAAACACGTTGCCTTCTACAGACCCCAGACGGATGACTGACATATCTACTTTGCCAATGTGGTCATAGACTTCAGAATAATCAATAAAGTCACTCGCATTGTCCAGCTTAAGTCGCCCTAAAGCTTTATTCGTGAGTAACAGATATGAATTAATCCCTGTTTTCTCCGGGACTTCATTCTTCATCATGCGATGGGCAGTGATTACATCTGATCCCATTATTTCGACACTCGTGCCAATAGATTTTACCATATACTCACCATAGTGCATAAACATCTTCAAGTCCAGCATGGTGAGATTTGTACAGGCATTACATCCACAGGGTGGGTCAACCTGCATCTCGGCAATTTTTCCAGTGAAGGCATCATAGATTGAATTGATTTGATCGAATAATGCCGTACCACTGTCCAACATCTCTTCAGGTACGTGACATAGAATTGCATCTCCCTGAAAGTTTGAGATTTGCAAAGGTTTTGCGATGACATCCAACTGTGAATCAAATAGTCCCTGAATGATATGATGGGCATGATCCAATTCCGATTCGGTCAGAAATATGGTGTAACCCGTGATATCGGTAATGATGAAATACCCTTTTTCGATCATGGGTTTAACTATCTAAACTCTCAAAGCTGATGGAGAACCTTGATCTTAATTTGTTCAGGACCTCCTGCTCAGCTTTAACCAGACCATCTGTTTTCGCTAATCCAAGTGCCATTTTGTAGGCTTCAACTTTCTGAGAGTCATTCAATATCATTTTTGCTGAGCTGATCACGGAATCGATTGCCGGCGGCGTTAAACAGACACCATCATTAGCCAGATTAGCAAATAATTTGGTACGTGTTGCGCCAAGTAGACTTGTGAATTCGTTGGGGCTCATATCCTCAAACTCCCCAAGTTTACTCACGTGTCTGTGGAGATAATTGTGCTCTTCCTCAGAACCAATATCATCAGCCCCGCATATGATCCAGGTAATTGCAGCCATGGCCTCAGCCGGTCTATCAAATTGGATATCCATTACTCTTCCTCCTGTTTAATCAATTTTATATATGAGTATTGTAGTCATCTTTTAGGTTCAAGTCAATCTTTATTGATGCGTTGGTTCAGTTCTAACTCCCAATATCAAAGCTACAATCCTTTACAGATGAGAGAACACCTCGACGAGCCCAGTGTCCAGTTTAGGAGGTGGTGACTGAGCCTGTCCATTAGACTTGGGCGATGGAAAAATCACATAATAACTTGATCTGTATGTTAAGAGATCCACACATTGCACTGGAGTTGAATAAGTCTATGAGCTTGTCTTGGAATAAAGCCAATACTTCGATTAAGACCCA
>JAERTJ010000057.1 GCA_016844945.1 Fidelibacterota bacterium | reverse complement strand
ATTCTAACGCTTCTGAATGCACAGTGGTCCAATGGAATGATACCACACATTGTCTTTAATCCGGATGCCAGCAATTATCATCCAGGTCCAGATTACTGGTCAACAGACGTATCACATTCGCCCCAGCATGTCAGAACCAGTGGAATTACGCAGCCCCCGGTGATTGCCCAGGCCGTTCTCCGTATTCATGAAAATTCTCAAAACCAATCAGAATCGATTGATTTTTTAAGGAGGGTGTATCCTGCCCTACTTCGCGAAATGCATTTTATGAATACTGAACGAGATCCTGATCAAGGGGGTCTGGCCTTCATCTGCCACCCCTGGGAAAGTGGGATGGATAACTCCCCTATCTGGGATGATCCTCTGAATAATTTTGAATTGTCCTTCGAACCAAAGTTCATGCGAAAGGACAATACCAGCGTCCCCTCCAACCAACGCCCAAGCGATGACGAGTACAAACGCTACTCATATCTTGTTCAACGCTATGGTCAGGAAAAGTGGGATCAGTCCCGCATAGCATCCCTGAATCTGTTTCGTGTAGAATCTGTGCTCTTCAATGTCATGCACCTTGCATCCGTGGAAGCCCTATCCAAAATTGCAATGATTCTCAATGAGGATTCTACAGAGATAAACCAGGCGATTCAGCGCACGAGGGGTGCATTCGATTCAAAACTCTGGTGTGGTGAACAAGGAAGATATCTTGATTTTGACCTAAAGAATAAAATCCATATTCAAACCGACAATATCAGCCAGTTCCTTCCGTTATTTGTAGGCATCCCCCAACCAGAACGGGCGCAGCTCATTATTTCCAGATTACAATCTGATGAATTTTGGTCAAACCCCGGCTGGGGAATCCCTACCCAATCCCATCACAGTAAGGTATATGATCCAGACTGCTACTGGCGTGGACCGGTCTGGATTAATATGAACTGGATGATTATTAACGGGCTGGAGCGGTATAATCAGCCAGACCTGGCGGCCAGTCTGGCCCACAAAACACTAGATTTGGTCAATTCAAATGGATTCTTTGAATACTTCAATCCTGAAACAGGTAAGGGACTTGGAAGTGATGCCTTCTCATGGACGGCAGCATTGGTACTTGATTTAATCGCACGTGGTTACGTCTAGGTGCTTATCTTTTGGGAACGATGAATGGGTCCGGAATCCGACCGATAAATTCACCATTTGTGTCATAATTTTCAAAAGCCATGAGTCGCCAACCCTCATCGGAACTATCCACAAATTTTCCACTGTAAAGCCCGCCCCACTCATTACTGAATAACCAGGGATCATCAGTATGCTTAAAGGGTCCCAGAGGTGATTCCCCTATGTAACTGGAGGTTCCAGTAACAGCCGGTTTCCCAGTTCTATCCAGAAGTGATTGTGCATGGGTAAATTTGTCTGTACTGAAAATCAGGTGATGGTCATCACTGATCTTGATTAGCTGAGGAACTTCTAACTGACCAAAGTTGCCCGGTTCAGTAACGGGCGGCTTTACCTCCCAGTTGAAAAGATCATCAGAAACTGCATGGGCAATGACTCCCCGCTCGTCTGGTGAACCATCCTTCACGCGAGCAGTAATAAACGCATGAAACTGTCCCTGGTATCTAAACACCCAGGGATCTCGCCAGGCGTGGTCATGCCAGGCGTTCAGATCCAGCATTTCATACCACGTTGGATCTGCCTCAATAATTGGATTCCCGGGATGTTTTTCCCAGGTGATCATATCTTTAGACGTAGCCACCCCTATCCGTTGGACGAGTCCCTTTTCGGCACCATTAACACCAGTATAAAAGAGGTAATAGGTATCCCCTGCTTTGTAGGTACAACCCGTCCATGTCGCTTTATCATCCCATGCTCCAGGAGCCCCAGGTTTTAGTGCATCCGACAATACTTCCCAGTCCTTGAGATTCGGGGATTTGGCGTGACCAATCGTTGCATTAAAATGTCTCAAGCGTTCATCACCCAGAGATTTAGGCGCTTGAAGGTAAAAAATGTGATGCTGTTGATTCTCTTCAAACAGCCAGAAATCCCAGACCCATTTTTCTTTAAAGACCAGCATATTCAGCTTTACCAGGCATAGGCTTCAGGTGCATGTCCACCTGGACCTGGCCAAATATCATCCAATGAGGCTAAATCTGCATCACTGAGTTGAATTTCAAGCGAGTTTAGTGCATCTTGTAGCTGATTCATCGTCCTGGGTCCAATGATGGGTGCTGTGACAGCTGGCTGACTTAACAGCCAGGCCAACGCAACCTGCCCAGCGGGTTTCCCAAAATCTGAACAAAACGTCTCATAACGCTCGAGCTGGTTTCTGTGCTTTTCAATCAACACTTTTCTAGAGTCTTCCTGGCGCCGTACAGTATCGTTGGCTTTGAGAATTCCTCCTAACATTCCACTGGCCATGGGACTCCAGGGGATTAAACCAATACCGTATTCCAGGCAGGCAGGAATCAGTTCCAACTCAACGGCGCGGGTATGCAGATTATACAGACTCTGCTCAGAGACCAGACCAAGAAAATGTCTGCTCTTAGCTTCATATTGTGCTTTCACCAGGTCAATGGCTGCAAAATTACTACTCCCAACATAGAGTACCTTGCCTTGTTGAACCAGAAGCTCCATGGCTTGCCAGATTTCATCCCAGGGTGTATTTCGATCAATATGATGCATTTGATAAAGGTCGATATGATCCGTGTTCAAGCGTTTCAGACTCGCCTCACAGGCCTGAATGATGTGATAGGCAGACAATCCTCTGTCGTTCACACCTTCACCCATCTTGCCATACACCTTCGTCGCCAGGACAACTTTTTCTCTATGTCCTTCCTTCTTGAGCCAGCTCCCAACAATTTGCTCAGTGATACCTTCGCCAATCTTCCAACCGTATACATCTGCAGTATCAAAAAAGTTTACCCCTGCATCACGTGCATGATCCATGATAGCATGGCTGTCGCTTTCAGAGGTGTGCGGACCAAAATTCATGGTTCCTAAACAGAGCTTACTGACTTTTAATCCTGATCTTCCAAGATTTGTGTATTGCATATTATCTCCACTTCATGATGTATAAATAATTATGATACAAGCATTTCCACTGATAACTGTTGGGCAAATTCATTCCTCAGCTACTAGACATCTCATAGCTGCAAAGGATGTTTTCCCCGCGTGAGAATAATGCTCACATTTCCAAAACACAAGATGCACACCTACGCTCCACTTGAGTAAAGCGCAGGTGTAACTCATATGTAACTAATGCTGCTTACTGGTGAGAGCTTTTTTTAATCCAGCGCTCCACCCATTTTCAATTGGTAATGAACCACATCTATGATAGCCTGGTCTGTACACTCCATACAGGTACCTTTGGCAGGGAGTACACCATACTTTCCTTGATAACCCTCGGTCACATGTTTGATGAGGGTAGGAATTCCTTTAGCAGCACTTTCTTTCCAGCGATCCACATCTGTGTGCTTGGCGGCTCCGGCAAGACCGGCATCGTGGCAAACATAACAGTATTTCTTATAGATCGCCTCACCAATTGCAAGGTCAAAGCTCATGGCACCTGAAGTTTCACCAGATGAGGACTCGGCTGCCTTGGCAGTTGTAGTTTTTGTTGATGAGACACCCTTAGTCGTTGGTTCAGCTTGTTTCTCTCCCCCACATTGGATGAGCATAGCCACTGCGCATATCATCACAAGGATAACCACAAATCGTTTCATTCGTACCTCCAGTTAATTATGAATATTTTTGTACAACTTATTATTTACTCGAAGGTAGAAATGAATTTATGTGAAGCTAGGGTTTTTAAATGTTGTGAGGCAGAGACCTTCATCTCGAATATCCCCGCCAACTTCCACCTTGGATGATGGAATCCACAACTCAATGGGGTACTCACTTTATTATGGAAAACATGAGGTGCCCAAAGTGATCGTTTTAATCCCACCCAGGCAAGCATTAAGCTACCGATTCATTTTCTATTAGGAAGTACTTCCTTATTTTAGATACAGCATTTTAATAGTTTTACTTTCAGTTCCGCTCTGCAAACGACATAAATACACCCCGGTACTCAACATGGTGCCTGCCTCATTGTTGCCCACCCATTGCACGCTATACTGGCCTGAATTATGATACTCATCTGCCAATGTGATTAGATATCTACCGCGGAGATCAAACACCACAAGTGATACCTCACCTGGTTCATTCACCTCGTATCGAATATTTGTGATGGGGTTAAAAGGATTCGGGTAGTTTTGATAAAGCGCAATCTTCATGGGAGTCATGGGATCGCCTTCCAGACTCAAGACTGACCCCGTTGAAAATCTCAGTGTATCCACAGTGGAGAATGGTTTTATGGATGCCAATTCGAAAATATCCCCGGCATTTGGTGGGGAGAAGTTACCGCTATCTGGTTCCGACAATCTAATTCTCCATGATTGTATATCTTCCTCACCAACACGATTTATAAGGTAGAGCGAATTGCCATCTGTGATCATGCTATTGTCCAATGAACCCAGGAGTGCAAAGGGTATCTGCTGATCAAGCGTTGTATTCCACGCCCTGCAATTTACCAGATTGTCTGGCATATTAATTGGCGCTTCCACGGGTTCGTTAAAAAACTCTATTCGATAGTCATAGGGAAATAGAACGGAAGCCGATGAGGTCCCAATTGAATACTCATATTCACAATCTCCATCAACCCAACCTGACAAGTCTTCATCAGCAATAAGTTCGGGATTATCAATATAGAGGCGTACACCCTGAAAATAGCTGCTATATGAATCTGTACTCGGAATGATCTCATCTGCAATGACATATTCATCATCAGTAAGATTCCTGACGCTATAGGTCTCACTAACAGGCTCATTTGAAGAGAAAGATATCTCATATTGATCACCCGTTACCTCGCTGGAGTCTACAACCAGTACTGTTACCCTACCATGACTTAACCCAGCTACATGTAGGATATCAGAGTCTGGAATATTTGGAAACTCATTCCCAATTCTGAATCGAATTGAAGGATTCGTGCTTGTGCGGTTTCCATCCTGGACAAGCGTCAAACGTTGGCGATAAAAACTGCCATTATTCCATTCCCTGCTATCCCACAAATAGACATCCTGGCTACCACCTTCTGTAGAATCCAATGCTATCCAGGTATTGCCATCATTAGGGCTTACTTCGTATACGATTTGCGTGGCATCTCCATCGGCATCCCCTGCGCGCCAGCCGATTTCAATAATTGATTCGGCTAATCTTTCAAATATCGGATTTGTAAACATTACTTCTGGACCTGTTGCATTGCTATTTGTAATGGAAAACAGATCACTCATGGTGTGACATTGTGAGTTGGCAGTATTCACCGATACTGCAATTTGATAATTGTACCCATCTGGAATCAAGTTCGTATCCCAGTTATAGCTCCCTGAAACATCACCTGTCCGCTCAATTAAGAGCCACCCATTCTCATCATTTTTGTTCACATAAATGGAGACTTCCTCTACGGCTTCGCTGCCCTCGATGATTTGATAGTCGATGGTGATTTCTCCAGAAACCGTAGTATTTGCCAGGGGAGTTGTTATTTCAATTTGGGGCTGAACGATTTCATTCTCAAAGAATGACCAATACCTGTCATCAGCTGCCATCACATTGGTCAGAAAATCCTGTTTTGTCTCACCAAATACAAAAGCAAAGGCAAAGCGTTCACTCTCGCCTGGAGCCAGTGCAATGGGATCCAAGCCGAATAAGACAATATTATCAGCATTCTGGACAAATTCTCCGCTTGACTGCCCCTGTGTCATCCAGTGAAAGAACCAGTCATCTGTTCTTAGCATAGAGGACCAATGTTGAAGATTAATTGCTGAAAGATCATGACCCTCGCTGGTATTAAGCACCTTAATTCCCATATAACCCGGTTCTCTACCGTTGAAGTATCCATCACCAACAAGGTTAGCATCCCAGGCATAATACAGATTGCGGACAGCAGGATGATATTCCCAGGATTGGGTATCCAAGCCATCTCGATGATAAAAACCAGCCCAGTCATCACTATAGTCTGCAGCACCCCCTATATGCGGGTCTCCCTTCATCCCGATGACTACCGAATCCATTTGATAAATGCTGGTGTTCATGACATCGTAGGTGAGTATTAAAAAGTCTTCCGCTATGGGATCATTCCACTGAAAACCGCGACATTTAACTTCAAGACCTGCGCCATACATGTCAGGTGTGTCAGGGTTTGGGATATATGTCTCAGCGTAGCGGGTATTGTATCGATCATCCATGGTATAAAATGATTCCTGATCGGCTAGAGTTTCACCCACATTGAAGATCCCGGGCCACGTTTGCCAGCTCGTAGGCCAGGAGGCAGGATCGTCACTCATAGCAAGGCTAGATTGTGTTGAATCGTGATAACCTGCGATTGGATTCCACCCATAATTAAACCCACCATTATCGGGTCCAAGATGTTGAATGCCTGCAACCAGTAGTCCTTCATTTACAATAGGAAATCTGGCACCGTCAGCTCCCTGAACGATGGTTCCTACCAGTAGTCCAAACTCATAGGCGTAACCTTGACCAGAACCAATTGGCCATTCCAGGGACGGTTCTGTGTTTGGACGACCAATGGATCCATAATTGTAAATCAGTGTCCGAACCTGGTTCCCATTATGAACACCACTTCGAAGATCGTCGCTCAAAACGGTACCAAAACTCATACATAGGAGAAAAAAGATGGTAATAGATTTTTTAGTGATCATGAATGCCCCCTCAGATAAGTTATCACTCAAACGTCAGCAAGTTCGATAGACTCCGTGTAATTGAATCATTTTTGGGTCTCAATTAGCTTGAACCACCGATCAATATTTTCTCAACACCAAGGGTAGGAGAACCGATGCTATGATTCCAGGAAAGATCATTACCGATTTGGTTAATGGTTGATAAGAGTTCAAACAAATTACCCCCAATGGTGATTCCGCGGATGGGGAAAGTCTTTTTACCCCCCTCAATCATGAGACCTGCAACAGGGATGGAAAAATCACCTGAGGTACCATCTATGCCAGCATGCAAGCCAATGGCATCCTTTAAATAGAATCCCCTGGAAATACCGGATATGATTGATTCTACTTCCCTATCCCCCTGCTTGATGTAGAGATTGGAATTCGCGATCATACCCGGACTGCTAAATGATTCACGGGAACGATTTCCAGTCGATTTTACTCTATCTTTATTTGCAGTATATGAATCATACAGGTAGCTCTTGAGAACACCATCTACAATGAGGGGGGTGGTCTGGCGGGGAATGCCCTCACCATCCACAGGGCTTGTCTCACTTCTACCTTTCATGACCCCATCGTCAATTAAGGTGAAGATCTCAGAAGCCACGGAGGTGTCCAATTTTTCAGCGAAAAGCGATTTTCCCTTCTGAATTTGATCTGCGGAAAGCATACCAACGATATACGCAATAATATCCGAACTTACGGTGGGATCTATCACCATAGGAATCTCGCAAGAGTCAATTGGTTGAGCGCCTAACATAACTATGGCATTTTCTGCTGCGGTGTTCCCGATTTTCTCGGGGTTAAAATCATCGTATCTAACCGTCGAAAAGCTGTGTGAGCCTGATTGATGATCATCACCTTCAGCAGCTGATAAATAAGTAAAGCCACCACACCCAGAGCTGGGGAACCAGCCACAAATGCCATTGGAATTGGCTATGTAAACGGTCGATGATCCATCCTGATATACTGTCATCATCGAGCCAATAATTTTGTTGCTAAAGTCAAGACCAGACGCTTCCAGCATCAGCGCTCGTTTGATTTTTTCTTTCACGTGAACTTCCTGGATTTTGGGATCAAAAGCCAGCAAGTCACTGTTTTTTGACCATTCGCCAGAAGAGTCAGAGCTTTCAGGTATGATGTTGAATGCATCAGGAGTATGAAAAACAACCTTTTTGAGCAGATCCTCGATAAGCCCATTCACTGAATGCTTACTGAGGTCATTGCTGGATCCTTCGATCATTTTATCATCTCTAAGGATTCGCAGACCAATACCCAGATCATTTGAGTAGTTCAGCCCCTCAATTTCACGATTGCTCACATTAATTTTTACAGATTTGCTATCAGAAATAAATGCCTCTGCGGCGTCCGCACCTGACTTTTGTGCACGTTCTACTGCATATTGTACGAGTTCCAGATAAGTTTTATTCATGATTGAACCTCCATATCATCCCAGGCTTCTCCAGCGCCACCCACCAGAATTCCGCGGACTCGTGTTGTGGGCATACCAAAACCTACAGGAGCTGTCTGACCTTTTCCACACCGGCCGGCTCCAGCAACGATTTCCAGATCATTCCCAATCATATCGATAGTCTTCATAGCATCAATACCCATTCCAGAGAGGGTAGCTCCTTTGATGGGACTGGTAATTTTACCCTCCTCAATCAGAAAACCTTCACTCACACCCATCATGAAATTTCCAGTGATCACATCAACTTGTCCACCACCAGCACCCGTGACATAGATACCTTTTTTGGTTTCGGCGATAATATCTGCAGGATCAACATCACCATTATCAATAAACGTGTTACGCATCCGTGGGATAGGCATGTGTTTGAAGGATTGTCTGCGCCCACTACCTGTTGAAGGGACACCCATCTTTTGTGACCAGACCAGGTCAGATAGATAGTTCTCCTGAATGCCATCATTCACCAGGACTGTCCGTTGCGCTGGCGTGCCCTCATCGTCATAGGCGTATGATCCCGGCATCTGCGGAATCGTACCATCATCAATGAGTGTTACCCCCTTCGCAGCGGTTTGTTTGCCGATCTGATCTTTGAAGTTTGAGCCTTTGAAGACCAGATCTGCTTCCATACCATGACCGCAGGATTCATGAAACAACACCCCGGATCGACCGGGCGCAAAAACCACAGGAAAGGTTCCCCGAGGTGAATCAACTGCTTCAAGCAGGTTCGCAGTCATGGAGATCGATTTATCCACAATCGTATCAAATGAATTTTCACCCACATAGAATTCCTGACCAGCATAAGCAGCACGACCATCATACCCACTCTGCAGATTCCCGTCTTTGTCTTTCATATAAGCTGACGCGATGATCTCTGTAAGACCCAAGGTATGATTAATGACCGCCCCTGCAGAGGTTATCAAACTGACATCTCTGACGATCTCTCGGTAAAATTGCATGATTTGAGTTACCCGTGGATCTGCAGACCAGGCGCGATCAGAGAGTCGTTGCACCAATGCCACTTTTTCTTCAACAGGAATGCTAAAAGGATCGGGAGAAATGGGATAAGGTTTAGCCATATTCCGGGTAAAATCGATATTCATATCACCAGAAGAATCTGAATCAGCTGCATCAGCTACAAACCTGGCGGTTTTGAGTATCTCTTCAGGTTGATAACTATCGGTATAGGCATAAAAGGTTTTGCCATTTTTCACCGCTCGTAGACCGACTCCTTTTTCCAGCGTGGTTACGGTATTTATTTTGCGGTCGTCACTTTTGACCGAGTTGAACGAGGCTTGCTCGACATAGACATCCCCAAAATCGGCATGTTTTGCCATTAAAAGAATTATTGCTTCCTGAAGGACATCCTCAGGAATTAAAAATTTCGAAGTTTCAGTAGACATATTATCTCCCAGATAAGGATCAAGTCATTTGGTATGGCTTTTAGTTGAATTCTATTGACTAATCTAAAATATACAGATTGTCTTCCAATGAGTTAGTGGATGGAGCATGAGCCACGGATTTGCACAGATGAACACAGATTATCACTTTAGACTCAACCCTCTGGACATCCCCGTCTTCGCGAGCTCTGCATAGGCGTGGCGATCCCTCATCGTCTTTCCGTGGGGAATCGAGTGAGGTATTAGCCACGGATTTGCACAGATGAACACAGATTGTGATTTTAGTCAGTAACCTTGCGAAGGTTAAAACCTTCGCAAGGTTGTTCTGGATATTTTGATCAGCATCCCAAATAATAATTTAGGAGGATGTAGGAACGGAATACGATCTGTGTTACTTCAGATACAGCATTTTAATCACATCACTATAGCGTCCGGCTTCAAGACGGGCAAAATAGACTCCCGCCGGCACTTGATTTCCATAGCGATCTGCCCCATCCCATGTGACTTGATAGGCACCAGGTAGATATTCAGTGTTTACCAGTTCAATCATCTCTCTTCCCAACATATCATAGACGACGAGACGTACACCCGTATCCTCAGGTAGAGTAAATCGTATATGAGTCAATGGATTAAAGGGGTTGGGATAGTTTTGACTCAGGGAGAAAGTCTCAGGCATTTCAACATCCTGGTGTTCTTCATTCGAGGTGGGTTCCATAAAAAGGTGCCCAATCGACCACAGATCCGAAGCATCATCCCCGCTGGATCCTGTATACCATACTTCGTAGCGACCATTGACAATCAGGGCAGCAGGAAAGAAAGTCGCATCATCATCCCAGGATCCATTTTCGCCCCATGGAATGTCAGGTTCGGTGAGGCTGTTCCTGGACCAGTTAATACCGTCTATTGAACTGGCCCTCCCGATCTGATTGTATACGTCACCATTACTGGCGGCATACCACATAATGTATTGCATGCCGTTATGGATCACTGTTGAAGCATAAAGATCCTGACTATCCCAACCATTGGTGCTGGTCTCGAAGCAGGGATCTGCATCCATGGTCCAGTTAACCGCATCCGGGGAGGTTGCACGACCCACCTTCCAAACACCATTTCTTTTCCCATTTACCCAGGCTACAAACTGATCATCTATCTGCATGACATCTCCTACGAAGACAAAATCTTCATAAAAAGTACCTGTGGTTGTCTCAAATGCAGGCTGGGTGTCATGAACCCAGGTAATCCCATCAGTGGAGGTAGCATGACCTGAATTCGGATAGGTTTCATACCACATATGAAATACACCATCGATAAGCAGGACCCGTGGTGCGTAAACACTATTAGCATGCCAGGGAATACTTGATTGTGCGACAAGTACTGGGTTTGATTCATATTTCCGCCAGGTCTCACCATCGGGTGAGGTGGCATATCCTATTTTCCAGCGGTCACCCCCATCTCCCGTATACCACATGTGATACATTCCATCATAAAACAAAACATCGCACCCAAAAACATGCTCATCATCCCAGGCGGGTGATGGATCGGGTGTGAGGAATGGATTGGATGGAGATTCCCACCAATTCCAGTTCTGACTTATAATATGAGCTGCTTGAGTAGATTCTAAGGCTCCCATATCGGGAGAACTCCCAGCTGGGAAAGGTCTTTGTCTTCCATCGCAGTCACAATCAGGGGCGCTATATATATTGCCACCCAGCGTGCACTCTGCCAGCCCCTTGCCAATACAAGGTGAATAGAATAAGAGCTGATAGGTATTGGTGAGCATGGGATCCATATCCAACAGCCCACTATAACTTTGTATTGGAGATGCATCCCAATCGAATCGAACCCGACCATTTTCTATACAGGAGTTGCGTACCCACACCCTTCTACCACCCATACTCCAGCCACCAACCTGGTCACCTTGCTGTCCAGGCTCATCAGTAGCTACATTGTTTGCAATGATGGTGTTGATAATAGTTATATCACCATCATTGATATATAGGCCACCTCCAGTCCACCCTGTGATGTTATCGGCAATGGTGTTGTTGATGAGGACTGGCCAGGATGATGCTCCCGAGGCTACTCCACCACCTGCTCCATCAGTACCATCCATCGGCATGGCTGTATTCTCAACGATGATATTATTTACAAGCAAAGGGTTGCAATTTTCCCAGATTCCGACACCACCACCCGCTTCAGTTGCCCGGTTTAATTTTATGGTATTTCCCTCTACAAGTGGATGCGAATCGTTGCGGATGATTATCCCAGCTCCTGAACCACCCGCTCCTTCTGCATCACCATAATGAAAAACGTAGTTTTTTTGAATTGTATTGTGCACCACATTGGGACTGCTCCCATTCGCAATATCCATTCCTCCACCCAGGGCATAATCACCAGCAAAGATTTTTATGGCTCGATTATGCTGAATCAAACAATGCTCCACGGTAAGCTTGCTAACTCCCCTGACCCTGAGACCCCCTCCATAAACTGCGTTTCCAGCCTGACTATGGGCAAATTCGATATCGCAGTAGCTCAATTTTGATGAATCATTCGTCGAAGGTGTACTAGGAAATTCTATACCTCCCCAGACACCCTCAATTGCCAGATCATCATGGAAACCCAGGGTATCAGCCACCCGGAATAGGATGTGATCATCCACTGAACCGATTGCCAGGATCTGCCCCAGAACATTGAGGGGGGCAGGTTCGACAAACTGAACGGTGGCCCCTGGTTCTATGATTAAAGTTTCTCCATCGGGAATGGTAATTTCTCCCTGGACCCGGTAGGGTGACCCCGCTTTTGTCCAGACTCCGGAGACATCACCAGCTTCAACAATTGTTGGGTCGTAATGCACAGCTTGGAGCGAATAGTCCTCAAGGTCAACATCCGCCCCACCTTGAACCATTTTATAGATACCATCCTCCTCAAAGACACCTTTGCACATAACGCCTCCTGCACTCCAGCTCCCCGTAACACCAACATTGACTACAGGACCATAGAGATAATCCTTCCGCCAGTTGAGACCATCTTCTGATAGTCCGGTAAAAATCTTAAAGGGTGAACTATATGGCCATCCATTACTCCCTGAAAACCAGATGATATATTTATCCTCGATTCGTTCAACAATAGGAAACCCAATCCAGGTGGAGTGCCCATTATCAACCTCTAGGACAGGATTATTTTCATGCCTGGTCCAGGTTATGCCATCAGTGGAATTCGCATATCCGATCTGACCCACCTCGGGAGTCCCACCAAAACCCTGGTACCACATGGAATAGCTACCATCATCCTCCTTTAGTACAAAGGGTGCGCATATCAGTGTGCTCTCCCACTCTGAATCTGGATCATTTTCAAGCACAGGCGTGGAATGCTCGCTCCAGGTATAGCCATCTTGTGAAGTCGCATAGCCAACATGCCAAACTTCACCTGTATTACGACCATTGAACCACATTTTATAGCTATCACCTTCTTTTATTACGCAAGGTGCTGCGATATCATCGAAACCTGCAGTTGATGTGTCTGATCTAAAGACAGGGTTGTTTTCATAGGGGACCCAGACAGAATCGAGATGAGGAGAGAAATACAATCCTATCGAATAATACCTATTGGGTTCAGGTCCTCTGGCAGAAACATAGTATCGGTACTGTTCCCCATCCCATATAACACGACCATATGTCTGCCAATATCCGGTCATGGTCTCATTCCATTCACCCGCTTCAGCCATGAGAGTGGTGATAGGTGCCTCTGTTTGAGCTTTCCAGATTTGTCCGAACTCTGGAGCATTCTGGGCATTTAGAAAAGTGCCCATGATCAGGAACAGAAGTCCCCAGATCACAATTCTAGATGTTTTGTTCTTTTGCATATCTCTCCCTCCACAGATTTGCACGGCACTGCCTGAATGGCAGCTTTCATGATTATACATCAGGTTCAATACCTGTTGTTTCATTCGAAGCGAAGGAGATGTGATAGGCTTGAGGAATACGTCTCACGAGCTAGCAATGGTGGTGAGAGTCCGGATCGCGTCTAGCACATATTGCCATCAATCAACATGTGCTCATGCAATTTTGATCTACCTTTTGAAGAACCATCATATTTCATTCAAATCTAATATTATCTGAACCCTCCAGCTAACACGGAGGGAACATATTCTATTGTGTAGGTAACATATCGCCAGTTGATCATCAGATTACATCCATCATACTTCTGCCAAGGCGTCATAGTCTGCTCCCTAACCATAAAAGTAGGTCATAATTTCTATTGAAAGGTGATTGGCTTGAGGAGCGTTTCTATGACACTAACTATAGAGACAAGAGTACGAGTCGAGTCCGAAACATGTTGCCATCAATCAACATTTGTTTCAGCTATGTTCTTGATAATAATTGTGAACCATAAAATATAAAATTCGAGTATTCTTCATCAAGCAAATATTGCTTAATATCATTTTTTTGACAGCCTATTTCTCAGAAAGCTCCCAGACCCCATCCCAGTCTGAGTCAGGAGGATCAAGTTTCAAGCATTCACATCTCTCAATATGAATGCTAGAGGGGTTTGTGGTCCTCCCAATGATTGCAGTTTCAAGCTTTTCAGATGCTTTAAATTTAAGCTTCGCCTGATCCCATTCTTGCCGATAATAGTGGTCGAGGCCTTGGTTGTATGTTGCAAGCAGAGCAAGCAATCGCTCATCCGCTCCACCCTTTTCAGTCAGAAGCTCATATATCTTACATGCCAGATTCTTGCCCTTGACTCGAACATCATCTATAAAACGAAATTCAAATTTATCCCTGACCGCAGTCTGTGTTTGCTCACCAACCTGTATGAATACACCATATTGTTTGGCTGAAGATTCCAACCGGGATGCAATGTTCACTGTATCCCCCATCATGGTGTAATTCATTCGCGTACCACTTCCCATATTTCCCGTAACGATTTCTCCAGTATTTATACCAATCCGCATCCTCATATTGTGCACTTCCTCTGGCCATTTTGCACCCTCAGACCTCCATTTCAGGCGTAGTTCACCCAGGGCCGACTGCATCTTTAAAGCCGTTATACAGGCACGATATGCATGATCCTCCTGGTAGGATGGGGCTCCAAAAAAGGCGATGATTGCATCACCTTCATACTTGTCCAGCGTACCACCCTCATGGAGAAGAATATCGGTCATAGTTGATAGGTATTCATTCAACAATTCCACGAGTTGAGCGGCAGACACCTGCTCTGAGAATCTTGAAAAATCCTGAATATCACTAAAGAATGCTGTTCGTATCCCTAACTCACCACCCAATTCAGGAACCGTTTTCTCCTGATACATTTTTTCAATGAGTTCAGGTGAGATATAAGCTCCAAACGTAGACTTATAAAATTGCTTATCCCTTTGTTCCCTGACAATTCGATAGACGGTATTGGTTATAAAGACCAATAGAATTGCGGAGACAGGTGCCACAGAGAATAAAAACGTACTTTCGCCCACCCCAGGTAAAGGGGATTGAAAGATATCTGGATACCTCACCATAAATCCATCGGGTGTAATTAGAGCCAATATTTTCCTGGGAAGCGAAAACAAATCAGCCGTAAACAATGCGAAAACGATCCCATAGTATACGGACACCTCCATCAGAATGAGTAGTCCGGAAAGCACCGGATTTCGAACCAATATGATGATATAAGTCAGGGTTGCCATACCAGCAATAATCCATATCTGTATCCAGGGTACTTCCCTAAAGGGCATTGTAGCTTTTCCACCAACCACCTTGATGTAATTCCCATGGAGTATGGTTTGAATGGCATTTGCGTGGACTTCCAGACCTGGTGAGGTCTGTTTTAGTCCCATGTAATTGTGATACGGTGTATGCTTGGTATCCGCATCAGTGATCTGCACCGATGCACCAATGAGTATTATTTTTTCGTAAAATGGTGACTTGGTGATATGGAAACTGCTACCCACACCGAGTTGCTCGATCATTTCAGCACGTTGACTTGAATCTGCAATTTCTGATACCCAAAGAGGCAATCGGTTGGGAAGAAATTGATCCATCCAATCTGTATCTTCCTCAGGAATATTCAATTCCAGATCTCGGGTGTCCATGACATTTGCCAGTGAATAACGGGGAAATGTTGACCATGTGAGTTGATGTGACGTGCTGTTGACCCTGTATCCTGATGCAGGGCCATAATAGTTGATCAGCAGATTTGCATAACCATAAGGAGTGATCTCACGCGTAGCTAATTCCCACACATTTTTCTCAACGTGGTAGATCGGAAGCGTCCCGTCTGGGAATCCTGAGAAACTATTGACACTCGCCAGCCCAAGTGTGAGAAAGGGTTGCTCGGGTTGATGATGCATCTGGTAAAACAATCCATATCGACGAGAGATGTTATCTGCATCGGCTGTATAATTGACAAGTCCCAGACCCGGGTCCCCCATCAATATGGGAGCAATTGGTTTTGATAGGTACTGCGGGGGCAGTAGATTGGGTTCTGACACCAGATTTGAGGCAAGGATTACGCGCGTGTTTGCCCTTTGTGCCCTGGTGATTGCCTCGCCCAGAAGGGTGTCCCCTGACTGTGGTAGAAATTCTCTAATTCTATCTGAACCTGATCGATGTACAAGACGATCAATGAGCATGGATTCAGGATCAGGTTGATCAAATTCCATATCAAAAACGATTACTCGTGCGCCCGCCATGGACAAGTTATCCACCAGGTTTGCCCAAACCGTACCTCTTGGATAGGGGTAGGTATAGGGTATAAGTCTGTACGCCTCATCATCCACCTCAATCAAGACTACATCCATACCCATTTTTATATAGGAAGAGTCCGTCGCCATCAATCCAGTAAGTGGTCCACGAACATGACTGAACAAGAAGTCTAGAGTTTTCAATTCCAAACTATCAAACCTGCCAGTGATGAACAGGAGGACAATGACCAAAAATGAGGCGAAGGATACGGTTTGACTTATCCACTGGGAACGCAGGTACATACCAACTTTTGTTCTCATGGCAGTTCTACTATCATTCACAGTCAATGCGTGCTGGTTTAGTGCTCTTCTATAATTTTGGATTCCATGGCTGTACTCAAGTCACGAATTGTTTCTTCAGTGAAATACTCACGAATCGCATTAATGGCTCTCTGACTCTCTAGAAACGCAGCGACGACACCTGGATCAAAATCTATACCTGACGCCTGTTGAATCTCGTCCACAGAACGATCAGCATCCCATGCCGTCTTATATGAACGTTTTGAACAGAGTGCGTCATACACATCAGCGACAGCACAAATTCTGGCAGCAAGGGGAATGTCTTCCCCACTTTTGCCTTTCCCAAGACCTGGCTGTCCATTTTCTCTGTTTACTGCACCGGGATACCCTGATCCATCCCATTTTTCATGATGGTTGGCAGCGATCTCGGCAGACATCTCATCCAGCTCAGAGGTGGAATTGGTAAACAGATCTTCACCATAAATGGTATGAAACTTAATCTGGTTGAATTCATCTTCGTTCAGTCTGCCGGGCTTCTTCAGGATCAAGTCGGAGATGCCCACCTTGCCCACGTCATGGAGCATGGCTGCCAGACGAATGCGGTCCCTGACCCGCTTTCGTTCTGCCTTATCTATCTGGTTTGCCCGTGCCCAGCTGTCATAAATCTCTGCGGAATACGCTCCTACCCGTTGAACATGAGCACCTGTTTCAGCTGGGTCACGCAACTCTGCCATCTTGACCATTCTCAACACGACTTCACGGGTAATAATGCCTTGTTCAATGGCTACCGATGCATTGTTGGCAAAGAGACTTAGATAATGCCCCATTTCTTTTGTGAATGGGATTACCTCGCCTTGATCATTCTTGGCATTTATAATTTGAATGACCCCAATCACCTTAGCCTGCGAACTTTTGATGGGTACAGTGAGCATTGATTTTGTCCGGTAGCCACTCTGACGATCGAATTCAGAATTAAACTTGCAGGATACATCCTCAGGTAAATCATAGGCATCATCTATACAAAGTGGTTTGCCATGGAGGGCTACATAGCCTACAATAGATTTTCCATCGATTCGCATGGTTTTGTTACTATAAACCTTCATTCCATCTCTTTGGTCAGCGAAACTTTCATTCTGAATATATTCGAATACCAGTTCACCTTCTTTCACCAGAAAGAGGGTGCCTGCATCTGCCTGTGATAGACGCCTGCTTTCTTCCAGAATTCTATCCAGAATTGCATCTAGATCTTTCAACTCGTTGAGACGTTCAGATACTTTGAGAATATGCTGTATGGTTTGAAAAGGATCTGTGAATTGATGTGGCTGCATGGAAGATATTCCAACCTTTCTATTTGAGTACACGGAGAACTATTTCTGATGCAAAGGTGATCTTAAACGGGTGTTTGATTCATTGTTCGATACCATTATTTCGAATAAAGATTCTCCCTCTGAAAATCTTTTCTGATATCTACTTTGCATCCTTCTATCTATTACCGACGGGTCAACCTTCTTGAATTCACAATCGAATTTCATATCAGCAACTTCATCATATATCTGATTTGAAATCAAAGCAACGCTGCGATCCAGCTCAGGATGAGCGGATCGACAAAGTGACTCAATAAGTGCTGCCTTATTGATCTGTTCACCATAAATACAGGATCTGAATATATACACATCCGCAATGTGAGCGCCGAGAGCAGTAAATGTAGGATAACCGGTTTCTTTTAGGAATACATCCCATTCCGTCAATATTTTAAGAATACCTTTAATCGCTGCTTCAGCGTTTGCAAAAGTCATAAAATGGGCATCTCCGATTGTGGCGCGGATGGTCCCACCATTGGAGTCGCACGCTGCTCTTGCAACTTCCTCCATCTTCGCTATCACATTTTCAACATCTTCAATCGAGTATTCATTTTTAAAGCCGCTGAAATTTCTAAGGTCAGTAAAGATGGCGGTCTGTCCCCTGATGATCCTGGTTTTGTGTTGCTGGTCAATTCGATAGATTCTTTCCTTCGATGACATTCCCTTAAGATCAAATTTATCAACGTATGAATTTCCAATTTCCGCTTTGTTCAGTACCAACCAGGCTGCATGGCTCAAGTAGATTTCATCGGGTGGAGTAATGGCCTCGATACGGGCAGCCAGATTGACTGCATCACCAAATATGTCGCCTTCCTGGTGCAGGACATCTCCAATGGTAATGGCAATGCGAATACTCAATGCATCAGTATCCGATAAACCAGCTTGTTCTACTCGAAATTCCTGTTGGATCTCAACGGCTGAGATGGCAGCCATGGTTACGCTGGGATACACAACCCAAAAGGAATCACCCTCCCCTTTGATTACTTTCCCATTGTTTTTTGAGACAACACCATTGATCAGGTCTTTTTGAACGCGAAGTATTCCACTCAGGTCTGCTTCTGAGGAGGAGGCAACCCGACCCGTAAAGTTTACCAGATCGGTTTTCATGATTACCGTCGCTTTAAGATTGTTCATAGACACCCCCAATTATATTCATTCAAATAAATCTGCCAGGAGCAGCAACAAGAATAATAACCAAGTCTATGCGAAGTTGAAGTTGCGGGGAAAATACTGATACGACCCATACAATCCAAGAGATTCGGGAAGAAACCAGGGTGTAATGCCCTCTTAATCTGTTGTGAAGGCTTGCCCTGAACTAAGTATTCGACTCATTTTTTGATTCATAAATAAATGTAAATGGTTGTTTGTTTTAAATTTTCCCTGAGCATATTGTAGCAATTGTCAGGAAAGTTCAATTTGGGACGGAAGTGCTTTCTACATCGTAAGTGGAAATGCCTGACTTGTAAAAAGCCACATAGGTGGTAAGTTTAAGAAAGAGGTTCAAATGGCTGATCAACTAGTCAACGGAGTAGTCAAGTGGTTTAACGACGCAAAAGGCTACGGATTTATCCAGCAGGAAGATGGTCCAGATGTTTTTGTTCACTATCGTGCAATTAACAGTGATGGACATGCTTCTCTGAAAGAGGGGCAAAACGTTACATTGAATGTCACACAGGGCGAAAAAGGTCCACAGGCTGAGAACGTTACTGCTGTTTAATTCTTTATAAGAATTGATTAAGCGCCGGACTAGTAAGGGTACCGGCGCTTTTTTTATTTGTCAGGTCTACCTACAACCCTGAGACTTTCTTCAAGAGCACATCGATCAATTAATTATTTACTATTAGGAAGTACTTCCTTATTTCAGATACAACATTTTGATGGTTTTCCGGTAATCCCCTGCCTGAAGCGTACAGAAGTATAAACCTGTACTCATGGGGCGTCCCGTCCTATCAAACCCCTGCCAATGTATCTCATACCACCCTGGAGGCTGTTCCCCCTGCTGGAGTTCTAACACAGTGCGGCCAGTGATATCGTAAATCACCAGATGAACATTCTCCCTTTCACCCACGCCATATCGAATCGTGGTCACCGGGTTAAACGGGTTCGGGTAATTCTGGCTCAAACTATGCTCAATGGGTAATACCACATCATCATCAATGGCAACAGTACAACCAATACCTAATGCGCCCATAGTTACGCCACTCATCCCACTGCCAATGCAAGGTGAATTTTCAGCGATGGCATAAACACCCTGACTCACATGACAGAATAAGGGATCCTGATCCAGATTCCCGTCTAACCAATCTATACTATCCCCATAAACCGCCTCGAGACCTCCTTCAACATTCGAATAAAGGACTTCCATACTTGTTCCCGGTCGGAGGTATAAGGCTGCATCATCGTTATTCCAGGAAATGCTATTGCTAAGCCTTGCCTGTCCACTTTCCCAGAGCGTAATCGCTCCCCCCCGGACACCCACTGGATTATCTGCAATGGTGAGTTGATCCAGAATAGCATCTGAAGATTTCAAGTATAGGGCGGATCCAAATCGAGATGAATCATCATAGAAGAGACTTAGCGCTAGGTCTAAATCTGTGTTCAAAGTTGCGAGACCAGCACCATATTTGCCCCTGTTGTGTTTAAAGGTACTATTGTGAATAGTGACTGTGGAGTTCGATGCATAAATACCTGCACCATAGTTGTCCACCTCATTGTTTTGGAGAACCAGGTTTGATAACTGTATATCATCTACATCGACGATAAATATGCCACCCCCACTATCAGCGTAGCCATTTCGTACAGTTATATGACTAATACTAGATCCTTCAACTCCCTCACAATCGATCACTCGTCCCCCATGCTCGGCATCTATAATTGAGCCACCCTCCAGATCGCCAGTCAGCGATACATAACTCCGCATTTGTATGGGTAAGGATTCACCGTTAGATGTGGTGCTGTAGACACCTTCCAGGAGATAGATCGTATGTGGGTGTGCTTCGTCAGCAAAGATTAGTTCATTTGCATAACGTATCGTCTTAAGGGGTGATTCTGGTGTGAGGCCGTTATTCTCATCACTACCTGTGGGTGAGACATAGAGATCTGCTTCAGCCTGAGGGATGACCCTGTTCTGAATGTCAAAGGTAAAGTTTCTCAGAGGTGAGACGAATTCTTCAACAGGGTACAACACGGTAAAGGTATCTAAAACAACATGAATCTGGAAGTTTTGCAGCAGATTTATTGAGTAAAGGTCGTATCCGAGCTCAGGTGCTTGATTTAGATAAATATTGCATCGATTCGTAGGATCAAAATTGATTTCGGAATCAATGATATACACACCTCCCCCCCAACTGGTAGCCACATTGTGATGGATATTTACCCCGGCTAGCAGGAGATTGTCGTTTGATCTGCAATAGAGTCCTCCTCCACGAGCAGCAGTATTTCCAATGATATCAATATCAGTGAGTTGAATGTTTCCATTATCGCTACAATTAATTGCACCTCCAGACGTCCCCATAGCACCAGTCAATCGTAGATTTTTCAGTTCCACGAGTGAATCTCTTCTGATTTCTATAACACCAGCTGACCCCATGGCATCCAGAATTGTAGATTCGCGACTCACCCCATGAAGTGATACATAGCTGCGGGTAAAGATGGGGAATTGCTCCCCATTCGTACCAGGGCTATAGGTGCCTTCAGCTAAATGAATGATATGTTGATTGTCCAGATCAGCATAGATAGTCTTTATAGCCTTCTCGATCGTTCTGAAAGCTTGACCTTCATTCAGACCTGAGTTTCCATCATCGCCTGTAGGACTCACAAAGAGATCTGCATTAATTTGAGATAATTTGGCATTAAGGATATCGGCTTCAATTTGAGAACCAGAGACGTAATAATCACTTGGGCTCAACACGGAGAAGGTATCAACAGTGAGATACGTGACATCACTCCCAGCTTGGTATACATCATTAGCAATATAGTTGGCTTGATTCAGGTAAATGTTGCAGCGGTTTTCGCTGGAAAGGGTCAATTGGGCATTCGATTGGCAAAAATACCCCCCTCCAGAAAAGCCATAATTGTATCTGAGTGTGACGTTGATGAGCTCAAGATCTGAACCAGTTGCGCAGTAAATGCCCCCACCTACTCCAGGTGCCGTATTATTTTCAATTGTTAGATTTTTCAACGTGCCTGTTGATGATGAAGCATTTATTCCTCCACCTGTCAGTTCAGCTTGGCCATTGGTTATAACCAGATTTTCAAGTTGGACCTCAGCCAGATTACTCAAGACAAAAACGCTGGCGGTTTCTTCCGCATCCAGCACAGCCGGATTTGTGGGGTCACCTTTGAGGACGAAGAAATTTTTGAGCGAAAGTGGGAATGTTTCACCCGTACCGGAAGGACTGTAAACCCCTGGTGCCAGATGGATTGTATTGATTTGTAGTGGAGATGAGATCATCAGCTCACTGGCTCTGGTGATCGTTTTTAGTGGTTCTTCAGGAGTGAGTCCATTATTTGCATCACTTCCAGTGGGACTCACATATAAATCATCATTGACGACCCGAGAGTTACTCGACATGACAGGCATGCTGGGAAGTGTCCAATATTTGCCGCTTTCCAACACCGCGCCTGGCTCAGCCTCATTAACTGATCCATCATCGGTGGAAACGATGTAATAGTAGTACCCGACGCTATCACTGACAGAGGTATCAATCCATTCGTTGACGATTTCAGGATGATCTGTGCCTGGTCCGCATTCAAATACCCTGTCATAAAAACGCTCATAATTATCTTCAGCTCGGTAAATTCGATAGCCTGAGAAATGAGCATAGTTTTCGGCATTGGTATTCCAGCTAAGAAGAATTTCATGCAACCCTGTGAAAATTTGAAACACATCTGGAGCTGGTGGAGACTCTGGGATGTTTTCCAGTCCAGCATCCCAGGCTGATATGGCTCTTCGGAAGGACTGCATGAGGGAATCGCGTCCGCTGTAAACCCATGCACTTTTATATTCATCTGGATCTGTGGTCGTACTACCATCTGGTTTTGTCAGTGTCAGTGTTTCTCCCAGGGCGAAGGCTCTATACCAATTGTTGCCAACTTCGAAGTTCATGCGCCTACTGAGTCCTCCTGCTGCCTCAGCAATTACAATGCGAATACTGTCTCCAGGAGCCAGAGTATATGGACCAAATGCCCAGGACTGTGAATATCCACCGGCTGCAGAGTATTGATCAGGAAACATGTTTTCTGACCTGACTTGCTCGGCATGACTCAATTCAGGATGACCAGCAGACATAAAACTGAGATATTCGGTTTCCATGCGACTGCTGCTATACTGGTCATTATTCACCGTAGCCTGATCATTGGATTCGATCATTTGGGTGGTGGACGGTTGATAAATATCATCATCAGGATTATCCGGAGATGTATCAGCATGGAGAACAACGGCTCCAGCAAATTGTGATGCCCCTAACATTCCATCTGCCAGCCACCCCTGATAATTTGGGGATCCAATGTTGTCATAGCTGAGATTGGAATGTCGACCATGCCAGGAATAGTAAGCCCGTATGATATTCCCATTGTCATCAAATTCATCTATGCCCATTTCATTCATCTCTGCATAGGGTGAATCAGTGACCGGGTTATCAGGGTTTTCTCCAATAACATCATTCATGGTGTTCATTCCCCAGCGACAGTTTTGGGGGATTCCCCATCCTCTTCGACCCCGCCAATCTATAAAGGAGCCTTCTACGGTTCCTTCAAGGGCAATGGCATTGCGGTACTGCCAGTGAAAATAGGTATCCTCCAGGGTTTGTGAATGGATGATACTTCCATCCCTATTACAGATACCCGTGTTTGTAAAAACATATTCAGTGATTATAAAATCGTCATAATTCTGCTGGCTCATCCCATAGATCCGACGTTCCATGGTTATCCCCGTTGATGAATTCACCTTGTTGTACATCATGCGCTCTGCAGGGAGATTGGGATTCAAATCTGGATGTAGCAATTCATCCTGTGACACTATAGAGGAAGGAATTCCATTGACATACACATTTGGAGGTGATGTACGCCCGTGTAGCTCAAACTGAACGGGCATAAACTCATCTTGCTCAATTGTCGGTCGCGGACGTGGACCAACATGAGCGACTTTGTATGGAAAGAATGTATTTACAACTGGATCTTGAAAATTTCTGACACCTATCCAGAACCCCTTGGCAGCCTGCATATCCTGGGAATTGTATAGGGCATTCCAGCGGAATCCGAATTGTTGTTCGGTCCCAAACCCCTCTTCAGGTTCACTCCCATAATCCTGATAGAAGTTGTGGAGATCACCAATCTTGATCCAATTGCCTTCTGCAGCAAGTCCCTGAATTGTCAGAGCCAGACAGATCAGAATGTGGATCAATACAGTGTGATTGTTACGGGTATTAAACGAGTAAATATGTTTCATACATCCCCCAATTATTCTGAATTTGAATGCCTGGAATCTATAAATATTCATTGAAGTATTCAAGGTTTAATTACTTTGAAGTTCCCCCGAAACCTGAGTTAAAATTCATTGAAAGTGTTGTTGAGTAATGGCTTGGGAGATTTGACAAGTGGCGGAGCCTGTTTTGGGTAAAAAACGGGGGTAGTTCGTATTGCCATAAAAAGGATAGCGCCCTAT
>JAERTJ010000056.1 GCA_016844945.1 Fidelibacterota bacterium | reverse complement strand
TTTTTTGGATTGAATGATAAAATATCTGGAATTTCAGTGTCAGAGTTTTGAGAAATCTTTTCCTTTTTCATACTTACCAATCTTTAAGTTTATTTATATTCTCTATTCTCTGATCTGTTTCAAAACTACCTAAATAGCCTTCTGTGGTCTTAAGGGAAGAATGACCCAGACTTTCCCCTATAAAAGAAGGTGCGACTCCTGCATTCTTTAGGATTGTGGCAAAGGAATGCCTGGCCGTGTAGGTAGAAACCTCAATCCCAATTTCAAGTTTTGTTGCTACTCTCTTTATATATTTATTGACTTGCTTGGTTGCCTGCTTAACGGCTGCCATTTCTTGCTCCTCACTCATGCCTTTTTGTAAGAAATTGAAGATATAGTTGTCTTTAACCTTAGGCTGAGACCCATAGTCTTCAATTATTCTTACTAAATCATCTGTCAACACGATATTTATTGGCTTGGTGTCTTTGTTGCTATTCATTGTTTTAGCCCTTCTAAGCTCCATAGAATCCCCTTTGATATTACTATATCTGAGTCTGCATATATCTTTCATATTAATTCCATTGGCAAAGTATGAAAACAGCCAAATATCCTTATAGTATTCCTCTGGACTGCCCTCTTGAGCTTTGTACTCATATATGCTTTTCAATTCATCTTTTGTTAACGCCTTTTTAATATTTCGTGGAGAAGGAATCTTATACCTTTTGAATGGGGAATCAATAATGAAATTAGTTGGATCTTCACTTGCCCGGTTAAAAATATGCTTTAGGGGTCTTAAATAAATTCCAACTGTTGAAGGATTTTTCATCTGCTTCTCATATTTTTTTAAAAAATTGAGCGTGATTTGATCAAAAGTCAAGACTTCCTTTTTATCAAACTCCTTTAATGATTTCTTTGAATACTCATAAGTAAGGGCTGTGCTGAGTTGACCATTTTCACGAAGTTCTTTTATTTTATCGTCATACCAGTTATAAATATTATGCTTGTCATTGCTTTGTTTATTTAGGTAGACCTCATTAAATTTTGAGAAGGTGAATGAGTCCATTTCATGAACAATATTAAACGCTCTTTGCAATAAATCATTGATGATTATTTTCTTTTCAGCAAAGTTCCCCTTTGGTCTAGAGCTTAGAATTTTCCTCCAATCATGCTCATTTGCATACTGCTTGGTACCATAGTCTCGTGTACTTCTATTGTGTATTATTCTTATTCTTATTGGGTAGGTTTTCTTTTCGTTAGGTCGTCTCATATCTAGCCTTGCGAACATTGTAATGCCTAAATATGATAGTTTAATATCATTGCTCTCTATACTAATGTTAGGGCTTTTTTTATTCGTTTTTTTAAGGTTTGCCTCCATATTGTTAGTACATTATATTATATATTCTAACAAATGTACTAACAAAATCAATTTGAATCACTATATCACTTATCAATATCAATCAACTAATTCAATCTAAAACACTCTAATAATAGTAATTGTATTAGCAGAGCTGCAGTATCAATCAAATAAATGATAATGTAACATTACGACTGGGGGTCAAGAGGTCGCAAGTTCAAGTCTTGTCACTCCGACATTAAAAAAAACCCTGCTCTAATGAGTAGGGTTTTTTTAGTTTTTACATGCCAGCAACCGAAAAATTCGCGCGCCAGTTAATTTTTAGTACTTAATAATCTTTTCCGTGCGTGATTGCTTATCGGAAGCAATGGTTAAGAAGTAAATTCCAGCAGGGAAGTCTTCCATATTCACCCTTATATTATTCTGACCTGAGGTTCCCACCCATGATTTCTCAAACACCACAGAAGTTACCATATTGCTGAGGGTGGCTTTCATTTTCAAGTCATTGGCTCCATCAATGTCAATATTGAGATAGTTTGAAACCGGATTTGGATATACCGCAACCTCAAATGTATGTTGAACTTCCTGAATTCGTGTGATGTTTCCAATGCCAAACTCATAACTGGCAAAGCCACCAAAGTCGGGATCGAAAGTATGCAATACATTCCCTTCGGCATCCACCAATTTAAAGGAGCCTACCCCCTGCTGCGGCTGGTGCCAGAATTCAAGTCCATTGTCACCACTGTCTTCGATGCGCAACTCAAAACATCCGGGCCACAATAAAAACTCATCTTCATACAGGGTATTGTCATCGCAATTGTCACGCTTGTACAACTGAGTACCTGAGCCATCTCTCAAGGTATAAGAGGATTGGTGCCCATAGTTGTTGGTCAATAGGCGGAAGGTGTAATAGCTTCCATCCGGATATACAGGCAGGTCTTCAAATGTTGAGGACATGACGTTATTATGCTCATATTCATCATCCTGACCGTTGGGATTGCTTATGGTAGCTGTAAAAGTGTTCCCTCCGCTCATCCAAAAACTAAGATCATCTATGCTGATGGTCACCGTATCCTGCTCCAGAAATTGAAGAGAACCGGTCCAGTTATGATTCACAACCTCCCCCCCTTCAACCTGAATATCAATATCCAGACTGGTTAAGGTAGTAGCGCCTGTATTGCGGATGACTATCTCAGGATTTGAACAGGCCGGGTTAAACCTTTCTTCACTTGCATCTTCACTGTTTGGTTTTAGAATTCTTGTAACAGCAGCATCCACAGTAAAATTGGGCACTCCGTAGGTCACGAGTTGGTTGTTCACTATATAATTGGAAGTACCACTGGCATATTCAAGTCCATAATCAAGCATATGAGATTGTCCCGGACTTACATACTCAGTAATATCATATTCATATAAATCGCTTGGTGTTCCCGGACACCATCCAGCCCGGTCATAAATCCAGGTCCCACCCTGTGGGTATATGGCTATCTCCGAGCATTCTGTCCACACCTTCCAGGTATATTCCGGATCTCCCTCGTTTATATTGAGGAAGTGGTATCGACCTGTGAATTCTCCTTGTTGGCCGTGTCCAGTGATCACTGACCTAAACTTATATTGATCGCCATCGGGCAGGAAGTAAAACTCCCTGGCTTCGAAAGATCTGTCATCAATGATACTGGTATATCCCCGGCTATCGGGACGCCATACCTGTGCAATATCTAGCACCTCATGTGCCGGAGTACCCACGATAAACAAAAACTGAATGTCCATGTCTTCCTGTCTCTGCCCGCCTCTTTCTATGGTCATCCGTTTCTGCCCATTTAAAATCGGGGTGTAATCGGTAACATCGAAGAACCAGGTTTTTCCCTCCATACCCAGATCGAGATAGATGCCATATGGGGTTACGAAAGACATGATTTCAAATTTGGATGGATAACGCTTGAAATAGGTTAACTCCTCAATTTCGATGCTAGCTGTAGGTGCAAGCATAAAAGAGTCGATGGCTATACCTTCCGGATCAAAAATTCGCTGGTACTGTGTTTCCCAATACTCATCCACTGAAACCTCGTTGATGCTGTCATGCAGCATGGTTCCATATCTGGGAATGATCTCATATTCCCTCACAATGCTCGGAGTTAACATCACCGAGTCTGTAATGATCTGGTCTGTTATTGTTAGGGTATACTCACCTTGTGCGAAGGTGATATTTGGTCTTTCTGTTGTTGCGGTAAAGCCTTTGTCGATATCCAAGCCACGCTCAAATAACCAATATAAAAAATCAAGTATACTGGCTGTTTCTGCATTGGGTGAAGCATCAACAGTGGTGTTACCCATTCCTTCATCCATCATATAATAGGCTAGCAGGTTGCTGTAATGGGGATGACTGGCATCCAGCGAACGATACATCCAGTCCTGAATGGTAGTCTCAGACAATTCCTTATCCCAAAACCTGAACTCATCGAACTTCCCATACCAGGACCTGTCAGCATTTCCACTGGTGGCCAAAATCAATTCCTGTATATCAATAAGTCTGTTTTTGCCCGTTCCAGAGTGCCACAAACTACCATTCAGATATATCTTCATATCTCCACTAACCGCATTTTTGGTAATGGCCCAATGGTTCCAGCTTCCTCTGAACTCCGCCGGCGATGCTGCTTTATTTATCCTGTCATAGCCAGAGCCATCATTTCCACAATCGTAATAAATACTTGAGTTTCCCCAGGGTAAATGAAGGTTTAGCTGACGCTTGTTATCACTATCCACTCCATGAATAATGCTGTTGTGAATGGGTTGGATTTGTTCATTCCCATAACTCCAGAAAGAAACTGTCAACTCATCTGAAATACTTGAAAAAGCGGTGGTAGGCACTTCAATTTTTCCGTTAACAGAATTAATATGGTATCCATTATGGGCATAAATTCCCATGTCACTTCCCACATCTTCACCCTCCAGGCTCATGGCATTGCTGGCCTGATTATTTGTAAATGTAAGCTCTACTATAATATTATCCGCACCATTCCATACAAAGGGATTGTAAAACTGAATTCTATTGCTTGCCGGGCTGAAGGAATAGTCATAAAAATAGACTTCTGTAAAATCATCCATATCCGGATCGTTGGGATCCAGACTTGATTTGGAGGAATGTTTCATCCTTAGCTGGAAGTAATCTGCATCAGCACTTCCGCTACTCACTTCCAGAAGCATAGCATCTATATCGCCTGCCTGTAGCCCTGCTGAGGTTAATTCTGATGCCAGGAATAGGTATTGTGATTTCCCTGAATTATTATCAGCTGCAATGGGATGTGACAATGATAAACTGCCGCTACCCACAGTAGCAGTAGTTTCAGATGTGGTACTGTTGAGAACCACCTCCTTTTGTCTGTACTGATAATAATCGTACAGCGGTGTTTCCACATATTCGAAGGTGGAACCACTGAAGGCAGAAATGCTGTGAGAAGCGGTATAACTGATTACAGAATCCACTCTGCTGGAATCCGTTATATAGGTATTACAGGAATAATCCCACTCACCACAACCACGGTTGGTATTGCCAGGGACGGAAACGAGCCCATCCTTACATCTCATATTATATCGCATGATAACCTTCTCAAAGCTCAGGTTGGGATCATCCGGAAAGTCAATCATGGTATCCCGAATACCGCTGCCACTGGTTTGGGTATAGTTAAAAGTAGGAACAACGATGGTATCTCCTGCTGACTGTGCAATAATCGCTGAACCGATGGCCAGTAAAATAAGGGTAAAAAATGTTCTCATAGTTTTAGATATGTTGTTGGTATCAAGACAAGGTGACTGCTGAATAAGTTGTTCTAAAAATAGTCAAAATACTGACAATATTTCTGGAAACTGTTATGAGCAGTTTTCAGCAGCTCCAATAAGTAAAACTGAAGCAGTCGTAGAGGATGCAGTATCAAAACAAGAATAAAGATTCTATTAAAAGGCAATGGCTACCTAATGAAGGCACTTTTGGATGACATTCAACAGCGCATCAAAACGAATGGGTTTGGCAATAAAAAAATCAGCACCGAGCTCAAAGCTCTTTTCTTCCTCACCAGAAAACACATAGGCCGTTTGTACTATTACTTTAACGTCCTTATTGGTTTTTCTTATGTGCTTCAGAATTTCAAAACCACTGAAGTCAGGCAGGTTGATATCCAGTAAAATTATATCAATGGCTTTGTTCTCATCGAAGGTGGCTACAGCATCTTTACCGTTGAGGGCCCATAATAAATTGGCATTTGTACCTTTAAGTGCGGCCTCATAGAATCGGTTAGATGTTTCAACGTCTTCGACAATAAGTATGGTGGTATCGGATAAATCGATTTGCTGGCTAAAGGACATAAGCTGTTTCAATTAGATTCATAATACCAAAGCTGCTAAGCAGCGGTATAGCAAATGTAATATTTTATTTGTTGCGATAAACAGCGAAGAAACTACTTGCCCAAGCTGAAGATGAGTCCGCCGGAGAAATCACCCTGAGCAAAAGTAGCGAATGAATTTACTGACAGACCAGAGCCACCAGTTCCCATATAAAAACCTACGCCTCCAAAATACATCGGCAACAACAATCTTCCGCGAAGGATAATACCAATCCTATCGGTCAAATAAATTTTTGCACCAGCTCCTAATGTAATGGAAAAGCGCCAGGCATCCTTATAATCAACCTTAGGGCTAAAGATGGTGGTTCCAAGTGAAAACGAACCAAACGGTCTGACCATATCACTGGTCCCAAATGTTTTAAGGGCACCGATCTGGATATAATTAATTCCTACATCGAAGGACTCATCGTCGAAG
>JAERTJ010000055.1 GCA_016844945.1 Fidelibacterota bacterium | reverse complement strand
GTAGGGAAAGCAGTACCATACGGGATCTACGATACACAAAAAAATACAGGTACAGTTTTTGTTAGCCGTAGTGCAGATACACCAGCATTTGCTGTTGAATGCATTGAACGTTGGTGGACAAATTATGGCAAAGTCCAGTATGTTGATCAGCGTGCAATAATGACCCCTATATAAGAAAAACAGCGTCGAAAATTGACCCCCCTGACTTAGATTCTCCATGGATAAAAACATGGAGGTCAGGAGGATGTTGATAGTGGAAACGATAGCGAAAATTAGACGGTATTATTTTGTGGAGGGCAGAAAGATTAAACAGATCAGCCGGGACCTGAACATCTCACGGAACACGGTCCGTAAAGTCATCCGCAGTGGTAAAACCAAGCATGAGTATTCAAGGGAGACACAACCTTCTCCCAAACTGGGGCCGTATTATGAGTTTCTGGATGATTTTTTAGATCAGGACTGGAAGAAGCCAAAGAGAAGAAGGATCACAGCCAGCCGACTTTTTGAACTGCTTCAAGGTAAGGGTTACCAGGGTGCTTATGACAGCGTACAAAGATATGTTCGTCAATGGCGAAAAAACAAAGGCAGAATAAAACCAGGTGTGTTTATACCGTTGTACTTTCCGCCGGGTGATGCCTACCAGTTTGACTGGAGCCATGAAACAGTCGTCATCAACGGTGAAGTCAAAAAAATAAAAGTCACTCATTTCAGGCTGTGCCACAGTCGCAAATTTTTTATCAGGGCATATTACAGAGAAAGCCAGGAGATGGTGCTGGATGCACACAACAGGGCATTTCAATATTTTGGAGGTGCTTGTAATCGTGGGATCTACGACAATATGTCAACTGCTGTGACCAGCATATTGAAAGGAAAACAAAGAGAGTACAATCAACGGTTTCTTCAGATGTGCAGCCACTATCTGGTTGAGCCGGTTGCCTGTACTCCTGGTGCCGGTTGGGAAAAGGGCCAGATAGAAAAACAAGTCCAGGATATCAGAGGGTGGCTTTTTCAACCAAAGCCAAAATTTACAAGTTTGAAAGAGTTGAATGAATGGCTTCATGACAGGTGTGTTGAAATCAGTAACAGCCGAAAACACACAATATATAAAGATAAAACCATCCAGGAAGTATTTGAAGAAGAGCGATCATCTTTGATCCCTGTGAAGAACGCTTTTGAAGGATATGTTGAAACAGAATGTACGGTCTCTAATACCAGTCTGATCCGGTATGACCGGAATCACTATAGTGTACCATGCAAATATGCGGGGAAAACTGCAACAATAAGAGCTAAAGCAGATCAGATCACAATTATCAGAAATGGCGACCAGATCGCCAGTCATGCCAGAGATTTTGACCGGGGAAAAACAGTTTATGATCCCTGGCATTATCTGGATATTCTACAGCGTAAACCAGGCGCTTTAAGAAACGGTGCTCCCTTCCAGGATTGGCAGCTACCATCTGGAATCAAGCGGGTACAATCTTATTTAACCCGTCAGCCCGGCGGAGACCGTAATTTTGTAGACATCCTGTTTGCTGCCAGACTTCATGGTATTGAGTTAGCCAATCAAGCATGTTTAAAGGCTTTATCTCAAGGCACTTACCAAAGTGAAGTGATTTTAAATATTCTGGGCCGACAATTGGATGGCCCTCAAATTAAACCGGTAAATACACCGGACAGTTTGCAGTTAAAGCAGGAGCCGGTAGCCGATTGTTCCAGGTATGACGATCTTCGAGAGGAGGGCTCCCCATGCAACGTCACGAATTAATCGAAATGATGAGGGCATTGAAACTGTTTGGAATGGTCAAGGCCTATGATGAGATTGTTACCCAGGGTGTCCGTAAAAAACATACAGTACAGGAAATGCTTTATGGGCTATGTATTGCTGAAGCCTCAGAACGGAAGGTACGGTCCATAAAATATCAGATGAGTATTGCCAAGTTCCCTGTTTTAAAAGATCTGGATACCTTTCATTTTGAAAATATCCCTGTTGAAGAAATGGTGGTGCGACAATTATATGAAGGGTCTTTTTTATCAGAACCCCGGAATATCATTTTTGTAGGCGGCACCGGTACTGGGAAGACCCACCTGGCAACAGCCATAGCAGCACACTGTATCCGCCAGGGAAAAAGAGGCCGGTTTTACAGTGTCATCGACCTGGTAAACCAGCTGGAAAGAGAAACACATCTAGATAAATCCGGAGCCCTTGCCAATCGGTTGGTAAATGTGGATTTCGTCATTTTGGATGAATTGGGTTATTTGCCTTTCTCTCAGTCCGGTGGTGCTCTGCTGTTCCATTTGATCAGCAAACTGTATGAGAGGACATCTTTAATAGTGACTACCAACCTGAATTTTGGAGAATGGTCGAAAGTATTCATAGATGAAAAAATGACAACTGCTCTGCTTGATCGGCTTACGCATCATTGTGACATCATTGAAACTGGTAATCAGAGCTGGAGGTTAAAGAACAGGAGTTAAGAATTTAAAATGTATTTTTTGGTTAAAGGTGAAATGATTGTAGTTGGACCCGCTCCAGCGGAAGCGAACCCCTTCCGACGGGCATTTTTTGTGGTGCCCATTCTCAGGGACTGGCTTCCACTTCCGCTAGTGTGCGGAGTAAACCCGGGAACTTAGTGGATGACATAAAACTATGAACTATCACCTTTATATTTTTTTTACTTTAAGGGGGTCAAAATTGGACGCTGACAGGGGGTCAATTTTGAACGCTGATTGACAAAAGAGCTTTATTTACGTGGCGAAAAGGAAGTTTCGCTTGAAGATTTAAAATCGTCTGACCAATAAACCATTTAAAAAGCCCCTGAGGTGTGCCAGCACCATTCAGGGGCAAAATGTTCCAGATTGGTTTTTGATACCAGCCAAGCTTTTAATCTGGGAACACTTCTTTTATATAGTTTTTTTAAAGCAGTGTCAAAGCCTCTTTGGAATATTGAAATCACTAACCGTGTTTTTAACCCAAGGAGGTTTTTTTATGGAGAAGGTTTATGTCCGCCGTGGTAGTTTTAAAGGATTATCCGGAGACGCTGTTTATTTAC
>JAERTJ010000054.1 GCA_016844945.1 Fidelibacterota bacterium | reverse complement strand
TCGTCGCAAGTTCCAGGTCAGAATATTTGCCACTCCATTGATTTGGAGTCCCATCACGTTTTCGAATAATAGTTGTATGGGTCCGCAACCGGTCCAGCCCACAAAATCAGCCTTCGAGGGCTGCCCGGGTTCTTGATGATCCGGGGCATAATTTTCATATACCGTATTTGAGTCTTTGAAAACAGCATACATCCCTGTCAAATATCTTTCTGTGGCTTGTCCTGCAAATTCCGAATATCCATTCTCCTCAAGACCCTTGATGATCATAACATTTGTTGGTGCCCAGATTGCTCCCAGCCAATAACCACCATGTTCATCATATTCATCTTCATCTGCGGACAGGGTTGGAAAAACCATGGGACGCCAGAACTCATTCTCGTTTTTCAGGTGAATTACCAGCTGCTCAGCCTGAGATTTTGATGCAACACCAGCCAGAAGGGGCCAAAAACCTCCGCTTGTCTTTTTCTTGTATTGAGTACCATCAGCTAATACATCATAGTAAAAGCTATCCTCGTCATTCCAGCACCACTGATTGATACGATCGCCTATTGCTTTCGCCTGTGTTCTGAAAAATGCTGCTTTTTTTGTCTGCTCGAGCTCATCACAGATTAATGCCAGATTCTTGTACATAATTACCATCTGGGATGACATCTCTACCCAGCCAGCACCTTTGGTTGCGGGGCGAGGGGTATTATCCATGCCACTTCCCAGTGGTGTGTTCCAGTATAGTTTATGTATTGAGCTTTTTGAGATACGACCGTTTCTCTCCCAGTCCGCAGCGGCTGGATCACCATCATGATTTAACCATTCCGCATACTTCTCCAGTGCGGGGAGCACTTGTTTTAAACGGGTCTTATCTCCAGAAATATAGTATGATTCCATTTCAGCCCAGCTAAACAGGGGTGGATTGATCATATTCTTCCAACCCTTATCAGAGAAAAGACCTCCATCAAAATCAAAATGAATCAGTTGTCCATCGACTTCTCTAAACTCGCGACCGATAAAGCCGCTTTCATACTGGAGGGCATAAAAATTATCCAGTGACTCAATTGCAGGAAAAATATCGTGCCCATAGCGGGCAAACATGATCATGAAAATGGTATCCCATTGAAAGATATTCTCGCTGAAAGCTTCATCGATCCAGTTTGAAACCAACGGTGATCCAGGGGGCGGACTTTTGAATCCCTTAAATGCAATTTCCCAGCACTTCCAGTACATGTCAAGCCACTCAGGATTTCCATCTAATATGGGCTGGGGTAATTTATTTCTGTGCGTTTCGAATTCAGGAATGGGTTGTGGTATGTATGCTTGCTTGGCGAAATACAGTCCCTGATGGTGAACATCCATCTTTGGGGGCTCAAGCCCTGGTTTCGACACACATGAGCAAACCAAGAGAACCAGCATTCCGGTTATCGATATCTTCACTGCTTGAATATCCTTATTGCATGACTGCTAAGACTATTGCTTGTTAGTTTCTATCAGGTCCTTGTAAGTGTTTTCCAACAATTTTTTGGTCGCCAGGATACCTGCATGCTCATCAAGAGAATTGCCTTCGTATTCAATACCAATATACCCTGAATACCCTGCGTCAAAAACCAGACCCAAGAGCCTGTTATAATCCATGGTTGATTCATTTCCATCAGCATCAAAACCAAGGGATTTAGCGCTCACCCCTCCAGCATAGGGCATCAACTCCTCAACACCCTGATATCTATCATAGGTGGTGTCAGAGTTGATTTGAAAATTGCCAAAATCAGGCAGGGTTCCAAGCCTTGGATGATCTGCAAGTTGCATGACACCATGAAGCCACTTTCCATTGCTTGATAAGCCACCATGGTTTTCAACCAGAACATTAATGTTGAGCTTCTCCGTATATTCTGCCAGCTCCCATAATCCATCTGCTGCTAATTTCATTTGCTCGTCATATCCACCCTCACTACCAGCATTAACCCTAATGGAATGACACCCGAGGTAACTGGCTGCTTCGGCCCACTTAAAGTGATTTTCTACGGCAACATGACGCTGGTTGGTAGAAGGATCTCCGAGCATGCCCTCATGGTCACACATGATTAGCAGACTCTTTACGCCTTCACCATCTGCCCGGGTTTTCATCTCTGCAAGATACTTATGATCTTTTGCTCGATCCAAAAAGAAGACGTTTACGTATTCCACAGCGTCTATGTCATAGACACGACGAGCTATCACGGCAAAATCAAGAGGATCCAGTTCTCCCTGTAGCACAGATTGTGGGTCAGACTGGAGTGCCTGTTGCCAAACGCCCCAGTTGGTTTTATCTAAGCCTTCACCAAAGATAGTCCGATGGAGAGACCATTCTGCGAGAGAGATTTTTAGCTGATTAGTAGGCATCAAAACCTTTCTATTGGATATACAACCCAGAATTGGTATTCCGGCTGAGACGATCAAAGCTTGTTTTAAGAATTCACGTCGGTTTATATCTGACCTCACGGGAGACTCAATAGGGCGATCACAGGCATATGATCTGAAGGGAAATAACCATTGAAGGTATCGGATAGTGTCCCGTGTTTCAACACTCCGACCTGGTTTTGGACAAAGATATAGTCAATAGGACCCGCTTCTGTTTTGAGGGTCTCCAGGTCAAAACCATTAAAGGTGCGACGGGATCCATGGTGGGGATGCTGGGAAATTGTCTTTGCATCAATGAGTTTGAACTCATTTTTAGCATCACCCTTTGTCAGAATTTCATAGGGTCGAGAATCAGGATCAGCATTAAAATCACCGGTTACGATTACTGGTGCATTATTAGCAATCCGGTGAATTTCCCTGAGTAACAATCTTGCGCCCTCTTGTCGCGCTTGCTCCCCACGATTGTCAAGATGGGTGTTAAAATGATAAAAAGTTTTTCCTGTGTTTAAATCTTTAAAGTGTCCCCAGGTTACCACTCGAACCCAGGCAGCATCCCATCCTTTGCCTGGTTTATCTGGAGTTTCGGACAACCAGAAGGTGGATTGATCCAGCAATTCGAACCTGTTTTTGAGGTAGAAAATCGCCATGAACTCACCCTGGGTTTTGCCATCGTCTCGACCGACGCCTATCCAGTTATATTCTGGGAGCCGTTCCTCTAAATCCATGACCTGTCCCATAAGAGCTTCCTGTACCCCAAAAATATCCGGTGTATAAAATGTGATCATACTGGTGGCTATCTCTTTACGGTTAGGCCAGGCATTGTCTCCATCAGATTCGAGATTAAGGCGAATGTTGAAGGTCATGGTTGTCATTGTTGGAGCTTGTTTTTCAAACCTGGAGCACTGAACTATAAATATACAGTTCGCAATCAAGGCCAGCAGGACGATCCTTTTCATAGACTTACCTAGCCTGTGGTTAATCATTCGGAGTAATGATCAGGTTTCTATAGTGCGCTAATGTTGATGAATGTAACCAGAGTGCTATCCCACCTTCAGATTTAGCACCTTTTAAATCCTTAACGATCAGATTTGGCTGATCCATATTGTTCACATAGAATTTTGCTGTCACACCTGAAACTTCTATTTTCAACTTCGTCCATTCTCCAGGGACAAGATCAGCATAGGATTCATATTTTTCAGGAAATTTTTCCCTTAACTCATACCAGGGATATTCTGGGTGTGAGACATATTGTATGGAATGGTTCCTTTGAACTTGATTCTCTGCGCGCCCGTTGGTTGGTCTTAGATAAAAGCATTCGTACTCATAAGCATCTGGTTTGTTAACCCGAAATGCCAGGCCCACAAACCCCCTTGCCTGAGGGAAAGCACCTGGTGCCGGCTCTCCTGCAACTTCAATCTCAATCACACCATTGGAAAAAGATACGTCTGGAATCAAGACAAGGGTTTCATGATTCTTAACACCCCTGGCGGCTTTGACCTGAATAGCTTTTTTACCGTGTAGCTTTGTCACACTTGCTTCAACATTTATCAATTCTAACCCCTTTGCGGAGTTGAGTGCAATTTTCTGTTGTGAGGCGGTTTGAGCCCATCCGGATTGCATCGATAAAATGACAAGAATACCTAATAATGCTTTTGACATTTCTGTACCCTTCCTGTGTCCCGTTAACATTCTGTATTACTTACAGCCAATCCCCCAAGGGAGGTTTCTTTAAACTTCTCCGACATTTCCAGCCCTGTCTGTTTCATGGCGGCCAGACAGTTATCCAGAGACATAAAATGCTGTCCTGTTCCGTGTATAGCCAGTGATGCAGCCGTATACGCCTTTATTGCCCCAAAACCATTGCGCTCTATACAGGGGACCTGAACTAATGCCTGTACGGGGTCGCAAGTCAATCCTAAATGATGCTCCAGAGCTATCTCTGCAGCGTTTTCTACCTGGGCGGCTGTACCCCCGCGGATGGCACAAAGACCAGCCGCTGCCATAGAGGAAGCGGAACCCACTTCACCCTGACAACCCACTTCGGCACCTGAAATGGAACTGCGCATTTTTATCAACCCACCTACAGCACCCGCAACCAGCAGAAATTCACGTATATCCTCTTGCTCGATGCCTTGATGAACCACCAGATAATACAAAACGGCTGGAATAACACCAGCAGCCCCATTGGTGGGAGCAGTGACCACCATATGACCCGCCGCGTTTTCTTCATTCACCGCCATGGCATAGGCACATAGCCAGTCTGTCACATTCGCCTTGTCTGGTTGAGAGACAAACTGGTCATGAAGGTTTTTGGCTCGACGTTGAACTTTGATTCCTCCTGGCAGAAGACCCTCAGTACTCAATCCCTTCTCCACACTGGTTCGCATGGCTTTCCAGATTGAGTCCAAACCCGTCTTTAGTGCACTGGACGATTGATATTCTCTTTCATTTGCCGCCTTAAGTTGGGCAATAGTCATTCCGGTTTTCAAGGACATCTCAACCATCTTTGCACCTGAGGCGAAGGGAAATGGAATTTCCAGGGCAGATTCCATTTGAAGCGGGGCTACGATTTTCTCAATGTTGCGCATACGTGTAATGAATCCACCCCCGATAGAGAAATACGTTTCGGAGTAGAAAATATTGTCGTCAGGGTCCACGATATCGAAAATCATACCGTTAGGGTGTTGTGGAAGGGGGTCGCCCCTATCAAAAATGATGTCATTATCAGGTGAGAATAACAAGGATTCATTAGCCAGGTTGGTAACCGTCTTCTGACTCCAAAGTTCTGCAATCAGCACATCCATGTCGATGTCGGTGAGGTTTTGAGGATCATATCCGTGCAAACCCAGGACCACAGCGTTATCTGTGGCGTGACCCTTTCCGGTATATGCCAACGATCCTTTCAGGGTACACCGGATTCTTGACTGAGGAGGCGCTCCTGTTTGCATCTTCTCTAGAAATGCATTAGCGGCTTTCATGGGACCCATGGTGTGTGAGCTGGAAGGACCCACTCCCATCTTGAAAATTTCAAGGGTGCTGATAAATACGGGGTGTTTCATAGGCGTTCAATATCATCAGGAATATTGGATTCAGCAAGAGGTGGAGAGGGCTAACGGGTAGGAGTTAGGGGTTAGGAGTTAGGGCGGGCTTTGGACGTTGAGCCTGCCTGTGAGGTCGTAGCTCAGCCTCCAGTATGAAAGGATTGGTTTATTTGTGCTGCCAGTGTTGGATGGAGTTAGCGTAGTATTCCAGTAAGGTTTCTGCTTCAGGGTTTATCCGTATGAGGTTTTCATTGTTATCAACAAGACCACGCCCTTTTAGCATGCTCAAGGCATTATTCAGGACACCCTCACGGGCATTTGAGGCGATGTCAATCGGAGCCCCTAATGATTTAAGTTCATCTATACGGGTGGCAGCTTGAGATTTTAAATCCAGCTCACTTTGCCAGACTTTCTTGTTTAGAAGCAGGACTTCAGATAGTAGGGCAATGGGTAAAATGGGGATCACATTCCCGATGTTTCCCATCAAGGTATCTGCCAGTGCCTTAACTTTGTCAAAACGCTCTTGAGAATCCTCCGTATTGAACACCACTCCATTTTTTTCACAGTATGCTTTTACTGAAACAGGTTTTCCAAAATTCACACTGGCATAACCAAAGCGACGCCAGCGTAACTTTCTGGAGAGCAGCAGTGTTTTATAGGCGAAGCCCAGAGATGTTTTTATCACAAACCATTTCCCGCGTTTTGAGGCTGTTGGATCTAACTTGCGGATGAGACTGCGATCTTCAATGACCCGGTCGTAATTGATCCCCACAGGGACAAATACAATATCCTTATCGAACGCTGGGTGGAATTCTCTAAGCATGTAATCCATGAATCCCAGTCTGGGTTCAAGCAAAGACCCCGTCTTTGTCAAGCCACCTTCAGGAAACACGGCTTGACAGACACCTGCCCGCGTCGACAGGTGAACATATCGCTCTAAGACTTTACGGTAAAGAGAATTACCTGAGTTTCTGCGGACAAAGAAGGCACCCATGGCTTTGAGGAGTGTTTGCAGAGGCCAGATACGGGCCCATTCACCTACAGCGTAAGAGAGGGCTGTCTTTTCTGCGACTAGAAATGAAACCAGAACATAATCCATATTGCTACGATGGTTCATGACAAACACCACGCTGGCGTCTTCTGGGATCTTTTTTAACTCATTCTCATCAAAAAATCCAACTCGAATACGGTAAACCAGGCGGGCAATATTACGGGCGAGCCAATATCCAAACCTGAAATATACATAAGCATTAAAGGCTGGGACAATCTCACCTGCATATCGCCGAGCGTTTTCCTGGGCAATGGATGTGGGCAGGTCTTTTTCCAGCGCATAGGCTTTGACCGCCTCTATGACCTGGTCATCAAAAAGAATTTGATCGATAAGACCTTGTCGGCGGGTTAACTGGAAGGGTCGAATTTTTATATCCAGACGGGAGCTTACTTCATCCATGACCCTTTTCACGCGGCGACGAAGATACCAACGCAGGCTGGGCATCAATAAACGATCCAGCACCATGATGCCGGCAAAGACCAGAAGCACGAAAAAAACCCAGGCTGGAAGAGTGATGGTGGTATCCATAATAACTCCAGCGAGTATTATGCATGAGAAATAGTTGTTATGCAACAGGACTGTTTATTTCAAATGCATGAATTGAATGATATCAAACGGGCTGAATGACAAAAACCCCACTACTTGCTGAAGTTTTGATAAATCGAGCCTTTAGGTTGTATTCAAGCATTCTCGGCAAGATTTCACTGGCTACCATATAATGTTCTGCGTCATCCCATCCATTGGATATTGATTTCACTTTATCCAATGCTGTCCAAGATTCAAAGGCTATATCACCTAGAAGAATGGAACCCCTGCGACTCAAAACCTGTAAAAGTGACTCAACCAGCTTGAACTTGTGATCATCTTCGAAATGATGCATGGTGTAGGCTGAAATGATGACATCAAACTGCTCATCCAGCAGACTTTCAGGCAACCCTTTGTTTAGATCAGATTGTATAAGTTGAGCTGTTGGCATTTTTAACTGAGCCTGGTCCAACATCTCACGCGAAAAATCGATACCGATAACCGAACAGCCTCTCTGATACAAGGCATGAGTTAAAAGCCCGGTTCCAATCCCTATATCCAATACTCGGGCGTGTTCCCCTCTAACTACATGAGCTTGAATAGCCCGAAGTGTATCATAATAACCTTGAAAGGGATAGCCTTTGTCCTGCAGTTTTAGAATGCGGTCATCATAATCCCCTGACCACTTGTCAAACCCTGCAGCATTCATTGATTCAAGTGGTGTCATAAGGGTAATAAACTATTTAAGAGATCATGGTTTGATGCCAGGATTTCAGAGCGGAAGCATGATGTCCCTGTACCATAATGATGTGGTTTCCCAGGGGTGACTTGAGTAAATCACCTACCTTCCCATCATCTAGCCTGATTTCTGCCTGGGTGCGACAGAGGTCCTCAGCATCACCAGCCTGAATGATTTCACCTTCAGCCAGCCATAGCTTCTCCATCCGTTTCCCACCGATTCTAAGCAGGGTTACAGCTTCATTTGCCAGGGTTCCCTGAATCCCAACACCCATTCCGGATTCGAAGTGTGAGCGCAAGCCATAATCTTGTACGATCCCTCTTGGAACTGTACAATGTGCCAGCCAAAGTGTGTTGGATGCCTCGTCCAGCCTTGCCGGGTTAGCCATCCACGGTGTCTTACCAAGAAGTTTATTTACCCAAACCATCCCCACGGTACTCACAAGATCACCTTCACACCCAGCAATTACCCCTTCATCTGTTAGTTGGGCTAAACCGTAACAGCCAGTGGTTTGCAGGCTTAAGACCAGGTCAAAACAACGGACAGTGAGTGCATCTAAATCATGCTTTCGAATGACTGTCTTTAGGGCTAGATAGACCCTGATGACATTATCCAGATCTGCTGTAGAGGGTTCACGCACCTCCGTGGCACCTGTCACCAAGGGCTCACGAATGGGGTCAATAGTATCCGCCGCCACCATCTGAATGGCGCTATTTATCTCATCTATTGATACATCCACAACTTCTGGACCCCAGACATTTCGTACGGTTTCCCTTGGCGGTCGACTAGCTACAAGCCAATCTGAAGGCGCTCCAACCAGCCCTATTCGAGTCTGGCTTAAGAGTTCAGGAGAACCGGTTTTGTCCAGGGCAGTATTTATCTGTTGAAGACCTTCTTCGTCGTCTGAACTCTGGAGATAAAAAATACGACCGTCCTCCTCATCCTGCTGGAGTCGCGCCAGAACCTCAAGCGAGGCGGGTAGTGAGTTGTAGGATGGATGAGCCACAATCCACACAGGCTCATCAGGAGAATGCTTGCGGCGTTGCTGGCGAATATCCAGGAGTGCCTGTTCTGTACCTCCTGTGGTTATCAGATACACAAAGGGGATTGCTCCCCGGGTCTTTATATCATTACAGAGCTTTCCTCCCAGACCATCCAGAACCTTGGTATAGGAATCCATATACCGGTTAAAGGTTGCACCTTCTGGCACTAACTCAGAGTAGACCAGGGTATATTCAAATCTTGATTTCACCACATCCTCCGTTCGTCATATTTGACGATATGTTCACCGTTAGTCTTCTATGACTCCGTCGATGTATTTGATGATCTCACTTTCCAGCCCATGGTATTTGTTTGACATTTCATACCCCTTTAAGCCTGCCAGGGTCTCAAAATTCAGGCTATGTGGAAAACGGTCATTTATTTCGAAATTCAGGAGTACTTCATTCCCTGGATTGCCGGTCAGGTATATGAATGAGAGTTGAAACTTCATAATATTGCCATCCTCAATTGAAAAGTTGACCGGTTTAATCTTGTCAGGCTGGATGCTGTATTTTTGCCCTATCAATGTCTGAATATCTTTCAGGATTTGAGCATGTAAAGCCAATGCATTTTCCATTTCTCTTCCTCTCTACTTGCTAGCTGTTATGTTGGGCTTTAATCCAGGCCGCTTTGTCAATCGTGGGAGGATCATAGGACTCAAGTAGATCCAATAAAGGGTCGACTTGATCATGAGTTAGTATCATCTCTCGATGTGCTCGTTGCATAAAGCCTTCTGCAACGGCATGATCAACAAGATTAAGCAGGTTATCATAAAAGCCCAATACGTTGAGAACACCTGCAGGCTTAGTATGTATTCCCAATTGTCCCCAGGCTAAAACCTCAAAAAATTCCTCGATGGTGCCTAAACCACCTGGAAGGGCTATAAAACCATTGGAAAGCTTATTCATCAACGCCTTGCGTTCATGCATGCTACCAACAACACGTAAATCCTTAAGGGCAGTGTTAGCGACTTCCTTTTTGACAAGAGCCTCGGGCATCACACCGATCACATCTCCACCCGCCTCTAAGACAGTGGAAGCAATTTTGTCCATGGTACCCACATTTGCTCCACCATAGACCAGACCTACCCCTCGATCAACCAGAGCCTGTCCCAGATCAGTGGCAGCCTGGAGGTATTCAGGACGCGCCCCGACACCTGATCCACAAAACACACATACACGCTTCATAAGGGTCGCCTCCAGCGATTTTTATTCGTTGACCGAATGGTCAGAACTGTCAAGAATGCCCTGTAGGGGATTGTCTGGTCCCAAATACTCAATTGATACATGAGTCGCACCTGCTTTGAGATATAAGAGGACACTTTCTTCGGAAACTACGTGGCCAGCAGCTATAACATCCAAATCTTCACCCAGAACAAAACGCATCAAGGACACATCCTCAACCTTAAGATCGGCTTTCTGGAATCCAGTAGCACTTTTGACTTGATCAACACCGGCCTCCCGACAAAGCATGCAGCCGATAATTATGTGGAGGGGGTCCAACAGAGCTGTTTCCAGGATCACAGTCAGATCAGCCTCTGGACAGGCATAACGAACCGCACGGATTTCTTCAAAGACCTCCTGGAAGTTTGATGTTTTTAACAGACCGGTATTTAGAACTAGTTCAATTGCCTTCACACCTTGACTCATGGCCAGCTCAGCCTCAGCGATTTTAGTCCGGGGATGATTAGCACCCAGAGGAAAACCAACTACAGTAACCACATCTATATCAGATTCGGTAAATTGACTTGCGCGAGCTACCAGAGCAGGGTTTACACAAACCTTTTTTATGTGGTACTTCCTGGCTTCTTTACAAAGCTTATTGACTTCAGAAATGGAAGCATCAGCTTTCAATAGGTATAGGTTTAAGATCTCTGGAGAGATCGTTTCGGATAGGCCTGATAATTTTGGAGGAAAGACACCCCTATCCTGCCAGTTTTCCAGTAGAACTCTAGCCCTTTTATGATATTCTTTATTTACCAGGTTCATACTTAGTCCAATCTCCCATCTGTGAAAGCGGGTTGTCCCCAGGCAAAAAACGTTTCTTGTCCACGCCGGGTGTCATCTCTGGTATAACTCACTCGAGCCCGAACATAATTGGGGGCATTTTTCAGGTTGTAGGTAGCCTGTTGTTTGCGAGATGCATAAATCACTTTCCCGTATGGACCAACAAACTCGATAAGGAAACCTGGCTTCAAACCTGTGTCGAGCTTTCCTTTGAGGTCAGGGTCATCAATGGTAAGCATGGTTTGCCGGGGATCAACTTCAACTTGATAGCTTTTATTAGTGACAGTACATTCTTTCAAGACGACGCCATTACTTGCATAAAAGGCACCTGTGTTCATCGCTTGTGCAATGGCATCTCCTGTTAACTCTTTTGATTTCACCATAACCCATCCCCGTCCCGGATTTGAGTGCTCTGCATCCAGAGTTTTAAAGTGATGGGCATCATCGGAGGAGGTGCCATATATTGCCATTCCCTTAGTCAATAGTTCATCCCACATGGCTTCTGTAGATGGATGGTCCCTGTCCCCCTCATTGTCCACATAGGGGTGACCATTGTACAACTCAAACATGTACAAGCCTTTGACCTCCAGAATGTCCGCAGCAGAAACTGCATATTGGTAGTTGGGATGGTTCAGGATGGTCTTTCCCTGAGCTGCCAGAGTAACATCAACATGATTCTGGATGATGTGACTTTTCACCTCCAGGGATTGATCGCTGGTTACCAGATTATCAATATTCAGAGCGGTAGAGTGAACAACTTTGGGACCAGAAACCTCTTCACCGGGAATAAGAATGAAGTCATCCCTCAATTCATCTGGTAGTGTCACAGAGTCTGGATCGATAAAATGGTTATGCTCGCTGAGAACCAGGAAATTATAACCGTGATCGTGATACCACTGTGTGACGACTTCAGGAGATGAATCAGCATGTCCACATATTACCGTATGTGCATGGGTATTCCCTCGAAACCAGACTGTCTTTTGGGCACACCCCTGAAAAAGCGCTAGGATTATCAGAACCAGTGATAGTTTCTTCATTGAACTCATGAACTTCATCTCCCTTAAGTATTATTCTCTGGTCTTGTCCGAGCTAAATCTGTGGTTCTAGAATATCAGTCAACCTGACATCAATGATCAATACACTATTAGGGCCAATTTTTGTTCCAGCCCCACGTTTTCCCCAGGCTAATTCAGGAGGAATAAACAGTCGATAGCGGCTGCCTGTCTTCATCATGAGCAACCCTTCGCGATACCCCTTAATGGCCTCTTCAAGAGAGAATTTTGCACGCTTACCTTTTTTATAGGTATCATCAATAACGGTTCCATCAACCAGCATGATACGCTGTTCTACCTCCACCCTGCTTGCAGCATCTGGGATCACTCCAAAGCCTTCATCAACAACCAGGTATTGTAAGCCTGAATCCAGACACGTTATATCTGGTTTTGTTGCGTTTTTCACCAGAAATTCTTCAGTATTCTTACGATTAAAGCCCTGGGAGCCCTTTGTCTTCTTTTTACGATTACCCCTGCTCATCAGCCGTTTCCTTCTGTGATTTCAAATGTTTTATCTGCCATGACCTCGCCTTCAAGTTCAGCAATGATGCGCCATGACCCACACTTATCCTCAACAGGCGCCCAAATTGTATCTCCCAAAAAGAAAGACCATTCATTCCTCCGGATATACACTTCTCCAGTAAAAGGGGGGGCAACCTCACCATTTTTATCTAGAAACGGGGGATGTTCGATCCTGAACTGTATCTGTTTTCCCTTTCCTTTTTTTATCTCCAGGATGTAACCAAACTCCACATCCAGACGGGCTGGGATTTCCTGGGTAAACTCCTTGATCTCAGGTAGCGCTTTTGATTCACGATCCCAGGCTGTGTAAATACCATAGCTTTGTATTGACCAGGTGGTTTTTGGTCTAGGCATAATAATTTCCGATCACAAACGATGCCCTTCATTTCCATGTGAGTACCTGGCAAAATGAAGATCCGTGGTTTGCTTGTATCCAGGGTAAAACCATACTGCAAGTCTGTTAATCAGGGGGTCACTCATCCCGTTCAAGAATGCATAATTAATATTATCCTGTGCGTGGTGAGGCATATGGTGCTTCCGGGACAGGAGAAGCCCAAGGGATGCGAGAAACCTGGCACTCTTTGATTTTGACGTATGGCACAAGTAGTGAGATACTTCCGCCACAGAAGATAGAACACCCACCAGAACCAGGAGGAGTAATACAAAATTCGGGATAACAGAATATTGAACCAATAGCAGAGTAGCAAAGAGATAAGGCGCCAGCCAAATTTTTGCACCAGACTCGATAAAATAAATTAAGGGTAATGCTTTTGGGGTATATAGAGGTGTTTGATGATGGAGATGAAATTGTGCAACCAGGGGACCATAAATGGATGTATAGTTTTCATTGTGATCCATAATCATATGGATGATACCATTCAATAGGTCGGCGAGAAAGTAGGCAGATACGACCACAACAATCCATTCACCCCACCCCATTGACACCCTGGAAACCATTATGATCAGGATAATCTGGAGTAGCAGATTCGCTGTGGCAACGGCATGGTTAAAGGCTTTATAACCCCACCCTGAATGATAGCGCGACATAGCAGCATTAAACTGTGACTGTTTTTGTGTTGGTGACAGAGTGAACCGTCCTTTAATCCAGGATTTCTTCAAGGAATTGCGTAAAACGTTGCCAGGACTTTTTATCAGCGTCTTCACGATAACGGTTGGACCCAAAAACAGTAAAAGCGTGAGGTGCACCGCTATAGGATATCATTTCATGGGGTACCTTATGTTGTTCAAGCTCTTTCGCCAGGTTTGCAAAATCATCCAGACTAACACCTTCATCTGCTGAGCCATGAAACACAAGAATCTCACCTTTGACATTTGAATAGTCTTCTCCTTCGGGTGTTTCTAACCCTCCATGAAAAGCAACAAACCCGTTCAGGTCCGCACCAGCACGGGCAAATTCGAGGATGGCTGCCCCACCAAAACAATAGCCAATAGCAACGGCATTATCCACGTTGGCTTTTTGTTTTTTAGCAGCCTGCAATGCGCCCTTCAGGCGGGCTCTCATTTTTCCCCTGTCCTGATAAAGTTCGGTAGCTCTAGCGTGTTTGTCTTTGAACTCTGTGGGGCGAATACCCGCACCATATAAATCCGCGGCGAAAACAGCATATCCCAGATCCGCCAGCATCTCAGCTCGTTTCTTTTCATAACCTGTCAGCCCATCCCAATCATGGACTATCATCACCAGGGGTGCCTTTGGAGATGGTGTGATGTAGTACCCCTCATACTGATCTCCAGCAATTTTATATTCTACGGTTTTTCCTTCAGGTGCGCCTGACAAAGCAACTGCCACACTTAAAAACAATAAGGTGATAGACTTCATGACTTCCTCTCTTTCCAAAGAATAGGTGACAGCAAGCTATCTCGCTAGCCACTGGTAAAGACTGGTATCAGACAAACGTAAATCCGACTGTAAATTTATTCGATGATCTGGTTAATTGCTTCTGAAAGTTCTCTTATCAAGTAGGGTTTTACAATGGCAGCAGAAAAACCAAAATCCTTATAATTTGCCATGACAGGATCATTGGAATACCCACTGGAAACGATGGCTTTTATCTCAGGGTCGATTTCCTGGAGTTTGTTAATGGTTTCTTTGCCACCCATACCACCTGGTATGGTCAAGTCAAGAATAACAAGATCAAACGGTTTTTCCGTTTTCTGAGCTTGCTGGTATTGATGGATAACATCTTCACCTGTTTCCACCGCAGTGACTTCATGCCCCATCTTTTTTAGCATTACCCCAGTAACATCTCGAATTGATGGCTCATCATCCAGGATCATTATCCTTGCAGCTGGTTGAGATTCTGTAACTTTCTTCTCCGGTTTGGGTGTCAATTTTGTTTGTTCTGATACTGGTAGATAGATCAGGAAGCTTGTTCCCTCACCACGTACAGAATGTGCTTTAATTTGACCCTGGTGCTTATTGATAATGGAGTGGGTTATCGCCAATCCCAGGCCGGAGCCATCCTTTTTTGTTGAAAAATAAGGATCAAAAATTCTTTCAAGCACCTCAGCGGTCATCCCTTTTCCGTTATCTTTGAAATGCAATTTGACATAGGGTTTATTTTGCGGGAGAATTAATCCTTCTTCTTTTTCAGGGTTGATGTTTTCACCACGAACCGTGATCATGCCACCATCAGGCATAGCATCTCTAGCATTCAAGATAATGTTTTGAATAACCTGGCTGATTTGACCCTTGTCGATATCCACAAACCCTAAATCTTCTGAAAAATCGTACTCCAGAGCCACTTTATCACCGTGTAAAACAAATTCAGCTGAGTCTTTAACGACATCCATGAGGGATGCTGTTTCAATAATTGGTTCTCCGCCTTTGGAAAATGTTAAAAGTTGCCCCGTGAGCGACTGTGCGCGTTTCGAGGCTTTTTCAGCTTCACTTAATAGTACTCGTGTTTCTTTGGAAAGCACGGGGTCTGATAGAGAAAGGTCTATATTTCCTAAAATAGCTGTCAAAATATTATTAAAATCATGGGCTATCCCACCGGCAAGAACCCCTATGGATTCAAGTTTAGTCACTTTTGCCAGCTCTTTTTCAGTCTGTATTTGCTCGGTTATATCCCGGAACACAAGGACAACACCGATCACTTCACCCGCTTCATTCTTGATGGGTGCAGCACTGTCAGCAATATTTCGTTCCTCTCCATCTCGAGAAACCAGGATAGTGTCTTCTTCCAGAGATACATGTTTTCCTGATGCCATCACTCTGGCGGCTGGGTTTTCGCAGGCTTCCCTCGAGTCACCGTTGATGATATTGAATACGGATGTGAGCGGTTGTCCCACGGCATCAGCAGTATCCCACCCGGTTAACTGTTCAGCAACATCATTTATTAATATGATTTCACCTGATGTATTTGTCGTAATAACGCCATCGCCAATACTGCGTAGGGTTACTGCCAGTCTTTCAGTTTCCTGGGCCAGTTTTTCTTCAGCAGCTTTCATTTCAGATATGTCTGTAGCTATTTCCAACCGGACAACCCGACCATCCACCCACTTGATAGCGCGATCGTGGATGTAGAACCATCTACCAGTCAAAGTATTTTGGAACTCCCAGGTATAAAGATCTCCGGGATTCCCTTGTTGATTCAACAGAAATTTATTTGTGCAAAACTCACAGGGCTGCACTTGCCCCTCCTGAATGCTCTGCCAACAAACCTTTCCCGTAATATCCCCAACAACTTTCTTTCCATATTCATTGATGAAGAGAATTTCATAGCTTTCCATATCGGCGACATAGACAAAGGCATCCAGGCTATCCATAATCAACCTGAAACGGGCTTCGTTACCCCGGAGAAGCTCCTGGCTTACACTCAAAGCTTCTGCCATGTCATAGAAAGCATTGGTGAGGGTTTCAAACTCATTGGGATCATTTGCATACTTATGGCGGGGATCAAGTTCTCCTTTTCCAAACTTTTGGACCAACTCAACCAGGTTGGTGATAGGCTGAATAAATGTTTGCTTGCCCAGAGACCAGGCGATATACAAGGCCAAAAAGGTAACTAGAAACATAAGTGCGATATTTCTCGTCAGGGCAATATTTGCAGGTTTCAGAATGTATGCTTCTGGAATTCCAGCCCAGACATAGATATAGGGTGATGACGTGGGTGTTAAACGAATCTGTTCGAAAGCGAAAATTCGTCTCGTACCATCTGAACCTTCTGTGATCATTTGTCCTGGCTGTTCTGCGTTGCTGGCAACTTCCCAGGTACTGGAACGAATCGCTTTACCCACGGGGTTTGTTTCCTCGTTGGGGGGATAATAGTACAGTCTAATTCCCTGATGATCTGTGAGTGCTAGAAAAGTATTTTCTGTTTGAGGAGACGCATTGTGTATTCTTGAAAAACGTGAAAGCAAAATTGCAAGCGTCAGAACACCTTTGGGATCCCCTGCTTTATCAAGTACTGGATAGGCAAAAGCAAAAGCTGGTTCCTGGGTTCCAACACGTGTCATGATGTACTCACCTACAGCAAAAGCCCTCTGGGCAAGTGCTTCACGTACATGCTTACGGTCCTTGAGGTTAATGGCAGATGAGGGCAAGCCAGAGACTAATACAACCCCTTTTGTATCGACAAGTGCTATGTTTTTAAAATCCGGGTTTCTTTCCAGGACTGCCTTGAGAATGTTCTCTATCTCTGCCAGATTCATGCTTTGAATTTCAGGCAATAAGGAAAGGGTTGATAAGGTCTGACGTGATGATATAGCCAGGTCTTTTTGAAGTTCAGCCATTGTTTTCGCTATGAGCTGAACATCACTTTTGGCTTTTTCAATGGATTGTGAACGCTGCTCCATTCCCGAATAAACAAAAATTGCAAGGGAAGGAAGGACCGCCAGCATCACAAGCAATGTCAAGTTTCTCCCAATCGAACCCAGGTTCAGAAATTTCATCGGTCTAAATCTAATCTTGTTTTTCAGCTCTGCTTATAGCCATTCAGCTCAATTACTACACCAACCATTTTAACCCTTTTCACAGCATCTGTGTATTCCAAAAGCTAACCCGTTCATACCAGGATGTCGCCTGCTTTATGTTATCCGGTCGCTGTTTTCCAGAGGGGGTAATTTTCTTGTTTACGCTCATGTGACCAGCAAGATTATAGGCGATGGATCACACGTGTAAACACTCGGTCTTATCCATTGCCAGCCCGCATTTTGCAGGCATAGTTAAAATGAAAAGGTAATTAATGAACGATTCCAACTTTATACATAGTGGTGATGAAAAAAAATCCCAAGTGCAATCCATGTTTGATCGTATTGCCGGGCGTTATGATTTTTTGAACCACTTCCTCAGCCTTGGGATTGATCTGTATTGGCGCAAACAGTCTGTGAAAACCCTGGAGCTCCAAAACGGACACGTCTTATTGGATGTGGCTACAGGCACTGGAGATCAGGGCTTTTCTGCCTTGAAGGCTGCAAGTATTGAGGTGGTGGGGCTGGACTTTTCTTTCAATATGCTGGAGCTGGCGAAAAAGAAAATTGACCAACGTAATCTTGGTGAACGCTTCCAGGTCGTTCAAGGGGATGCAGAGAACCTCCCTTTCAAGGACAATAGTTTTGACGCCCTCAGTATTAGTTATGGGATTCGCAATGTGGGGACAATTTCTGCCGCTCTCAGCGAATTCTATCGCGTTCTCAAGCCAGGGGGGCGAGTTTCCATTCTAGAATTTTCTGAACCCGAGGGATGGTTCTTTGGTCGACTCTACCGCTTTTATTTTGACCACATTCTACCCAAACTGGCTGGAGTGATGTCCAGCAAATCAGCCTATACCTACCTACCAGAATCCGTGCGTCACTTCCCTGATCGCAGTGATTTTAAAGCACTGCTAAGCAGTGAGGGCTTCCAGTATGTAAAACACCGTGACCTTACTTTTGGGATAACTGCGATTTATAGTGGTGTGAAGTAGTTTCTATCTTTTTTTCAACGAATAGAACGAATTTACGGTAAGGATTTTAGCTCTACAGGTGTGGGGTTAAAACCCCTTTTCCTGGGTTTTTTTATACCCCCGGACTGAAGCCCGGGGTAATTATAGCCCCCCCTCAAGCTTCTGCCATTGCTTGTGCTTGACAATATTGCCCAGTCCTATCGTCCAGGGTAATTTTTTCTGGCTTGGAGTTTCAGTCACTACTTGTGCCAGGCAATATTTCCCTGCCCTTCAGGGCGGGGTCATCTACTCTCAAACAAAATGGGCTTTAGCCCAAACAAGAGGGGTTAATGCCTGGATAGCTATTTGCTGAATTCTACTGAAAGAATGGTGGTATTACCAAATACATCCATGGGTTTGGCTGAAACATCCAGTTTGACTTGCCCAAGACCATGGATATCCAAATTGATACCCGTTCCGAGAGTCCACGTTTCCTGGTCATAATTATGCCGGTATCCACCGCGAAAATAAACCATTTCTCGAATAGCGTATTCCACACCAAGGTTGAGATGTTCGGGTCCATCATTTGGGTGTTCTGCATCTATCGCCATTGTCAACCTGTTTGACTGGCTCTGTATTAGAGCTTCACCACTACCCATAATATCCATACTTACACCAATACGTATCATGAGTGGTAAGGGCCAGGTTTCGGTTCTCAAATCAACATCGTTTGAATAGTTGCCATCAATAGTGTCATCGATATCTGCTTTAAGAATGAGGTCACGTCCGCTAAATTGAATATCTCCACCAAAATTGGAGAGTGCCATTCCAATTCTCAACCCATAAAAGCCAGTCCGTAAAATAGAGCCCACATCCAGCGCCAGAGTTGAGGCACTTTCGTTAAAGGCCGTGAGTTGGATATACCTTCCCGTTATTCCCATGGAGAGTCGGTCAGTAATCTGTCGTGCATAGGCAGCACTCATGGACAGATCCATGACACCATAGACCAGACCCGAAGATCCTTCAGGATCCCCCAGTGTCCGAACGGGTTGATCATCCATGGTTAGCGCGGTAAAAGATAAACCTATCCGTTCATTGGGTCTCCCTGGTAGTACGATACCCACATAATCATGGGTGATATCCAGTAACCAGTCATTATGGCTGGCTGAAATAGTCATCTTGTTCAGGTTCAACATCCCCGCGGGATTCCAGTAAAGAGCTGAGGCATCGTCAGCCAGGGCCACAAAACCGCCACCCATTCCAGTTGCACGGGCACCCACACCCATTTTTAAGAATGGGGCAGCAGTGGTTGCCACCTTATCAAATTCTGCAAACCCCAGGGTCACCAGCGAGAGAAGAACAATCACCCGTCTCATTTGATCACCAGAAACCTTCCCATGGTTTCATGACCATCAGGTGTTTTAGCATGAAAAAGATAAACGCCTGGTGCAATAAACTGATCATTTCGCGTACGCATGTTCCAAAAGGCATAACCTTCAGTAGATGTCGTGTTTTTACCATGCTCAATGGTTTCAACATGTTCACCTAAAATGGTGTAGATCTTTATGGTACAATTTGAAGGTAGGTTGGTAAACATGAGTTTTTTGCCAAACTCGTTGGTTTCCCAGGCATTGGAAACGATGTAGGGATCAGGCACAACATAGACATTGTCCAGGGGGTCCTCAGCTTCAATGTCCGCAGTACCATTCTGGCGTAGAGGATTGAAACGATAAACAAAACCCGGCTGGAAAGGCTTACTGGCAATTATTGTGAATTGATCCCCATTTGAAGGTGCAACAGCATCAATGATATCTGGTCCAACATTCCCACTAAAAGAGGTGTCCGGTTTATTGTTGGTGAGGAGATACAGATAGTTGGGAATCGTATCCAGAATAGTGGAATCACCAGAGACTCTACGCAAAGTATCGATCTTCTCCATGATGATCATATCCACATGTTTATCGTACCAACCAGGACTTCCAGATAAAAAGCCAAGACCACCGGATACCAAGTCCCACCCGAGAGGACTGTAAAAGGAGGGTCTAATTGCCTCTGGCATGGCATGGCTGAATTCAGCCAGAACCAGATTGTCCGTCACATCAATGGGGTTGTCTGGGTCTGTGACGACCTCTGCTCGTAAGGGCAAATGTTGGGTTTGATCACTATAATCACCTGTGAACGCATCCAGCCAATCAGCCTCTACACCAACGTCATAATCAACGGTTAAACGCCAATCATCAAACGTTTCAAAAACATCACCAACAGCCTGTCCTGATGGTATGAGGTTTGGATACATGCTATGAATACGCCAATCAAAGGTACAGGTATCTCCTGCAACCTTTGTCCACCCCAGTTCCTTTAGACCACCTTCAGCATTTTCAATGTGAAGAATAAATCCATCCATAACGACTGTATTGGTGTCCGTATTATCACCAATCCGACGACCATAAATAAGCGTGTCCTGTGTGGAAAGGTCTGTGAGCCAAATACCTATCCCCTCGAGTGTATCGCCCATTTCATCTATATATGGGAGAGCATCAAAGAGCAATTCATAGTCATGATCAAGCAGTTGATCCTCGTCTTCGAATTCAAGACGCACAAGACCGTCGCAAATTCCATTGGTTACCTGAAGTTCACTGTTGCTTCCATAGTACAAATCCGTGGCTGTTTTACCCGGTGTAACCCTGACAGTATGAATCTCGTGCCACGATTGTCCCAATCCATTCATATAGGATTGTATTGAGCTATCCGGATTAGAATGCTGAACACCTTTGTCATAGGCGGAAACACAGTACCAGTACTCCACACCATTGATCAGGTTTGAATCTACAAAGCTGTGTGCCAGACCTGTATTATCCCCAAGATTTTGAGGATATAGTGGGTCCAACCCGGAGATTTCCACACCAAAACGTTCGATATCCTCATCTTCTGTATAGTCAAATTGGGCAATTGGATGATATCCTACGGTATTACCATATCTATCTGTAATGGGGTTACCCCAGGTTAATCCTTTATCCGTACTCCGAAACACGCGATAGCCTTCAAAATCATTCTCGCCGTTCCACACATCAACTGATGACTCTGATGCTGCGTCCCAATACAATTTGACGCGTTGGTCTCCTGGAATGGCATGTACCGTTGGGGGGTCTGGAGGTCCAGCACCCTGGAAATAAAGCCTGTACATCTGATTTGCTATCTCAGTGTTGTTCATGAGATCGGTTACATCAGGATTATTGGCAACTTCTCCTGCATCACCCATAATAATACCCATGGATAACGTGACCATGGAATCTGCTTTTAGGTCAAAGGGACCACAGGAAATCACATAATCAACAGCACCTCCGACTCGGGCATCTTCTCCAACATCAGAGTATTCAGGATAATAAAACCCAATGGAATCAGTTCCAGTATAATCGATACGCGGATCACTACCGTGGAAATAGTAGTTAGGATCTATTAAGGAGTCACTTGTACGATCACTGGTCATGAGCGCCCACATTTCCTGGTCTGTGGTGGGTTTCACCTCATGGGAAAAATGATGGAAATCAGTGATCCCCATCTGTCCCGGTGTGTCATAGACCCGGAGACCAACCATACCCATGGGGTCATCCGTATCTCCCCAGGAACCATCACGGGTATTGTTAACATCATAAATATATACGAGGTCTTTGATGCCATCATCATCACTATCAATAAAGTTGATATAGTCATGATTGTCAAAATCCGGTCTGAACTTGGCAATAAAACCAACATAAATACTGTCCAGATCATCTACACCATCATTGAATATCTTAAAATCCCAGAACACAAAATCTTCAGCATAAGGACGTCCATAGGAATGGGCGGTTTGTTCCACCGTTATCCCATAACCTCCAGTACTATTGCTATACGCATCATTATAGGTGGCAAACAAATCACGATCTGAGGTAAACTGACTTGGCGCATAAGGCAGAGACAGAGAACTGGGATGGCTTGCTAGCTGTTCAGGTGTCAAACTGTTGACATCTACCCTGAAGTATCCCGGCCAACCAATGTCCGGCCAGGTATTGATAAGATCACTACTAGCCATAAAAGGGGTGTCGTCAGATTCGGCGACAATATTCCCTGAAAACTCCAGGCCCCGGGCATCATCGGGTGGTAACCAGTCTACAATTTTAGATGCACTCTGGGTTTCTGTCTCAAGCACATTGTTTTTATCGATACCCAACATGAGACCCAGACCAAATGAGTACTGGCGTTCATAAGCTGCAGACGATGGCCAGTGCAAGGCGTTTGTGAAATAGACATGAAAACTTGATAGCACACCAAAGTTTCCCGTGTTATTCTGAACCTGGCCTTTATCCATAACACCGACTGACTTCTGGAAAATGCCTGCTGGTTTTCCCAGAAAGGGTGATTTACTGGATGCATGACAAGGGGTACAGTCCTGTGCGGACAAGCCAACAGAGAAAAGGATTAACAGGGCGAAGATGCTGATCTTTTTATGCATTACCAACCTACACTTAGTCCAAGTTTAATTGATCTTCCAGGACCCAGTTTACCCGGGTTGAGATTCAGATCATTTCCACCCCCCACCAGACCTGATTGACCCTGATCAAATGGGTTTCCTGTACGTGGGTTTACAAAAAGTACATTTTCATGATTCGTTAAATTCATAATTTCAAGCAACAGGCCCGGTTGAAGACCACCAACAGACAGCTGTTTCCTGACACGTAAGTCGAGGCTATAGGTCCAGGGTTTCCTGGCAGAGTTAACTTCCACCCGAATGGTTGGGTCAATAATCGGGGTGTATGGCAACCCGCTGGATGCATTAACCAGTAGATCAGCATTTATCCCAGAGAAGGGGTAAAACCCTGCGAGATAGAGACCTTGTTTGTTCCCTGTTTTAAAGGACAGATTAACAGCAAGATCGTGACGTTGATCAAAATCCAGGAAATACTCTTTGTGAGGCACTTCTTCAATTTCGACTGCTGAGAAATAGCCGGCGATTGGGCTGGAATTGTTACCCCGCGCCACGGAAAGCGTGTAGCTGATATTGGCACCAAAATTCCCACCAAACTGTCTGTCCAGACTGACGTCCACACCTTTTACGCTGGCATAGTCAGTATTGGTATAAATAACAGCAGGAATAGAAATGATTCTAAAATATTGGGTTGAGAGCAGATCTCTGATGTCTTTAGACCAGGCTGTTGCACTCAAACGTGTAATGGGAGAAAGCGCTTGTTTCACACCGACCTCAAAAGCCACTGTCTTCTGGGGTTTGGTTCCAGCATTTCCAACCAGGGGTAACGCAGAGCTGATGTCTTTTTGCGCATTATAGGTCATAGAATTGAAGTCAGGAGATTGGAAAAAGTGACCATAAGAAAAATGAAAGACCGTATTCTCTGTGACAGGATAAGCCAATCCAATTCTCGGGCTAATCTTTGCTTCGGGTTTTGTCTCCACGACGGGAGCAGTAACCCAATTGTCAACGGTAGAGTCCCAGACGGCGAAGCGGGAGATGTTTTCCCACATACCGATCTGGGGGTTGATCTGGTCATATCTAAGACCCAGGTTCAGAATTAAATAGCTTAATTCTATTTTATCCTGTATGTAAAAGGACAATTCACTGGGAGTAAAGGTTGTATCATCTTCAAAGTTTGACCCCTGTGGCCATGGATCTTCCACATTATAAATATTCAGTTCATGGGCCGAATAGGTCATACCCGTTTTGATCATTTGGCTGGAGCTGGCATGGTAGGTTGCATTAAAATCAACACTGTTGGTCCGGCTGCGGTTGTCCTTGTATATCCCACTTGTACCTGAATTGTAAAAGTTATGCTTGTCTTTCAAAGGCTTGTTATAGGCTTCCGGTAGGAGGTCTTGTACACCTGTTTTAGTGCCCACCCATTGTGTTGACACATGAATGTTATGGAAAAAAGCTGCAGAAAGACTCTGGGTTAAAGACAGTGAAACTCGGTCATTTGTTCTCAGTGTATGTGTGTTGTAACTGGGTCTGTATTTCCAGACATGTGAGTAGTTTTGATAGAGTCGGTTTGAACTGTGTAAATGGACTGTTAGTTTTGTTTTCTGAGTGAACTGGTTGCTCAACTTTAGCTGAACGTCCTGTTTGATGTCTACACCATGGGGCAGAGGACTGTCTGCTGTACCGTAAAAAGCTGATGCGAAATAACTGGTCTTCCCGAACAACGGACCACCAAAACTAATGCTGGTTCGACCTCTAATGGGGATATCGAAAAGAGGTATGAGGGTCCGAGGGTAAAAATCATCTGGAGAATTGTTGTAGAAATTGAAGAGCGAATCTCTCAGATCTACATATACAAAATATGAATCAACCATGGCATATGCTGAGTCAAGATATTCGAACGCTCCTCGCTCATGATAGGATGATTCATTGAGTTGATCTGTGGTGTATTCAAATCTACCGTGAAAATCCTCACCACCTTCTTTGGTCACAATATTGACCACGGAGGACATAGCCTGGCCATATTCAGCATTAAAGGTTCCACTGATGACGGTGAGTTCTTGGATAGCGTTTTGATTTAATGTTCCGCTGAAATCACCCTCCAAAGGATCTCTGACAATGACACCATCGATCATATAAAGAATTTCTTTGGTACGACCACCGCGAACGTGAATTCCGCCACTCTCATCGGTTGTAAAACCTGCCTGGGTCGCCAACACATCTTTAAAGTTGTCCACTGGCATAGAGATGATATCATCGGCACTAATTACCCGAATAGTAGCTGTGGCATCTCTTTGAATCAACGGGCGGGTAGCCACAACAAAGACTTCTTCCCGGGCATCCAGTGAACTGGGTTCCAGGACTACATTTATTTTGGTGGTAAAATCGGAGACAACCTGCACATCCTGATGAACCGCCGTTTTATAACCGATCATCATGAATTTGATGGTGTAGGTTCCTGGTGGGACATTCAGGATGAAATAGTCGCCATAATTGTCGGTAGCTGTCCCCATGGAGGTACCTTCAATAACGACATTGACACCTGTCATTTCTCCCTGGTCTGATGCGGTGATGGTACCAGATAGTTTTCCACCAACACCGGCAAAAGTGAGTTGGCTTAGAAAAAGAAGTACCAGAAGTGGGCGAGCAACAATTTTCATAGAATAGTGACAGACCGCCTCAAAAAGAGGCGGTCTGATAGTTTTTCATTTATTTCAACAGGAGCATGCTACGGCTGACCTGTTCGCTGCCTTTGGTCAGGACTGCGATATAGGACCCTGCAGCCACCAATTGACCTCTGTCATTTTTTCCATCCCATGTGAGCTGATAGCTTCCAGGCTGAATATGACCTTGAGCCAGGGTAGCAACGGTTTCACCACGAACATTAAATATTCTCAGTGAGGTTTCCCCGCTTTCATGCACATCAAAAGTAATCGTTGTTGATGGGTTGAAGGGATTGGGGAAGTTTTGCTCCATCTTCATAGTGACAGGCCGACTCTCGAAGGGCTTGTCGATTGAAGTGGAATTCGCATAGACCATATAGTTGTCAAAATAACCAGCTAATCCATCTACACCATTTTGCTGGAATGCAAACAAACCTGGTTGACCCATATAAGCACGACCTTCACTGTCATCTACATAGGTTCCCAGGTCAATTTCATCATAGAAACATTGGTATGAAACGGTGCTGTCCGTCATGTCGGTACTGACCACAACCTTCATGTGGTGCCAGCCTTCAGTTTTATCGACACCAGAGGCATCAATGGTGTTATTAAACGTATAGCTGAAAGTACTAAAATCAAGTTGGTTGTTATATAAGCGGAAACGGTTGTCACCATCAAAGTCTGCAACTAATTTTACATAATATCCGTGTGAATGTGGTCCCTGATGTGATGAGTCTGCAGAGGCAACAATGCCAGTGTAGGCTGATGTTGTCGCATTCTCATATACATAGACATCCGCTTCAACGGTATAGTCCATAAAAGTCGATTCGCCAGTGAGTAAAATCGCAGCTCCCGAGTAGGAATTATCAATATCTTGAATGTATCCAACTTTATCTCCACCACCGACCAGAATAGCTGGTGCGCTGGTCATATCAACAGCCTGTATCATTTCTTCATCGATACGATACTGCTGCCACTCACTCACATCTGAATCCTCAAAATCTTCTGCATGGTTCAGGCCTGAACTGCTATTTGGTTCAACGACAAAGTTATCAAAATAGCCTGCCAGACCATCTACACCGTTTTGCTGGAAGGCAAACACACCGGGTTGACCCATATAGGTATTGCCATCACTGTCATCTACATAGGTTCCCAGGTCAATTTCATCATAGAAACACTGGTAGGAAACAGAACTGTCTGCAGGGTTTGTATTAACCACAACCTTCATGTGGTGCCAACCCTCTGTTTTATCTACACCAGAGGCATCAATGGTATTGCTGAACGTATAGCTGAAAGTACTGAAATCGAGTTGGTTGTTATATAAACGGAATCGGTTGTCACCATCAAAGTCTGCAACCAACTTGACATAGTAGCCATGAGAATGTGGTCCCTGGTGGGATGAGTCAGCATAAGCTACCAAACCCGTATAGGCTGATGTGGTTGCATTTTCATAGACATAGACATCTGCTTCAACCGTATAGTTTTGATCCATTACTTCACCATCAAGAAGGATTGCAGCTCCTGAATATGAATAATCAAGATCCTGTATGTAACCAACCTTGTCGCCGCCACCAACCAGGATGGAGGGTGCACTGGTCATGTCAACAGCTTGTATCATTTCTTCATCGATACGATACTGCTGCCATTCACTGATATCACCATCTTCAAAATCTTCTGTATAAGCCTGTCCAAAGGAAAGGCTAAAAGCCATCATCAAAAGGATTATTGTAAAAATTGTAGCGTTTCTTTTCATGGAAATGTCTCCTATTGTATTTATTGACATAGATAACTGTTTGTATTGTTCAATATAGCTATAAGCACTTAATTAGACTAAAATGTATAAATCGGTAATCAGCCCAGCAGGTTGCCGAGCATTTCCTCAATTTCATTCTCAGTAATAGAATTACGATCCTTGCCCCAAAAGACAAGACCATGAAACAGACCACCCATTGCCTTCAGGATTAAGCGGGGTTCCATTTTTGGAAACTCACCTTCCTCAACACCCTGTTCAATGAGCTGAGTTAAAACTTTATATAAGCGGTTCTGATAGGCTTTCCACTCAGCCCGCTGATTCTCTTCTGCTGAAAACGATTGTGGTGCTTGAAAAAGGAATTCGTAGAGGGGACGGTCGGTATTCACCGTCTCTGCTATTTTTTTTAACATTGAAATGAAAGTAGCACGTGGGCTGTCACCACCCATTGCTGTTTCTTCAAGTTCCTGCCAGAGACTTAGCCAACCATGGAGGAGGAGGGCATTAAAAATCTCTTCTTTTGAGGTGAAGTAATAATAAAGCGTGGCTTTCCCGAAACCAGAAACCCGCGCGATCTCATCGATCTTCGCCCCCTCTAAACCTTTTTCCTTAAAAACGGCCAGGGCACCCTGTAAAATCAACTCTTTGCGTGCTGCGCGCTCTGCTGATTTTCGATCTGCTTTAATAGTGTTTTGTTTCATAGTCCCTAACCTTATGTTCGATTATTCGAACGATCGGTCGAATAATAGCAAATCCGATGCCACAATAAAAGACATTTAATGAAAAACATGGTGATTAAAATGGGTGGTTTGAGGTAAAACCAAGTGGTTTTGTCGCCCTTACTATCTAAAAACAACCCACAGCAGCCCGGATTCCAATCATTGTGAAGTCATTTCCCAGATTTGAGGATCAGCCTGTAACCCCAGCCCACAAAGGTTCCTGGGCTTTGATCACCTCAAAGCCAAACCGTTTTAACTGCGAATTACAGGTTAACTCTCAACGGGCTCGTCAGGGCCGGCCACTGACCCTTGGCAATATTGCGTGACCCCTTGAACACCAGGTAAGAGTATTTGCCATAATGAGGTATCAATTGTCCAATCCGTGGCAGGGACCCAGGATCATCTGACAACACGACCAGCATCTTGGCTGCGATTTCCTCTTCCTCTGAACTCAAGACAAAGGTATGCCCTTCTCTGGGGTGGTCTGTTCCATTGATGGTAATGGTAGTCTCATCCATTTCAATTTGCTCTGAAAGTCCCTGGGGCAACTGAGTGGGATTTAATGCAAAAATGGCATAATTGCCTTCCAGTCCTGCAGTGACTACATCATTCACTGATGCCGGTGTTACATCTCCTTCAGTGAGTGCGTCACCGAAGGTCTTAAGCACATCCTTCTCCGCTTCATTATAATACCAGAAATGCTTTTCGGGTGCTCCCATGGCTGCTGCGACCGTTGCTTCAATTTCCTGGGGATAGAGATGTCTGAATAGGTTGTAATCCGGATCCAGCTCAAAAGCAGTTACTTTACCCTCCAGAGTATATTCGAAATCGACTTGAGCCTCCCTTACATCGATGATGGCATCCTGATCTTCAACACCCGTGAACTTCACAGGTATTTGTAGCTCATACCTATCATTCTCAGGTTGAGTGACCCGAAATTTGATCCGGGTCTGCGTATCGGTGAATTCCTTTTCCAGAAGCTCCACACTGATTTTAGCAGCACCCACTCGATCAACCCATTGTGGAATCATATACCCCAGGTCTTCACCGGAAGCCTGTTCATAGGCAGCCAACCACTGCTCCCACGAAACCTTCTGGCCTTTGTGTTGTTTATAAACATTCCGCCAGGCCTGGAAAAATGCTTTTTCACCAATGACTTCTTCAATCATATGAAAGATCATCATGGTTTTATTATAGCCAATGGTACGACTCTCGGCATTGTGACGCGCCTGAAACTCTCGAACTGGAAACTCATTTTCGTCAGTTACATAACTTTTGTATTGTTTGAGGATGTCTTTGCGGTAATCACGGGCACTGGCAGGACCACGTTTCAGTTTATAACGATAATCTGCACCATAGACGGTGAGACCCTCACACCAGTTTCCGTTTTCATAATCCACATAGATACTGTTACCCCACCAGTTGTGCAAAACCTCGTGTCCCAGAGAAGTCATCACAATAAATGGCAGTCGAATCACCTGCTGCCCCAGGAGTGTCCAAGCTGGCATTCCATAACCTGTTGGGAAAAAATTCTCTGCAACCGTGAAACGCTTATAGGGATAGGGACCAATCATTTCTGAATACATGTTCATATAATCAACCGTGGCGGGCAAATAGGTCTCAAACAGACTGGTATCCTCTTCAAAGAAATAACAGTAGATGTCCACGTCTCCAGCTTTTGCATGCTTTACTGCAAACGGAGCTGCCATAAACATGAGACCATCCGATTGATAAGGATTCTTCCAGCTCTGAATTTTTGTATCTCCGGCAACCACACTGGCTGTACTGTTTCCATCAGCAATTGATTCCCAGTCTGATGGTATGGTAACGGTCAACTCAAAACTCATGAGACCATCATCACCACGGGGGTAGTAGTAGGATGCAGGACTGAAATAGGCACCTTTTTCAAGAATAGTTCCTGTCACCTCACGACCTACATTCTGATTCGAAAACTTCACCTCAGAGACATCCTCATGAAACAATCCGGAGTATTCAAGAAAGAAGTTGGTCGTTTTGGAGCTGTTTTGGTCAAATACCAACCATAATGCATCATCTGGAGGGTCTAATGCTAGAATATTCGCAGCTAACTCCGGGTTTTCAGCACCCAATGGTAGAGAATCCAAAAGTTTAAACTCTACATCATTATCATCCAGAGACAGAAGGCTAACTTTTACATCAGGTGCCAAGTATATAAGGTTTACCCCCTCATATGTCTGCATTTGCCCCTGGTCAACGAAGGTTGCAGTATGATTTTCCACGTTTATCGTAAAATCAAGCTTGTGAGAAAGAAAGGTGACGGCACGAACCTCACCTTGTTGGCAGGATTGAAGAACAATAGCTGTAAGAAGTACAAGGATGGATAAGAGATTGAGTCGTTTCATGATTTCCTCATTATTGTTACTAAAATTTCTCTAGTTATCGTCTACGGATATTTTTGTATCCCTCGATTCGAGACTACGCTCTTTCAGAACATCGCCAACTCAGGCCGCTCGAGATGACGAGTTGAGTGAAGTTTTGCTGGCTCGGACACTATCCAATTCTATTCAATCCTTCATTCAGAATGCAGTGAAAAACCTTTATCCTTTAGAGTGGAAAGTCTTGTCGTTCCGGGCCTGAGGGCTTCGACAAGTTCTGCCCCCCCTTATCTTACAACAATGGAGATCGGGTTTTCCGCTTTCAAGTATCTATCAGCGACCCTGTTTACGTCTTTCAGCGTCACCTTGCTTAATGCCTCGAGGAATGCCTGGTCATGATTCATATCATTTTCAAAGAAAAGAGAGGTCCCCAGATAATAAGCCTGGTTGATACTGGATAGTCTTCTAAACATCATCCGTCCCAGATACATATTTATGGTTTTCTGAACATCTTCTTCTGTAAGTGTACCCAGGGTTTGTTTGCTCATAAGGGTCGGAAATTGTGGTAACAGTACCTCAGCATTCTGAGGGCGCGTTCCCAGGCTCATGTAAAAGACTGCTTTGTCCTCTCGAACACTTGCCGTAGCAGTCATACGATACGCCAACCCCTGCTTCTCACGGACATCAAAAGTGATCTTATCCGAAAGAATCAAACCCAAGGCTTTGATGGCTGCTTTGTCACCATCCTCAACCTCTTTGATAAAGCCCCAGTATAGATAGGATCGTTCTCCACCCCCGGCAACATCCTGTGATACAGGAGCAATCTGGTTAAGCAGGGCTCGATCTGTCAGAGAGTAGCTCTGGGCGGGTGAATCCCCGGCACCTGACAACAGCATTTTAGAGAGCTTTTCAGCTGATTCAGGGGAGACCACACTGACGACACGGTTATTTGGTGCAAAATATTTGGCAGTGAATTCAACCAGTTTCGCATGAGATAACTCAACATCTTCGACGTCAGCTTTTACACCATAGAGAACAGAATCAACAAGTTCGTTAAACAGGTCATTGGCCTTGTCTTTTGAGCCATGCATCATGGATTTGGAGAATTTAGCCTGGGCAACCTTGAACTCTTCAATAGTTGGTACAAAATAGTTCATTTCAGCATTTAGAAATGAGATCGCACCATCCAGGTCATTCGCCAGTCCTTCAACTCGAATATACCCAAAGTCTGGATGGAGATAGATGTTATCCATGGGAATCCACGGATTATCATTGACTGTAAATTTTAGGCCATATTGCTGACTCTCAGCCAGTTTTTCCGTGCTTTTCATGCGCTGACCAAAACAATCATGGAGAATTTTGGCGGCATCTTTTCCAAACTCGGCCTCATAGGCTGATTTATGTTTGAAGAGATAGTGAATCGCCAGGAGTTCCGAGCCTGTATTCTGTCGAATAACCAATCCCATCCCTTTGTCAGGACTTTGTGCCAGTGTTGTTTGAATCTCTCCTGCCTCTCCGGCGATCTCTGCACTCTGGGCATGATGCATAATGACTGAAGGCACCATATTCAATCTGAAATACTTTAAAACGCCTGCAGCCTCGCTAAAATCTTTAGCTGAAGGTAAATCAAGGACGCCATCGATACCATAAACAGCCAGATCAAAGGCATTGTATATCCCAAACATGTGCGGTTTTTCAACATTCTGCAGAAAGGCTGTTTTCTCTTTGGTTGCCATAGAAGCCAGGGTCGTGGATGGAATTCTGAATTTTGTTTTTTTAACAGTTTTGTTTAACAACTGGCTAATCTCATCAAGTTGAGACTCTAGCTTCAAATTGACTTTCATCTCGACATAGTTGGCGATAGGGCTTGAGTGCAATACAACCGAGAGACCATCTACAATCTCTGGATAGGTTTCTTTCAACACTGTTTCCAGACGGGTTTTGTTTTCTTTGAGCGCCATATCCAACAACTGCATAAAGCCTTGGGGTTGATCACCATCTATGGTATAGATCTGGTGCAGTGTTGGTACTTCACCGCCATAATATCGGTCCAACCAGAGGTCTGCTGGTAAATCACCAACAACAGGTTCATCCATGCCCGTTTTCAGAATGCTATCTGAGGGTCTAAAAATTGATCCCGGTGCTGCAGCACCATAAATACGGTTGATTTCTGCTAACATGGTTGCGCTATCAAAGTTACCGATGGCACTTAGAATCATATTGTTGGGTAGATAGGTCGAGGTGTAGTAGTCATTCACAGCATCGCGGGTCATATGTTCAATGGTTGCATAGGTTCCCAGGGTTGGCAAGGAAAGGGAATGTCCCTTGTACATTTCTGCAGATAAATTGTATTCCATCTGGGTGGCAGGTTTTGACAGAGACTGTGCGATTTCCTCAAGCACAATTCCTTTTTCCTTTTCAAATTTTTCTTCAGGCAGGGTGGAGTTAAACAACATATCTGCTTGAATTTCCATACCAGCAATTTTGTGTTCAGCCGGCATAACCATCATAAAGTTGGTGTAATAATCACCCGTATTGGCATTGTTATAACCACCAATCAAATCTGTAGCATCGTAGAGTTCTCGCTGTGTACGAGTTGTGGTTCCATTAAACAGCAAATGCTCCAACATGTGACTCATGCCACTGGTTTCATAGGTCTCATAGGCAGATCCTGTTTTGATGACCACGTTGACACCCACCATGGGTAATGCTTTGTTCTCTATGAGGAGTACATCCATACCATTGTTGAGTTTGTGGATTGATACACCCGGTTGGGCTGCAAAGATTGTAGTGGCCAGCAATAGTAGTAGAATGGCTTTTGTTTTCATATGTGTGGTCTTTCTTTTTTAATGATTTGCTTGCGGACAAGTTCTGTTTAGAAAAGCGTGGAGCAAGGGTTTGTTCCCTGCAAGGGTCTCCACAATTGTCATCCTGCCTGCTAAATCAAAGCTAAAGGTGTGTATACTGGAGGCTCAGCCTGAAATTTGAAATATTGCGCTTCGAGAGCCTCAGCGTGACGAATCCATTTTCTATCGGTCTATTAGAACTTTAGCATCCATTTCAGGGGGTGTTTTCACTCCCAGCAAGTCCAGAACGGTAACACCAATGTCTGAAAGCACCCCGTCGGATAGCTTGATGTCAAGCTTTGAATCATTCGCCATATAGAGCAATTCCACAGGGTTCAGGCTATGGCTGGTACGAACGGCACCCGTTTCATAATCGACCATTTGATCCACATTACCATGATCAGCAGTCATGAGAATCTGACCATCTTTTTCCAGGATAGCGGGAATGATTTGAGCCAGACATTCATCCAGAACCTCTACTGCTTTTACGCCAGCATCAAAATTACCTGTATGTCCCACCATATCTCCATTGGCGTAATTCACCATGATGAAATCATATTTATCTTTACCCAGTTCTGACAAAAAGGCTTCGGTGACAAGATAAGCTTCCATTTCTGGGTGATCTGCGAAACTGGCCGGGTCAAAACGACCCTTGAGCTCAACACGATCTTCGTTTTCATAAGGTGTGGTAAGTTTACCGTTAAAGAAGCTGGTGACATGGGGAAACTTCTGGGTTTCAGCCATGCGTAGCTGGTTCAGACCAGCCTCAGCAATGAGTTGACCAACAGTGACCGATGGTTCATCGTCACCATTTCCAACTTCAACCAACAGAAAATTATCAAAGCCATCATAGTAGGCGGTCATCCCGGTGTAAATAATATCCAGGGCTGGTTTTGCAGTCCCGGGATAGTCGTTGCCGCTAAATGCCAGGGTCAACTGGGTTGCTCGATCCTGACGATAGTTGGTGTGGAGGACGATATCACCATCTTTAACACCAGAATAACCGTCCATGACGTAGGGTAGCACATATTCATCAAACATGTCTTCACCGCTGGGGGTTTTATCCTTTGCCCATGACTCCTGAATGGCTTCGGCAGCAGATGTCATCTTGCGTCCCATGCCTGAAACGATGCAATCATAGGCCTGGTCCGTAATTTCCCAGACTTTTCCGCGATCCATCCCGTAATAGCGTCCCATGAGCGTTCCAATCGACACATTTTCCAGGTCAGATATAACCGCTTCCAGCTTGCTTAAGTGTTCCAGAGCGCTGCGTGGTGGTGTATCTCGACCATCCAGAAAAGGATGAACCACGATCTTGCCTGAAGGGTTTTCCTCAACGGCTCGGAGAATGAATTTAAAGAGATGATCATAATGAGCATGGACGCCTTCATCCTGGAGCAAGCCCAGCAGATGAAAGGTGGAGTTCTTCATCTTCCATTGAGTCATCATGGATTGCCACAACTCACCTGAGTAAATCTGACCGCTTTCCAGCTGGTCATTGATACGTTTTAGCTCTTGAATAACAACCTTGCCAGCACCCATGCTCAGGTGCCCCACTTCACTGGACCCCTGAAATCCATCTGGTAATCCAACAGCTTCACCTGAAGCGCCTAAAATACTGCGTGGGTATTTACTTCTATAGGCATCCAGGTTTGGCGTCTCGGCAGCCAACACAGCATTACCTTCAGTTCGTTCGGTATATCCAACGCCATCTAAAACAATCAATACAACGGGTTTCATCTATTCATTTCTTTCTTTTTATTTATTTCATTCTGCATACGGCTGGGAAGTTAGAATTTGCAGGGGCTTTGGGAACCACGGATTACACGGATTGCACTGATTGGCTTAACCGCAGAGGGGGCAAAGGACTTGGAGAATGATTGAGGTTACTGCCAATGTCATTCTGAGTGCAACGAAGAATCTTGATCCGTAGCTACGAATCACGGATTACACTGATTGCACTGATTTATTAACCGCGAAGCGTGCAGGTATTTATTATCCACCGACTAAAACTGTGGGCAATTTCAATATTACCCCACCTTTTAAGGCGGGGGTTTAAGCACTCACAATAATCGGGCTTTAGCCCAAACTATAGGGCAATATGTTGCAGGAAGTTTCTCTGTTTAGTATAAGGATTGCCTACCTGCACCTGTCCGCCGTATTCGTACTGAAGGAAGGTGCGCGGAGCCGCTTCGGCATAGACAGGCCGCGACACTACGAGCCTCGCAAAGACGGCTGGGGTAAACCCGAAGATAGAGCCTTTCGATGTCTATCAAAACCACCTCGGAGGGATTCGGATATTTCGACCAGTCTACGCATTCTAAGCTACGACCGGGTAAATGAACTCAATGTCCGGGAGATTTTTTTATTTTTTACAGCTCTCTGCAAGTGATTTCATGACAATATCCCAGGCGTTTTCAAAATAGGCAACGGTTTCATCCCATTTCTCACCATCCAGCCAACCCACATGTTTCAAAACGACCTCTGTGGTTACAGGGTCAAGTGCGTTGAAATTTACTACCACCCAGGTGCGGTGATCATGATTGCGAACTTCAGGGATGGTCGGTGGGGCGTTCCAGGTAAAGGACAACATCTCCTCAGGAATAAAGCTCAATACCTGATTGCCTTCTCCTCCCCTTGTTCCTGGCTGGTTGTCCATGAGAAAATAGATTTCAAAGGCACCTCCCGGCTGAAGCTCAACCTTATTGTCCATACCGATAAAGGTCTTGAGTCCTTCATGAGTGGTCCACTTCCACCAGGCGGTTTTGGTATCACATTGAATGAGCTGGGATTTTATGATCTGTTTATCATTTATCTTCACAGGCACTACCTCATATCACCAAGAGGTTTAACTCAGGTTGTAAACCTTGCTGTATTTCTCTTCCAGATAATCCATAAATGGCTTTGCTGACAGGGGTTTTCCTGTTAGTTCAACAACCAGTTCCTCTGCTTTTCGCCCCCGACCCTTGGTGTGAATATGTTCGCGGAGCCAGTCCAGGAGCCCAGAGAAATCTCCCCGGGCAAACGATTCATCGATTCCGGAGATATCTATTTTTGCCTGGTTAAAAAACTGAACACTATACAGGTTTCCTAATGTGTAGGTTGGAAAATAGCCGAAAGCACCAAACGACCAGTGTACATCCTGCAAGACACCTTCAGTATCATTTGCTGGTGTAAAGCCCAGATACTCCTGCATTTTTTCATTCCAGAGCTGAGGTAGCTCTGCAACTGGAAAGTTTTCATTGATGAGCATTTTTTCGATCTCAAAGCGCAACATGATGTGCAGGTTGTAAGTTGCCTCATCGGCCTCTACACGAATGGCGCTGGGTCGAACACGATTTAGCGCTGCATAAAACATATCACGATCAGCATTCCGCAATTGATCGGGGAATTTTGCCTGGAGTTTGGGATAAGCAAACCGCCAAAAAGCGGGGCTCAACCCTACCAGGTTTTCCCACATTCGTGATTGACTCTCATGGATGCCCAATGAAATAGCCTGACCCAGGGGGTTTCCATATTCTTCCAGTGGTAGCCCCTGTTCATAAAGGGCATGGCCTCCTTCGTGGAGCGTACTCAAGAGGGCCGACTTCAGATCATTTTCCCTTAATCGAGTCGTGGTTCTCACATCTGTTGGATGTGTACTGGTGGTAAATGGATGTGCCGAGCGGTCCTGCCGTCCCATATTCAGATCAAAACCAATAGCTTCCAGCATGGTGACCCCAAAATCCCATTGTTTGTCTACATCATATTCTTTGGTCAAAAGGCTTCCATTTACCCGGTGTTTGACTTCCTGAATTTTTTGAATAAGCGGAACAAGACGTTCGCGAATCTCACCAAACAGAAGACTGACATTTTCTGATGTCATATCCGGTTCAAATTGATCCAGCAGGCTATCATAGTCTGTTGTCCCTACTTCAAGATATTTGGCTTTCTCTTTTTGCATCTGGACCATTTTCGTCAGAAAGGGTTCAAAAAAGGCGAAGTCATTGTCTTTGCGCGCACGCACCCAGGCTTGTTGTGACACAGAAGCGTGTTTTGCCAGGGCTGAAACAAATTCAGTGGGAAGTGAGGCTTCCTGGCGGTAGTCTCTCCAGATTTCTTTGAGTTGACGGGTCTCGCGGTCGTTGAGAGTCATAATCCGCAGTTCACCTGTTTTCAGGTCTATAAGTTCCTCAAGCGCATTTTTTAGCGGCTCACCCACCAATTTTGAATGCATGAGTGTGGTGATATATGCGACTTGTTCAGCTCGAGCAGCACCAGCGCCTTCAGGCATATAGGTCTCTTGATCCCAGCTCAACAGAGCTTCCACACCCTGAAGATGACTGGCGTCAAGTAATTCTTTGAGAATAATTTCACGTGCTGACATTTTCCGACCCTTACAGTTTTTTTTAATCAATACCTTAATTCATCCGGGAGACTATTAAATTAACATTAAATACATTTTTTACCATGAATGAATTTCCAGAAATGGGGTGAGGGTTTATGGGTTCATGAATTCGATGGGTTTCCAGGTTAATGATGTTCTCAAAGAGAGCTTTTCACCCTCTTCTTACATTTCTGTATCAGAGCAAGAATAGCCAGTTAAGAGTAGATCAGGTTTCAACACACTCCTGTGGGAATAGCCTTTCACCCCTGTGGTTTTGACTTAATTTTTCCGCTATGATAAATGCAAACAAACTCAAGGCCGGATTAATCGGAGCGGGTCATATTGGCCGCTTTCACACCAGACATCTCAGTCAACATGAAAAATGGGATTGTCTGGGCATCTATGACACTGATAATGAACGAGCCACCCTCGTAGCCAGGGAATTCAATGTTCCTGTAGCATCCAATCACCATGAGTTGATTAAATCTTGCGATGCGCTATTTATTACCTGTCCAACAAAATTTCACCACTCCTACGCCACAAAGGCTCTGGAGGCGGGCAAACATGTCTTTATTGAAAAACCAATTTCTGTCACCCTGAAAGAAGCCGAGGAGTTGGTTTCCCTGGCTGATAAAAATGGCGTGAACATACAGGTCGGACATGTCGAGCGGTTTAATCCTGCCTTGGCAGCCCTGGATGGTGTTGTGCTTAAACCTCAATTTATTGAAGCCCATCGCCTGGTGAGTTTTGTTCCCCGGGGTATTGATAACCCTGTGGTTCATGAAAACATGATTCATGACATCGATATCATTCTTTCTCTAGTCAAAAGCCCGGTCACCAATATTCAAGCCAATGGTCTGGCTGTGGTATCCAAACTGGCCGATATTGCCAACGCACGACTCACCTTTGAAAACGGCTGTGTGGCAAATGTCACTGCCAGTCGAATTTCCCTAAACCCCATGCGTAAAATGCGCATTTTCCAACCTGAAAATTATATCACCATTGATTTCCAGAAAGGCTCCACTGAGATGTATTCGTTGAAAGAGTCTGGCACTGAATTGGATGGTGATCGTGTGATTCCCATGGAGGGCTCAGACAAATCAATCGTATATACCAATCGTGAACTTCCCAAGCTTGATGCTATGTACGCAGAGCAAGCTGCGTTTGCAGATTCCATATTGGAAAAGAAAACGCCTTTAGTAAGTGGGCGGGATGGTCTCGAAGCGCTTAGAATCGCAGATCTAATCAACCAACAACTCCAGGGTTAACCATAAAAGATCAAGCGACCAACCTGCTCATTGTTGCTGGAGAAGTCTCTGGCGACCAACATGCAGCACCTCTCATGGCTGCCCTTAAGTCACAGGATACAGAAATAAACTTCTGGGGGCTTGGTGGTGACCTAATGGCATTAAAGGGGTTGGACACCCTTTACCACGCCAGAGATCTTTCAGTAACTGGTTTTTTGGAAGTAATTAAACATCTCTCCTTTTTTAGGGAGGTCATGGATACTGTGATTGAACAGTGTCAGGTGCGAAAACCAGATGCTGCCATCCTTCTTGATTACCCCGGCTTTAACATCCGCCTTGGCGTAAAATTGAAAGCGATGGGCATTCCGGTTTATTATTACATCTCCCCTCAAGTGTGGGCCTGGAAGAAGGGGCGTGTTAAAACCATGCGTAAATTCATCAAGCGCATGTTTGTTATTTTTCCTTTTGAAGAAAGGTTTTACAAGGAACAGGGTATTCCAGTCACCTTCACCGGACATCCTGTTGTGGAAAAAGATTTCAAGCTACCCACACGAACTGATTTTTATAAAGAACAGGGATTGGATCCCGACAAACCCCTGGTTGCTCTATTGCCTGGAAGTCGACGCAACGAAATGGAGCGACATACGGCACCCATTCTTAATGCGGTTCATGAGCTACACAAAGTCAATTCAGATATCCAGTTTGTACTTGCCGGTCTTTCATCGCTTTCCAGTTCATACTATGATGCTTTCTCAAGTGAACCTGGCATTAAGGTTATCCATGATAACCCCTACCCCATGATGGCTCATGCTGATGTTGCCATCGTTGCTTCAGGTACCGCGACTCTGGAGACAGCTTACCTGGGTACGCCCCTGGTGGTGATTTACAAAATTGCGCCATTGTCATATGTTATCGGCAAGCTTTTGGTGGATATTGATCATCTCGCCATGCCCAACTTGATTGTAGGTGAGCGTGCCGTGCCTGAGCTCATTCAGAAAGAAGCTACTGGAAAAATCATCTCTGAACAGGTGTCTACTCTCTTAACCAATGAGGGCTTACGCAAAAATATGCTGGAGAAGCTGGCATACCTAAAACAAGCCCTTGGTAAACCAGGTTGCGCGAAAATTATAGCAGATCAAATTCTAGAGGATTTGAATTAGATATGGGACTGGACCGACAAACACAAAACCGGATATCACGGGTTGCTCGCAGAATTGGTGGTTATCTCGTCAATGGTATCGGTAGAAGTCTACGCCTCGAGGTACGCGGGTGGACAAAGGTTCAACAGTTGTTAAAAACTGGTTCTCCCATCGTGTTCCAGTTTTGGCATGGAGACATGTTTATCGGCTGGTATCTCACCGCACCATTGAAACCGGCAGCCATCGTCAGTCAAGCAGCAGATGGAGATATTGCCAGCGCTGTACTTGAGGGTTTGAACTATGTGACTTTTCGTGGATCGAGTACCCGCGGAGGTCGTAAGGCTTACCGAGGGATGATTCGCTATTTGCGTAAAAGAGAGGTGAAAGTTTCTGCTTTTGCCTCCGATGGACCACGGGGCCCCAGACGTGAAATGAAACCCGGGACTTTTGTAGCGGCTCAACATTTAGATGGATATATCATCCCTACAGCGACTGTTTCGAAATGGGCGCTTCGTGCAAGGGGTTGGGACAAGTTTGTCATTCCCCTTCCTTTTTCAAAAGCAGTAGCAAGTTTTGGAACACCTGTTAAAGTGGATCCAAAGCTCAAAAGCGAGGCACTGGATGATGCATTAAAAGCAGTCAGTTTGCTTTGCAAGAAACATCAAGAAGACCTGGAAGATAGCTTCCTCATTTAAGCCTGATGAGCATCGCTAAATATTTGCATTCTGCCACCTGGTTCTTACCCGTACGAATAATATTATCCAGCATATATGGCATCCTGATTTCCATGAGAAATTTCTGTTACAACAAAGGACTTTTTAAAATTCATCGTGTCAAAACTCCAGTTATTTCTGTGGGGAATATTTCAGCAGGCGGTAGTGGAAAAACAATTCTTGTACAGTCCCTGGTTCAATATTTTTTAGATCAAAATAAAAACCCTTCAATATTATCCCGGGGCTACGGGCGACAGACAAAAGGGTTATTGGTTGTTGCTAATATGACCGCCCATAGGGCATCTGTTTTAGAGTCTGGGGACGAGCCATTTTTATTGGCTCAAAACTTTCCTGGAGTGCCTGTCGTGGTGTCAGAAAATCGTGTGGTTGGTGCTCAATATCTTGAGGATAATTTCACCCCTGATGTCATCATTCTGGATGATGGCTTTCAACACAGACGTCTTTTTCGGGATCTGGATATTGTCATCATTGATTATCCGTCGACTCAAAAACAGCACCTCCTACCCTGGGGAAATTTTCGTGAAAAAGCGCATGAGCTTCACCGGGCGGATCAGATCCTTTACAGCAAAAATGCCCGGGGTTCTAAGCAGGGACAAAACCTGTCTTTTACACTGGAAAAAAAGGTCTACAACAGCCAGGATTCCAGCCTTAATCTCGATGAACTTTCAGGTGACTATGGACTGTTCGCTGGCCTGGGAAATCCACAGTATTTTTTTGATTCTGTTAACGCAATTCACGGTCCCGCTCATACGCAAATATCTTTCCCTGATCATGCACAATACACTCAGGGGCAGCTTGATATGATCACTGATAATTCATGCTCATATTGGATTACTACACAAAAGGATTATATCAAACTTGACCCCGGCTTCTGTGAAGCACATAGCATTTATTTCATTCGGGTGAAAAGCGAGCTTCCAGCCGTGGTTTTAAACGACTTAAAGAAGTACTTTAACTAAAATTGACATGAAGTATAATCAACATTAGCCCTTGTTTTTCCCTCGTGAAGTGCGACCTTGCACCTGTTAGCCCCCATTTATTTTATATTATGAGCTTTTTTAACGTATTTTGGGTTTTTTGTTGAATTTTACAATCTTGAGGTTTTTTAATGTCCTTACCAAAGGTTAAAGTATGTTGTATTAGTTCTTTAAGCGAAGCCCAAATGGCACGAGAAGCCGGTGCGGATTATTTGGGGTTGGTATCTGAAATGCCCAGTGGACCTGGTGTTATATCGCTTACTGAAATCAAAGATATTGTTGCTGGACTACCCTCTGAAACCAAAACCATTTTACTCACCAGTAAGCTTACGAGTGATGAGATAATCGCTCAGCACAATACGGTCAAAACCTGGGGTATTCAGTTGGTGGATACTCTACCTCCGACAGAGCTACTCAAGCTCAAAAAAGCACGACGAACAACAGCACTGATTCAGGTCATTCATGTCCGCGATAATTCATCCCTGAAGGAGGCACAAGCATATCAAGATAACGTCGATTTCCTTCTCCTTGATTCGGGAAATCCTGAAGCAAAAATAAAGACGCTTGGAGGAACAGGGGCTACGCATGATTGGGGTATCAGTCGGGAAATTTGTCAGGGTAGCGAATTACCCGTTTTTCTGGCGGGTGGATTAAACCCTGAAAATATTAGTGACGCCATAACTCATGTAAAACCCAGCGGTGTTGATCTCTGTTCTGGTGTTCGCTCTGGTGGGTATCTGGATAAAAATAAGCTTCAACAATTCATGAATACCATCAGCAATTTGTCTATTCAATAAGGACTAAGTTTCATGCAATATGACGAACTGGAAAAACTTTTACTCTCCTTGAATGATGCCACACTCACCTTTCCTTTTGATGATATCACACCTGTTTTTAAGGTGGGTAAAAAGATGTTTGCTCTGGTAAGTATAGACAAGGATCCGCTTGCAATAAACTTGAAGTGCAACCCTGATGATGCGTTGATTTTACGCTCCCAGTTCGAAGCAATACGACCGGGATATCATATGACTAAAGACCATTGGAATACAGTGATTCTGGATGACTCAGTTGAGAAGAATATGCTCATAAAACTGATTGAAGATTCCTATGTCCTGGTTGTTAAAACCATGAGCAAAAAGGAACAAAAACGGTTAGGGGTTTAAACTGATTTTTCATCTGTATCAACAGCGACAATCAACCCAAACTATGGAGCGTTCGTCCTGGCAAAACATTGCTCCTGTGTAGCTAACAAATTTCCCTTTCCCTCTCAGGTTGGTGGTCAAACTCACCGCATTTAAACACCTCAATTGAATGATTGCTTTTGTTATGTACTGTCTCCTTATTATTACATGGTTATAAATCACGTCAGATATAGTTAACACCCCGTGATTTTCACATCATTAAAAAAGGATACATATTATCTTAATATTTAATGGTTTAGATGTGGTTTATAGTGCTGGCACGACCTTTGACATATATATAAGTAGTTATGCAGAGATCAATTTACCAGAATGTTTTAATCACCCGGGAAACGGTACCCGGTCTTTGGCTCAATTCTGTCCGGGGGTTCAGCACACTGTTCCAGGGAACAGGTCCTATCTGTAAGGAAGTCAGATCCTGAAAACTATTACACCAACTCCAACCCTAAATATAAACTCAAGAGCCTTATCAATTGGCTCTTTGAGTTTTTCTGACGCTCCAGTGTTTGCCAAATATTTTTTCTCTGTTCTCTTGTTATTGTTCCTCCTTGTACAGCCCTCTATTGCAGCTGAGTATATTGGTGACAAGGTCTGGCACGATACCAATGCGAATGGTATTCAAGATGCTGGTGAACCCGGGGTAGCCGGGGTAACAGTTAACATCACTGGGGCGAATGTTACCTATAATGGTACCACAACCACAGATGCTAACGGAAACTGGCAAAGTGGTGATTTAAGGTCACGTAAAAACTATACAGTAACATTTGTCCTGCCTGCTGGATATCTTTTCAGTCCCCAGGATCAGGGTGGAGACGATGATCTCGACAGTGATGCCAACACATCTACAGGTACAACAGGTATAATTACTGCAGTAAGAAATGCCACGCTGACCCATATTGATGCCGGTATCTACCTCCCGGCTGAAATTGATATTCAAGGGAACGGCACTTCTATTCCCGATGGAGACACCACACCCTCAACCGGAGACGATACAGGTTTCGGTAGCATTGTGGCGGTGTCGGGAGCGGTTTCAAAAACCTTTACAATTTTAAATTTAGGTGATCTGGATCTTACCCTGAGTGGGTCACCGCTTGTTAACATCAGCGGATCTCATGCTTCGGATTTTACAGTTACTTCCCAACCTGGAGCCACCATCACAGGTGGGAACAACACAACCTTTATTATTCAGTTTGATCCCTCAGACCTTGGGCTTCGTTCAGCAACAGTTACCATTGCTTCTGATGATTCTGATGAAAATCCGTATACATTTGACATACAGGGAACAGGGCTGGGACTACCAGAAATTGATGTTGCTGGTAACAGCATTTCGATTTTTGATGGCGACACATCCCCCAGTGTAAATGATGACACATATTTCGGAAGCACAGATATTGTTACAGGTACCGTTGATCATACGTTTACCATATCAAACCTGGGTAATGAGGTTCTTTATTTAACGGGAAGTCCTGTAGTAGCGATTTCCGGAACCCATGCTGCTGAATTTTTAGTAACCTCACAACCGGGATCTAGCATCGCTGCTAGTGGCTCTGATACTTTTGTTATTCAATTTGACCCAAGTGCCTCTGGAATGCGTTCAGCTACGGTTTCAATTGCTAGCGACGATGGCGATGAAAACCCCTATACTTTTAACATTCAGGGAACAGGATCAGCAACCCCGGAAATTGACATTTCTGGAAGCGGTCTATCCATATCGGATGGAAGCACCAGCGTCTCCGTTTTAAATGATACAGATTTTGGCAATACTGATATTAGCTATGGTTCGACTGTACACACGTTTACCATCAGTAATATTGGCTCAGGAGATTTAAGCCTTTCCAACTTTCCTGCTGTAGTAGCTGTATCCGGAGCTCATGCTTCCGATTTTACAGTTACCCAACAACCGGCTTCAGCCACAGTTACATCCCAGGGTGGTACGCAAACATTTCAGATCACCTTCAATCCGCCTTCAACTGGTCTTCGCCAGGCTTCCGTTTCCATCACAAGTAATGATGCTGATGAAAGCCCTTACACCTTTTCGATTCAGGGAACAGGAACCATTAACCCGGAAATTTCAATCGAAGGCTCTACTGTTGAAATTGTCTCTGGCGATGACACACCATCAGCGACTGATTCAACAGCATTTGGTTCTGTGGATGTGGGTGCAACGTCACGCATCGTTACCTATACGATTTTAAATACGGGTCCCGCCCAGTTAAACCTGACGGGGGCCTGGCCATTGGTCAGTATCACCGGTTCGCATGCTGGAGATTTCAGTGTTCATACAGCACCATCCTCCATTATTGCAGCAGGCGGCAGCACAACCTTTCAAATTGCTTTTAATCCACTGACATCAGGCACGCGTTCAGCAAGCTTGACCATCGCAAACAATGATCTGGATGAAAGCAGTTATACCTTTGACATAGAGGGTACCGGTGTAGGAGGCGTGTCAAATACAGAAATTGATGTGCAAGGAAACCTGGCCAGCATCATCTCCGGTGACACCTCGCCTTCTGAGCTTGATGGAACACATCTGGGTGTCGTAGCCGTAACAAGCGGCTCCTTGAGTCAAACATTTACTATAAACAATACTGGGTCTCAGGATTTAATATTAACCAGTTCGCCGTTGGTGAGTGTTTCTGGTGTTCATGCCTCAGATTTTTCCATTACCCAACAACCCAGCACACCGGTAGCGCCTGCTGGTAGTGTTCCTTTTATAGTTACCTTTAATCCATCTGGTGCAGGTTCAAGAACAGCCGTCATCAGTATTGAGAACAACGATACAGACGAAAACCCCTACACTTTTACTGTGGAAGGGTTTGGATTGACCTACCCGGAGATTGAAATTCGGGGTAATGGTTTGACAATCGAAAATGCTGATGCCAGCCCAAGCATGTTGGACAGCACTTATTTTGGTGATGTCACCGCCAGTCTGGGTCATCAGCATGTGACCTATACAATTTATAATACCGGTGATTCTACCCTGACATTAACTGGAAGTCCTCTGGTTGCGCTTATTGGTGACGCAGATACTGAGTTCACTGTTACAGACATGCCCGCATCCACCATACTTCCAGGTGGTAGCTCAGAATTCTCGGTGCAGTTTGATCCCGCGCAAGTTGGTCTTAGAAATATCGCTGTTTCTATAACAAGCAATGATGACGACGAAAACCCCTATGTTTATGCCATTCAGGGGAATGGAACAGGTCCTGGGTCACCTCTAGCTTGTGTGCCAAACTTCTTTCACATCTTTGGCGATGAAGGAACAATCACTTATCTGGATGGAACCACCAACCCCTATTCTTATACCACAATCGCAGTGGCAGGCTATGCCATTAATGGTGCTGGCTATAATCTGGAAGATGGGTTACTTTATGCGTTTGAAATGGACACCGATGTACCCGGCGATAACCTTATTCGAATAGATGGAACGGGTACTATTTCAGTCCTCTCCAGTGTAAGTATACCCTATTTATCATGGCGAGCTGATTTTGACAATTCAGGAGATATGTATTTTTGGAATGCTGGTGGAGATGATATTTCCGTTTTTGATGCCAGTGCTGGCGCTGTCGTCAGTAGCACCCCGACAACCGGTGTCACATGGCTACCTATTGATATGGCCTATCTCAATTCTGATGGCAAGTTTTACGGTATCCATACAGACTTACTTTATAAATTCGACCCACTTACCAATATTGTGTCCACAATTACAATTACAGGTCGACTATCAGATGAGTACGCCACAGCTGTAAACAGTGCTTATTACGGTGCCTCGTGGTCCGCAAATGATGGTTATCTATACTCCACCAACAGTCAGAGTGGACGTATGTACAAGATTAACGTTAACACTGGTGAAAGTGTTTATGTTGGACAAGCTGAAGCAAATCTAAATAAATCTGATGGAGCTTCTTGTCCTCTGGCCGAGGCACCACTCCCTTCAACGGGAAGTGTGGGAAACAAGGTCTGGGTCGACAATGATATGGATGGAGTCCAGGATGCTGGCGAGGCAGGTCTCGCTGGTGTAACCGTATCTCTTTATGGAATAGACAATCCTTTTATTGCCTCCACAACAACAGATGCAAATGGTGAATATACCTTCCACAATCTGGCTCCCTCTGAATATTACATCATCTTTTCTGGAGCCCCCGCCGGATTCAGTCTTACCTCGCAAGACCAGGGCGGCGATGATGTTTCCGATAGTGATGCCGACCCTGCTACAGGTCAAACCGCCGATTTTTTTGTTGGCGTTGGTTCTATCGAAGAGGGTATGGATGCGGGATATATCTCAACAGGTGTGGGAGATTTTATCTGGGATGATGTCAACAATAATGGTGACCAGGATTTCGGTGAAGTCGGTATACCCGGTGTAACCGTTGAGTTGGTTCTGGTCAGCAATGGTTCAACGGTTGCAACTACAACTTCAGATGCCAATGGATTTTATTTCTTTACCAATGTCTCAGCTACTACCTATCAGATTAGAGTCAGTAACCTACCTGGTGGCTATATCTTTACCACTCAAAATGGTGCCACCGACGATATCGATAGTGATGTGAATACAAGTACGGGTCTTTCAGATCAGTTTACGCTGACACCGGGAAATTTTAACGGTACTGTTGACGCTGGTCTCTATCAACAAACCGAGCCTGAAATCAACATTACTGGAAACGGAAATACGATTCCTGATGGTGATACTTCTCCCGCTATTTCTGACGATACAGACTTTGGGTCCATTTCAGCTGCATCAGGTACCATTGTACACACATTTACCGTTGAAAACGTAACCGGTGCTGACCTCACATTAAACGGATCGCCGAGCGTTTCCATCTCAGGAGTAAATGCATCTGATTTTTCAGTAACAGCATCACCTGCTGCCACAATTACTTCGGGTAACTCAACCACGTTCCAGATTACATTTGATCCTTCTGGTGATGGTCTTAGAAGTGCCATCGTAAGTATTTCAAACAATGACTCCGATGAAAACCCCTATGATTTTGATATCCAGGGAACAGGGCTGGCTCCTGAGATTACCTTACAGGGTAATGGTCAAAACATCGTTTCAGGAAGCACAACTCCGACGACGACCAACGCAACTGATTTTGGGAACCATGACATTGATACAGGTTCAATCAGTACAGTCTTTACTATTCAAAATACAGGTGGGGCAAACCTGAGTCTGACTGGATCATCACCCTATATTGCAATCAGTGGAACACATGCCAGTGATTTTTCAATTACTGTAAACCCTGTGACTCCAATTACTCCCAGTGGTTCCACCACATTCACCATTCATTTTGATCCCAGTGCAGCTGGAGTTAGAACAGCAACGCTTTCAATAGCCAACTCAGATACGGATGAAGACCCCTTTACTTTTGATATTCAGGGGACGGGAACCACTGTTCCAGAAATTGCAGTTCAGGGAAACCTGGTGGATATTTCCGATGGCGATACCTCACCCTCAATTGCAGATGATACTGATTTTGGTAGTCGAGATATTTTTGAAACACCCATTGTTCATACTTTTACCATTTTAAACCCTGGCTCTGGTGACCTTTCGCTGACAGGTATGCCTGTTGTCCAAATTTCTGGTTCCAATGCAGGAGACTTTATTGTCACCCAGCAACCAACTGGATCGACAGTTACACCTGCTGGGTCAATCACCTTTCAAGTAGGGTTTGATCCAACAACCACTGGAAATCGCCAGGCAACCATCAGCATTTCAAATGATGATTCCGATGAAAACCCATTTACGTTTGCTGTAACTGGCCTCGGTACATCAACACTGGATGAAGAGATTGAAGTTCTGGGTAATGGGATTGTCATTGAATCAGGCGATAGCTTCCCAATGGAATCTGACAACACAGAGCTGGGAACTGCTGAAATATCAGGTATTCCTGCTACAGCTCAGTTTGTTATTCGCAATATTGGTTATGCTACTCTGAACCTCACCGGTCCTCCACCCTATGTAGACCTCACCGGTGTTAATGCTTCTGAGTTTACCATTACATCAAGCCCTTCAAACGTCATTGCCATTGATAGTGCAACTACAAGTTTTGAAGTCACTTTCACACCTGCAGCCCTGGGAACACGTCAAGCCTATATCAGCATTCAAAATGATGACTCTGATGAGAACCCTTACACCTTTAAAATCCAGGGAACCGGTATCTACGACCCTATATCCCAATCAGAAATCAACATCCAGGGTAATATGATCGATATTCCCGATGGCGATGGCACACCAGCAGTCAATGATGGGACTGATTTTGGAAGTGTGGAAGTTGTTGGTGGTTTTACTGAGGCACAGGAATTTGTCGTGCATAACATTGGTAGTGATGATCTGGTCCTGGGTGACAACCCAATAATTGAAATCTCTGGAGCAAATGCTGGTGACTTTACCGTTACAGCTGTACCAGCCTCTCTGGTTGCACCAGCCAGTACTGTAGCATTCACAATCACGTTTGATCCGTCTGGAACAGGTTTACGAACTGCAACTGTCAGCATTGATAATAGTGATTTAACAGAAAGCCCTTATACCTTTGCAATCCAGGGCACAGGAACTACAGCCTCTGAAATCAGCATTTCCGGGAATGGCTCCACCATTTCGACAGGTGATACCTCTCCAAGCACACTTGACAGCACCTACTTTGGTGACGTTGATGTAAGCCTTGGCAATAGAATGGTCACCTATACAATTAACAATAATGGTAGCGCACCTCTAACATTTACAGGATCAAAGGTTGCCATCTCTGGATCCAACAGTAGTGATTTCTATGTCTCCAGTTACCCCGCCAGCAGTGTTGCTGTAGGCGGAAATACCAGTTTTGTTATTGAATTTGATCCCCTTGTGGTTGGTGCCAGAACGGCTACCATTTCAGTAACCAGCAATGATCCAGACACACCCACCTACACGTTTAACGTACAGGGTTATGGAACTGGCGCTGGCTCGCCCCTGGCTTGTGCTCCCAATTTTTATCAGGTCTATGGGTCCAGCGGCACGATTGCCTATCTGGATGCATCAACCAGTCCCTACACATACACCACCGTTGCATCAGCAGGTTACACCATTGATGGTATTGGTTATAATCAACAAGACGGTCTCATCTATGGTTTTGAGCAAGACCTTACAGTGGCAGGCGACAGACTGGTACGGATTGACGCTTCAGGTGATGTTACTGTCCTGACGTCCATCTCAATTCCTTATGCTTCTACACGAGCCGATTTTGACGACCAGGGTGACTTATATTTCTGGAATTCTGCCGGTGATAATCTGAGTCGTTTTGATGCCAGCACAGGTACGGTCACTTCAAACCTCAATCCTGGGGGTGCAGACTTCCTGGCGCAAGATATGGCTTTCAGAAGTAGCGATGGTCTCTTTTATGGTGTGAACGGATCTACCCTCTACATTTATAACCCGGGATCCAACAGTGTCAGTACTGAAGCTGTGCAGGGTAAATTGAGTGATGATTTGATTGCTGGTACAAACGGCAACGCTTTTGGTGCCACATGGACCGCCAGTGATGGCTATGTCTATGTTGCCAACAACACCAGTGGACGCATGTACAAGGTGAATGTTTCCACCAACCCGGTTGAGAGTATTTATGTTGGACAGTCACTGGCAACATCAAATAGCGATGGAGCCTCCTGTGCTGTGGCTGCTTCACCTCTGCCAACTTCAGGCAGCATTGGTGACCTGGTCTGGTTGGACAGCGATGGTGATGGCATCCAGGACGCTGGTGAGTCTGGTCTGGCTGGCGTAACCGTTTCCCTCTATGTCTCTGATGGTACTCCTGTTGGTACTGCAGTAACAGCTGCTGATGGGCTTTATAGTTTTGGTAGCCTGGGTGCTGGTGAGTATTACCTGACCTTTACGACACCACCAGCTGGTTTTTCGCTTACCACAAAAACTGCTGGCACCAATGATGGATTGGATAGTGACCCTGACCCTGCAACACTTAAAACAGACAATATTGAAATCACACCTGGTGTAGTGAACAGCAGTATCGATGCTGGGTTCAAAGCTACAGGTGTTGGTGATTTTGTCTGGTTGGATATTGATGAAGATGGTATTCAAGATCCAGGTGAAAATGGCGTTCCCGGTATTAATGTGGAAATCAAGACTGATCCCGCAGGTGTCAGCATGGGTACAACCACAACTGACGCATCAGGAAAATACATTTTCACGGGGCTTAGTGCGGCAACCTATAGATTGTACTTTACAAACCTGCCTGCTGGATATGCCTTTTCGCTGCAGAATCAGGGTGCTGATGATGCCCTGGACAGTGATGTCGATGCAGGCAATGGACAATCAGATGTTTTCACCTTGAGTACCGGTGTCTATAACAGTACCGTAGATGTTGGTGTTTATCAGCTATCCGTTCCTGAAATCGATGTGACTGGAAACTATCGCAGCATCCCCAGCGGTGATACTTCTCCACAAACACTGGACTATACAGACTTTGGAGATGTTGATGCAGGAACAGGTTCTCTGGCACGCATCTTTATGGTTCACAATGGCGTGGGAACTGATTTAACCCTTAATGGAACACCAAAAGTAGTCGTTTCCGGAACCCATGCGTCTGAGTTTGTTCTTACCACAGCCCCAGCCACTCTGGTCAGTTCAGGTGATAGTACTGCTTTTGAAATTACATTTTCACCTGCCGCAGAGGGTCTGCGTACAGCCACATTAAGCATTGCCAATACAGATCCCGATGAAGGACCTTACACTTTTGATGTGAGAGGATTTGGGCTGGCATCAGAAATTCAGGTGGAAGGCAATAGTCAGATAATTGTAGATGGCAGCACAACACCGACAGCCTCCAATTATACCGATTTTGGATCTGAAGATATTCTTACTGGAAGCCAGGCGCAGATCTTTTCCATTTTGAACTCTGGAAATGCAAATTTAACCTTATCTGATGCACCTGATTTTATCGTTATTTCTGGTGATCACGCAGCTGATTTTAGCGTAACCAGTGCGCCAACTTCTCCTGTTGCTACAAACAACTCGACCACATTTACCATCACTTTTAACCCCGAAGCAGAAGGTCTGAGAAGTGCTACAATTTCAATTGCAAATAATGACCTGGATGAAAACCCCTTCACTTTCGCTATTCAGGGTATTGGGCTGGCTTCGCCAGAAATTACAGTCGCAGCCAACGGACAACTTATTGCAGATGGAGACCTAACACCAAGCGTTTCAGATAGTACTGAGTTTGGCAGTAAAGACATTCTGTCTGACACCCAGGTTAATACCTTTAAAATTATTAACACCGGTAGTGGAGACCTCACTTTAACAGGCAATCCTTTTGTCATCTTAACAGGAGCGCATGCTGGAGACTTTTTAATCAATTCGCAGCCAGCAGCATCAACCGTTCCGGCTGGTGATTCATTGGCTTTCGAAGTTACTTTCGATCCAACTGCCGTTGGGTTAAGGTCTGCCAGCATTAGCATTGCCAGTGATGATGAAGATGAGAACCCCTTTAACTTTAATATCCAGGGGACAGGAGTCGCAAGCAGTGAGATAAATGTAACTGGAAATGGTGTATCTATTGTGAGTGGTGATCTTACTCCCGGCTTGACTGACAGTACCCTCTTTACAGCCACCATTTTAGACTCCACTTCACATGTTAGTTATATCATAGAAAATCCTGGGAGCGCGATTTTAACCCTGACAAATCCAGAACCATATATCACAATTAGCGGTACCAATTCAAGTGATTTTACCTTGAGCCAGACTCCTTCAGCAACCATAGCCGCCGGTGGAGGAACAACAGGTTTTACCATTCGCTTTGTTCCTTCTGAAGAGGGCATGAGAACCGCGCTTGTTAGCATCGCATCTGATGACTCTGATGAAAACCCGTATACCTTTGCCATACAGGGAGAAGGGCTCCCAACACCCCCACCTGTATTAACGTTGGTTGAATCCGTTGACCTGACTGTTGCAGCACCTGGTGACACATTGACTTATACAGTTGTTTATTCAAATGTCGGTGCTGGATTAGCCACCAGCGTGGTCGTGGATCAATCAATTCCAGACAATTCAACCTATGTGGAAAACTCAGCTTCTGGGGTTGGTATGACAATCAGCTACAGTCACGACAATGCTGGCTCCTATGATACCTCCCAGGCTGCTCCTGTTACTGATATAAAATTTCAGAAAGAAGGCACTCTGGTTGCTGGTGGAAATGGAACCATTACCTTCAGGGTGGTCGTTGACTAAACCTTATTATCCATCTCTTTGATTTAAAAAGGCCAGTATTAGCAACTGGCTTTTTTTTGATTAACCGCTAAGTTGATAACATATCGTTTGCGCAAACAGTAAGGGATTTTTAACATTCGCCATGAGACCCGTAGACCGACCAGTTAAAGTAAAAACCAAAGATCTAAAGGTTGGAATGTACGTGCAGCTATCAGGCAGTTGGGTTGAGCATTCATTTGTTCGTAATAGCTTTCTGATCAAGAAACCGGCTCAAATTTTAAAATTGGCAAAGAATGGAGTGAAGGAAGTAATTGTTCACCCCTTGAAAAGCACGGTTCGACCCTCTCCAGAAACAAAACCGAATTATGTTCCCCCACCCCCGCCGCCAAAAAAGGTTTGGGAAAACCCACTCATGCCTGATGATTTCACCCGGGTGATCAATGATGCCACTCTCCCGCCAGATCAAAAAGCTGGATTTATTTACCAAGCCTCTCTTGATGTCATGGACACCTTGTTAAAGAGTCCAACGGTTGAAAACATTGCCCAGTTTAAAGAGGGCGTATCCGAGATGGTGGACCTTATCCTGGATGATAATGAGACAGCCTCTCAACTTTTAAGGATTACCTCTCATGATTATTATACGTTCACTCATTCAGTAAACGTAGGTGTACTCTCTGTTTTACTAACGAAAGCGCTTTACGGAAAAACGACACCCCATGATATGCAGGAATTAGGTGCAGCATTTTTTCTTCATGATTTGGGGAAGGTAAATATTCCTGATTCTGTCATTGCCAAACCTGGTATTCTCAGTGATCAAGAACGGATACTGATGCAGGAACATCCCCTGAATGGGTTTCAGATTCTGGAGGACACCAACCACTTGAGTCCTGAATGTAAAATTATTGTTATGCAGCATCATGAGCGCGCCGATGGGTCTGGATATCCCAATAGCCTGGAGGGTGATAACATTCACGCCTATGGTCGTATTTGCTCCATTGTAGATGTTTTTGATGCCCTTACCTCCAAACGACCCTACAAAGAAGCGCTTTCTCTTTATGATGCTCTGTCGATTATGAAGAACCAGATGGGACATCATTTCAACCCTGAAATATTCACTGAGTTTGTTCACCTTTTTCGACAATAAACCGTTAATTCTAAACACATCAAGGGGATTTATATGCGTAAATCAATTCTATTGACCCTGTCCTTATTCCTGGCATTAACACTATGTGCACAACCATCAACAGGAGAACTTATGTCCGGCTTTAAACTTATCGAGAAACGCTTTGTCAAAGAAGTGGATGCTGATTGTTATCTGTTTGAGCATGAGCTTTCCGGAGCACGCTTGTTCAAAATCTCAAATGATGATTTAAATAAAACCTTCTGCATTACCTTCAAAACTGTTACTGAATCTGATGCAGGAACACCTCATATCTTAGAACACGCTGTTTTAAATGGTTCAACAAACTTTCCTGTTAAGAGTCCTTTTGATATTCTCGCAAAAGGCTCTCTCAACACCTTTCTGAATGCAATGACGGGTCCTGACATCACGCTGTATCCTGTCTCAAGTATGAATAACAAGGATTTTCGCACCCTCATGCATATCTATCTTGATGCCGTTTTTAATCCTTTGATCTACAAAGACCCAAAAATCCTTGAACAGGAAGGCTGGCACCACGATCTTGAACATCCAGACTCTTCTGTCACCTACAAGGGTGTCGTCTATAATGAAATGAAAGGCGCCTATTCCAGCCCAACCCGAGAATGGGGTTACCTCGTGGACAAGCAGCTTTTTCCAGATACACCGTATCGGTTCTCGTCCGGAGGATACCCTGCAGCCATCCCCACCCTGAGCTATGATGCTTTTATAGCCTTTCACGAAAAATATTACCACCCCTCTAACTCCTATATCTTTCTGTATGGAGACGGTGATCTTGCTTCCGAACTGAAGTTCATCGATGAAAACTATTTGTCTAAATACACGCGTTCAGAACAAGTCGTGGATATTCCGCTACAGACTCCGTTTGATACCATGCGATCTGCTTCCGGGGTGTACTCGGCGACTGAATCATCGGACACTGAGGGGGAGTCCTACCTTTCGCTTTCCTTTGTCAGTGGATCAAGTAGTGACGCCAAACTGGTCATGGGTTTAAGGGTGTTGACTCGGGTTCTTTTTACCAACGAATCTGCCCCGGTCCGCCTGGCTCTACAGGAAGCTGGTATTGGAAAAGACATAAGTGCCTGGGTGGATGACTTGAAGCAAAATGTCTTTCATATCAGAGTCCAGAACGCCAATAGCGATGAATCAGGGCGGTTTAAGTCTGTGGTCCTGGAAACGCTTGAAAAGACTGCCCGGGAAGGCGTTGACCAGTCTGCTGTGGCTGGAATCCTCAACAGGATGGAGTTCAGCCTGAGAGAGGGAAATACGCCACAGAAGGGCTTGTACTACAACCAAAAGGCACTGGGGAGTTGGTTCTGGGGGGGTGAACCCTTCAGCGGGCTAGCCTATGAAAAACCCCTTGGTGAGCTTAAGTCAGAGATAAAAACCGGTTATCTTGAAAAACTTGTTGATCAGTATTTTTTGAACAACACCCATGCACTTCTTTTCACGCTTAACCCCAAGCCTGGTCTGGAAGGAGAGAATGACACAAAAACAGCGGCAGAGCTTGAAGCTTTTAAGTCAGGCCTGTCAACTCAAGAAGTTGCAGACCTGGTTGAACATACTGATTTGTTAGTTGAATATCAGAAGTCTGAAGACACACCTGAGGCCTTAGCCAGTATCCCCCTTCTCGATCTCAAGGATATTGAGCCAGAGGCTGACTGGTTTATTGCTGAGAAAGCCAGGGTTTCATGGATTCCCTATTTGCACTACGATGTATTTACCAACGATATCAGTTACAATAAATTCTTTTTTGATCTACGGGTGCTTGAAGAATACCAGTTGCCCTATGCAGAACTCCTTGCCGTATTGTTGGGTTCTATAGGCACTGAGAGCTATAGTTTCGGTGATCTCGACAATACCCTGGATAAGGAACTTGGTGGCTTCAGCACCTATTTGACACGTTACCTGGAAGAGCGAAATGATGATAGGCTTGTTCCAAAATTTGTACTTTCAACCAAAACACTTTCAAAAGAACAGGGAAAAGCATTTGATCTTGCCCTCGAAATTCTGACCAAATCACAGCTTGATGATGTTGATAGGATCAAAGATGTGTTAACACGACATCATTCACGTCTTAGTGCTTCTGTAAAGCGTGATGGTCTGGGATATGCCAGAACCAGGCTTTTCTCGTATACGACACGAACTGGAATGTTTGATGAGCTGACTGGCGGTCTTGAGTATTATTGGTTTATCACTCAACTGGTAGAAAATTTTGACGAGAACAAGGATAAGCTGGTTAATGAGTTGCAGTTGGTATCAGATAAACTTTTTACGAAGAACAATTTATTTGCAGCTACGACAAGTTCTGAGGATGCCCTAAAACTGTTTAGAAAAGAGCTTCGAGGTTTTGGCCGGCAACTAATGCGAGAGAAGCCCACTTATATGACATGGACGTTAAAGTCTTCATCACGTAATGAAGGTCTTCTGGCAGCATCCAAAGTTCAATACGTGCTGCAAGGTAGAGATTTTACAGATCTTGGTTATCGTTGGGATGGAAAGATCAGGGTTCTCAACCAAATTGTTTCCCGGGAATGGCTGAAAAACCAGGTCAGAGTCATTGGTGGTGCCTATGGTGGGTTTGCCAGGTTTTCTCCCACGGGTCAGGTGTATTTTGGATCTTATCGAGATCCTAATCTTTCAAGCACGCTGGAAAACTATGCCAACACTCCAGGGTTTTTAAAAACTCTTGATATAGATGAAACTGAGATGACACGCTTTATCATAGGAACGATCGCCGGAATGGATAGACCACAAACGCCATCTCAAAGAGGCAACACTGCAGTTGGTCGATACTTCTCAAAGTCATCCAAAGAACAACTTCAAAGTGATCGTGATGCAGTTTTATCAACAACGGTTGAGGATGTTAAAAGTTACGAGGGGTTTATTTCAGATATCTTAAAAGGCAGTCCGATTTGTGTCTATGGGAATGAGGACAAGCTCAAACAAAACGCTGACCTGTTTGATAAACTGATCACACTGGACTAGGCCTTGATTGTCTCGGATGGGCTTCCTTTTGGCAAGCCTTTCCGAGACATTTTCGACATGTAACCCTTCTCCACCAAAAAGAGCCCACAGCCATACACCCCAACAATACAGTTTGCTATCCATGTTATATACATGCATTACACTGCATCTTAACTATCTAAAGGGCTAATTTCTCAAAAAGTAATATTCTCGACCCCTCCACAAGAGAGCCAACAAGATGATGATCAGTATTTTTTGAACCAGCAGACCGCCTTCGCTATCACCCAACAAACCGCAACCACATTCGTTGCTTACCTTGAACAAGACAAAGTATATACTCAGGATAGTACCAAGGGTAACCAACACCATGGTTATATAGACTGAACTTTTAAATAGACGCTCTACCCAGACACCACCCGCGACATAAAACTCTATCGCCATGGCAACAACACCATAATAAGCAAAGACCCCTGGCAAGCTCGCAGCATGCACCACAGCTTTATAGTCCGAGAGTCCGTGGGTTGTGAGATAATAAAGCTTAGCCATGGCCATCAGTATAAATATGATAGACACAAACAGACGAATCAGCATAAACAGCTTTTGTTTCACCGTGAACCTTCCAAGTATTTATCTATTGCATGTTCTATGGATGCAGGTGCTCCCATACCAGCCATAAGCTCGTCAATCGTCATTCCCACTAAATAGTATTGGTTTTCGCCCAACCAGCCACCATCCATAACAACCAGGAGGAAAATTTTTTCTTCATCATCCTCACTAATAATCGGGTAATTAATCTCTCCAGATCCGAGCGGTTTACCCTCAAGCGTGGAAACATCATAGTGATAGGGTGGTTTTGGTAAGTCCCTGCCCACATAGGACTGACAGAAGGAAGTGATGACTTTATCACCTTTAACATATAGGGCATAAGCAACTGAATACTTACCATTATCTGAGCGTAACTTCTGTGCCTGTTTTAGCGTTAGGTATGCTGGTATTGGCTTGAATGATTTATTGTGTATGGGGAAAGTTCGTATATGCTTAACATTCTTATCAAATATTTTCACTTCATATCCATTCATATTGTCAATTATAAACATTTTATCCTGATCTGTTAGATCTACAGGATGCCTTACAAACAACCTATCAAAAGCCTGGGCATTCTCTCCAGTTCGATCAATAAAATTGGCCGAGTCAATAAGTTCCAAATCCTGACTATAGATCGCCAATGAGAAGGCTCTACTATTTTCGTAAAGCTCTTTATACTTGCGTTCTTCCTGTGGTGTTGATCCCGGGGTGGAATCATCATCATATTTATTTAACACTTTTGCATAGTTTGGCCTATAAATACCAGTTGATATAACTTTACCATCAGAGTACTGTATCATTCTGTCATTAACAGCATGTTTTGAAATAAGCCCAATGTTCTTTGATGTCCCGCCTTGTATTTTATAGAGATATATCATGCCATCGGTATATAGAATATCTACATACATGTTAGTTTTATTTATTAGCAATTTTCTAATGGTGAAGTAGTTGTGTCCATCAACGTCAACATCTCTATATTTCTTCTCGTCATGAACAAGGCGTGATTGTATATAAATTTTATTGCCATCTGGTATATAAACCATATTTCCACTAACCGTAACACCACCATTTGCCAAAGCGGGCCACATATATGTTTGTGTGTGTTTGCTTATGGGTCCTGATATTTTGATAACCTCTGTAGCAGCTACCAAACAATGAACAAGCGTACAAACCAGAATAAGTCGTGTTATCATTTTCCACCCCAAATGTTTCCAGGGCGGCCTTTCGACCGCCCCTTAGTCTTTAACAGCCTAGAAAAGCAAGGCTTTTAGCCAGCCAACATCTATACTAATCCATAACTTGAAACACACTTCATCGCTGGTATCTATACAAACACCCTCGACCCATGTGCCTATATGACCACCAATCGGAAGCACATCGACACTCCCTCCAACCGGCGCACTTATCTCACTTGCTGAAACCATACCTACCATCAAAAGCGCCACCAGCCCACTTAAAAGGATTCTGCCAAAACGACTCATAATCGTTCCTTTCTTTTTGGGTTAGCAATATCATTTAGATAAAACTCTAACCCTGTTCGCTTTTTGATTGATTACTCCTTTTTGTTTAAAGAAGTCTTTTTGTCGAGAGCTGCTAGTTTATGATAAACATAAAACTATACCCTTCAACCATAACTGGTTGTAGCTACACGTCCTGATTTTTCTTCTGATAGTTTGTTTGAAGATGGTTGCCTCTCGACAGATCTATTTTAATCGAGAAACAACAGGAAAGCAAACAAAAAAAGGCTACATAAAACAGACCTTTTTAATGGTGACTTACTGGCTTTAAATAAACGTGTAGTTCACACCTAATGCCATGGACTGTTTTAATTGTCGCTTTACAGAAATATCCTTGTCATAAACTAACTTCACATTTACATTCACATTTATATACTCTGAAACTTTGACGGAGAGTGTGTTGTCCCAGTTTACATCTGTTTCATCTGCAGCCTTTAGAGCAGAGAACAATTCCAACTTTGACGTGAACAATGAGGTCTTGGAGACGGGAATAGAAAAATCACTGACAGACTCTAGACCGACCTCACTGCGTGTTGTTTCAATAACGTCTAAAGTTTCTACATCATCGGCATAGGGCTGGGGGTAGTCTGTTGTTACTGTTTGCTTAAGGGATAATCCCAGGCGGGTTGAAACACCGTCCTTGATGTCAAAACCGGCACCAAAGCTTTCCCTGAAATATCCAGGGTCCATAAGAGCTGATATCTGTGTTTCAGGAATTGTTGAATAATCATAGCCCGCTTCCACCTGAGTCTCCCCGTTAAGCGCGGCATAGGGGTTGATCTTGCTTCCCAGCTTATAGGTCAAAACACTTTCGACTTTTACTTCATCTACTGACTTCCGCATATCCCCATCACCAATTTTTGTAGCGCCGTACACAACCTTTCCTGAGTTTGACCAATTTGTCTTTTCCTGATCTCTTGTAAACTTGAAATTCAAGTTCATTTGCCAGGCAAATGCATTTTCACCTCCAGCAGACCAATTATCAAACCCGGTTTGTGTCATATTTAATCCACCCACGATTGATTTTTCCCAGGCGGTATTCACACTGTCAGCAGCCATTGAGACGCTTGCAAGCCCCACAACAACAGTAATTAATGCACCCCTTTTTCTCATTTTCTATTCCTTCTTGTCTTCATTCACTCTTTGGCTCTAATACTAGTGAATTTTACAAATAAATCAACTCATCGAAAGCAGTTCATCCGTCAAGGGGTAAAAACCATGTATTTCCTAAAGATCATGTCCCTACTATCGATAACATATGTGAGGCGTATATATTGTCAATCGCATTGTTTCTTTTTGGCAAGCAGGTGTCCTTCGCTTTTTATAGCCCAGGCAAACCACACCTTTTCATACCGTCTTAAACAATTAGTATCTGTAAGTCTTGAGCTTGTAAGGGGGATATTTATAAAGGACCACTCAAATGATCTCCGAAGACAAAAAGAAAAAACTAATATATAAATTCAATTTTGTACCTGCTATCTCGACCATTGTCGTGTTTGTCATATTACTTACTGCAATTGTATTGGGATTGATCAATAACTCAAACCTTAAACAGATCGAAACTATTTACAACCCGGCTCAACTCACAATGAACAAGTATGAATCGCTCCAGGTTGAACTAAAGCGAGTCTTTATCGATGCTACCACGCTGGGTGATGATGCTCTTCTTGAGCAGGCGACCGCTACCTATGATACCCTACTCCAGATGATCAGCCATATGATTAAGCTGAATATTGATAATACTGAGTCCTTCCTGACTGCTCGAGGTCTTTTGGATGAGTACTATACACTGGCTACCAGCGTGACCACGGCTATGATTTCTGGCGAGTTTACTGATGAGGTTATGGAAAAAGCCATGACAATGAATGAAACCTTTGAAAAAATGGAAGCGCTCGGTAAAGAAAACATCAAGCGGCTCAACGCTGCTGTTCATACAAAGTTTACACGCTCTATGTATCTTATGGGCGCGATTGCATTTGCGCTTATCATTCTCCTGGGTGTCTCTATTGGGTCGCTTTACATGGGGTACAACCAGACAAAAATTGTGGTGGGAGTTATCGAAAAAATCATCTCTGCCCTAAAGGATATTGCAGAAGGGGATGGTGACCTGACCGCAAGAATTGAAGTTGATAGTGAAGACGAAACCAAAGATCTTGCTCTTTGGTTTAACGTGTTTATCGAAAAAGTTCAGCTTATTGTCAAAAGCATCTCCGAGGATGCTACCATCCTTGGTACAGAAGCCATCTCTCTAGTGAAAACTGCTGAGGAGATGAACACCCAAACTGATGTTCTCAAAGCAAAAGCCCAAGGGACTGCAGAAACAGCGGGCTCAGCCAATAACGCTATGGGTTCTGTCAGCACAGAGATTGACACAGCATCCAGCAATCTGAACAATGTAGCCGCTGCCGCTGAAGAGATGAGCGCCACCATCAATGAAATCGCACAATCCTCAGAAAGAATGCGTGAATCGTCCTCTGGAGCTACTGAAAAAGTAGAAGCCGCTGTACTACGGGTCAGCGATTTTGACAAAAAAGCAAAGTCCATTGTCCAGATTGTTGATACCATTAATGAAATTTCTGATCAAACCAAACTTCTTGCCTTGAACGCCACGATTGAGGCTGCCAGGGCTGGCGAAGCCGGGAAGGGCTTTTCAGTTGTAGCCGGTGAAGTGAAAGAGTTAGCCAAACAGAGCACTACTGCTGCCTCAAATATTGAAGCACTGATTCAGGATATTATCACATCCATTAATGTGACCGTAGGTGACATCAACGGCATCAATGACATTATCTCCGAAATCACCAAGGCTGTTACCACCATGGCATCCGCCATTGAAGAGCAAAGTATCTCAACCAGAGATATTGCTGGAAACATCACGCGTACCTCTGGGGGAATTTCCAACATCAATTCTCAGATTACTGAAGTAAGCAATGCTGTAAATATTGCCACAGATAACTCTTCCCAGTCACTTGATGTGAGTAGTCAGGTAAGCCAGGGAACCCTGGGTATTATGGGTGGTGTGGACAGACTGAAAGAAATGGCTGACCGCTTGAATGACATGGTCGGTAAATTCACCGTATAACTATTGCATCGCAATCAATATACTGGATCGTGTGTGAAGAACGGCACTCCAGAATACATGAGTGCTATATGGCTTTCACTGAAAAGGTGTTGTGTCCTGGTTTTTTGTTTCAGAATCACCCACCCCTGATCAAACGCCACTGTAGTTAGCATAAAAACAATAGTCGTGGTCATGAATAAAAAAGCTGTGTAATTGACACCCTTTTTTTATTCTACCGCCTGTGATTTTATCTGTGTGTCAACCTTTTGGTTTTTGCTCAGGAGAAACTTAAATGTCAGAACTTGGGAACCACGTTCAAACACTCATCGCCTTTGATCAGGCTATTTCCTGGCCCGACACACATCGCGTCACGGACAATGCTATATCTTTTGTCAAATCTAATTTCGATTTTGACCGTGTTTCCATTTCCCTGATAAATACCAAAAAATCCTTCCTGGATATCTACACCAACGATACTTCAGTACTTGGTTTATCTCAGGGCGATCGTATTCCCATCACAGTACCCCAACGAGTAATACTTACCTCAAACACCGAGCCACAATACGTATCAAACCTTGAAATAATCACCGCGCTAAACCCTATAGAACAACTTCTTCTGGGAGCAGGAGTAAAATCATTTTTTATCATCCCGCTAATTGTTGGGGATGATGTGGTTGGCTCGTTGAACATAGATTCACGAGATATTGATGGTATTTCATCGGATCACCAGGATATCCTCACCTTGTTGTCTGCTCGATTATCCCTGGCGTTACTCCATGCACGCTTGCATGACACCTTAAAAGAAAAAGAAAAGGCGCTTGAAGATAGCGAGCGTGGCTATAGAGAGCTTATAGACCAGGCTGGTGACATCATTCTCCGAGGTACTGCCCAGGGCAACCTCATTCAGGCAAACCGGACGGCCTCACGCTTGCTGGGGTATAGTAACGAAGAGTTGCTATCCATGAATTTTTCTGACCTTTTTGATCCTGAGATTCTCGCGAGAAAACCCTTAAGATATGATCTTATTCAAGAAGGTCAGACCATCATCGCTGAACGCGTTTTCATTACAAAAGATGGGCGCCGTATTCCTATTGAAATGAATTCAAAAAAACTGTCTGATGGAACCTTGGTCAGCATAATTCGTGATTTGACCGAGCGGACAGCAACCAATGAACAACTTCTTGATCAAAAAAATCAAATCTCAGCGCTTTTTGACGCTATACCTGCCCCTCTTTATGCAAAAAACAACAGGGGTCATTACATCATGCTTAATGATGCCTATCTTGAGTTTTTTGGGAAAACTCGAGACGAAATGCTTGGGAAAACGACTTCTGAGGTTTGGTCGAATAAAAAAGCATTCGATATTGAACATTCTGACCAGACGCTTTTAAAAAAGAATGAAAGCCCGATATACTCACGTGAAATAACAAATGCATCAGGTGAGTTAAGACAGGTTGAGTTCCGCAGGGCTCGTTATCATGATGCACATGGTAACGTTGCTGGATTTGTGGGCACCATCATTGACTATACTGATTTAAGGGCTGCTGAAGAACGCTATCAAACCTTGTTTAAAAATTCACCCGACCCTATCGTTGTACATGATGGTCAGATCATATTAGCAGCCAACCAGGCAGCTATCGACTTTTTTAAGACTGATAATCTCGATCAATACATTGGTTCTCCTATTTCTGATGTCATTCACCCTGATTCTTATGAAGATTCAAAATCAAGACTCCAGGAACTCTTTTCATCACGCCAACCCAATGACCTTTCTCACCAAAAACTAATTATCTCAACGGGTGAGGTAAGGGATATAGAAGTGATGGCTGCACCCATCACCCTTGATGGTCGCCTGCTGGTCGTGACCTCTTTTCGAGATATTACGGATGAACTAAAGGTCCAAAAAGAGCTTTCTATAAGCGAACAACGCTACCGACGGGCGTTCGATTTTTCTCCCACGCCAATGATTTTACATGATGCCGGAACTTTAATTGACGCCAACCAGGCAGCGCTGGAATTTGCCGGTGTAGATAGTCTGGAAGATGTTTTGGGTCATGATTTGTTTTCATTTGTGCACAAAGATTTTGTGCAATCAACAAAAGATAGAATGATTCAAGTCATAAAAACGGATCGGCCAACACCGGTTCGCGAACAAATATATTTGACGATCACTGGTGAGGAGCGTTGGGTGGAAGCCAGGGGGTTTCCGGTTCACCAGGACGGAAAAATGCTACTCATGGTCTCTTTCAACGATATTCATGATCGCGTCATGGCCAGACAGCTTGTGGAAGAAAGTCGACAGCAGCTCGAGTTGGTCACCAGGCATGTCACTAATTTTATTTTTTTAATCGATTTAGACTTATCGGTTCTCTATGTAAACCATGCAACTGCCGATTGGCTGGGACACACAAGTGAAAAGCTGGTAGGAATGAGCCTTAAAGAGCTGGCTCCTGCCGATGCCCTTGAAGCAGCCAAACAATATCTACCGCGCCTCCAAAAGGGTGAAGCCTGTGGTTACCTCCAACACTATAGTTCCAATACTGAAGGGGAGCTTGATTTCTGGGTGATTTTAATCCCTGTTATGGATGACAACAACGAGCTCCTGGCATACATGGTCCAGATGGAAAATATCACAGAAAGGGAGGCTGCCAGAAAAGAGCTCGCGGAAAACAAAGAACTTCTTGAGTTAATTATCGATACTATACCTGGATTCTTCTCTTACTCCGACATGAATCAGAATTATTTATACGTGAACAAAGCGTATGCCCGGTGGTATGGAAAAGAGAAGGAAGATTTAATCGGCCAACCAATGAAAGATATCCTGTCTCCTGCAGGCTATCGCTTGTTCAAACAGTCTTCAAAAAAGCTCTCTCTTGGCGAGGAACAACAGCTTGCCTGGCAAGCCCCTGACAAATCTGGGGAAAACCGTCTTTTTGACCTTCGATACATACCCCACCTTGATAAGAACAAAAAAATGAAGGCTTTTCTTACTTCACTTCAAGATGTCACTGATCAGCGAATGGCAGAAAAAAGACAGCAAGCGCTCCAGGATCTAGCATATTCGCTGACGAAAGCGACCGGTCTGAATGAGGTTGGAGCCGTATCAGCAAACACCTTACGTTCCGTTTTTGAAAGCGATGCCATTACCATTGAGCTCTATGACCATGATAGAGGTCTAATTCTGGGCATTTATTCTGAAGATACTTTTGAAGGACAGTCTGATCCACAACCAGTACCTGTCAATGAAATACCGTTTTCCACAACCACTCGATACAACACGCGCTTCAAAGCCCAATGTTTGAACCGCACACCAGCCCAGCTGGAAGAATATAAAGACACGGTTCCTTTTGGTGATTCACGACCCAGCCATTCTTTGTTGTTCGTTCCACTCCGCAGGGAAGGTACTACTGTGGGAGTTGTCTCTGTTCAAAGCTATACGGACAATAAGTATGAAAAAAAAGACCTTCCTTTACTACAGTCCTTTGCGGATCAAATCGGTGGGGCGCTTGTCAGAGCACAAAAAGATGCCCAAATCCGTGCGCACCAGACGGCTCTGGAAAAAGAAGAGAAGAAGTATCGTTCAATTATTGAAAATGCCGGTGATGCCGTATTTGTCACAACTATCAAAGGTCAGATTTTGACAGCAAATGAGCATGCTTGCACTACACTGGGTTATACTGAAGCAGAATTGATGGCTTTCAATCTAAATGTTGTTGACCAGAACCTTTTTGAACAACTCAACCGAAAAGCGTTGTCATCCTTAAAAGCTGATGGGGCGTTCCTGACTATTGAGTCTGTCCACACCCGGAAAAATGGAGCGTCCTTCCCTGTCGAGTTAAGAGTTGGTGTGACAGAAATTGAAGGCAAGCCCTCCCTGCTCTGTTTTGCCAGAGACATCACGGACCGCAAGTTGTCAGAAAAAAGAGAGTTGGCCCTCAGAACGTTGTCACATGACCTGAATGAATCCTCGAATATGTACTCGGTAGCAGAGCTGGCAGCCCAATCCATCCGCGATTTTTTTGAGAGTGATGCTTTTTCTATTGAGTATTTTGATTTCGAGAACAACATGATACAAGGAATCTATACTGAAGATACATTTGTGGGACATAAAAAGCCCAGACCGGTTACCCCTACTGACACCTCAATTTCTGCATTGAAACCTGATTTCTTTGAACGCAACTCAATTGCCCATGTCAGAAACAGAACACCTAAGGAATTAGAAACCTTTAAAACGGTTCGACCTTTTGGATCCAACAGACCCAGTCACTCACTAATGTTTGCTCCCATTGTCTGGACAGGGAAGGCTATCGGGGTATTAACGGTACAGAGCTATACCACCAACAAATACACCGAAGCGGATATTCCAACGATTCAGACTTTTGCTGACCAGGTTGGAAGTGCCCTTTTACGCGCCAAAAAGGATGAGGAACTTACAGCGAAGAAGAATGAACTCCAGGAAAGTGAGTTGAAGTACCGCAGTATTATTGAGAATGCCGGAGATGCGGTTTTCGTGGTTTCACTCAAAGGAGAGGTTTTAGCGTTTAACCAGAATGCGACGGAGTCTCTTGGCTACAGTGAAGCAGAACTTCTCAAACTCAACTTAAAGTCGTTCAGTCCAGAATTAAGAAAGTCCTTGTCCAAAAAACGTTTAAAGCACCTGGCGAAAGAGAAACAGTCGATCACGCTTGAAACCAACCACACACGCAAGGATGGTTCATCATTTCCTGTTGAAATTCGAGTTGGAACCATGGAGTTGAATGGTATTCAAAGTATCTTGTTTTTTGCCAGAGATGTGAGCGACCGAAAAGAAGATGAGTTTTTCAGGGGTGCCTTGCGAAGACTGGCTCGACGGCTCACTGTTTCATTGAATCCCCGACAAGTGGGGATAATCGCCTCTTCCGTGCTTTATGATTTATTCAAGTACGATGCTTTTGCCCTGTATCGTATCAATTTTGAAGAAAATATAGCTCTCGGCTTATTTGCTCAAGACACGTTTGAGGGTGATGAGAAGCCAGTTGAGGTTGAGCAGGGTATTACATCACTTGACCTGTTAAATCACAAAAGTGTTTTTGTCATCCAATCTCCTGTTTTGGTCAACAGGGCTGAGAATGAAAGTGAGGCTTCCCTCGAGCAGTTTGGCAATACAACCCGCAGGAGCAAGTCGCTGGTCTTTGTGCCCATTTTTTGGGAAGGCGTTCAGATTGGACTCTTTAGTTTGCAAAGCTATACAGTGAATAAGTTTTCTGAAGCGGACACTGCCAAACTAAAGGTTTTTGCCAACCAGATCGGTGGCGCACTGGTGCGTGCTCAAACAGATGCTGTGCTTCAAGCACAAACCAGTGAGCTTCAAGAGCGTGAACGGGAGCTAAAGACATCTGTTAAAGAGAAAGATGTACTGCTCAAAGAAGTATATCACCGAACTAAAAACAATATGCAGGTCATCGTCGGACTACTGGAAATGCAAGGCTTTAAAACGCGTAGCCAGGAAATGCAGGCAGTCATCAAGGAGATGACCAACCGAATCTATAGCATGAGTATGGTTCATGACCTCTTGTATCGGTCCAAAAACTTGTCAGAGATTAAACTGGATGTATACCTGAAAAATCTCATTGAACGACTTGTTATTGCGTATAAAACAACCCTGGGTGATGTAAACCTTCACTGTAACGCACAACCCACTCCTATTACAATTCAGGTGGCAATTCCTCTGGGCTTGGTTATTAATGAAATCGTCAGTAATGCCTTGAAGTACGCTTTTCCGAAAAACAGAAACGGTCAAATAATTGTTGATACTGACCCTTTCGGTGAAAATGGGCTGGTTATTAAAATTAGAGATAATGGTGTTGGCTTCAATGAGGGTTTTTCGATCGAGACATCAGACACGTTGGGGATACGCATCGTTAAAGATATCATTGAATTGCAATTGTTCGGAGAGCTTGTGATTACATCTGATGGTGGTGTTGAATATTATATAACTATCCCTGACATAGACTTAGATTAACGAGGATTTTTTGAGTTCCATATACTTACTGCAATATCAGATCATGGGAAGAATGCAGCGACAAGGAGAGTTCAATGGCTGACAAAACGAGAGTTTTACTGGTAGAGGATGAGGTTATCACTGCCTCTTCGTTAAAAATGGGACTGGAAGAGCTTGGCTTTCATGTGTGTCCTCTCGCGACCCGCGGAGATAGAGCAATTGAGCTAGCCACGCGTGAAAAACCGGATGTAATTCTCATGGATGTGAACCTTCCTGGTGACTTGAACGGAATAGAGGCTGCAGCAAAAATCCAGGAACTTGTTGAGACAAAGATTCTCTTTCTCACGGGATATCATGATGACGATATTATCGCCAAGATCAAAGCACTGAACCCACTTGGTTATTTCGTAAAGCCAATTAGCGCAGAACGTATCAAGGAAATGCTGGAAGAAAACTTATAACCCCTTTTTCATCAAACACAAAAGTCGGGGGACCATGAAAAACATTAAGCTTCTGCTCGCTCTATTGTCAATTATGGGTAACCTTTGGGCTCAACCCATCTTCAACTCAGAACCCAAAGTACGGGTTCGCATTATCAATACGCTTGATACGCTTAACGCTACACTTGCAGGGGGTTGGTCACTAAAGGTTGAGGATTCCTTGATCGCATCCTTTCCAGACTCTTCAGTCATCATGATCACCCATTCAGAAGGCAGGGTTATAGTTCTAGACTCCATTAGAATCTTTTCTGAAGATGTTTCAAGCCTGCTCTTGAAAGGATTAAGCGATATCAGTACAGCCCATATCCAGGATGTTCCTTATGGTGTGGGCTGGTGGTGGGCTGGTATCGAGGATCGTATTTATGAGGGTGATATCCATCTATATATAGACAGTGATCATGACCTGTGTACAACCATTCAACTTCCCCTGGAAACCTATCTAAAAGGTGTTGTACCCTATGAAATCGGACCCACATCACCCCTGGAAGCACTAAAAGCCCAGGCTGTTGCCGCCAGGTCAGAAGCCGTTATTGCTTTAACCTCCAAACTGTACTCTGGAGAACATCACGACCTTACCTCGGACGTGGAATGCCAGGTCTTTAGCGGAAACAAAAGAAGGTCTCAGTCCTCTGACCAGGCTGTTGATGAAACACGAGGTCTTATCATCAGTGAAAAAGGCCAGCCTATGAATGCATACTATGCATCAAATTGCGGCGGACGTAACGAGCTCATCAAGAATGTTTGGCCGGATCGCCCTCGACTGGAATCCTATGAAGTTTCACTGCCTGACAATCCTTCCCGCAAGGGACCTCGGTTATTCAGAAACTGGAAGGCAAAGCACTGGATCAAAAAATCACCTGACGTTTTTTGTAATCCCGAATTTGAACCCGCATTGCCGGAATGGAGCAGGAGAAACTTTCGCTGGGAGCGGTCATTTGATATTGCTGAATTATCCGCAATGCTTAGCGGTGATCAAGACTTTGGATTGTTTAAAAAAGTGAAGGTGTTAAATCGAGGTCCTTCAGGTAGAATCTACAAAGCACAGTTTGTTTTTGAGAGCGGTTCATACAGTATCGATGGTGAACTGGCTATCAGGCAACTTTTTAGCCCCTCTCTGCGCAGCTCAAATTTCTATTATAAAAGAAACGGTGAAGTCATCACCCTCTATGGCGCTGGCTGGGGTCATGGGGTAGGCATGTGTCAATCTGGAGCTGTCGCTCAAGCATCAAAAGGGACTGGCTTTGAGCAGATATTGAAACACTATTATTCAAAAGCCGATCTGCTAAACATCTATCCCGAAAAATAAGCCTGAATGTATTCCCCCCTGTAAATAGTGCCATTGATAATTAGAGACAACGAGCCCATTTTATGGTGCAAAGGAGATTGTCAATGCGCAGCAAAAGATTCACAGAGACACAGATCATACGGATACTGAAAGAGGTCGAAGGCGGGCG
>JAERTJ010000053.1 GCA_016844945.1 Fidelibacterota bacterium | reverse complement strand
CCACTTACTATGGCTATTTTGGTTTTTTGCCACCAATCTAATTCAGCACCTTTGCCTTCCATTTCCAAAGCCATCATTGCAGCTTCAGTTTCTTTCAACAGTGCATATGCTGCTTCCTGTTTGGCTCTGGCGTGAAGCATTTTATTGTATCGCTCTAGTAGTGCAATGCCTTCTTCGGTCTTGACATTCTCTAGTGTGAGGCCAGCTAGATACTTTTCATTGATTTGAATAATTGCACCCAATGCTGCCTGACGTTCATGTGCCGCTTTATTCTGATCATTTACAATTCTCAGATTAGCTTCCATTCTTACTTTATGATCAGCAGTCCGCTTCTTTTGTTCCAGTAAAGCTCTAGTGAAGTTTTTTTCTGCTTTAGTAGCTGCATCTACCTTTTTGGTGTAGAAATATAGTGCCGTTCCTAATGCTGCAATTGCAGTTACAATCAGGCCAATAGGATTAGATCTTATGGCCCAGTTCCAAGCTTTCTGTGCTGCTGCTGCAACTTTTGTAGCATCGGTCACAGTCCAGATAGTCCATGCCCAGGCTTTGATAATTGCTTTCTGTGCTACCATATAAGCTGATTGAATAGCAGTCCATTTAGCTTGTATTTTAGTTACGGTGGTCCAGGCAATTATTGCAATTGTGAGGGTCACAATTTGCGATTTATACTCCTGGAAAAAATTGACCAACACTAAACCAACTTTGATCACTTTTCCAAAGGCATGGATTGAAAAGGATAGGGCAGGGGTAAGTTTTTCGCCTAATTCGATAGTTAGATTGGCCACATGCTGACGCAACATCTGAAGTTTGGCTTTGTGGTTGTCTGTATTGATAATAGCCTGTTCTGTGGCAATATTGGTGTTAGATACACTAGCAAAGAATCTTTTATATTCTTCTCGACCTTCGATTAAGGCTTTGGCTGCACCTTGATTCCTAACGGTAAACATCTTGGTGAGAGAGGCAGCACTAAGGTTAGCCGCTGCTAGGTTGTCGAGGGCTTGGGTCATACCTACGACTGTAGGATTGTATTGATCTTGTCCGGACTGAAGCTTGAGCAAGATATTTCTAAGGTTAATACCAGCTCTAGAGGCCTGGGCGATACCTGGTGCTATGGTCTCAATTAGTGCAACATGCTGTTCAATGGAAAGGTTAGCCATTTTTGCTTCCCGACCTGACTTCTCAATTGCGGCTGTCAAATAGGCTATATTGGCAGCTCCAAGTTTGGATCCCGCTGCAAGTGCATTAATATGTCGTGGGGCTTCTTTGGCACTCTCGTTAAACATATTCAATGACATAGCTAATGCTTGAGTGGAGGGAACCAACTCCATTCGGGCTGCTATGCTTAAAATGATGGCTTGTTCTGTTACATCGGCAAGGTCCTTTTTGTTCTGCAATAATTCAGGACGTTTGGATCCCATTTGTGTATAGGCCTCAATTATATCACGGGCTGATTGTGTGATCTTGATACCTGCTGGTGTTATGCTGCCAGCAAAACTCAATGCCCGTTCTTGGAGGTATTCTAACTGAGCACCTGTTAATCCTGTCAATGCAGATAGGTTGGAAACAGAAGAATAAAACTCATCTGAAGCTTCAACGGCTTTTTTTAGTATAGCTACCAATCCATATATTGTACCGGCCATGGTAGCAATAATCATTGAGTACTTATTGAAAGCGTTTGCCATTCGGCTGAACATAGATTGCGAGGCTGCAGCCGTGGCTCCCATTTCCATTCGAACTTTAGTTATTTGTCCTTTGACCTTTTTTAGTTGAGCTACTTTTAATTTATAGGCAGCAATCTCAGCTTTTGTGTTCTTTTTAGACTCATTGATTTGTGTGTTTAGTTTGCGCTGAGTTGATATTAACTGCTTGAGAGAAGACCCATTAAGATTGTTTAAAACAGCGGTTACATCAACAACTGTGCGCTTGTACTTTGACATTTCCCGTTTGGCGTTTTTATATTCAGCCTGTGCTCTATCAAACCCAGCTTTGTCGTTAGCTTTTCGGGCAGCGTTCATCTTCTTGGAATACTTGTCAACTTCTTTTCCCAGAAGTTTCAACTCAGCTTCAGCTTGCTTTCCATCGAGATAGATAGTTGTTTTAGTTGTATTTCCATTCATACCATCATCCTTTACAACAGTCCGTTTAAGCGCATCCATGCTAAATCAAGCTCTGATATCGAGCTGGATTTTGGCTTTGGGATTGAGGATCCAATAGTGGATGCGTATTGTCTTTCATTTTCATCCAGGTTTTCCTTTATCACGGCATTGGCTATCATGCCATATTTTTCCTGGAGGATCTCTGCTAACCGAATCACTTGGGCGAATAATTGTTTGCTTCTCCATGGTTTTTTTCGCCGTCTGGACTGCACTTCATAGTTGGTGCCGTAGCTTACACCTTTACCTACACCCATATCCACCATGATTCCATAGTAGATGTGCGATAATTCAATGCGTTCTGGAACTCCATTAGCATTGGCCAATACATTGTTTGTGAAGGAATCGAATAACTCACCACTACTCCCGATATCCAATTCAGTGATCTTTCTAAGCCAATTCTTGATTACAATATCTGCCCAGGCTTGGACGGTTATTATGGGAACAATGTTATTGGCCATTATTCCAATCGGCTTCGTTGTAAATAATACCAGCAGGGTTGTATAGGGAAAAAGTTACCATTGTTCCCAAATAGCCAGTCCCAAGTGGACCAATTGAATCATAATGGATGGATGATAAATCAAGATCATTCAGCCCATTGGTAGATTCTCTTTTCCATTTGATTAGCTGTGACATGATTTGTTTTGAGATTTCAAGACTTTGTTTGCGTGCAATTTCATAGCTGTCAAAATCCCCATGCTTTGCTCCTTTGAGAATAAAGAATGTGTAAAAGGACCTATCTAGTAGGTTATCAGAATTCGAAGTGTCATCCAATGAGCCTGAATGTTTGTCCAATACTAACATATGAGCACCCAAAATGGTTCTGGACTGTGCCAAAAACTCTTCCATTTCTTCAATGGAACCTATACGTGAAAATCCAGGAGATGCATCAGTATGTAGTATGGCCTTGTTTCTGGAGGCCATGTCCTTAAACGTGGATATAAAACTGAAAGAATGCATAGGGTTAGATTTTTTCTGTAGTAGTGGCTGCTTTTTCAAGTCTTACCATAACATCATAAAG
>JAERTJ010000052.1 GCA_016844945.1 Fidelibacterota bacterium | reverse complement strand
AGTGGGTACACCTTTATCGATGATTCTATCATTGCCAAGGTGAGTGGCAGAGATTATTACTATCGCCTTAAGGTCAGGGATATGGAAGGTAATTCTCAAATTAGTGACGTGATTACTGTACAATCCAGTCTGGAAGTCGTTCCACGCACCTGGGGTTCCTTAAAAGCTCTCTTTAAATAGAATTCAATCGAGCAATTGGAATTCATTGAATCCGCTCTGGCGGATTTTTTTGTTTTTGGGAATTACTATCCCCACCACGGACATTGAGCTCGTCGAAATGTCCAATCCTGAGGCAGAGAACTTGAAAATTTCTGGCTACATCAGTGTTGATTTCTATCAACCTTCGCACCCTAGCTACGGCTTGACGAGCAAGCTCAATCACCAGGATTTACTTTATACTAATAGTTAATGACACTCCAGAATGGTGCGAGTGGGTGTGACGAGATACTGATAGCCATTATACAGTGTATAGATACCGTATATAATCACAGAGAGAGCAGCCAGTTGGGTCATGATATGACGGAACTTCAATTTTTTGAATAAACCAACAAAAAAGCCCAGACTGAACAAGGCGGGAATTGTACTCAATCCAAAAATGAACATGACAAAGGAACCATAAACAGGGCTTGCAGTACTCGCCGCCGTGATGGCAAAGAAATAGACAAAACCACAGGGTAACAATCCATTCAGCATGCCCAACAAATAGAACCCCATGAGTGATTCGCTTTTGAGTAAAGCTCTAAAAGACTCCTGATACCACTTTGAACTGGAAAAAGATTTTTCAAAAATAGTCAACACATGCAACTTGCCCATGAGTGCTAGCCCTGCCAGAATCATAGCGGATCCTGCGACCAACCATAAGATTCCATTGGTGGTATTGTTAAAGACCACCACTCCGCCAAGCATACCGAAAATTCCACCGAGGAGACCATAAGTAGTTACTCTCCCTATGGAGTAGAGTAGATGAGCAACGGCTTGACTCCCTCGACTCCTGTCTCTCTCAAGACCCGCCGTGGAGTATGCAATCACGATCCCACCACACATGCCAATGCAATGACCAAAGGATCCCATAAAGGCAATGGTAATGATTGAAAGTATATCAACAGTTTCCATTATTGTCCCAGGAGTTCCTGCCGAAATTCGAGGTTTGCATATGTCTCCCCTCTCAACATAGCCTGTTGCATAGTTGAGAAGTCGATATGTGTTTCATCATTATTCAAATAAGCTCCAAATCCGTACGACATAGGCGTTGAATCAGTTCGACTATACCATGCCTTCCTACCATCAATCCAGGTGTTGGAGGGGAGATCCTTAACCCAGATTGTAGCTTCATTAGCAAAGGGTTTATTGTTTAACCAGGCTGCCATGCAGCCGTGATCATCAAAGAACCAGGTTTTACCATCTGGTCCTACAACTTGAGATGCAAACTGAAGGTCATTGATCACCATGCCGCATTCACTTCCCTGGAATTTTCCAACCACCATTTCAATGGGTGCCTTACTATGGTTCCCCTCGTAAACCACGACCATTTGTTGGCTGGTTCCCATGGTGGAAAATATCAAGATAATGACAGCCATAATGACCAGAATAATGATTATCGGTTTAATGTATTTCATGATCCCCCACCTTGACCTGCAAGCGCAGTCCTTCCTCTTTAATGGTCTTCAGTATAGTCCAATTCTGTAGAAAGCCGGTAACGCATGATGCGATCATTTCCAGTATCTGCGATATATACGATGCCCGTTGCGTCGACGGCTACACTACGGGGACCATCCAGAACATCAGCGACTTCAACCTGATATGATGTGTCCCGAGTGACGGTCTCAAAACTGCTACCTATGAGGACAGTATCAACAATAGTGGAGTCCACAAAAACCCGGCTCATACCGATATTGAATGTAAATCTCCCTGAGGTATTAAATTGCTGGATACGGTCGTGACCCGTGTCTGCAACATAAATATTTTCAATTGGATCGAGGGCTATATCGGAGGCTTGTGAAAAACGCTCGATCTCCATAATATCATCTTCCCCATATTCAAACCCGGAGTCTCCGCCGATCTTGTGCACACCGAAATTTTCACCCCATTGCGTATAGTACAGTGCCCCATCTTTTCCGTGTGTCATACCCCTCGGGTCATTTACCGTTCCATTACCTGTACCAGATGAAACGCTTCTTTCAACAATTTTACCTGAGTATACCAGGACCTCATCGCCGACCCCTGTCTTGAGCAGAGCTACGGGAACATATTGTAAACCCAGAATAGAATTCGAGTTGGCATCTGCGACGTAGCAAATGTCTCCATCTGCACTTACCCCGGTAATACGGATCATTTCCGGGTCAACAAAATATCTGTTGATCTGGATTGCTTCAAGACTGTCAGTCACATCCCAGAATAATCTGGGCTCTAACCAATAGTCCAGGTTATCTGTAGACCATCCGATGGATTCAATGACCCAGCCTTCTGATTGTAGCGTGGCAATGGAGTCAGAATTCTGCACCCAGAGTAAATCATCTGTAGGTGATCGGAGCTCAACAGCATTCGCTACTGAATCAACACCTACATTATTAAGATACTGGTTCCAGACCATCAAGCGGTTACTGCTATCAGCAATAAATAGGTTGAGCCGATTGTCCTGATGCAGTGCAACCGGAAAAACCGGGAGACCATCCGCATCAGTCAGGTCAGTTAGGGCGCCAAATTTATTTCCAAAGGCATCATTGACGACGCGGTCTCCAGAAGCACTGATGACATGAATTGAAGGTTGAGTATGATCAGCAATAAATAGATAGCCATCTGCTCCCACAATAATGTCCCATGGGTTTGAGAATTCATACCCATTAGATGCATCCCAATCCGGACTAATTCTGATATAGGAAGTCACGCCAGCTCCTGTCACTGGATCCGATTCATTTGCAGCGGTTGGGAGGTCGTACTTGTTTCCACAATTCCATATCAAGAGGGCAGCAAAAAGCAGGGTTAATTTGAGGGACAACTTCATTAGAATGACCACCCCAGACTCAGATGTTCAGAGCGATTTAAATCTTCCAGGTCCGCATAGGAATAACTAAAACTGAATTTTGACCACCGGATGCCAACACCTGCTGTCCATGATCGAACCTCATCACCAAAAACATAGCCACCTCTTAAAAAGAGAAGATTCTGAAAACCATATTCCAATCCCAATGAAATGTTTTCCGCATCATCCACCGGGTGGTTTAACTGGATTGAGGTGGTGAACTCCTGATTGTCTGACTGAAACCATTCATGAGCCACACCCAGACGGAAAATGGTTGGGGGTGCGAAGGCTTCATACTCGATCTCGGTGCTATCCGTGTTGGCGTAGGCACCATCAGGTGCGGCAGGCTGTCCGAAATTCAGTAGCGAAACTGCGAATCTCAAATCTTTATACCCGGTACGGTAATAGGTTCCCAGATCCAGCAGAATATTCTGCATCTTCAATTCAGCCAATTGCTCTTCAACCAGTTTCGTGGTGAGGCCAAATGAAAATCGATCCGTCATACGCATGGCATAGGTGAGCCCCAGGAGGGTGTTACCGTAGTTGAAATATTCACCCGTTCCATCAGG
>JAERTJ010000051.1 GCA_016844945.1 Fidelibacterota bacterium | reverse complement strand
CTGACGATTTGTGAACAAAGAGATTCAGCAGGATTATTCCAACAGGCTAGCGAGGGGAAACTAAAATACTTCCCAGGTGTAGATATTCCTTATGAAAAGGGGACCGCGGATTTAACTCTACCAGATCCAGATCAGTTTGATATTTCTTCCCTCATCTAAACCAGGTGAATTCTAGTTTTTGGATTGAACTTTGCATGGATGAATGAGTATGAATTTTGATAACTAGAATTATATAGATCAGAAGTGAGGAATTTCGGATGCAGTTTATTGATTTAGCAAAACAACAAAGCTTTATAAAGGATGCCCTGGATACGAGAATTCAAACCGTGTTGTCCCATGGCAAATACATTATGGGTCCTGAAGTCAAGGAAATGGAAGCCCAGCTTGCTGAATATGTCGGAACAAAATATTGTGTGAGTTGCTCTTCGGGGACAGATGCACTCCTCATGCCCCTCATGGCCTGGAATGTGGGTCCCGGGGATGCCGTATTCACAACCCCCTTCACCTTTATTGCAACTGCTGAAGTCATTCAACTCCTTGGCGCTACTCCGGTTTTTGTAGACATTGATCCCAAGACATATAACATTTCTCCTGATCTTCTTGATGCTGCCATTAACACTGTTATCAACGAAGGTGAGTTAAACCCTAAAGCCATCATCCCAGTCGATTTGTTTGGGTTACCCGCTGACTATTCAGCCATTGAAGTCATTGCTAAAAAATATGACATCAAGGTCCTGGAAGATGCTGCCCAGGGATTTGGTGGTCAGATTGATGACCGTAAAGCCGGTAGTTTTGGTGATGCTGCTTCGACGTCTTTTTTCCCAGCCAAACCATTGGGTTGTTATGGTGATGGGGGCGCAATTTTCACTGATGATGACGACCTCTATGAAAAGATGGTCTCTATCCGTGTTCATGGTAAAGGCGGAGACAAATATGATAATATCCGTATCGGTTTGAATGGTCGCATGGATACGTTACAGGCAGCGATTGTTCTTGAGAAATTCACACTTTTCCCAAACGAAGTCAAACTCCGTAATGAGGTTGCAGCTAAGTACAATGAACTTCTAGGAGACCGAGTGGTTATTCCAGAAGTAGCAGAAGGATATACCAGCGTATGGGCGCAATACTCCATTCTCGCCAATGATGCGGTAGACAGATCCAATCTACAGGCAAAACTCAAGGAAGCGGGCATACCGTCCGCTGTGTACTACCCCAAACCATTACATCAGCAAACAGCATTTGCACATCTCGAGTTAAAAGACGGAGACTTCCCCGTAAGTGAAGAAATGAGCCAACGCATCTTCAGCCTCCCCATGCATCCTTACCTGGAAGTAGTAGACATCGAAAAAATATGTGACGTTTTGAAAGGCTAGGTATAAGGGCTACTACTTTTCGAGTCATGGCGCAGCCATGGCGAGAAAACCCAGAACCATGTCAGGCCGTCGAACCTATTTCACATACATCCTATCAAACAAGAATCGGCGCCTCTATATTGGCATGACCAACGACCTCAATAGCCGAATTGGTGAACATCAGACAGGAAAAAGAGGGTTTGCAGCCTCATACAAAATGACCAGGTTGGTTTATTACGAAACATTTGCAGGCCCCAATGCTGCTCTTGAAAGAGAAAGAACTCTAAAGAAGTGGCGACGGGAAAAGAAGATTAAGTTGATTGAGTCGGTGAACCCTATGTGGGATGAATTGGTGGTTCAGGAGGAGGGTGGGATTTCTCGTCCTGCGGACTCGAAATAGATTATTTATAGATCATTGGTAGAATAAGGAAACATTATGGATACAAGAATTTGTGTCGTCGGTGCTGGTCGCTGGGGAACGAACCACATTAAAACCCTGAACAATCTGGGAGCTTTAGCGGGTATCGTAGAGTCGAGGGAGAATCGCCGAGAAGAGTTGAAAAGTCTATTTCCCGGTGTTCGCTTATTTCATAGTGTATCCGAAGTCCCTCTGGATGAGTTTGATGGATTCACGGTTGCCACACCTGCAGAGACTCATTTTGAAGTTGGGTCCTACCTTCTGAAAAATGGCAAGCATGTTCTGATTGAAAAGCCAATTGCCTTGAACACAAAAGAAGCAGGTGCCTTAAAGAAACTGGCTGATGAGAATAATGTCAACCTTATGGTTGGGCATGTCCTGCTTTTTCATCCTGCCATTATCAAGATCAAAGAGCTCATTGACTCAGGAAAAATTGGCAAGCTTGAATACATCTACAGTAACCGATTGAATCTTGGAACCGTGAGGACTGAGGAGAATATCCTCTGGAGTTTTGCCCCCCATGATATTTCTATTTTTGAATATTTCATCGGATCCAACCCTGTTGAAGTTGTAAGCAGGGGAGGTGCCTTTCTAACACCAGGTATTCATGATACTACCATGACCTCATTGACCTATCCAAATAATGTCGTAGGACACATTTTTGTGAGTTGGCTCCATCCTTTTAAAGAGCATCGTATGGTGATGATTGGATCAAAAGGGATGATCTCCTTTGAAGACAGTTCAGCAGAGAAGGACATTCTTTTCTATGAAAAAGGGATAGACTGGGTACAGGGTGAACCTATTAAGCGTGATGGTCCTACAGAAGTAATTCCATATGACAAGGGATTTCCCTTAACGAACGAGATTCAATATTTTATTGATCACCTCGATGGTTCAAAGCTGGAAATCGCAGATGGCCAGAATGCCTTTGATGTCCTGGAAGTACTGGAGAAGGCCACGGTCTCACTGCAAGGGGAACAAGCTGAAGCAGATTCAGTGGCTGAATACTTCTTGCATGAAACCAGCGAAGTTGATGCGGGTGTCAGCGTAGGTAAGGGGACCAAGATCTGGCATTATTCTCATGTCCAAAGTGGTTCAACTCTCGGTGAGAATGTGTCAGTGGGTCAGAATGTCAACATTGGCAACAATGTAAAGATTGGTAACAGTGTCAAAATTCAGAACAATGTTTCTGTATACGAAGGGGTGGAACTAGAGGATTATGTGTTCTGTGGACCATCCATGGTATTCACGAACATTCAACGACCCAGATCAGAGTTCCCTCAACGAGGAACTGAGTTTTATGCGAAGACTCTCGTCAAGAAAAGCGCGTCCATAGGGGCTAATGCCACCATTGTGTGCGGTTCAACCATAGGTGAGTATGCCTTCATAGGTGCAGGCGCTGTCGTAACCAAAGATGTGCCGGCATATGCACTTGTTGTAGGTAATCCTGGAAAAATCATCGGTTGGGTAGATAAGAAGGGTTATCGAATCGAATTTGATGCTAAAGGGCTGAGCAAGTGTGGGAATTACCAACTCACTGATGAAAGTGTAACTTACCTCGGAGATTAACTCACTATAAGTTATAGGCCTGCTCCATTCAGAAGTAGGTGATATGTGCCAGTTTAATCATGGCTAGCTAATAATGTCCTCAAATGCCTCCAAAATCATTATAATGAGTATTATATACACCATTAATATCTAGTATGGATAATATATTAACTAATATGATAACCTTGCAAACCCATCCCATTGATTTGTTGCATTAATTCTATTTGAATTGGGCAGAAATGCTTTTCTCCATCCCGATCTGATGCTTCAAGCTCGCCGGTTTAAGTTACGATAAACAGTCTGCCTCCCTGAAGTGAGGATCGCCTGGATTTGAGTGATATAAATATCATCTGATATCCAAATGTGTAAATATAAGAGATAACAAATTACTATTTAAACTGATAATAGTTAAAATTATAGTTATAAATATTTGAAACAATTTTTGCTGAATGATGAGACCTGTGAACTATTAATGGTATTACCATAGCTGGTTCAAGGTGGTTCTGGTCCACCATCCTGATAACGTTAAGAGG
>JAERTJ010000050.1 GCA_016844945.1 Fidelibacterota bacterium | reverse complement strand
AAACCAGTAGAATATGAAGCTCTGCATAACCAGATTGGGACAGCATCAGTCTGTTTTACTGTATTTTATCATATTTTATCATTTATCATTAAATCATCCTGTAAAAGCACAAATATAGTTCATCATTATTATATTATTATTAATCCTTTATATCACTTATTGCCATTCTCTCATTTCCATAGAATTCCTTAAAAACACTCTGATTTGCCGATATTGCTGTTGTAAGGATTTTTGAATACGGTTTTAATGGAGAGAGAGACGGAGTCCTAAATCGTAATAATGTTTCCGTCACAAGGGCAAGGATGCCCATATTTAAACAAGGAGGTTTCAAATGAGTGAACTAATGCGGATTTACTCGAACGTATCAGCAATGCAGAACATGAATTCCCTGGCAAAGATCAGCGATAAAATGGGAGTGCATCAAATGCGCCTGGCCACAGGTAAAAAGATCAATTCAGCTGCAGATGATCCAGCTGGTTATCAGTTAGCCCGTAGCCTGGAAACAAGAAAACGTGGTTTGGATGTTGCCTTACAGAATGTAAGTCAAGCCAAGAACGTTTTGAATGTTGCTGAAGGCGGCTACCAGAATATCATGGATATTCTCCAGACGGTTAAGGAAAAGGCCACACAAGCTGCTGATTATTCATTGTCAAGTACCCAGCGTTCTTCCATTGACGATCAGGTGAACGCTTTGATCAATGAAATTGACGACATTGTAACAGAGACAACCTTTAATGGAGATTCTCTCATCGATGGTGGTTATGCCGGTGCTTTCCATACTGGTGAAGGTGCTACAGATGAATTATCCATCACCCTTCAGGATGCAGATTCAACTGCTTTGAGTATTAACTCAATTGTATTGTCAACGGCCAATGGTGCCAGCGGTGCTATCGCAACTGTATCGGCAGCCATTGATACGCTTTCAAGTCGTATCCAGGATGTTGGTGAGTACAAAGTGCGTCTGTCTTCAAAGGAGCAGTCACTCTCCGTGGCTTCCACCAACACAGAAGCCATACGTTCTTCTGTTGAAGATGCCGACTTTGCCAAAGAACAAATGGAAGTGATGAAGCTGCAGATTCTTCAGCAGACTGCTATCTCTTCCTTCTCACAGTCTAATAGTGCACCTCAAGTAGTACTCTCTCTCTTCCGTTAAGGAAGTTAGTAAATAAGCTGGGCTGGATGGTAATCTACATTACCATCCAGCTTTTTTGTTTTTATAGATCTTATACCCCTAATTACAACAATCACATTCGTCATACTCCTCAGGAGTATTTTTTTTAATGTTTGGTCTTAATTCATGATCACTAACCTGGGAAAAACCTCTATGAGGGCAGACCGGGGTGCCTTCTCATGCTCAATATGGGGCTCGGTTTATCGAATTTTATCGTATTTTATCAAAAAAGCATGTGATTTATCTTGATTTATTGAATTGTGTTAAATCTTGTAGAACCAAATATATATCTATACAAAAACTAATGATTGTTCCTATCTGTCGATATTTAGGGTGAATGTTCTTTGAATACAGTTTCACAAGAGGAGAGAGAAACAGTCCTGAAGCTGTAGAATGAGGACCTTCATAATGGGCAAGGACGCCCACCCTAAACAAGGAGGTTTAAAATGAGTGAACTAATGCGGATTTACTCGAACGTATCAGCAATGCAGAACATGAATTCACTGGCACAGGTTAGTGATAAAATGGGATTGCACCAAATGCGCCTGGCCACAGGTAAAAAGATTAACTCAGCTGCAGATGATCCAGCCGGTTATCAGTTAGCCCGTAGTCTGGAAACAAGAAAACGTGGTTTGGATGTTGCCTTACAGAATGTAAGTCAAGCCAAGAACGTTCTGAATGTTGCTGAAGGCGGATATCAGAATATTATGGATATCCTTCAGACCGTGAAAGAAAAAGCAACTCAAGCTGCTGACTATTCACTGTCGAGTACCCAGCGTTCATCCATTGATGATCAGGTTAATGCCCTGATTGAGGAAATTGATAATATTGTTAATGAAACCACATTCAATGGAGATAGTCTTATTGATGGTGGCTACGGTGGTGCTTTCCATACAGGTGAAGGTGCAACTGATGAATTGACAATATCTCTGGGAGATGCAGATTCAGCCGCTCTGAGTATAAGCTCAGTAGATATGACGACAGCCGGTGGTGCCAGTGGCGCAATCGCAACTGTATCTACAGCCATCGATACGCTTTCAAGTCGTATCCAGGATGTTGGTGAGTACAAAGTTCGTCTATCTTCAAAAGAGCAGTCACTTTCTGTAGCATCTACAAATACTGAAGCGATCCGTTCATCAGTAGAAGATGCTGACTTTGCTAAGGAACAAATGGAAGTGATGAAGTTGCAGATTCTTCAACAGACCGCTATTTCATCCTTTGCACAATCAAACAGTGCACCTCAAGTAGTACTCTCACTTTTCAAATAAATAACTATGAGTAGGGGAGGTTAAAGTAATCTCCCCTAAACTCTAATTTGAAAAGGAGGCTTTTATGTCAACCGGATTCATGAGTATAAAAGATGTATCCAGCTATTTGAAAATCAAGGAACAGACTGTTTACCGCCTCGTACAGCAGGGAAAAATTCCCGGACTTAAGTTGGGTGGTCAATGGAAGGTTAAGAGAGACCATCTCGATCGCATGTTTGATGAGATCCTGGCCGAAAAGCTAAAGGATATCAAAGGATAGCGAGCCACTGCTCCAGATCATAATAAAACCCTCGGTCGATTCCGGGGGTTTTTTATTTCTATCAAAACATCTGTAGTAGGTGGGTTGAGGATCAGAAGGAGGCCTGTTTTATGATTGTACACTGCCTTTGACCCCTGCTTTCTTAATGATTGATAAATATTATTATATTTTATTATATATAATTAAACTCTCTCAAACACTAGATATTGCTCACGGTTACTACGAATTCCTCATAGATAATTTATGGTAAATCCGTAGACATTTCATAAAAACAACCAAAAACTAATAATTGCGCTGATATGGCGATATTTGAATTGAAGGTTTTTTCAAAGTACGATTTTATAGAGGAAGTGACGGACCCTGAAATCGTAATAACAACACCGTCAATGTGGGCAAGGATGCCCATCTCTAAACAAGGAGGTTTCAAATGAGTGAACTAATGCGGATTTACTCAAACGTATCAGCCATGCAGAACATGAACTCACTGGCTAACATCAGTGACAAAATGGGAATGCACCAAATGCGTCTGGC
>JAERTJ010000049.1 GCA_016844945.1 Fidelibacterota bacterium | reverse complement strand
ACTGGGTAGAGCCTCACCACGGAACCCCATTGTTTTAATGCGGAATAAGTCTTCAATTTCGGCGATCTTGCTGGTGGCGTGGCGTTCAAGTGCCAGAGCCAATTCTTCTTTATCAAGACCCACACCATCATCTATGACCTGGATCAGGTCTCTACCACCGTTATTGATTGTGATTTCAATCCGGGTTGCCTCAGCATCGATGGAATTTTCGACCAGTTCTTTCACCACAGAAGCGGGTCGTTGAACAACCTCACCAGCCGCGATTTTATTGCATAGAATATCTGGTAGAATGTGGATGCGAGACATATGGGTGAGTTTGGTGTTAGGTGTTAGGTGTTAGGAGTTAGGTGTTAGGTGTTAGGAGTTTAGTGGTCAGACCTGATAACACTTTGTCAGCCAGCGTGCCAGCTTCTGATTTAAGCCGGGAAACCTCTGATTTGAACTTTTCTACGACTGTCTGATCATCAATCCCCGGGACGTTAATGAGTACATTGAGTGCTGCACCTTCCAACCCGGCCCTTGCCTGTAGGACTGCCACACCAGCATCAGAAAGTGAGTTCTGGTTCCCGATTTCTGCCATGCGGCTGGCAAGTTTCGTGATCTCAAGTGAACGTTTCATCACCTCCAGTGGGACTTCTGCTGAATAAACGGTGGCTTCCTGAAGGGCTGCTTCGCGTGCCATCTGTTGTTCCTCTGTCTTTTTGGGAAGTCTGATGGCAGCCATAACATTATTGAAAGATTTTGTATCCTCATCTACCAGATGAAGGAATGTATCCTTGAGTGCCTGAGCGCTATTGCTTAGCTCTTCGATTTCTTCCCAATGATCTGCATACCCCTTCTTTCCATAGGTCAATACACCCACCATATTGGTTAGACCGGCGGCCATTGCAGACGCCAGGGCAGAAACAGAGCCGCCACCAGGAGCAGGAGAGTCTGAAGCCAGTTCATCCACAAACCCGGTAACCCCCATATCTACCAGTTTCTTTTCATCCTTTGATCCCAACTGGTACTCGATGATACGCTCTTCAGGATTAAAGGGTGAGATTTCATTGAGACCCATACTTTGAATGGCGATCCGAATCAATTCAGCGTTTGAAACTGCTGTACTTGAGTTTTGCTTTTTCAAATAATATTTCCCTGCATCAAGCATAGCTGTGAGAGGGATCAGACCAACCAACTCGCTACCAGAAACCCGTAAGCCACGTATGTCAGCCTGTTTTACTACCTCATCAAAAGCTATATGAAAAGGGGTTACTTCCATATCGACCAAATTCATGGATATTTGAGCCATATTGTATTCGTCAATATACCATCCCACTGCTTTTACAGCTTTCAGGGTACCTGGACGTTTGATAGGTGTTCCATTTTCATCGCGGATAAATTTGTTGGTCTTGGGATGACGTTTGTTGCGACCTGCTTCGCGTATTTCTAATGCAATATCGGTAGCCTTTTTTTGATCCCGAGTATTTAAATTCACATTATAGGCAATCAGAAATTTACGAGCCCCCATCACGGTGGCACCTGCAGTTGCATTAAAGACCGCCTCACCATAGTCTGGTTTCCATTGTGAATCTTTTAATTTTTCTGATAGACCTTCATACTCACCTGCACGGATATTCGCCAAGTTCTCACGCTCAGGTGATGCCGCTGAATATTCATAGAGATAGACGGGTATATTTAATTCTTCTCCAACTCGTTTACCCAGAGTCCTAGATAGGTCAGCACATTCTTCCATGGTCATATTGCTCACCGGGATAAATGGACAGACGTCCGTGGCACCCATTCGTGCATGTGCCCCGGAGTGATTGCGCATATCGATAATCTCAGACGCACGTTTGATCCCCTGAAAGGCTGCCTCAACAACAGATTCAGGATCACCCACAAAGGTCACCACCGTACGATTTGTATCGGCACCAGGGTCCACATCCAGAAGGGTAACCCCCTCCACTTGATCGATGGCATTGGTGATTTGCTCGATAACTGCCAGGTCGCGGCCTTCGCTGAAATTTGGTACACACTCGACGATTTTCTGCATCTTAATAACCTTTAAACTTTAGATAAGTAATATAGAAGATATGCCACAATACCAGCCATAACCAAAAGCCCTAGAAAATTACGTCTGGGGTAATTGGAGGTGAGACGTTGAAACCGGATACGCTTTTCATCATCGTCCGTAGTCTCAAATCGTCTCAGCCGACGCGTTTTGGCAAATTTTAGTTCTGGCATTATATCCCGGCAAATATGCTTGAGAAAATATTAATAAATGGACCAATTACTACCCCCAGAACATGAAATCCTGTGATCCATCCGAACATAATGATGCCAAATAAAATCATGGGTCCTCTGGACTCGATCATATGCAGGGTTGGTCCAAAGCGGTGTGGAAGCAGACCAGCTAAAATTTTTGAACCATCCAGGGGTGGTATGGGTAAGAGATTAAAAAATGCCAGAGCCAGGTTGATGTAGAGTGAATAATAGAGCATCTGAAAGACAACCCCAACAGTTCCTCCTGCGGGTCCACCAGCTAAGCCTGCAGCAATGAACAAACGTATGATGATTCCAGATAATAAAGCCAGTGCCATATTCATGAGTGGTCCAGCTGCAGCTATCCACATAAGATCCCGCCTGGGATTCCCAAGGTAGCGTGTGTCAACCGGGACGGGTTTAGCCCAGCCAAAATGAATCAAAAATATCATGATGGTTCCCATGGGATCAAGGTGGGCCAGGGGGTTCAGGGTCAAGCGACCCATATATTTTGCCGTGGGATCACCAAAACGATAAGCAACATACCCATGAGCGAACTCATGGAAGGTCAGGGCAATGAGAATGGCAGGTACTGCTAGTAGTAGTGTGTATAAATCCATTTATGTATGTGTTCCTTTTTAACATTAAAAAAAGCCGACTAATATAGACGGTGCACTATAGATGTGAACAGGATTAGGATGACATTTGTTCCACCAGCTCTATCTTGTGCCATCACAATTTCATCCTGGAAGAGATTCCTGATCCAATTTATTCGCAGGAATCAAACCAGGATTAATTAAAGGAGATACTATGGATTTTGGTATTAAAGATAAAGTAGCATTGGTTCAGGGTGCGTCCACAGGATTGGGATATGCTGCAGCACTTGAGCTGGCTAAAGAAGGATGCAGGGTTGCGATTTGCTCCCTGGATAAAACCAGAATCCAGAAGGCTGCTGAGAATATCAAAAAAAACACAGGTGCAACGGTTCAGGGTTATGTATGCGATATTGCAGATAGAGACTCAAGGCAAACAATGTTGGCAGAAATTAAAAAGAACTGGGGTACCATAGAGATACTAGTAGCCAATAATGGAGGACCTTCAGCAGGCTATTTTGATACGCTCAATGATGACCAGTGGAGTCGTGCCCTGCAAGGAAACCTGATTGCCATGAAAGATTCTGCTCAGGAAGTATTACCTGGGATGCAAGCAACAGGTTGGGGTCGCATTGTTTTCATCACCTCCGTCTCAGTCAAACAGCCCATTGATTCCCTCATTCTCTCCAATACGGCACGTGCTGGATTGACAGGCTATGCCAAAACACTATCTGCTCAAGTTGCAGAACAGGGTATCACTGTGAATATGGTTCTACCTGGCATCCATGATACAGAACGGGTTAAGGAGTTGCATGCGGACTTGTCCGATCCTGCACTCATTGCCAACGATATACCTATGAAACGTCTGGGACAACCATCCGAATTAGCTGCTGTCATTGCTTTTATAGCGTCAACTCGGGCCAGTTATCTCACGGGTCAATCCATTGTGGTAGATGGTGGTCTGGTAAAAGGTTTGTTTTAAAGGTGGGAAAACCGGCTGAGAAAAAACGATTCTATTCAGAGGGTCTTCACTTTGAATGCACGGGTTGTGGTGCCTGTTGTAAACTGGGAGGTGGTTTTGTTTACCCCAGTCTTGAGGATGTGGGATTTTCCGCCAGACATCTTGAATTAAGTGTCAACGCATTCACTGAGACCTATATGGAACTCCACAAAGGTCAGTATGTCTTTAAGAATGATGGGGATAACTGCATTTTCTATGGGCAGAATGGCTGCAATATTTATGAAGCCCGTCCTACCCAGTGTCGTACATTTCCATTCTGGAAAGACAATTTAAAATCCCACTATCGCTGGAAAATTATCGAAGAAGAGTGTGAAGGAATCGGGAAGGGTAAATTATTCAGCTATAATGAGATTGAAGCGATAAAGAATCAGTCCAGCCAGACACCCTCGGGTCCCGAGCCCTCTTCTATTCCCCAGACGGATTCGGATCCTGTTTAAAAAGCTGAGCGTAGCGTCTGACGGGTGCTTCCAGATCCTGCATCCCAAAATGCCGACTCAGCCTTGCTACTTCACGACCCTCTGCCATGAGCAACAAGGTAGGAACTGCGAAGATAAGGTGCTGACCCGCAACTTCCATTGATTCCTCTGTGTTCATGTACTGAAAATGCCAGGGGGGTTCTGTTTCCAACAGTTGTTCTACCTTTGGTCTCAACACTTTACATACATTGCAAGTAGGTGTTGAGAAATAAAGCAAGGTAAGCGGATGCTTTTTCAGCATTTCATGGAGTTCTTCGGTTGTCATGTGGAATTATGCTTAGCGAATGTCCAGAAGCTCTACATCAAAGATCAAGGTCGCATTGGGTGGGATAACACCGCCGGCGCCACGTGCACCATACCCTAAATCAGAGGGGATAATTAGACGTCGTTTGCCCCCTACCCTCATGGACATGACCCCTTCGTCCCAGCCAGCTATCACACGACCGATTCCAATGGTAAAACTAAAAGGTTTGTCACGATCAACTGAACTATCAAACTTATCACCGTTTTCAAGTGTCCCTGTGTAATGCACAACAACACCCTGACCGCTCAGAGGTGATTTACCTGTTCCAACTTCCATCTCGATATATTTGAGACCACTTGGAGTGGTGATTTCTTCACTCATGACTTATTCCTTCCATTTTTAGTTACCAGATTTTTAGAGAGGCAAGATTTTAGATCGTTACAACTTCTTTGTAGAGTTCAAGGTCAAAAGAGAATGTGCTGCCAACATTAATGGTAGACTGCACTTCCAAACCGGAGTTGTGGAGTTTAAGAATATGCTGGCATATATGAAGTCCCAGTCCAGTTCCCTTTACAGCCTTCTGGAGTTGTTGTTTGGACCGATAAAAACTTTCAAATATGTTTTCCAATTCGGATTCCGCAATCCCAACACCTGTATCCTCAATACGGAAGCTGAGCTTGTCATCAGATCTTACTTCAGTTCGGATCACTATACGTCCACCTGGGGAGGAGAACTTGATGGCATTACTCAACAGATTACGGATGACCTGCCTGATTCGTAGCGGATCAGCATTTACAGTTTGTAGGGAATCGGTAAAGTCGCGTTCGATAGTTAATTGAGATTGAGTAATGAGCAGGGAGTAGCTCTCAAGCACATCTTCTATCAGTTCAACCATGGGGAATGGTTCAGCATTGATTCGCATCTGTCCGGTTTCAAGGATTGCCACATCAAACATATCATCGATGAGTGCGCTCATATGTCGAACCTGAGAATAGACCGCTCCTAATTTTAAGCTAAGATCTGCTTCACTCATCTTCTCACGATGCTCAACCAAAGTCTCAATATTGCCCTGCATAACAGTCAGAGGTGTTTGCAATTCGTGACTCACAGATGCCAGGAGCTCAGTACGCATTTTCTCTTTTTGCCCCAGCTCGTTAAACATGAGATCAATACGTTCCATCATATCCTTAACATGCATGGCAACATGCCCGATCTCATCGCTGGCATTGTCCTCTACCAGGTCAAAGCGGGAGCCTCCTGATCGATACTTCTGTACAGCATGAGCAACATTATCTATTCGACGGGTTAAAAAATACCAGAAGAGGATTCCAGCAAACCCGGCAATAATCAGGCTGAATAGTACTGTTCTTGTCAGCAGAGGACCGTACTCTTCCCACCAGGTCACAGTCACATCTTCCCCACCTTCTACCATAGTCACTAAGACATACCCTTCGGGAGCTTCTTCTGGTCCTACGGTTGCGGCAGAGAACACGAAATCTAGATCACTGGCTGTGGGGATGGGAATTTCTATGGGGTAATCCCCTGTATCAGCCTCTATGAATGAGTCGATGACATCTACGGGAACATGAGTTTTTATTATCTGGGATGGTACATAACTACCATGTTCCTTAATCTCACCATCGGGTGCAACGAGGAACAATTCCATACCGGGGTATTCCATAGCAAGGGAATCAAAAAAGGAAGATAGATTTACTATATCTGACTCTGGGTTTTGAATCTCTTCACTGATTTCCAGGGCTGTGTGTCGGTAGGCGGTCTGTATTTCGATTTCCATTTGCTCCAGAATATCCGCCTGATCCCATAAGACCAATAACACTCCATTCAGGATAAAAAAAGCAATGAGTGCGATTGATACCTTGAAGGTTAGTGTCCGGTAAATTGGAATGTGACGGAACTGGATCATTTGGCGATCTAACTGCCTATCTCATCTGAAAATTTATAACCGACCCCCCAAACTGTGAGAACATACTCAGGTTTGTTGGGGTTTTTCTCGATCTTTGAACGGAGTCTATTCACATGGGTATTCACTGTGTTTTCATAGCCCTCAAATGAATAATCCCAGACAATATCCAGGAGTTGTTTTCGGCTATAGACACGTCCAGGTTGACGGATCAAGAGGGTCAATAGATTGAATTCTGTAGCTGTGAGTTGAATCTCTTCGCCTCTGATAGTGACCGCTCGTTTTTCCAGGTCAATTTCCAGAGCGCCTTTACTGATAGTACGGGCTACATCATCTTCATCCTGGGCTTTTGAGGCTGCACGTCTCATCACAGCATTTATTCGGGCAACCAGCTCTTTGATGCTGAAGGGTTTGGTGATGTAGTCATCACAACCGGCTTCCAGTGCAGCCACTTTATCAAGCTCATCGTGACGGGCTGTCAGCATGATAATTGGAGTATGAATATTATCCTCATGAAGTGCTCTGACAACATCGATACCCGATATTTCCGGTAGCATCCAATCCATCAGAATGAGACCATAGTCTCCCTGCCGGGCTTTTTCCAAACCACTATCTCCGTCCCGAGATATGGTGAGTTCAAAGCCTTCATAACGTAGTCCTTCTTTGAGCAGACTGATGATCTCAGCGTCATCCTCGACGAGTAAAAGGTTTCTATTCATAATTTTTCCCCTGACGCTTCTAATTCCTGGCTATTAACGCAGGTAAGTCAGTTTTACCATCTGGTGGGCATTGCTGGTAGCAATTCGTGCGAAGTAGATACCTGAGCTCACTTGACGGTTGTTTTGATCGATACCGTTCCATGTAAACACATGCTGACCTTCCTGTAACTGTGAGCGGGAGGAACTAACCTCCTGACCCAGAGCATTGTAAATGAAAATGGAAACTTCATCTGCTGTAGGCAGGTCATAGCTGATGTTTACTGTTGGATTAAACGGGTTTGGATAAACTGATGTAATTTCAAAGTTTTCCGGTATAACAACAGCAGTTGATTTCATCATCATACCACCAGCTCCAGCAGCTTCGGGATAGGATATCTCTGTATCTGGACTGTGATATCTGAGAATTTCATATTCGGCGGGTGCACCCTTGGTCCAGTACCCCACGATCTTGAGTCCTTCAGATGTTTCTCTAGACGCCACCGTCAAACCCTGATGTCTCAGGATTGTGGGAGGTACAGAAGATCGTACAGTAAACGAGAATGCTTCAGCGGGCTGGGAAGCTTTGAGAACAAGACTTCCTTCATCCATAACAAAGTCTGCTGTTGCATTTTCACTGATGCTTGCACGGGCTAATCCGTTGCCTAAAATCTCATCAACGAGGAGCACCACATCAGCTACTGATATCAATGAATCAAGAGATTTATCAGCTGCCCAGAATTCACATTCACCAAACGTTGATTCTCCCAGGATAACGTTCACAAGGATGACCAGATCCTGAACACCGCGATAGCCATCATGGTTGATATCCCCTCTTGCCCAACCAGGACAGGGTAGGATCGCATCAGTTCTTGTGGTAAAAAACAATGCTGAACCATCTGTCAATTCATGAGCGGTAGGCGCATAGCTATTGTTGAATGTGTACTGCATGCCATTGAGTCCAGTATGATCTTCAAGACCAACTGTTGCATACTGGCCATGGGAAGAACTGGCACTGCTACCCGTATTGTTGTTATTAATGGTATGGTATTGAATTTTGATATCACCATTACCATCTGTACTGCCGTAGTAGTCAGCATCATATAGAATTACCTGGAATTTCTCATCATCATTGCTGAAGGCATTCCGCATATTGTGGTATTCAATGATATAAAAGTGTTCGGAGGCATTGTAGTAGGTGTACACATCGCCTGTACCCATTACCAGGTCATCCCAGAAAGCTGCTATCATAGGACTTGGTCCCAGAGGGCCGGGAACTGGATAATTCCTGAATAGAGCTGCTTCACTTTCACCCAGGGCGATATATCCATTAGAGCAGATTGAAATCTGGTCGTAGTCCACACCATAGAAACCAAAGTCAAAGGGTAGGTTCAAGGTGACAATGTCTTCCTGGTTATTCCCGTTGTCGTTCAGGGGAACCAATGTGCCTGTGAATGATCCTAAACCAGGTACAATTTCAATCCAATCATATTCTGGTGCCAGAGCGTAAGCTAAATCCTGACTATCATAGCAAAAGTATCCACCAGCATCTGGACCTGTTGGATCATTAACTCCAGGGGTACCAATGGGGAGCATGATTAATTTCTTTTCTACAAAACCATTGTCATCAGTGAACTCGACCTGGAGGGGTACCTGAACGCCAATGGTTACCTGTGTGTCAATATCTAGTTCAAAAGTTGAATTTGAGTTATGGCTGGAGCCACCGGGATCTGAGTCAGAAAATGTCGCCGTAGAATCCAGAACTTCAACATTTGGATCCAGGCTACGCAGAACTGCAGTCAGATTGCTACTGGCCAAAGTTCCAACATTTTCACAATAGAGGACGAGATCGGCAATTTCACCGGGGTCAAAGGAATAAGGTGGAAGACCAGGCTCTCCTACGGTTCTCACTTCGAGATAGGGAGCATATATTTCATACCGCCTATGGTCGTTATAATCACTTCCATCCAGATCAATTTCAACAGCTATATCGAATTTAGCCATTCCTGGATAATCAGTTGGCAGATCGAAGCTCTGATCGTTGATGGTCACTGATGCACCAGCATCCAGGCTAGGATACACATAGTCAACGGTTGGGCTGCCTTCACCGGTGATACTCACCGTCACATTTGATACAGTCTCAGCTGAATGGTTTGAGAAAGTCAACTCAAACTGAGCGGTCTCACCAGGGTTAATCATATCATCATTGTTACCTGATGTTTCTCTGAAGCTGGTTGTATCAATGAGCACTGCAAAGCCTAAACTCCCCACACTAATATCAGACTGGCGAGGTTTATAATTGTGCTTCGTTGCTGTCAATTTTATGTCAGAGGGTAATGCAGGTGGTAATTCAAGAACTACCTGTCCATCGGCATCTGAATACGCAGAGACAAATACACCAGGACCAGTTAGGGTTACCCAGGCACCTTCAACAGCGTTGTTTGATTCATCAGACACTGTAGCAGAATAGTACATGGCATCATCGGGAATCTGGGAAAGTGCTTCTACACTCAAATCTTCTGGGACGCCTGTCCATAATTCTGTTGCTGGATCACCCATGAGGTTATTCCAATGACTGAAAATTTTAACATAATTACTTGACGTGCTAGGATAGGTCTGATTCAGATTGAGTCTTCCCCGTTCCAGAGCTACACCAGCATAGTGCAAACTTTCGTTAAAAATCCCGTGATAGATACCCACTGAAACACAGTTATTGTAAAGTGTATGGGTTCCTGAAGTTGCAGTTCCGACAGCTGCGATAGCTCCTTTAGGTACAGATGTTGTACCCACTCTCAGAAATTCTTCTGAACGTGAATTGCCTTCAAAACCGCCAGTTCCACAGGTTAAAATTGTTACGAATGGTAGTTTGTTTCCGTTGGTAAGGGCACCTGTATCACTGTTATCCCAGCCACTCATCCCCAACCATCCACGATAGTTGAAGTAGGAAACACCTGAGTTAATGCTACTGGCAATTTCGCTAACAAAGGATCCACCATATACCTGAAAATTGTTCTGATAGCCCTTGGCTTCCATGTACTCATTAATATTGCGATTTGTCATGATAGTGGATAGACCAGATGAAGCTTGATCACCTACCAGGAGTGACCGCGTGTACCAGGTATCGTTAAAGCTACTGGGATTCTTTTCATAATTCAAAAGTTTGCTGACAATGTTTGTGAATTCGCTAGTTGATTCAAAGGGCAGTCTCCCTACGAATGCATCAGCAACATAGTCGTTTCCTTCCAAATGGACATATGGGAGATCCCCTTCGCCGTTATAGTTGGAAAAATTCTCTGTCCAGGTTGGAATATTGAATGCACCACCTGCATCACCGACCAGAACAACAAATTCAGGTGGGTTGGTCCATGTGTCATAGGCTGTCTGGATGTAATTCTTAATTGATGAGTTTGAAGAACCGGTCAGGAGAGTACTTGCAGTATGAACTTCAAAACCCTTCTGGTGTCTCCAGTTGACAAGACTCTGGAGAAGCAATGATACAGTCGCATTTTCGGTATGAATGTAAAGTATAGATGGTGTTTGATAGTTGGGCTCAATGACCAGTGTTGAGTTGGGAACCATTCTTTGGTAGATTGGCTCAAAAAACTTTGAGATTGGACGATCCGGAGCAATCAGCGGCTCAGTATGGTTCAGGTTGACTTCGAGTCCTTCATAAACTCTCAACTCTTTACGAACCGGGTTGTATTGAAAGGGTGTGACTTCAACAGTCACAAGGGTTAGATCTCTCATCTGAAAACGTTCATGAACAATGACTGGAGATTCTGGAAACCATGCATCCTGGTTGTAGATTTCTGCATCCAATGCGAAAGCTGAACTTTGTTGTTCGGCTTCTAATTGAACGGGTTGAAAGGGAGCCAGGTCAACATTTGACTCAACCCGTATAGAATGATAATTAAGTTCTGTCTGCAGGTCACCGGTTGGGGGAACCGCCAGGAGTGTTGAAGTGGAGGGTAAATCAGGGGCACCGATGAGACGAATCTGTCCATCCATATCAGTACTTAGAAAATCGTACTCATTGTCTGAAAAACTCACGCGTCCCAATGAATACTCAGGGGTTACTGTTTCCAGTGTTGAATGATGCTCATCAAACGATTTCAGGTTCAGATGCGTTCGCTCTGTGGCAGGATTGGTGGCAGCGAATACGCCTCCAGTGACTGTGATCAAGATCAGGACGTTCAGAAATTTTTTATACATGGTCTACCTTTCTATACTTCGGCTCAATTCGGAGAATATAGTAGAGGGCATCATGGGCTGGTATGCAAGCAATCTAACAATTTGATAAATCGATGTGAGACCCTCGAAAACCAGGGATTCGACAAATTTGGTCATAACTGAAAAGTTGCTGGAAGAATCAACTGACCCGCACACTGAAAAGTTTCCAGGGTTTCATGCCTGAAGTTGTTGTATAGCAACAAAAGCTCCCCGATTCAGGGGAGCTTTGTTAGAAACTATTAGAGTAAATAAATGAGTATGGAAGCCAATTATTTGAGGAGGGTAACCTTCTGAATATTGTATTCTCCTTCAACTTCGATCCGCACCAGATAAACACCTGATGAGAGACTCTCAGGGTGGAGCGCATAGCGGTGTGATCCAGCATTCATTGCTGGAATCAATTCTGAAGTATGTTTACGCCCTAACAAATCATAAACCTCAAAGGTCACATCACCTGGTGTTTTGAGGGTGAATGGAATCTGGGTCATCCCATTAAATGGGTTTGGATACGCAGCTCCCACCTCAAAACCCTGAGGTCTTTGAACCACCTGATCCGTTTCAGCGACAAAATATTCAGGTGGATTGGTTGTAAAGCGAATGATGCGACCTGCTGCCAATTCTGCTGCACCTGGTGCATAATTCAAGGCATAGACATACATAAGACCATCATTTTGATCTGGTGATTCAATACCCACTGTGGAATAGTTATTTCTCTGATCCACATCGTTGACTTCATAGTATTGGAACTCGATAACACCATTTCCATCCTCTGCAGATAATACTGCCGGATCATAAAGTATGATTTGAAAAGTTTCCAGATAGCTACGATCTCCGAAGCCATTCCAGACCTCATGCCATTCAATTATATATTTCTGTGAGGATGCATCATAATAGGAGTACACATCAATGGGTCGGGCTTCCTCCTGACCATTTACTAGTGTATCGTTGTCAAGATCATCCCAGAAAGGTGCCAGCATTGCATCTGGTCCCAGGGGCATGGGGATGGACCAATTTCTAAAATAGTTGATGTAATCTGCACCAAAAGCTGCCCAGCCATTGGAGTTGATTGTCAATTCATCATACATTTGGCCATAGTAAGGAAATGCGAAAGGCAGGGTCACAATTTCATGGTCATCATCACCCAGACTATGATGGATGGCTCCCGCCTGGGTAGAGAGATCGAGCCAGTCATAGGTTGGTACTTCCGCATATTCAGAATCCGTGTCATCATAAGCCCAATAGCCATGATTCAAGCGGGGTGGTGTGGGATCCGTTGAGCTATCCACACCTACGATCACCTCAAATTTTTTGGTATAGAAGGGTGCATCCTGATCGGAATGGGTGAACTCAAAAACCAGGGGAAGACGACTGCCGTGAGCAACCATAGATAGGGAGCCTGCGAAAGCATCATCCTGAAAGATTAACGTACCATCAACATCAAATCCCGCCAGCCCGGACTGGTCGCTTAGTATGACAAATTCAGCAGGGCTTGTCATGTTGATCATCACTTGAGATCCAGGTGTAGAGATACCCTTGAAACTACCGCTGAGGCTTAATGAAAATGGTGCACTGGGCAGCGGTCGGACATGATCCGAAAATACAATTTCCAAGGATGGGATTACGGGTTCGACAGGCATGGCGACAGAAATATTATCGTTGCCAACCTGTATATTCATAAGCACTTCACGATCGTTAATCTGTATGATAGGGGCAGTAATTGTATTTGCCTGCTGCGTCATTCCAGCTGGCATGGTGATGTCTCCGGCAAACTCAGAATAACTACCATCAAGGGAGCTGATCGTAATGTTTGCGTTTATGGATGAAGACGTAAAGTTGTGAATGTGGGGTGTCCAGTTTTCCATACCGATATACAGGTCGGAACCCATGCCAACAAAGCCCAATCCATTTCCTGCAATTGGCGTAATTTCAACGGTTGCAGGCAGGTGACCCGGGCTATTCAGGGTGATCTCCAGAGGTGCCTCAGGATTATCTGGATCATAGAAAGAGCTTCCATCAAAGCGATAGATATTGATGTTGCCATCTGACCAGCGTCCCGATCCCACAATGGCATTATTCTGGCGGAGCGCGAAAACACCAGTGGGGAGGTCAGGTCTTTGCAGAGAAATCAAACCATCTGACCAGGATACCTCTCCAAAATCTGCAGCCTCCAGGGCGATTGCTTCTGGATTTAATAACCAGACAGGCAGACTTGGGTCACCTAAAACATTGTATGTATGATAGTAAAACTCAGCCATTTCACCGGGACCTAATTCATTGACGAACTCATCTATGAAACCGAATTTTGAAGCCAGGAGTGCTGGACCTAATTCACTTACATGTCCTTCCAGAAGGGCATCCCACAATTTGGAATTCAACGCATTGTTAAACTTGGTTCTTGTATGGAGATCTGAAGGAGCAACCACAGCGACTGCCCCAGCCGGGAGGGTTAAACTTCCCTGAGTCAATAGAGCTTCGCAGAAGGAAGGATCAATATTGCTATCAAATTTTCCAGTACCACAAACAAAGCTGAAAACAATGGGCAATTTGCTGCTGTTATTAATGATTCCATCGTCAAAATCACTGACATGAAAGTGAGGGAAATGCCAGCCGTGAGCATCACCCCATCCTCTATAATTTACGATTCCTACCCCGGCGTTCCAGGATTCCAGAATCTGTTCAGGGCCTGTGACTGGTGGGAAAAAGACGGTATCCACTTCAGAGTAACCATAATCTACTAACTCGTCATGTAGCCATAGGGATGTCCACACGGGTGTAAGAATCCGACCCGTATCTGCATAATTTCCAGCTGTTACCAGAGCCCGTTCTAAATATCCTGACTCGAGATTAGGGCTCTGTGAGTGGGAAATGGTTCTTGCGATAACCTTGGCTAATTCCTGGGCAGTATCTACTGGCCAGCGACCAATAAATGCCTCGGGATAGTAATCATCAGCTCCTCCCTCAATGAGTACATATGGCAAATCTGTCACATCATTTTCAGGTCCATAGGCAAAGGATGGTAAGGCATAGGCATCATCCACGTCACCAATGAGGAGTACATATTCCAGCGCATTGTTTGCATAAAAATCAGCGATATAGTTTTTTATGTCAGCACTTGTACTTCCAGTCTCTGAGACAGGTGCCAGTGTGACTCGAAAACCTTGTTGCTCCTTGAATACTCGAAAATACTCCATGTAAGGGTTTGCTATTGCAGCATCTACACCAATAATGAGAAAATCACCCCGTTGATAAGATTCCCAGGCATAGCGATCCTGAACCGATGGATAGTTTTCAACAAGGCTCTGAAAAGCCAGTGGGCCTGAAGCTGTATAAGCAGTTGTCAAAAGGAGTAGACTCATGACTAATTTCTGCAGTGATTTTAGCATAATATTTGGACTCTCTATCTTAATAGGATTTAAAACTGATTCATTACCAGCATCTTATGTGTTGTGGCTTGATGGGATGTCTGCAGACGGACAAAATAAACGCCAGTACTCACAGGGTGTCCCTTCATATCCTGTCTTGCCCAGACCCAGGAACTTCTTCCTGCCTGAGCTTGCATACGTTCACGAAATACCTCTCGCCCCCTGATATCAAATATGGTAAGGGTCACCCTATCAGCCACAGGTATCTCAAAATCAAGACGTGTGTTAGCCCTGAAGGGGTTTGGCGATATTGAGGTGGCGATTTCGTAATGCTTTGCATCTGATCGTGTGGAATGTTCTTCGATCTCTGGATCGACGCCAACCATCTCGATATCTGTCACAAAAAGTGCCAGTGAATCAATCTCCCACCCTCGATAAGCAACGGTTGAATCAGTCGTCATCAGCAGTTTTAGTTTGACCGAAGCGGGGAGGTCTCGATTCACGAAAAAGGTTTCAGTATGGTCCTCATATCTCTGGTCAAACCATTGTTTTTTCAGCAACAGATCCGATTCATCAGCGGACCAA
>JAERTJ010000048.1 GCA_016844945.1 Fidelibacterota bacterium | reverse complement strand
TTTGATTATATCGAGACTTTTTACAACCGGGTGAGGAAACATTCATTTCTTGGATATTTATCACCGGTTCAATTTGAGTTATTAACTGAAAAAAGTGCAGCATGACTTCTCGACCTGTCCGTTTTATTGTTGCAACTCCATGTCTTACCTTTGACAAAAGGAGGATTTATGAGCACATTTGAAATTACTAGTATGTCTACAAAAGGGCAAGTCGTCATCCCTGCAAGTCTAAGAAAAGGGCTGAATATGGGGAAGGGAGCAAAACTTATTGTAGTGAGAGAAGGTGATAACCTTCTTCTAAAACCGATTGAAGGACCAAAAAAGGATGAATTCAAAGAGATCCTTAAGCTAGCAGCAGAAATTCGTAAAGAACTTGATTTAACAGAAGCTGATGTGGAAGAAGCCATCAAAGAAACGAAAAAAACTCTTGCGAATCGTACTTGACACAAATGTACTGATATCTGGTTTGTTTTTTGGGGGTAACCCAGAAAAAGTATTGGAGCTTTGGCAGGAGAAATCAATCAACTTATTAGTAAGTCGATCTATCCTGGAAGAATATGATGGGGTTATGACAAGGCTTCATAAGCGGACAAAAAGATTAACCCCTACCTTTTTAGAAAAGATGATGAGGACTCTTGCCGAGGATACAATTTTTATTACTCCATCTCATGATGTATCACTTTCTGAGATTTAGATGACAACAAATTCATTAATTGTGCATTGAGTGGCGCTGCTTTTTACATCGTAAGTGGTGATAGTGATTTATTAGAATTGAAAGAAGTGGAAGGTATACAAATAGTTACAGCGCGGGAATTCCTTGAAAATGGGCATCTAACAAAGGCTTAGACCGGACTCACATGTAGGGGATTGGTGAACGAGAATGATGTGGATGGATACAATTGTCGAGCAAAGCGAGTCTGTTTCGGGAAGCAGCTCAAGCCTAAGGCGTTAGCAGCATCAGAAAGTGTGCTCTCTATGAGAAATATTTCAGTATTGGTTATGCTCCTTGTATACACCTATCCGCTTTTTGCAGAGCGGGACACCCTGCTCAATTACAACATCTCCACACGGCAAACTTCATACTACCCCCTGGCAGAACTAGATTATTCAGTTAGTTCAGCTCACACAGGATGGAATTACGGAGACGACGGTGAGATTGTTGAGTTAAGTCAAGTTACCCCTGATACTACTTTTGATGGCTCCACCTTTTCACCGCTTGTTCCAGTCCAAAACCTTTTCTCAGCATCCGAATACCCTATTAGAACAACAGTAAAATTGTATCGTATATTTAATGACAGCTTGGTTGGTGGAGGTACTGGAATAATGGTTTCACAACAATATGTCTTGACTGCCTGCCATTGTCTTGGGTTTCGATCCGGCGTTGACAGGGTGTTTTATTTTTCTGATAGCCTATGGGTTTACCCTGGTTTCGACAATGGTTTATCAAATCAAATCTATGGGGGGAGCAGAGCAGCCGAGTATATTGCATTTAAGTCATATGTAGTAGGTGGGAGTTTCCAAGATATTGCTCTTATAAAACTTGAAGAACCAATTGGATTGAATACAGGGTGGGTTGGCATTGCATACAACATGGATGAAACATACTTCCAGGAGAATGTCTTCCACGAATTTAGTTACCCAGGTTATACTGGTGTCCCTGATAGCCTCTACAATGGTGATACACTATATTACAACTATGGGCGTATAAATGTCTTCTATGATGATTGGTTAGGATATAGTGGTGAAGCGGTAAATGGCCAAAGCGGTAGTTCGCTATTATTTACCGACAATGAAGAATATTACAGCCACGGGACAATGGCTTGGTCTAACTCCTGGCACATGTGGATTAGGCGAGAAATATTCTATTCATTTAGTGCTGTCATAAATGGAACTACTTCTATTCTCGAAAATGGTGCTAAGTCTATTTCCGGGTATAGCCTCTCGGAAGCATACCCCAACCCCTTCAATCCGAGTACTAGATTTAACTATTCAATACCAACCGAGACAAAGGTATCGATCAAGCTCTTCAATTTGTTGGGAGAGGAATTGGAGACTCTAGTTGATGATTATAAATATACCGGATATTATGAACAATATCTAGACTTAGGCAATTATGAGAGTGGTGTTTATATTTACCAAATTCAGAGTGGCAATTTCACCGAGTCAAAAAAAGTCATTCTACTTAAATAGTGATAAATGAGCTGCTAAGAAAGGCTTAGAGCGGACACAAAAGCAAAGAAGTGCAAGGGGACAATGATGTGGAGGGCTAGAAGGATATTGTCAAGCGGGCGCAACCCACGCCCAAGACGTTAGACCAACAGAAACGATAGTTCAGCCTATAAGTAAATGAACACCTCCCACCTCACCAAATATTCGACGTTGACTGGCTTGTTGCTTGTGCTCTCCATAGGTAGTACGGCCCTAGGTAGCACAACTGAAATCATTGGCCAGGTAATTGATGATGATGGGATTGGTATACCTAATGTTCAAATCTCCAGTTCAGAGAACAACCTGTATTTCACAAGTGATAAAGATGGTCAATTCCGTATTCCTGTGACCCCGGGGAAAGCGTATGAATTAACTTTTCAGCATATTGGTTTTATAAACGACACATTAAGTCTTGCCCACAATCGATCAGGGGGCAAGTCTGTTCTAATCGTTCTATCACCTATAAATTTATCATTCTCTCCAGTAACAGTCATTGGTAACAAAATGCTACATTCAGAGGAACGTTTTGAACCATCCATGCGTCTTGTCTATAGCGATGCCTTGAAGCAAACCTCTGGGTTTTTAGGTGCAGACTTATTTAGGGTCCTAGGGAGAAGTGCTTCGTCCTCATCAACAAGTGAGTTTTCAAACCAATTATATATACGTGGCGGTACACCAGATCAAAACCTTACCCTTCTGAATGGCGTACCAATATACCAGCCATATCATCTTTTAGGTATGGCTTCCTCTGTTAGCGAGGAAACAGTGGACTTTTTAAAATTTTACACAGGAAACTTCTCCGTTGCCTATGGAGATCATTTGAGTTCTGTAGTAGACATCGTCACAAAATCAGGCGGCCCAGAGCTTGAAATAGCTACAGATATAAATCTATTATCCGCAACTGTCACAGCAAGTGGACCTGCTACATCAAGTATTCGCTGGAGAATTACTGGCCGGAGGAGCTACTATGATCTGTTAAGGTCATTCTCGGAGCAAGACTTTGACTATAATTTTCAGGATCTAGAGGGCAGAGTCTCTTTCATGCCGAATGAGTCCTCATTGCTTACCCTAAATACTTTCTTTTCAAGTGATCAGTATGAATCACAGTATAGTGAGCAGCTCATTAATAAAGTTTACAGGTATGATTCAAACCCCCATGTGGCTCTGGCAGATTCCAATAAATATTATAAGAATTTAGAGAGTACCGTGAACTGGGGTAATCACGTTCTGGGCCTGAATTATCTCCGCCGCCTTGGGAAAAATAAGACCATCAACATTGTAGCCTACTACAGTGACCTGATTCAGGGGCTTTCATACCTGAAAGCATATCTTCCCCACATTCAAGCGTCTGCCAGTACGCTGGCAGAGGTATTATATGAAAATGAGCGAAGATTGCTGGAGCCAGAAGGAACGTCTGTATCAGGAGGTCTGCATGATGTGGGAGTCAACACTCGACTCAATATCAAACGTGATCGGTACACAATATCAATGGGAACGGGCATTACGAAACAGACACTGTCATACGATTGGCAGTTTAGGCGTTTTGATGTCATCAGCCCCTATATTAATTATCTCATGGATTTTCCACCAGACAGCTTGAACAAGGATTTTGTTTTGGTCCAAGGGAATGGCTTTGCTGAACTAGGTTACCAATTCGGTTCAAGACTGTTCACCAGAACTGGTCTCAGGGCTTCTTACAATGGTTTTAATGGATCAACGGCCCTTGAGCCAAGAGTAAACCTCCGCTATGCGCTCAATAGCAAGATGAGCTTGAAGCTGGCCTGGGGTCTGTTTTCACAATCGCTCGGGACTTCAACAGAGTATGGCTTTTATTCTTTAGCCAGTGCATATTTCCCAATAAACGAGGGCTTCTCAACAGCAATACATACACTTATGGGCCTTGACTACAGTTCTGATAGATTCTCTGTAGAAGTGAATCTATATGATAAGAAGTATAGCAATGTGCTCTTCCGTGATGTATCGAAGTCTTTTGTTTATGGGACAGGACATTCTATTGGCGCTGAACTGTCCAGTGACATTCTGATTGGTCAAAACATGATCTCACAACTTGCCTATAGTTATGCAGATAATCAAAAGACTATAGGTGATGTGACTTTTTACCCCAATTATGATATCCGACATAATTTGAAAATGTCCAGTTTATACAATATGAATGAAAAGCATTCATTCAGCCTTTCGTGGACGCTTAATACCGGTAGACCTGCCAACTTGTATTTGAGCCGAGCGGAGACAGCGATTCCTTCTGGCTCATCAATTCAAGACAGTTGGGTCGAGACGCTTCCACTCATGATGATCACCCCCATGAACTTCTTGAGATACCCAACCTTTCACAGAATGGATATGAGGTATTCGCGACACTTCAAATACAAGTCGGGTTCTGGTGAGATATATTTGAACATTATAAATCTCTATAACAGACAAAATGTCCTCTATTATGATCGAATTGAATACAATGATAAAGAGGTTCCATATTTATTAGACGGTGAAACCTACTACAGAAAGACGCGGGAATATGTAGCAAACCCCAAAAATGGATTCCCTTTGTTGCCAATTGTCGGTGTTGATTATGCGTTTTAGAAATATTGCAACTCTGGCAATTGGACTCGGTTTATTGTTGGGGTGTAGCACAGACCCTGAAGTTAATACGGAAGTGCTAAGAGATAAGACCATCGTGATGTGTCAATTACAACTGCATCCCTCAGTTCAACGGCAGGAGCTTTCAATTCAAAGAATTCGCTATCTGGTTGATATCGCTTTTACCCAGGAAGAAGAGGTACCCTTTGGGATAGAGGGGGCTGATGTCCTTATAAGTGGCGGTGGGAATGAAATGGTTTTTGCTGATAGTGGAAACGGAATCTACCGTTATACCCAGCATGACTCCACGGGCCGCATAACAACTGGCGAGCATTATGATTTGCATATCAACCTACAGAACGGTGAGTACATCTCATCAAGTATCATAACCCCTGAGTTGACTTTCCCCATAGGTCAAGATACACTTTTAATACGACCCGATAGTGTGGTTGACTGGTGGTATGAATATGATACACCCTACCCCTTTACATTGTCTGAAACTGGATACCAGGATACCTTGCATTTTGAGCTTGACATCAACACGGTGTTAAACTATCCGAGTTCTCCCGTGAACAATCGTCGCCCAAGTTTTGATCTATATCTAAGCGGGCTCGATCGCGAAGTCTATCAGTATCAAACTGTTTATGACAACTTTATGACCATATCCACAGCCGTTGACAGTCCTGCCGTTTTTATGGAATCATTTTCGGAACAATTGTCGGCAATTGAATTTCAGGTCGAACATAAATATTCTTCTGATTATGATAAACTCTTGCTGGATGACAACTGGCCGCTTGATGAAGAATATTTACTGGGTGTTTCGAACATCGAGAATGCCTACGGAATCTTTACCACTCATTCCTACAACATTGCTGTTCCATTTGTGGTGCGTATTGCCCCATGACAAGCGGAATCACATAAAGGTGAGCGAAAACAACGTGCACACAATAATTGAATCAATCCTGGATTTCGTTTAGATTCCTTTTGAAAAATCCTGATCATCTTGAATACGAGCTGACGTCACGACTGGAGAGTCACTTATGACCTATCAATACATTGGAGTTTCGAAAAAGTGCCCTCCAGGTTTCACTCCTGGTACATTGGAGGCGACACTCAACCTGGATTCACCTCTCGCCCTATTCATTGATCAATTGCCCGACAATCTCGAGGAGATGAAGCAGGCAACTCTTCTATTGGTAAAATGGGGTGACCGCTTTTCCCTGAAAAAAACGTTTCAAACCTTGTGGGTCCTCGAACTACCGCCTACGATGGAACCAGAATTAACCGCTATCTCAAAAACCTTTCTAGATTTAATGTCTACCCAAACTCCTGAACAGGCAAATGATTGCCTTGATGTTTCCCATACCTGGATGTGGAAATGGCGGATTGAACAAAATTCTGTCCTTATAAACAATACTTGGGCAAAAAAATTGCATCTCGAGCTGCCTGGGAAAGAAAAGCTTACCTTTGATCAATGGCTCGGCTCCTTGAATCCAGAGGACATCCCAGAAGTCCAGAAAGTACTTGAGAGTCATCTGAATGGGCAAAACGAATATTGCCAGGTAGAGTACCGCTTACGCCACGAGGATGGGCATTGGGTTTGGATTCATTTCAGAGGCAATATCGCAGAACAAAGTGATGCCGGAAAGCCGCTGGTAATGATCGGAACGCATGCTCATGTTAGTGAGCAAAAGTCAGTAGAAATACAAACACTACGATCCCGAGATATGCTACGGTTAATATTAAATACGATACCTGCTCGTGTTTTCTGGAAGGATCGTAATAGTATCTACCTGGGATGTAACCAGCTCTTTGCAGAGGATGCCCGCTTAGGTCACCCTGACCAGGTTGTAGGCAAGAATGACTATGAAATCGGCTTCACTCGAGACGCTGAATATTTTCGAGCTGACGACCGTCTGGTCATGGATTCCGGTGAACCCAAATTGAATTTCGAAGAGCCCCAGACAGCACCGGATGGCAAAACCATCATTCTCAAGACCTCCAAAATTCCACTCAGGGATGGTGCCGGTACCATTTGGGGAGTTCTTGGCACTTATGAGGACATCACTGAGATGAAACGTGCGACGGAGCAGATTGAGAAAGATCTTGAGGAAAAAAAGGTGCTTCTACAGGAAGTCCATCACCGAGTTAAGAATAACCTTAGTGTAATAATAAGCCTCTTGAACTTGCAGTCTCGTTCTATCACGACACCAGAGAATGCACTATCTGGACTAGAGGAGAGCAAAAATCGAATTTTTTCAATGGCCCAGGTCCATGAAATGCTCTACCGTGCAGATTCCTTTTCTGAGATCAACATGAAGCCCTATGTTGAAACAATGGTTGCTCAGTTAAAGAGTCTATACGGAACTGAACAGCATGTTGATGTTGAACTACTCATTACCGATGCATCCATGGATGTAAACCATGCCATACCCTGTGGACTCATTCTGAACGAACTCATCACCAACGTCTTCAAGCATGCATTTAATGGACGTGATGGAGGTAAACTCAGCATATCCATCATTCGCCTGGACAATGATTACCAAATTCGTGTTGCTGATAATGGTGTTGGCATGTCCGATAAAGCGAGAAGGAATCTGAAATCAACTCTGGGAATGCACCTTGATCAACGACAACTAAAATTCCCGTCCAACGACAGTTATTTTTCCCGGTTCATTTAGCTTTAGTTTCCTTTGATTTCTCCAGCCTATAACTGGGTAGATTCAGTTCAAGTATTACGCTGTGATGAACCAACCGATCGAT
>JAERTJ010000047.1 GCA_016844945.1 Fidelibacterota bacterium | reverse complement strand
ATGACTTTTAGATATTATTGCGCTTATAAACACTCGTGGAGGCGGGGAGAATCGAACTCCCGTCCGAAACGCAAAGCCGATCAGCGTCTACATGTTTATTCCGAACTTTAAATTCACCGTTACAGCCCTTCCGGACTAGGTCTTATAACGACTATTCAGCTAAGTTTAAGATTCCCACCGCTGACGAGTGAGTCTCCGATCCCATTTTAGCGACGCCCCAGACCCTGCCAATGGGCAAGAGCAGAGAAGGAACGAGCTACTGTTTAATTAAGCAGCTAGTGCGTAGTTAGATTCGCCATTTATAATAGGCGTCCAATTTTTTTAAGTGATGTTGGGAAAACACTACATGCAGCCAATGGTCTTCGTCATCCCGTCGAAACCAGATCGCCCCCATTTTCAATTAGCAAGGACAATAAACAATAGTTTCCATGGAGATACTAGCAAAATATGCATCACATTGATGATGAACTCCATCATCAATCTTCCAGCAATTCATGCACTCATGGTTTGAGAATGTATCTGTTTTGGTTTATTATGAAGCCAAGTTTACTCTTTCCCTCTTGTATTGAACCGAAGGAACCCAAATGCTTAAATATCTACTCACCATCACAATCTTTTTTACTCTGTATGCCTGTGTATCGACCCCACCCCATCCAACCCCGGACATTTCAGAGTATGAAAAACAAATCACTGACTGGCACCAGAAACGCAATGACCGTCTCAATCAACCCGATGGCTGGTTAACCCTGAGCGGATTATTCTGGCTGGAGGAAGGTGTGAACACCTTTGGTGGATCCAGGGATAATGACCTGATTTTTCCTGGAGAATATGTTGCACCTCTGCTTGGAACATTAGTCCTTGAGGATGACAGTGTCTCAATTAGAGTTGCAGATGGTATTGAGATATTGATCGGTGATTCAGCTATCCACACATCAGGTCTAAAGAAAGACTCCAATGGTGATCCCGATTTCCTCACATGGGGTAGCTTAACCTGGTATGTCATTGAGCGAGGCGATCGCATCGGAATTCGGCTCAAGGACTCAGCACATCCCAATTATGTGAATTTCAAACCGACTCAACTCTTCCCCATTGACAGTACCTGGAGGGTGCCTGCCCATCTCGAGGTGTTTGATTCCCTGAGGAGTGTAGATATTACCAATGTCCTGGGCGACAGCGAACCAAACCCCACACCTGGTAGACTTCATTTCAAGTTAAATGGTGCGGGTTACACGCTGACACCCCTGGGTGACCCTGGTGATAAGAATTACTTCATCATTTTTGGAGATGCATCAAATGGTCTGAGCACTTATGGAGCGGGTCGCTTTCTGGTCATCCCTGCTGCAGATGAAAATGGCAACACGGTTATTGATTTTAATAAGTCCTACAATATGCCCTGTGTATTCTCGCCCTATGCAACCTGCCCACTGCCGCCTCAGGAAAACCTCCTATCCATAGCCGTTGAAGCAGGTGAAATGAATTACTCCATTGAGGGTGGTCATTAATAGCATTCCTTCGGAGTTATGATGAGAGTCGTACAGTCAATCCTGATCAGAATTCTGGACAGGGTATATCCTGGTCTGGCAGGGAAACTCGTTTACCACCTCTTTTCAAATCCTCAAATTCAAAAGGTTCGGAGCCGAGAAAAATCGGTCCTGGATGAAGCGCATCAATGGACTGAACCTTTCCGAAAGTTCATAATTAAATGCTACCGATGGGGCTCAGAAAAGGGGATTCCTGTCTTGCTTGTCCATGGTTGGGAAGGACACACGGGGAATTTTGCTGCTCTGGTCAAACCCCTCATTGAGAGGGGCTACTGTGTTCTAGGATTCGATGCGCCAGCACATGGTGAGAGTTCATCTGGTAAAACAGAAATGCTAGAATATGCCACTTTCCTCCAGGGAATGTTCACAACATTCAATCCACGAGTGGTTATCAGCCATTCATTCGGAACCACCAGTGCAGCCCTTGCTCTACGAGCCCTTCTGAGTTACCCTCTGGATGACTGGGTGATGATCGCCAGTCCCCACACCTTTGATTCCAGAATTGAAACCTTTAGAAAACTATTCAATGTTCCTCCTCGAACCCTAGAACGTCTGAGGAACCATTTTGAGCATCAATCCGGTGAACGAATAGGTGAGCTAAACTTTGAACACTACCAGCCATTTCTCTTCAATGTTAAGAATATTCATATCATCCACAGCAGATCAGATTCAGTAGTCCCTTATAATTATGCCAGAGATATTCACGAAGCTCTGTCTCAATCCATACTTATCCCATTGGACAACCTGGGGCATTTTGGCATCCTGTGGTCACCTGAATTAATCCGGCAGATTCAGGACAATCTTCAATTTCCTTCCATCGATAATAAATCGTGATAATCATTTACCTGCATTCAGTGAATTCTCTATTACTTTAGCCGTGATTAATTTCTGCATTGCAGATGCGTGATAGCCGCCATCACGGACAATAGACTTTTATAATAAAATGGAGTACACCATGAATTTTTCTTTGCGAGCAAAATTTTTGCTAGTTCTGCTGACCTTGATCAGTCTCACAATTAGCGCTGCCCCCCGTGAACGGGCAGACATTGATGCCAGACACAAATGGGCATTGACCGATATTTATGCCGATTGGGATGCCTGGGAGCAGGATCTTAAAAAACTGGAAGTCCTTATGGATTCCTATGCTGGTCTTCAGGGCACACTGGCCCAGGGACCTGAGCATTTGCTAAAGGCTTACACCATGAGTGAAGAGTTGGGACTCATCGCAGATCGCGTTCAGACATACGCTGGGTTGGTGAGAGCTCTGGATAACCGGGACAATGAAGTTTACGCCAAACTCCAACAGGTAAGTATACTGTTTTCAAAGTTTGGCACGGCAACTTCCTGGTTCGCACCAGAAATGGTTGCCATTGAATGGTCTACCATGGAGTCGTGGCTAAGTAGCACACCCGGTCTAGCCCCCTACCGCTTTGGTATCGAGGATTTGTACCGTCAACAAGCTCATGTCCTGGATGAAAAGAGTGAGCGTTTGCTTTCTTATTTCAGCCGTCTCAGTGGAACACCCGGGAGTGTTTACAATCAACTCTCAACGGCAGATATCAAATTTGGAACGATCCAACTCTCTACTGGTGAAGAAGTACAGATATCCGAAGGTGAAGCAGGTCGGATTTTTGCCACATCAAGAAATCATGAGGACCGTAAGGCTGCCTTTGTCGAACGCAATTCAACCTATAATGACAATATCAATACCTATGCAGCCTCCTATGATGGGATTTGTCAGCGGGATTGGGCCTACGCTCAAGCACGCAACTATGGATCCACCCTAGAACGGACACTGGGTAACAATAACATTCCTGTTGAGGTTTATCTGAATCTCCTGGAACAGGGTCGCGAAGGTGTTGCTCCCCTCCAACGCTATCACAAATTGAGAAAGGCAGCCCTCAAACTTGAGGAATACGATGGTTATGATTCTTCTGTTCCTGTCATTGATTTTGACAAGGACTATGAGTATGACGATGTCGCCGCAATTGTCCAGAAATCCATCAAACCATTGGGAAAAGAGTATGTAAAGAAGCAGAAATTAGCCTTTTCTCCAGGATGGGTTGATGTCTATGAAACGCCTGGAAAAACAACAGGCGCATTTTCAGCAGGGCTTTATGGCGTTCATCCCTATATGCTTCTGAATTACAACAATACGCTGAGTAATGTCTTTACCGTTGCCCATGAGATGGGTCATACGGTGCATACCATGTTCGCCAATGAAACACAGAGTTTTTCCAATGCCGGGTACACACTCTTTGTCGCCGAGGTTGCCTCCACCATGGCTGAAGCTCACCTCCTTGAATACATGCTGGATAAATCAAAAGACCCCAAGGAGCGTCTGGTGCTTCTCAGTCATGCCATTGATAACATTGCCGGCACCTTTTATACACAGGTCATGTTTGCTGATTATGAGTATCAGGTTCACAAACTTGTTGAAGAAGGTCAACCGATCACAGCTGATGTCCTCAATGGGGTTTATCATGAAGTTCTGGTTGCTTATTATGGTGATTCAATGGAAAATCATGAACTCTATGATGTTACCTGGGCACGCATTCCGCACTTCTCATCTGTCCCCTATTATGTATACCAGTACGCCACGAGCTATGCAGCTTCGGCATCCTTGTTCAAACAGATGAATGAAGGATCCAGGAAATCAAAGCGGCAGGCAAAAGCCAATTATATCAATTTGCTTAAATCTGGTGGAAGTGATTATCCTGTTGAACAGTTGAAAAAAGCTGGTGTGGATATGACCAAACCAGATGCTGTGGCGGCAGTGATCGAAAGCATGGATAATCTTGTGACCCGCTATGAGAAGGAATTGATCAAGCTTGATCTGATTAAGAAATAGTAGCCTGGAGCGAGGATTTTCTCTGTTATCGGGATAAAATCCTCGCTCCAGAATATTTCAAGAAGTAGGGCCTTTTAAATGAAAACCCTACTTTTCCTAAATAGTAATCATTTCTATTTGTAATCAGGGTATCAACCCATTAAAATCCCGCCATGTTGTTTTCGTACAATAAACGAGCATTTCCCAGGACGCTAACTTTTATTACGTTAGTGTTATTGATAATGCTATCAATCTTTCAGGGTTTCCACCATCACGATACCCACCAGGAAGAACAAAACTGCCGCTGGCACCACACGATTAAAACCAGCTTTTTACTCACATTAGTACTCATTTGCTTTCAAATTTCTAAAAAGGCACCCCTATCTCATATTGTAAATGTTAGGAATAACAACAAGCGTTCACTATTTCTCACGCCTGATCTTTTGAATTTACCCCCTCCTACATTCGCTTAACTCCGACCTTTTCACAAAAACAAAACAAACAGATGCTGAATCTTTAAATCAGTGTCAAAATAGCTTGTAGGAGCTAACATGAAATTTATTAGTAAGTATTTCGTATTATTTATAATCATTTTAACATATAGTGTCGTTTTTCTTGGTTGTGATCCCGCTGATGAAGATGAAGAAGAAGAGACTCAGGATGATCACGTTTGTGAACATCTAATGGACGGACCAGTAGTGGCAATTGATGCAGTTATGGATATGCAAACTGCAGTTGACAGTCTTTCAGCGAATCCCGCCTATCGGATCCAGGCACAATTACATACCCGCTACGATGTGGGACTTATGCAAGATACAATGGGTACCTACTACGGTAGTGTCCCTTATAAACCGATTGCTGATGAAGGTGACTACATCATCTACGCAGATAAAGAGGCAGTCGTTCTGGTCTATAACATAGATGAGTCCGAGAATGTCACTGCCGAGGAAGTGTATGATCATTCCGATCACTGCGATCTGGTAGCCTACAAGGCGATTTACCATCTTCATTCAGAAGACAGCTATGTTGTGAGCTTTGAGAATGTGAGCGAATCAACAATTGGGATCCTCATACCGATGGCCGAGGATTCTGACGAAGAGCATGATCACTAGTCTTCTGGCTCTGCTCCTATCGGCGACTATGCTGATCGGAGCAGACACCACACCAGAACACTATAGCTGGCGTGCACACCTGATTGATGACCATGGACAGCCCGTACCTTATGCTAATGTAGTTGTCCATGAGTTGAATCGTGGGACGGTTAGCGATGAGCAAGGACATGTGTGGTTAAACCACCTCCCCCGTGGTGAATTTGAGATCAATATCAGCTTCATCGGCTATGTGAATAAATCGGTTAGGATTCATATTCCCCAACAACCAGGCGACATACAGGAAGTTCAACTCCAGCACACAATTCTTGAAGGCTCTGTTGTGACGGTATCTGTTACGGGGTTACCTACGGATATTCTGCACTCTGAACGAACCGTGTCTGTCATGGAAGGCGAAGAACTCCAGCGAAAGGTGGGGCAATCTTTGAGTGCTACTATGTCCGATGTTCCAGGGCTACAAATTTTATCCCAGGGGCACGCTGTGACAAAGCCAGTCATTCGCGGTATGACCAACCAGAGGATCGTCATCCTGAAAGATGGTATCCGTATGGAGGGACAACAGTGGGGTGGCCATCACTCCCCTGAAGCCGATGTTTTAAGTATTGGCAGGATTGAGGTTGTTCGCGGCCCCATGGGTCTGATCTACGGGTCAGAGGCAATGGGTGGTGTTATTCAAATCCAATCCCCCGATCTCCCGACCCTTGATGAAGGGGGAAAATTCCTGCGTCTTGCGGGAAGGGCGGGCTTTCATGCAAATTCTCAGCAAACCCTGGGCGGGATAGGTTTACAGAAAGCATGGCAACGCTCTGCTATACGCATCAATGCGCAGGTTAGAATGAGTGATGATTATGCTGCGCCGGGAGATGATCAATTTTTGAAACGTGTACCCGGTACGGATTTTGAGCAGGAAAGTGCAAATCTCCAGTTAGTAAAAAAATTCACACGTCATGAGGTGGAATTACTTGCCAGTCATTACAAAGAGACCCAATCCCTCATTGGTGAGGGGCATTGGCACAATTCTGGGGGTGGACCGGATGGAACGGATCCCTGGTATCACGTATTGGGAACCATTGTCTCTCCAACCACGCATCAGAATCTCACCCTGAAGGGCAAGTGGGTTATGGAGCACAGTTGGGTGGAATATGATGCAGGTGTTCAACACAACTATCGTCAAGGTGGTCCAGAAGGTGAAACGCCAGCTGTGGACATTACCACTGATACTCGCACTGCAAATTTTCGTTGGCGCCATGTAGTTCAGGATAAACTGCCTGGAACCATCGGCCTCAGTCTGATGCAAAAATCCAGTGAATCCATCGGACCAGAGCGTCTACTGCCAGATTACTTGATGACTACTGCTGGTTTGTTCAGCTATTATCGTTGGAAATGGTCTGATCTGACTTTCTCTGGTGGCTTGCGTGTCGATGCTAGCCAATACGATATTCAGACAAGTTCTTTTCCAGGTCTCGTCACCACAGACGATGTGGTACGTAATTACTTTCCCATTACCAGTGGTAGCGTGGGGATCGTCTGGCATCAAGTAGAATTGCCGTATTCCATCGCTATGAATATCGGGACGGGATGGCGTCCACTAAATCCTTATGAGCTATATATCGACGGAATCCATCATGGGGACTGGAAAATTGAGAGGGGTGATCCAGACCTCGAGCCCGAAAGCTCAGTGAATACGGATATCATTCTTCGTCATATTGCTGGCTCGCATAGTGGTGAGTTGACATTTTTCTACAATGAGCTGACGAATTATGTGACGAGTTCACCCACAGGAGTTCGTGATGGTATGTCGGGCATTCCCATTTATCAGATTACTCAGGGCGATGCACGGACTTTTGGAACTGAAATGAGATTAGAGTTCTTGCTGAAGGAACATCTTAGAGCTGATTTAGGCTGGGATGTCATGTGGGGCGAATTGCTTGAGGAAGTATCGGATGTGGACGGCGATGGATCAGTTGAATCTGCGCTACCGTCAATAAATCCTCCCAGGATTCTCTCAGGTTTAGCCTTTGAAATGGACCAGCTCTTAGGGTTGAGAAAAGTGAACATTGAAGTCGGGGCTGAACATGTTTTCGCTCAGAAGCATCTGGCTGAGTATGAGAATCTAGTTGATGATACTTATGGTGGCATCCTGTTCATTGAACCTGAAAGCTACGACCTACTCAATGTCTCCCTTCACGGTGGTCTGAAGTTGGGTGATCGCTGGATAGACATATCACTCGGCGTCGACAATATTTTGAACACCCAGTATTACAGTCACTTAAGCCGATACAAAGGGATGGCTTTTGACCAGGGTTTCAATCTCCGCGGAGAGATAAGGATCAAGCTGTAAGGAACGAGTCTTTTAGGTGCCAAGTCCGGACGCTCAACTGGGGCAGACTCACAGATAGAAGCATTCATCGTTTTGTCTTGTGTCCAATAGACATATATTGGTTCCAGTCTATAACAAACGGAAAGTATTGGTTTGAAGTCTGGCCTAAGGTTACATCACTCCAAGGATGGATTTTCATTGGTTGAGCTGATGATTGTCATTGTCATCATCGGTGTCCTCGCTGGCATCGCCGTACCCATTTACAACAAAAACCTCATGCTAGCCAAAAGGTCTGAGGCGGTTGCATCAATTGGCACCATTAGAAAAGAACTCCAATTGTACTACGCTGAGGAAGGCAGCTATCCCATCGCTGAAAGCTTTACCAGGGTTATTGGCCAAGACTGGAACGAAATCAACACGGGTGAGCTAACGGGTACATATTTTCGGGACAAAAATTTCAAGTATCGTAGTTATGACGGTATCGAATACAGAATAAAATGCCAGAAGAATCGCATATTAGATAAACAAATCTGGATTGATGAAACCGGCCACTGGAAATTTGATGTGGATGAGGATGATGAAGACTAATTAAAAACTCCCCATAACCCTGTCCAACTAAAATGACAAACCCTTCGGCTATACTAAAGTACACAACCGAAGGGTTTTTATGTTATGCGGATTAATTTGTTCTAATGGTAACCGAGTTTTCTCTCCAACTCTTGTTTTTGCTGGCGAAGTTTCACCCATTCAGTAATATTCTGAAAGATATTTGCGATGGCATTGGGGTGTCCCTCCGCATCCTTGAGTAGGACAAGAGATACAGTAACCGGATACACCTGGCCAGTCTTTGACCACACTTTACTCTCAACTTTTACAATGGGCACATTGTTCTGACACAGCAACAGAATTTTTTCGTGCTGCTTCTGTTGGTCCTGGGGTATAATATTTTTGATGGGTTTTCCTTTAAGTTCCTGACCTTTCCACCCCAGCATTTTCTTGGCAGCGTTGTTCATATCCTGGACATTCCCAGAAAGGTCTTCAATAACAATGGGGTCTATATTTTCCCTAAACAGCATGTCACTATTGGTCTGTCCCGGTGCTAAAGCGGTTACCTGTGCAGGATCCAGGGGAACGGAAATGGTGACCATATTCTGGGGTATTTCATCTGAGTCAAATACCCTGAACATGCTCACCTGAACAGGAAGAATCTTTCCCGACTTTGACCAGTGTGTTGCATCAACATTTTTAAGGTTTTCGCCTGATTTGCACTTCTGAATCAGTTCATTGGCTGATTTCTGCTGGTCAACGGGGATGATGGTGGTTCTCTTTTTTCCAATGAGCTCACTTTTTTTCCAGCCATAAATATCAACAGCGGCTGAATTCATATCAGTAATCTCACCTTCCATGTCCTCAATGATGACCGCATCCCGGATATCCAGAATATTCTTTAAAAGCATTTCATGGGTTCGGTCTGCTTTTTCTTTGTCTGAGAAATGCTTTGCCATGACAGCTACACCAATAGATTCATTTTTCACATTGGTAAGTAGATACATTGAAATATGGGCGTTATGAATATCCCCGGTTTTGGTCAACCTGCGAATATCGTAATTTTGAACTTTTTTGCCGGCGACACAATCTGCAAAACTCAGAAGATATTTCTTTTGATCTTCTACTGATACAAGCGTCGTACCCGACTTACCGATGATGGAGGCACTTGACCAACCGTACGTGATTTCAACAGCTTTATTGACCTCAGTGATCACCCCATTCAGATCCATCATAATGACAGGATCATTGGATTGTAAGATCATATCCCTGAATCGTTTTAAAGATTTTTCAGCCTGGGATTGTGAGGCGATATGCTTAATGTAAGCTATGGTACCAATCGGTGTCTGGTGTGAATTTTTCAGCAGTGAAACAGTGAGGCTTATGGGCAGTACCTCTCCTCGCTTGGACCAGTGTTCAGTTTCCAGATCTTCTACCCGCTCGGCTGTTTTTACTGTTTTCAACAAAAGGTCGTACTGATCTTTGCCATGTGTTGGGAGGAGGGATTTGAAAGATTTACCTGAGAGCTCGGCACGTGTCCACCCGTACAATTCGAGAGCCTTATCATTTAGTTTTGTAATGTTTCCATCCATATCGGTGATGATCATGGGATCGGGGGCTTCGCTAAAGATTTCAGCCATTTTAACCAATTTTTCCCGACTGCGTAATGATTCACCCATATCACGGAAGAGAAGAAATGTGACCGTGCGCATTTCCATCTCAGCATAGAATTGCTGGGCATCCAGGCTTAAAATATTTTCTCCAACTCCAGTAAAATATCCCCTGATTTCATAGTCAGTGACCCGCCCCTCTTTGGGAAGCTTATAATCCAAAAGCTCGTGCATTCCAGCTTCATTCCAGGCTGTTGCTCCCAATTCATAGATCAGGTTTTGATAGGCATCCTGGGGTTTCAACTTGAAATGATCATAAAAAGCACCATTGGCACTCAGAATTCGATTCTCAGAATCCAGAATCAGACAGGGTTCGTGGATAAGGCTTTGTAGGACATCCGACCCCTGTCCCAGTGAGATCAAGGGATCAACTTCAACGATCCTATTTGTGATCTCAAAGACAATGAGCCCTAGTCCACTCCCTATTTTAAAGGCAGCGATTTCAAAGAGTTGATTTCCATTTTCCGGATGGAGTATGTAATCTCTACAACGAAAGGGTTCACCTGTGCGAATGACTTTTTGAAATTCCTCAATACGACCATTTTTTGCCCCATTTGGAATGAGATCAGCCAGCTCACTCCCCACGGTTCTGGTGTGAGGTAAGCCAGAAATCTTGAGTGCCGTATTATTCATTTCAATGGAGGATAAATTCTTATCAAAAATAAAGAACCCTTCAGATGCTACCTCAATAAAGGTTCCAAACAATTCGGCACGGCTGGTGATAGCCTCATTACTTTTGGTTCGATTGATTAGTCTCACAGAAAACTTTCCCTAAATGTTTAATTCACATAGACCCTATCTAATATGATCGCAATTCTAATTGTCTGGGAGAGCAAAACCATTTCTTAATTCATACTCAGACCGATAAAAAATTGCCGGTGAGTATGAAATATCAACTAATATGCCAAACCACTCGACAAAACATCTATATTATTTTTATTTAACTTACAGCAAAGTCTGGTGACTAAATCATTTACAGAGGTGCAGTTTTTACCCTGTCGAAGGTAAATCTTACAGCCAGATTTCAGCGTGAGTCAAGGAAGGGAACATTTGAATTGATTTGTTAATGACAAGCCGAGACTGACATTATCAGTTTTTCTCCTGGATCACCCCGATTGTATTTGTAACCCGCAATAATATCATTCCCGTCTTCATAGTTGCCATTTGTGTTGGTATCAATAAAAACAAAAGCGGTATAACAATCAGTACCACTGGCAGAAATTGAGAAATTGTAGTCTGCGTTCGTGCCTTCCTGAACGGCTTCAAGACTCTGAATTTCAGCATCAAAACCTGATTCTGTGTCATACTCTCCCTTAATAATCGCCAGATAGAATTGCTTTGATGAGGAAAGATGGGGATCATCATCCCACAGGATGCCAACTTCAATGTTCTGGGTTGATTCGCATGAGAAGAATAGGAGTAGGACTAAAAGAATAAGTTTGTGTATAGCAATACCTGCAAGTGTAGATATTAACGATGATTTGTTTAGTGTTATTTCCAGAAACGATCCTGTCGTTAATTTTTCCCTGCTGATTAATTATACCCTAAAATAAAAAACCCCACCTGAATAGGCAGGGTTTTTCTCAATCTGCAACGTCCTGAAAAAAGTTGACAGAAAGTAGAGGTCAACATGAAAGGCCAAAGGACACAGCGCAATCCCTTCACCCCAGATCCACGATATACAGAGAGCTTCAAACTCATGGTTGTGCGGGAGTTTGAGCAGGGCA
>JAERTJ010000046.1 GCA_016844945.1 Fidelibacterota bacterium | reverse complement strand
CACTTGAACACTGCTGCAGCCAGCCTTGAGGATATCTATAATGATATTCTGGGGATGGATCAGAAGGAATTCAGTCGTCATGAATTCACAAATTTTAAAGAACAATTCCATTGGTTTGCCTGGATCGCTCTCATATTTCTCATCCTTGATTTGTTCATTACTGATCTTCATGGGACCAGCCGAAATTGGCAGGGGGATTATATCCGTGATTAATAAAGCCAGACTGAATAATCTTGTATTCATTATACTCACCTTCATTTCAATCGGAGTGATGGGGCAGAATAATGCTCAAAAGGCTTTTGAAGCTGAAAATTATGAAGAAGCGGTTAAAGCATGGGATAAATTGCTCGAGGAAAATCCTGATTTGAAGGATATCCGATATAATCAAGGCAATGCAAAATATAGATTAGGTGAGTTGGATGAAGCCATTGGGTCCTATGAGCAAGCACTGAGCTTAAAAGATCAAGATGCTTTAGCAGATGTCTACTATAATCTTGGCAATGCTTATTTAAATAAACAGGATGTAGACAAGGCCCGGCAATTTTATAAACAAGCGCTAAGACTCCGACCCAATGATCAAGATGCCAAAGCGAATCTTGAGCTGCTGAACCACATGCCGCCGCCACCCCCACAGGAACAACAGTCTCAGGATGGCGAGGACGACCAGGAAAAGTCTGAGGACCAGGAGCAAGAACAACAACAAGATTCTGAATCCCAGGGTGAAAACGAAGATCAAGAGGAACAGGAGCAGCAGCAGGATCAAGAGCAATCAGATGATGAGCAGGAAGAACAACAACAGCAAAATCAGTCTGAGGATGATTCTGAGGAAGAGGAGCAACAGGAACAACAGCCTCAACCCGGGGAAGAACAAGAACCAGCAGATGAAGAACAACTGCAGAACGCTCAGCAAATATTGGATGCATTAAAGGATCGAGAAACCGAAAATATGCGTGAACAAATCAGGTTGAAAACCTCAGGGAAAGACAATGAGAAAGATTGGTAATATGATCTCGCATAAACAGATCGCATTATTTATCCTGTTAAGTCTTGCAAGCATCAGCTTCGCCCAACCCAAGGTGACGGCTACTATCGATGCCAGACAGGTTCTGGTACAGGAATCCTTTACCTGGAAGGTTGAAGTCGAGGGCAGTGAGGAAATGCCTCAGATTCGTTTACCCAATATCGAGAAGGTTGCACTTTTATCTGGTCCCATGCAATCCTCCAACTATACCTATGTCAATGGCAAGATGAGTAGCAAGAAGACACTGAGTTATACTTTTGCAGCCATGGAACCTGGTTCTGTGACCATTCCTGCTGTTGATGTTTATCTGGGAAGGAAGAAATACAGAACCAAACCTCTGAAACTGACCATCGTGGCTGCTAGAAATGCCCAGGGGAATCCAGCAGCTGCAGGCCAAAGTGTATATCTCCGTGCCCTCCCATCCAAAACAACTATTTATGTTGGCGAGCCTATCAGCGTACGCTATAAACTGTTTACAAAAGTAGGGGTGTATAACTACCAGGTTGATAAACTACCTGATGCTGTAGGCTTCTGGGCTGAGGAAATCCCCCAATCCAGCCAACCCAGACTGGTGTCTGAAGTCATTGATGGTGTGCGCTACAATACAGCAGTTTTAAAAACCGTACTCTACTATCCAACACGCTCAGGCGATTTAGTTATCGATCCATTGAATACTGAACTGGAGATCGAAGTAAAATCGAATCAGCGTGGTAATAGACGGTTTAATGATCCCTTTTTCAATGATCCCTTTTTTAGTGGCAAACGCAAAGCCAATAAAAAGTTTGTCTCTAATCCTCTGACCATTCATGTCATGAGCTTGCCTGACCCAAGACCTGCAAATTTCAGTGGGGCAGTAGGGAATTTTAAGATCCAGGCAGGTCTGGATACCAATGCTGTGTTCGCCAATGATGCCGTGGGTCTGAGTATCAAACTGACTGGCTCAGGAAACTTCAAATCTTTAAAACTCCCTGAACCTGAGTTACCTGAAGCCATTGATGTTTTCAAACCTGAACGGACTGAAAATGTCAAAATCAGGAATATGAAACACAATGGCACTAAAAAATCCACCTATCTGTTGGTCCCTCGCACACCGGGTGCCATTTCTATTGACCCCATAGAATTCACCTATTTTGATTTAAACTCGAAAAAATATGTCACACGCAGTAGTGGTAAATTAGACCTGACCGTATATGATGCGGAAGGGACACTCCCTGTTGTTACATCAGGGTATAGCAGGGAAGAAGTAGAGCTCATGCAAGAGGATATCCGCTATATCAAGGCAGCGGACACACACTTTGTAAAGGCACAAACTTCCCCATTGGGTTTGGGGTTCTGGTCCTGGCATCTGATTGGAGTGTTGGCTATAGCTCTGGTTTATGGCATGGAAATGCGCTCAAATCAGTTACAGGATAATGTGGAACTCCGCCGCAGGGCTAATGCCGTTAAATTGGCTCGAAAGCGATTGCAGAAGGCCGAGAAGCTTGCTGAAGATTCTGAAGAATTGCGTGCTTTGCTACATCAATGTATTACAGGGTTTATTGGTGCACGACTGAATGTGGCTGAAAATTCTATGGACACAGCTGAATTCACAGCCCTGCTTGAGGAGCGAGGAATTTCTGAGGAGCTCATCACCAAAAATAAAGAATTTCTAGAAGGTCTGGTTATGGATCGCTTTGCTCCCAGTGCTGTCCAGCGAACGGCTTCTGAATGGATTAGCTATTCACGCGAACTGCTACAGGAATTGAGGAAAGCACTATGAGTCTCTCCTTGATAAAACGGTTAGCCCTGGTCCTTGTGATGCTTAATTCATTGCATGCTATTGATGTGGTAAGTCTCATGGAGAAGGGGAATGCAGCCTACGAGAAGGGTGAATTTGAGAACGCCATTTTAGCCTATGAGCAAATACTGGCTGCTGACCAGGTATCCACAGCTACGCATTACAACCTTGGATGTGCTTACTTCAACCAAAAATCATACGGGAAGGCTATACTAAACTTTGAAAAAGCCCACGAGTTGAGTCCCAGAGATCCAGATGTGCTCCACAACCTGGAGTTCAGTAAACTCTTCTTGAAGGACCGATTTGACCTTCCTGAACCCATGCCTTTTGTGGCTCTGGTAAAAAATGTTCGTCAAATACTTTCATTGTCAGAATTGAAAATGATGGAACTCATCCTATTTACCCTATTTATACTCAGTATAATAGCCTATCGAATGTTTCGGAGATCCTCATTGCGGACGACACTGTTGATTTCGAGTATCGTTGTGGCAGTATTATTTGTATTGGTAGGGGGATGGCTCGTGGATCGAGCACTTTCCCTGGATAAAAAACATGCTGTTCTTCTGGTTAAGGAAGCATCTGTCACCAGTGCACCCATTCCTGGTTCCAGTACTCTGTTTGTGATTCATGAAGGAACCAGTGCGGAAATTTTAGATGCCACAGATGACTGGTATGAACTTAGATTGGCGGATGGAAAAACGGGATGGATCACAAATGAAGCAGTTGGTATATATTAGTCTCCTTGTCCCCCTTATGATCTGGGGACAGGAAAAAGTAAAATTGGATGAATCATTTGATCCAACCACTCTACACGATTGGCCAACATCAAGAGCACGGATTGAGCAAATCAAATCCCTCAAAGAATTCTATGCCGGTCTGGGAAGTGAAATTGATACCGTTGAAATCAATGAATATTCTGCCTTTGTCTTCCGTGTTCAGTTAGGGAGTACGGCCAACTATGATGCTGCTATAGCTCTTGAAGCGCGAGCTACAGAGGACTTTGAAGAAGAAATCATGATTCAGTTTGATAGCCCCTATTACAAAATTCGAGTGGGCAAGATGAACAACCGAGAAGATGCACAGAATTTGCAGCAATATGCCATTCAAAATGGGTATCGTCGAGCCTGGGTAATCAGGACTGAGAATACACCAGAACAAGAAAAATAGACTGGGAGAATTATGTCAGGTCATAGCAAATGGTCGACCATTAAGAGAAAAAAGGCTGTTGTCGATGCCGCGCGTGGGAAGGTCTTTACACGTATCGCTAAAGAATTAACCATCGCTGCCCGGGCAGGTGGTGGTGATGAATCCACAAACCCCCGACTCAGGACTGCAATTTCAACTGCTAAAGCTTCCAACATGCCCACCGCAAATATCGAACGAGCCATCAAAAAGGGCACCGGTGATCTTGAGGGTGTAGTTATTGAAGAGATCGTGTATGAAGGCTACGGTCCTGGTGGTGTCGCGCTCATGATGGAAGTGGCAACTGACAATCGCAATAGAACCGTCTCAGAGATTAGACATCTACTTACAAAACATGGTGGCAATCTGGCTCAGGCTGGAGCTGTGGGATGGATGTTTGATACCAAAGGAGTCCTCCAAGTCCCCGCTGAAGGTGTTGATGAAGACGAACTCATGATGGCTGCACTTGAGGGGGGAGCTGACGATATGACCAATGAAGGTGAATATTTTGAAATACTCACCAGTCCGACTGACTTGAATGCTGTCAATGAGGCTGTGGTTGAGGCTGGGTATACTGTGGAAGTGGCTCAACTTCAGCAGATACCAAACAATTTTACAGAGGTGAGTGCTGAAGATCTACCCAAGGTGGTTACACTCATGGAAATCTTGGATGATCATGATGACATGCAAAAGCTTTCTGCAAGTGTGAATTTCACGGATGAAATGTTGGCAGGTCTGGAGTAAGCCCTGAGAATAATTGGAATTGATCCCGGATTAAGAATTCTTGGCCTAGGTGTCGTCGATTATGACGGGAATAGATTTCTACCGGTATACTCTGGTGTCATTAAAACCAAAAATAGTGATACCCTTTCTGATAAACTGACTCAACTTTACGCTGGTATATCAACTACACTTAGAGAATTCAACCCGGATGTACTATCCATTGAAGAAGCCTTCTATGGGAAAAATGCCCGCACTGCTCTACTCATGGGGCATGTGCGAGGTGTTGCCATGGTGGCTGGAAGACATGCAGATATTCAAGTACATGAATACGCCGCACGAAAAATAAAGTCAGCTGTCACCGGCAATGGTGCTGCTGATAAAGAGCAAGTTCTTTATATGGTCAAACGTCTCCTCAAATTGAAGGAAGACCCCCTAACCCTCGATGCCTCTGATGCCCTGGCCATTGCCATCTGTCATGGATTGAATTATAAACTTTCAAAATTGGGAACATAATGTACGAGTTCATTTCAGGAAAATTGGTCAATAAGCAGCCTGAGTTTATCGTGGTTGAAACAGGTGGGATTGGATATCGTCTCAAGGTATCATTCAGTACGTTCTCAAGCTTGCCCGCCACTGGTGAAAAGATTGAAATCTTTACTCATCTGCATGTGCGTGAAGACATTTTTGAGTTGTTTGGATTTGCCACAAAAATGGAGCGCGAGTTTTTCTTTAAACTCATCGCCATCTCCAAAATTGGACCCAAGGCTGCCATGGCGATCCTCTCAGGGGGATCCCCGGCGGAAATCAGCAATTGGATCATGGCAGAAGACGCGAAAACCATCGCCAAAACTCCTGGGATTGGACCAACCACTGCCAAACGCATTATTCTTGAATTAAAGCCCAAAATTGCAAAAGGTTTGGGAAGCTCTGAGCCAGGAGCGCTCACCTCTGATCTGGGTACCAGCAGTATTGAGGATGAAGCCATTTTGGCTCTGGAAGCACTGGGTTATGCACGGTCTGATGTCTATTCAAAAATTCGTCAAATTGTCAAGGATTCAGAGAAAGAGCTCACAACTGAGCAACTCATCAAAAAAACCCTCCAAAAATAAAGCCCTCCCGGTATGGGTAAAGTCATTCTGAGCATGGCGAAGAATCTTGATCCTTATCGAAGTACAGAAACTCAGGATGACTTTATTAATCGTAATTTCCTCCTTTATCTAGCACATCTTTTGCAGGCATTTTCCAGATATGATCTACGATAAATTAATCATCGGTGGGGGTATCGTTGGGCTGGCGACTGCTCTTGCAATCAAAGAGCGCGATCCTGACTGTCGCCTGGCGGTACTGGAGAAGGAGAGCGATTGGGCTAAGCATCAATCTGGGCGAAATAGTGGCGTGATCCACGCAGGTGTCTACTATAAGCCAGGGAGCAAAAAGGCGCGGTTTGCATTGTCCGGTAATGCTTCGATGTATGACTTCTGTGAACATCACGATATTCCATATGACCGCTGTGGGAAGTTGATTGTAGCCACAACACCCGAGCAGCTACCCGGTCTGGATGCCCTTGAACAACGAGCACTGGCAAACGGACTTGATGTTAGACGAATCGCACCTGAAGTTGCTCAGGAAATAGAACCTCACGTTAATTGTGTAGGAGCAATGCATGTGCCCTCTACAGGAATAGTCGATTTTAAGGTTGTCGCCCAGAAATATGCAGAATTGCTTAGAAGTTCTGGGGTAGATCTCATACTTGATTGTAAGGTCATGGGGGTTAAAAAGCTGGAGTGGGGATATTCACTTGCCAGCTCCAGGGACACGTATCAAACAAAATTTCTAATCTCATCAGTTGGATTGTTTTCAGATCGGATGGCTCACTTGTCCGAGATGAATCCACAGATGCAGATAGTACCGTTTAGAGGCGAATACTGGCATCTTAAAGCTGAAAAACAACACCTCGTACGTAATCATATTTATCCAGTCCCTAATCCGAAATTTCCCTTTCTGGGTGTTCACATGACTCGACTCATCGATGGGAGTATCCATGCTGGTCCCAATGCAGTTCTCGCATTCAGCAGGGAAGGGTATGGCTGGGGAACGATCAACCCCAGGGATTTATTCGAAACTCTGACTTACCCCGGTTTCTTGAGATTGGCGACTTCCTATCTGAGTGAAGGTCTAAAGGAAATATATCGCTCAGTAGTAAAAGCAGCCTTTCTCAGAAGTGTCCAGGAACTCATCCCCGAAATCGAATCAGATGATCTGGTGAAGGGCGAGGCTGGTGTTCGCGCGCAAGCGCTACGGTCAGACGGTAGCCTTATTGATGATTTTGAGCTTGTTGAAGACAGACATGCTGTTTTTGTCCTGAATGCACCATCACCTGCAGCGACGGCAAGCCTTAAAATTGGAGCATATATCGCTGATAGGATATATCAGAGAGAATCATAAGAAAGTAAAGTTACCATCCCATCTGCACCGGTACACAGGACACTGTTGCCGTCAATCACATCAAGCGTATTCACCAGCCCATCACTGACCCTGTGATTCCATAATACTTCACCTGTGGAGCCGTCCAGACAGTAAACCGCGCCATTATCTGTGGCGAAAAATATTTTACCCGCTTTCTCGAGGATTGCATTGGGTGCAATATCATAATCAAAACCAACGTGGGTCATCCATTTCTGACTAAAGGTAGGGGATTGGCTATTAACTGCCAGGACTGAGTCCTGCATGGTTCTGGCGAAAACTGTCTTACCATCTTCAGAGATACCAATAGATTCCCGGACCTTGTGACCTGTTTTTCTCCAGATGGTTTCACCCGTGGTGAGATCAATGGCCGTCATGGCGCGATCAGGTGCAACAATGAATACCTTTGTATCCGATACAACAGGCCAGCAGGCTGCAGCCGAATAAAGTAGACCGCGTCTTGGTCCATCCCATTTCCAGGCGAGGGATCCCTTTTTAGCATCAAGAGCATAAAAACTACCATCCCAGGCACCAAACATAATCTTCTTATCAGCCATGACTGGTTTGGTTTCGATATACCCATTAATATCTGAATAGGTCCACTTGATTTTCCCGTTACGTAAGTTCAACGCACGCATTTCACCATCACCACTACCGATATAGACACGACGACCTGCAATCAGAGGAGATCCTAATACAGGATCTGATGTCTCAGTTTGCCAGAGTTTGCGTCCATCTTTTGTTGACAGACAGGTAATGGTTGAGTCAACAGACCCGATAACAACCCTGGAACCCTTCACAGCAGGGGTTGCATGGATGACACCCTGACCCTGGTAGCTCCATATTTCATCGCCAGTAGCCAGGTCAAGTGCTAACACTTCACCACCCACTGTGCTTACGTATACTTTCCCATCATGGGAGCTAGGCGCTGAGGTGATTAGAGAACCCGTTGAAACTTGCCAGACTTCCTTCACCCCTGAATTCTCATTGCCTGAGTAATCTGGGTAGGGCAGAGCCGTGGAGTCTGAAAAGTCTCGATCTCCCAGCAAGAGTGTATGCCAGTATTGAAGCGAATCTGCAAGTGGGACACGCTCAAAAAATTCAGCTCTGTCAGCAAAAAGATCCACGATACTATAACCTGTCGGTTGAGCTCCACGTCTGAGGATTGATCGACTCATCACACCGGGGATACCCTCGTAGGATCTGGTTCTGTTGGCATGTCCATGCCCATGGAGTACTGCTTGTATGTTATACGGTTTGAGAACATCTCTCAGGGCATACCAGTTGTCGATGGATGGATTTAAGGGATAGTGCATGACAATAAAAATCTTTTGGCGAGGATCAGGAAGGGATTTCAGGATGGATTCAATCCAAGTGATATCATCTGGATCGATATAGCCTGCGCCCATACGCATTAAGGGACCTTGATGGTGACCAATAAACCTGAATTCACCAACTTCAAAATTGAATCGATCTGCTCCCCAGAGTTGTTCGAACAGTCCACCACCAGAGGATGACCATTTTGTATCGTGATTTCCGGGTATGATATGATAAGGCTTATTCAGACTATCCAGAATTGTTTTCGCCAGGGGTAGATTAGGTCCGACATCCAATTCTGTCACATCACCGGATACTATGACAAATTCGATGCTGTCATTTTTATTGATATCCCTGACCACAATACCCAGGTCCTGAGCACCAGTACTGCCGCCCACATGAGTGTCTGAGAGCCAGGCAAATTTTATGACATCTGAATTTTGTGAAAATGAAAAACTGAAGGTTGCAACGATGCTGAGAAGTACTCGAATTGTCTTGTCCATGAAGATCCTCACGATTGTTTATGAATGACCGGCCAAAATCATTTATGGGGAAGAGAATATCAAACGATATCTTTCCTTCATAAAATGAGAAATACCCCGAGAAATATAGCTATATAAAGGGTAGACAGGCTATTTTCAATTTTGACCTTCTCTTGTCACCATTAGATTCAAAGCTGAATATTTTGTGTAAGGACTCACAACCATGAAACCAACCGCCTTCAATGAAGTTCATAAATCTCTAAAAGCCAAAATGGTGCCCTTTGCAGGGTACGAAATGCCCATTCAATATGAAGGCATTATGGCTGAGCATCAACGTGTTCGGACCCAGGCAGGATTGTTCGATGTCTCGCACATGGGTGAGTTTTGGGTAACTGGCAAGCAATCCCAGGAGTTTGTGGAGTATGCAACAACCAATGATGTTGCCTCCTTGAATTCAGGGGATGTGCAATATTCTACCATGTGTCTCGAGAATGGTGGCATCGTAGATGATTTACTCATCTATCGCTTTGCCGATCGGTTTATGCTGGTTGTGAATGCCTCTAATCTTGAAAAAGACTTTAATCACCTCCTGGAAATAGCCAAAGACTTTGATGTGGAGTTGGTCAATGGGTCGGATGGCATTGCTCTCTTGGCTCTCCAGGGACCAGAATCAAAAAATATTTTGGACAAATTAACAGCAGCGAATCTGGATAAGCTTGATTTCTACAAGTTTGGTATCGGTGAAGTCGCCGGGCTTAATATGATTATCTCTAGAACGGGATATACTGGAGAATTGGGATACGAACTATACCATGACCCTGAGGAATCAGTGGAGCTCTGGGCAGCCTTGATGCTGGCGGGTGAGGAGTTGGGTTTGGGACCCATTGGTCTGGGGGCTCGTGACACCTTACGGTTGGAAATGAAATTTTGCCTCTATGGCAACGACATTGATGAGACTACGACACCTTTGGAGGCGCGCATTGGCTGGGCTGTTAATCTTGAAGGAAATGATTTTCTGGGACGGAATGCCCTCATTAAACAAAAACAAACGGGAGTAACACGCTTTCTTATCGCATTTGAAATGGTGGATCGAGGTTTACCCAGAAATGGCTATGAAATTTATTCGGGTGATGTCAAGGTTGGTGCCGTTAGCAGTGGGGGACAGAGTCCGACGCTCAAAAAAGGAATTGGTCTGGCGTATATCGACAAACCGCACCACAAAGCAGGCACCGAGCTGAGTATTGATATCAGAGGTCGACGGCTTGCAATCAAGATTGTTAAACCTCCCTTTGTTGAGAATAGAACGAGATGATTTGATGGTAGCTCCCAAGAAGAAAATTAGTCTGGAAGAGAAGAGCAGGGAAATCCTCGGAATTCTCACCATGGTTGTGGGGCTCTTTGTGCTATTGAGTCTTGTCAGCCATGAACCCACTGAAGAGTTAAGCATCATGTCCGGTGTACATTTCCACAACTGGATGGGTTATATGGGAATCTTCATTTCCTATGCGCTCTTCAAAATGTTCCTGGGTTGGGGATCCCTAATCATTGCTGTTCTCATTGCTATTTGGGGCTATGTGATTTTTGCTGAGAAGGAATTTCAGCCAGTTTTCAGGTTTACAGGGTATAGCTTCAGCACAATCTTTATCCTCATCACCGTGTTTAGTTTGATTGCGGAAAAAAGCGGGATGGATTCTGAAATTCTATACCGCCATTCTGGTTACTTTATCGTTCTCATCTCCCATCTGTTCAGGGACTTCCTGGGATTTCCAGGCTCTCTGATCGTTCTCATCTCTACACTGATTGTTACTATCCAAGCCTGGCGAGGCTTTTCATTCAGACAGGTCAATGAGTGGATAGAAGATCGAATTTCTGAACTCCGTAACAAATTCCAACTTGCTTCAAAAAAGCGGGCGAAGACGAAAGATCTCAAAGCCAGGTCTCAAGCACCCATTCAACGTGAAGAAACACCCAAGCCTGTGGCTAAGCCAGTCCAACCTGCTGAACCTGAACCTGCCGAGGAAGTTGTTCCTCCGCCTATTCAGCGTGATGAAATACCTCCGAAGAATCTTGGTAAAGCTGAACAGACCACTCTCAAGCCCAACGAGATTGAGATCGAAGATGCCATTATCGAGGATGAGGTGGACTATGATGAAGCTCATGAGAGAGTCCCCAAGCGTGAATACAAATTACCATCTGTGGATCTGCTTATGGAACCACCGCCAGTTTCAATGGGCCAGTCTAAAGAGGTTCTGCTACGAAAAGCAGAACTGTTGATCCAAACGCTGGAAACTTTTGGTGTAGATGGTCGTGTGACGAATATCGCTCCGGGTCCCGTCATTACCCGTTACGAAGTAGAACCAGGTCCTGGGATCCGAGTTGCAAAAATAGCCAACCTGTCAGATGACATTGCCCGTGTCATGGAAGCCCAGAGTGTAAGAATTATTGCACCCATTCCTGGTAAAAATTCTGTCGGTATTGAGCTTCCTAACGATGAACCCGAAATTGTATATTTCAAATCTGGAATCAATTCTCCCAAATTTTCAGAACCCAAATCAGTGCTAACCATTGCCCTGGGGAAGACTACGGCTGGAGAAATATTTGTCGCTGATCTGGCAAAAATGCCTCACCTCCTGGTTGCTGGTGCAACTGGTTCTGGTAAGTCAGTTTGTATTAATACAATTATTGCATCACTTCTTTATCGCGCCAGACCCGATCAGGTGAAGTTTATCATGATCGATCCCAAGAAGCTGGAACTCTCCACGTATAAGCGTCTTCAGGGCTATCATCTAATTACCAGTGAATCCATTGATGAATATGTCATTACGACTCCAAAAAATGCCATTCACGCGCTCCGATCTGCTGAGTTGGAGATGGAGAAACGCTACAACCTCCTTTCTAAGAAAACTGTTCGCAATATCGATCAGTACAATGAGCGTGCGACAGGGAAAGATGGGTATGTTCCTCTGCCATACATTGTGGTTCTGGTGGATGAGCTGGCTGACCTGATGATCACAGCTGGAAAAGAGATCGAGGAACCGATCGCCCGATTGGCACAAATGGCGCGAGCTGTAGGTATTCACCTGGTTATTGCTACACAGCGTCCTTCAGTGGATGTTATCACTGGTGTCATCAAGGCGAATTTTCCCACTCGAATTGCTTTTAAAGTGGCTCAGAAAAATGACTCAAGGACAATTCTGGATCAAAATGGCGCAGAAAAATTATTGGGTCGGGGAGATATGTTATTTCTGGCACCAGGCGCTCCAGCACCTGTGAGGCTACACAATGCTTTTGTTACTCTGGAAGAGATTGAGGAGGTTCTGGATCATGTTGAGGAACAGCCTAAACCAGAAGAAGAGCTTCTACCTCCAATTGTGGATGATCAAGATCCCAGTATTGCCGGAACAGAAGGTGGGGGAGAACAGGACCCCCTCTTCGATGAGGCTTACCGACTGGTCGTCCTTCATCAGCAAGGCTCAGTGAGCATGATTCAACGTCGACTTCGTGTTGGGTATGCCAGAGCCGGCCGTCTGATTGATGAACTTGAGCGGGCTGGCGTCGTCGGTCCAAATACGGGCAGTAAGGCCAGGGAGGTATTGATTGGGCCCGAAGTATTGGATAACCCTTCATTTGATGAAGATATCCTTGATGATTAAGTCGATTTCTTTCATTCATCATATCATTCGTATTCCCCGAATCCTACCAGCGATGTTGCTGTTTCTGGGGATTGCATCTTTCCCAGTTGAAGCAGCCAGCCCACCAAAAGAACTCTCAAAAATTATCAGTCATTTTATGGATATGGATTCCACCAGTCTGGAAATACATCAGGTGATTGATTGGCGTTTTGCCGGGAATGATGATTCCATTCGTATCCGAATGGATATCAACGCTGGTCGCAACTTTCATGTGATGCTTCCTGCTTTTGGGATGGAAATCTATGTGACCCAGAATGAGATGATAACCATCAACCATAATCGTCAACAAGTGCTTTATGAGAATGCAACCCCGGATGCACTCTTAAAACAGTTGTTTGTAGGGGGAGACCTCAATGATGCTCGCTTCAGAAGAGAGCAAGATAAAGGTGATGGTACACGTCAATTGGATTTTCGGTTTATTGGGGATTTTTCTGACTGGGAAAGTCTTTCGGTTATTGTTGACGAGCAAGACAGTTTGAAAAAAATGATCCTGGTTGATTATGATGGTAACAAATATTTGATTTCTTTGAAATACCTCGCTGAGTTTGAACGGTTTGTCGTTCCAGACATTGACGTGGATTATTTGCATTATCAGAGAGCAGATTTAAGGGGACAGTAGTGCAGATAATTACATTAGTCAAAGAACATCCACTGAAATTTATCATCTCCATTGGTGTGAGTATTGGACTTGTTTATTACTCATTCAAGGATCTGGAGTGGCAACCCTTCTGGGAAGCAGTTCTTTCTATCAATTATTGGATTCTGGCGGCAGGTGGAATTGTCCTAATCTCTAGCAATGTGATACGCGCAGCGAGATGGCGAATATTATTGAGCCCACAAAAGGAAATCAAACGCAAATATTTGTTTGAAGCCACACTGATGGGTTATATGGGTAATAATGTCCTGCCCTTTAAGTTGGGTGAGGTTTTGCGTGCGGTGGTTGTATCTAAACGTCATGAACTAAAAGTGAGTGGCGTAGGAGCATCCATAGTTGTTGAACGCGGTCTGGATATGTTCTCCTTCCTCATTCTGGCAGGTACTTATGGAGTGATGGTACCCACTTTCGAATCTGCAAAACTACTTTCAGCTCTTGGTCTGGCTGCACTGCTCTTCGTAGTCATTATGGGTTTCTTTGTCAATCGCCACCATGACAGATTCGCAAGGCGCATCAACAGATGGAGTACACAAATGACCGAGAAGGGTCACCCCAGGCGAGCCGAACATCTCGAGTCCATATTCAAAGGTCTGGAGACCATCTGGCGTATGCCCAAACCATTGCATGTGATTGCTCAAACAGCCCTACTATGGATATTTTATCTCGCAGTAACCATTTTAGGTCTAGCCGCCTTCAATTTTGACTTAAGTATGCTACAACTTTGGGAAGTATCATTAATCCTCCTCATCTTCACGACCCTTTCACTTTCAATACCTGCAGCACCTGGCTATGTGGGGACCTATCATGGAGCAGTCCTGGCTGCTCTCATGTTGTTCAATATTGACAATGATCAGGCCAGGGCATTTGCTATTGTGCTCCACCTCATGAACTATCTTCTGTATACTCCTTTAGGGGCCTGGTACCTCATGAAAGCGGGTCTAAGCTTGGATTTAGCCAGTACAAAAGCAGAATAAAGACCTGTTTACCACCATAGATTCGCTGGAATTAACAGCATAGCCCTGCGTATTATCTGTTTATAATAATTGTAATAGGCATATTCTGCCTATATCACATTCCTTGCTTGACTGTTTGTCCTTCTCCAATTAGCATTGACGGCTAATTATTTAAAACAGGCTCAGTGAGAATCCCGGTATCAGGCTAGTCATTTTAAGGTGCTTGACACAAGGATTTGAGGGGAGAACAACTTGGATTTAGGAGAGACTCATGAATGAATTAAACCTGACAGCGAATCTAATTCTGCGGAAACATAAAGAGCAGAGTGCTTTACCTGTTCGCGAACGAGATTGGGACAAAATCGAAGAACTCGTTACAAAGATCAACTCTGTCAATACAACTTTTCAAATTCTGGCATCACTTGTGTTCGGTGTCTCTTTTTCAATTATAGCACTCCTGATCTTGATCATGGTAGCAGGTACTGGGATTGAATCAGCAGGTGTTGTTTCCGGAAATTTTGTTGTTTCAGTGATTATTGGTATCGCAATTGCCCTAGCTATTCTGGCACGCCAACAGCGCGCTAACGTGGCTCAAGCCATTGATGTTGTCCTCAATGAAATGGATCTGGTTCAGAAAGAATTTAGTCCTGTTAATATGGCAACGCAGGTGACTGAAGAAGTGAAGGATTCCGAGACTTCGGTAGCTGATCAATTCTTGAAATAATTGCCTGAGGCAAGCCTCTAATTTTATTAGAAAAGAATGTGCGAAATACTGCTAAATCTGCTTGCTCACGCATAGGCGGGCAGTTATTTTCGCACGCTTTTTCGCATCTTCATTGATGCCATGGGATGAATACGCACCGATTTGTGCGACCCGGGTATAGGTGAAGAAGTGGGTTTTATTTTGATGGCGCATTTCTGATTCATTTCAGCTTGTGGCAATTGAATAATTTTAATGGGGCGCTTATGCCCATGCCATTGTCGCAGAAGGTTGCGGCGCTTGACAGGTGGTTAGAGTACTTGTCCCGACGATGCTGTCGGGAGAGTCACTGGCCGGTTTTTTTAAAATAAAGGGCGATACTGAAAACATAAGTATCAACCGATGAAAATAGTTTTAACAGGGCGATTAGCTCAGGTGGTTAGAGTACTTGCTTGACATGCAAGGAGTCACTGGTTCGAGTCCAGTATCGCCCACAGAAGATATGAGTACGAATATGAATATACAGATTACCTACCCCGATGGCAGAGTCCAGGAGATGCCTTCTGGTATTCGTGCTTTTGAAATCGCTCAAGGCATAAGCCCACAATTTGAAAAACAGCTCATAGCAGCTAAGATCAATGACAAGCTTGTTGACCTGGCGACTGTGCTGACTGAAGACTCAACTGTCAATTTTCTGAAAAGAACTGACGAAGAAGCCCACGACATTCTCCTCCACAGTACGTCTCACATCATGGCTCAAGCGGTCAAACGTTTGTACCCTGAGGTAAAAGTCACCATTGGTCCTTCTATCGAAAATGGATTCTATTACGATTTTGATATAGAAACTCCATTCACAGATGACCAACTCGCAGCTATCGAAGGTGAGATGCAGAAGATCATTGATGAAGATCTAAGCATTGAGCGGATTGAGATATCCAGAGAGGAAGCAATTACCCGCTTTCAGGAAATGAATGAAACTTACAAGGTCGAGATCATTTCTGAATTACCTGAGGGTGAAATTATCTCTGCTTATCAGCAGGGTGAGTTTATCGATCTCTGTCGCGGTCCCCACTTGCCTTCTACCAAACGTGCCGGTGCATTTAAGTTATTGAGTGTTGCGGGAGCCTATTGGAGAGGTGATGAGAAAAACCGTATGCTGTCACGTATCTACGGAACAGCATTTGCCGATAAAAAAGCCCTGAAAAAGTACCTTCACCTACTGGAAGAAGCCAAAAAACGCGATCACCGGCTGCTGGGGAAGGAACTGGGCTGGTTCAGCTTTCACAATGAATCACCTGCTAACGCCTTCTTTCACCAAAAAGGTCAGCAGATATATAATGGTATCATAGACTATATGCGCGAGAGCAATCTCCGCTATGGATATGAAGAAGTGGGAACACCACTCATCCTTTCCGAGGAACTATGGCATCGGAGCGGTCACTGGGATAATTATGGTGAGAATATGTATTTCACCAAGGTAGATGATCGAGATTTCGCTGTGAAGCCCATGAATTGTCCTGGACACCTCCTCATTTTTGGAGACACCGCACATTCATACAGAGATTTGCCCATTCGAATGGCGGAATTTGGTCGAGTTCATCGCCATGAGCGATCCGGTGTTACCCACGGACTTTTCAGAGTCAGAACCTTTGTTCAAGATGATGCCCATATTTTCTGCACTGAAGCACAAATTCACGATCAGGTAAGTCTGGTGTTGAAGCAGATCTTTGAGACCTATAAGGATTTTGGTTTTAGTGATATTCATGTTGAGCTTTCAACCAAGCCTGAAAAAGCAATTGGTTCAGCAGAAACCTGGACCAAGAGTGAGTCCATCCTGCAGAAGGTTTTGGAAGATATGGATATTCACTATCAGCTGAACCCAGGTGATGGTGCCTTCTATGGACCCAAAATTGATTTCCATATCAGGGATTCACTGGGTCGTAGCTGGCAATGTGGAACTTGCCAATTAGATTTTTCTATGCCTGAAAGATTTGAGCTGGAATATACTGGTGATGATGGTGGCTCACATCGTCCCGTCATGATCCATAGGGCAGTTGTTGGAAGTCTTGAACGATTCATGGGTATCCTCATCGAACACTATGCGGCTAGAATGCCTGTCTGGTTGGCTCCGGTGCAGGTAAAGGTTATCCCCATTGCGGATCGTCATGAAGATTTTGCTCAAAAAGTAGTGACTGAACTCAAGTCAGCTGGAATTCGTGTTGAAGCCAATTGGAAAAACGAAAAAATTGGTCAAAAAATACGTCAGGCGGAGCTTGAAAAGGTTCCATATATGTTTATTCTTGGAGACCGAGAGGTTGAAGAAAACAAAATAAGTGTTCGCCGTCATGGTGCTGGTGATTTAGGCAGCCTAGACCTTTCTGAAGTGAGCGAACGAATTTTAGGTGAAACAAGGGAGAGAACAGATCAAAAAGTATAAGGTATACGCTAAGGAAGAAGAGCTCCGAATCAATGATGAAATTGACGTTTCAGAAGTACTTCTGGTGGATGAAAATGGTGAGCAGGCTGGATTAACTCCCATTCAAGAAGCCCTGGTACGCGCAGAAAATGCCGAACTCGATCTGGTAGAAGTTGCACCAAATGCTAAACCACCAGTCTGTAAACTGATGGATTATAGCAAGTTCAAGTACGAAAAAGCAAAAAAAGCCAAAGAGGCTAAGAAAAAACAAAAAGTTATCCAGAACAAAGAGGTGCGCTTTCGACCAAATATCGAAGATCACGATCTGAAGACAAAGGTCACTAAAGCCCGCGAATTTCTGGACGATGGAGATAGAGTAAAGATTACGATCATGTTTCGAGGCCGAGAGATGGCTTATCTTGATCGTGGTCCACTGCTCATGGACAAGATCATGGCACATCTTGGAGAAGATGTACACATGGAATATAAACCAACGATGGAGGGTCGATTCCTTACCACCGTGGTCACCTTGAAAAAGGGAGGTAATTAATCATGCCCAAAATGAAATCAAACCGTGCTGCTAAAAAGCGCTTCAAGCTTACCGGAAAAGGTAAAGTGAAAAGAAATAAAGCTTTCACCAGTCACATGCAAAACAACAAATCACAGAAGCAGAAAAGAAAACTTCGTAAATCCGGTCTTTTGACAGGTGGGGATGCTGCTAAAGTAAAAAAAGCGTTATCCGCTTAGTATTAGGGAGTTAGAATGCCAAAAGCAAGTAGTGCTGTCGCTCGTAAAAGACGGCATAAAAAATATTTAAAAGCAGCCAAGGGTTATTACGGAGCTCGCTCACGTCTGTATAGAACTGCTCGTGAAACTGTTGAACGAGCCTGGGTCTATGCCTATAGGGATCGTAAAGATCGTAAACGCCAATTTCGTCGCCTGTGGATAGCCAGAATTAACGCTGCTGCTCGTCTGAACGGGTTGAGTTATTCCAAATTGATGAACGGGTTGAAGAAAAATAGTATTGAGCTGAATCGCAAAATGTTGGCTGAGATTGCAGTAACAGATCCTGCAGGCTTCTCCACGATTGTAGCAAAAGCTAAATAAACCACAGTTAGGATCGCGTATGTCGCTTTTTAAAAAAGTCGACGAATTACGCTCGGAATTCAAGCAAGCGTTGGCATCGAGTCCAGCGCTTTCTGATTTAGAGCGGATTAGACAAGATTACCTTGGTCGCAAAGGTGTGATCAACGATCTCTTCAAGAAGATGAAAGAAGTTGAAGCTGAGCGTCGGGCTGAGTTCGGCGGATTAATTAACGCTCTAAAGCTTGAAGTTCATGATCATATCGAAGAACATATTAATGCCCAGCGGGCAGATGAAAAAGCCACGAGTTCAGTGGATGTATCATTACCAGGCGTGCATTATGAACGCGGTACTCTGCATCCAATTGAGAGCACTTTGAGAGATTTCAAGCAGATCTTCCATCGTTTAGGCTTTTCTGTAGCCGAAGGTCCTGAGATAGAGACTCAATGGCGAAATTTTGATGCACTGAACTTTCCTCCTGAGCATCCAGCCCGGGATATGCAGGATACATTCTTCCTGAAGAATGACTCTGTACTCAGAACCCATACCTCACCGGTTCAAGTACGACTCATGCTGGAAGAAAAACCACCGATTCGTTCCATCATGCCTGGTCGTGTCTACCGTAATGAGGCCATTGATGCTGGACATTACTGTCTCTTTCATCAAGTCGAAGGGCTTTATGTGGACAAAAATGTCACCATGGGTGAATTGAAAGCGACTCTGGAGCTATTCTGTCGGGAATATTTTGGTGAAAATGTAAAATTACGTTTTCGCCCAAGTTTTTTCCCATTTACTGAGCCCAGCAGTGAGATGGATGTTTCCTGCTTCTTGTGTGGTGGCAAAGGGTGCCGGGTTTGTAAGCAGACAGGTTGGCTGGAAATCGGGGGATGCGGAATGGTAGACCCCAATGTCTTCAAATCAGTGAATATTGATTCAGAAGCCTATACTGGCTATGCCTTTGGCATGGGAATCGAACGTATTGCCATGATGAAATATGGCATTACAGACATCAGACTGCTCTTTGAGAATGATGTCCGTTTCCTTAAACAATTTTAAATCGATGGTATTGCCTTTCGCGTGATGCGTGAGGACATGGATGGATCCTTATGAATATTTCATATAATTGGTTAAAAGAATATATCGACATTGATCTGGAACCTGCAGATCTTACCGCTCGACTCACAGATGCAGGCTTAGAAGCAGTTCTCATTGAAACACTGCCTGAATACTTCGAGTCAATCGTTGTCGGGCATGTAGTCTCCAAGGAAAAACATCCTGATGCTGATAAACTCAGTGTCTGTATGATTGATCTGGGAGATGGGGAGGATAAACAGATTATTTGTGGTGCACCTAATATTGCTGCGGGTCAAAATGTTCCAGTTGCTACAATCGGCACCACCTTTCCTGATGGAATGAAGATCAAAAAAGCCAAGCTACGTGGCGTTGTTTCCAATGGAATGGTTTGCTCTGAGCGTGAGTTGGATCTTTCTCAAGATCATTCTGGTATCATGGTGTTGGAAGAAGATGCTGAATTGGGTATGGATATGAAATCCTACCTGTCCGGGAATGATATCAGCATTGAATTGGACCTCACGCCCGACCGTTCCGATGCATTGGGACATATTGGTGTTGCTCGAGACCTGGCGGCTCTGTTGGGTCTTGAGATGAGGAAACCCGTCGTTGAAATCATTGAGTCAGATACACCAACCTCAAGTATGGTATGTGTTGAACTTGATGACCCCGTTGCCTGTCCACGATATGCTGCTCGTATCGTTAAAAATGTGAGGATTGGCGAATCTCCAACCTGGATGCGTCAACGCCTGCAGGCAGCTGGTATTCGCTCCATCAACAATGTTGTTGATGCTGCAAATTATGTGCTCATGGAGACCGGACATCCACTGCATACTTTTGACCTCCGGTATATTGAAGGTGAGAAGATCGTGGTCCGTCGGGCTAAGGATAAAGAAAAAATTACAACCCTGGATGGCAAGGAGCGGGAGCTGGATGATTCAGTCCTGCTGATTTGTGATGGGAAAAAACCTGTGGCAGTTGCTGGCGTCATGGGTGGTGAAAATTCTGAAGTAAAGGATGATACCACAGATCTTCTGCTGGAAAGTGCCTACTTCGAGCCTGTGGTGGTTCGTAGGGGTGCAAAAAAATTACAGCTGACTACTGATGCCTCGCACCGTTTTGAACGAGGGACTGATCCCAACGGTATTCCCTATGCCCTTGATCGTTTGGCGAGTATGATTGTGGATCTAGCGGGAGGGGAGATCACCAGGGGACAGGTTGATACTTATCCAAAAGCGATCAAACCCTTGGTAGTTCCTTTACGTGCAACCCGGTGCAATGCGATCCTGGGAACTGAGATTGACGCTCCAACGATTTCGAAGATACTGAATGGTCTGGAACTATTTCATTCAGAAAAAGATGGTCTGTTTCAGGTGACCGTCCCAACATTTCGTCCAGACATTACACGGGAAATTGATTTGGTTGAGGAAGTGGGTAGAATCTATGGCTATAATAATATTCCCTTACCCCAACATTTTAGTATAGCCAATAAGATCAACAATAAAACACCGGATCAGATGCGAGAGAAAATCATTGATCATCTGGCTGGAGTTGGTTTCAATCAGATCTATGGAAATGGCTTACTGTCAGTTGAAGAGCATCCTTCTGTCTTTGGCGATGAGGAGGCTTTGCTGCTGGCAAACCCACTTTCAAGGGATATGGCTTCCATGCGATCATCTCTGCTCATGGGAATGGCAAAGGTGGCGGACTACAACATCAATCGTCGCCAGTCCGACCTGAAATTATTTGAACTGGGTCAGGTAAGCACGACTGATACGGGGTCTGATACAGGTGCACGAGAAACCAGTCACCTCGGTGTATTCATTTCGGGTGACGTTCGAACAAAGCAGTGGTCTCAAAAAGCTGAGCCGGCAGATGTGTTCCACATGAAAGGGATTCTGACCTCAACCTTTCGGGATCTATTTGGTGTTGAGCTTACGTTTATCTCTACTGATCATGCGCTTTTTACAGAAGCCATGTTGGTGATGATTGATGAAAACATTGTTGGTGTTCTTGGAAATCTGAACACCATCAATCAAGCGCTGAAGAGTGTTTCTGGAGTCTATGCAGAGATTCGCATCTCAGAAAATTTGGGAATGGATCGGGCAATCAAGTATAAGAAAGTTTCAATTTACCCTGCTGTGGAGCGGGATTTATCCATTCTGATTGATTCCAATATCGCTTATGGTGAAATAAATGAGACCATCAATAAAAATGCTGGTAAGTCCTTAGTATATAGTCGTTTATACGATATCTATGAAGGAAAATCTATTGCAAGTGGCAAAAAAAGTCTTACATTTCGCCTGGTTTTTCAGAATGAATCGAGAACTCTCACTGAAAAAGAAATCGACAAAGATTTCAAGAGGATTCTCAAAGGATTGGAAAACGCGTACAACGCCACATTAAGAGAGGCAATTTAGTGATCAATGACGTCCTGAGTAAGTTTGAAGACAAGGTGAGATTACTGGTTGCTCATGTGAGTTTATTAAAAAAAGAAAACCTTTCCCTTCGCAATCAGATCATAGAGCGATCTGCAGATGGTGGTATCGGAAATCGTGCTGCTGTCCGGAGTAAGCTAAATAGTATGATTGAAATGATCGATGCGGAGCTGGAAGTTTTATGACGCGAATTCTATCTGAGTGAAATGAATAAGTGAACGACGCAATGAATACTACTGACAACAATACAGTTCAGGTTACGATATATGGTAAGTCTTATACCATCAAGGGAAAGGCAGATTCTAGTTATATCAGTGGTGTAGCAAATTACGTCGATATGAAAATGAGAGAGATTGACGATGGCCCCAATACCACCCAGGCGGAGGGTAAGGTGGCCATATTGGCTGGAATGAATATTACAGATGAACTCTTTTCGGCTCGTCAGGAAAAAGACAAAATAGAAAATCAATTCGAGGAGCGCGTACAGGCACTCACCGAACTCATTGATGAAACACTTAGCACTTAGGTAAAGAATTCTATATAGCGGTGTAATCACACCGATTCCCTGTTTACAGGCATAAAACTTCCAAAGGTCTTCATTACTATATGAAAGGTGGAACCTATGGAGTCTTTGGCCAATTTCATCCCCGTAATTGCTGTTATTTTAGGATTTGGTATAGCCATACCGCTCGTATCCTATTCCTTTAAAAAGAATGCTAAAAATGCCGGTGCTCTGGCTGAACAAATTCTTGAACGCGCTGAAAAAGAAGCCATTTCAATCAGGAAAGAAAAAGAGCTTGAAGCCAAGGATGAGTCCATGCAGATCATCCAGAAAGCCGATGCGGAAGCCCGCACAAAACTCCAGGAAGTGCGTGAATCTCAACGCAATATTTCCAATCGTGAGAATAAACTAGATAACAAATCTGAAGCTCTGGATCGAAAAGAGCTGGAGATAAAAAAGGTCGAAGCTCAGGTATCTCAAGCGCTCAAAGAGGTCGATGGTGAAAAGCGAAATCTTGAAGAATTGGTCAAGCAGGAAAATGAAAAGCTTGAACGTATAGCCCGCATGACCCAGGAAGAAGCGAAAAACACCCTCATCGAAAACTTGAAAGAGGTTGCCCATACAGAAGCCTCTCAACTGGTCAAGCAGATCAGAGAAAACGCGGTAACAACAGCGACCAAGGAAGCCAACAAAATTGTCATTTCAGCCATCCAGAGATCTGCCGCTGATCATACTGCAGAATCAACGGTTTCAGTGGTTGAACTTCCATCAGATCAGATGAAGGGTCGAGTGATTGGTCGCGAGGGTCGTAATATCCGAACATTTGAACAACTCACAGGCGTTGAGTTAATTGTCGATGATACCCCTGAGGCCGTTGTCCTTTCAGGTTTTGATCCCGTACGACGTGAGATTGCCCGTGTTGCCCTCACCAATCTGGTGCAAGATGGTCGCATCCATCCTGCTCGTATTGAAGAAATGATTAAAAAAGCCACCAAAGAAGTAGATGAGGAGATGCGGGTTGCAGCTGAAGAAGCACTGGCTGAATTGCATTTACCTGCCTTCCATGCACAGATCATGAAACTTATTGGGCGTCTTAAATATCGTACGAGTTATGGGCAGAATATTTTAAAGCATAGTATTGAAGTAGGTTGGCTAACAGGTCTTATGGCTTCAGAGTTGGGCATGGATGGCGTTTTAGCCCGTCGCGCAGGATTTCTCCATGATCTTGGCAAAGCTATTGATAGAAATACCGATGGCACTCATGCACTGATTGGTGGGGAGTATGCCAGGAAATACGGTGAACCAGACCCTGTAATCAATGCCATCGAATCTCACCACGAAGAGGTTCCCATGACGGGGCCGATCTCAGCCCTGGTTCAATCTGCAGATGCCATTAGCGGTTCAAGGCGTGGGGCTCGTGGAGATACACTTGAAAGCTACATCAAACGCTTGAGAAATCTGGAAGGCATAGCCACCGGATTTGATGGGGTTTCCAAGTCATATGCTATCCAGGCTGGACGTGAGGTTCGTGTCATGGTTGAAAGTGATAAGATTGATGACGGTAAAGCTCAGACACTCAGTTCTGAGATTGCTGGTAGAATAGAAGCCGAGATGACCTATCCCGGTCAGATTAAAGTAGTCGTTATTAGAGAATCAAGGAGCACAGCAGTTGCCAAATAGTCCATTAATATTAGGCGGTAAAGAGGTTTCACTTTCTGTAAAAGCAGAATTGAAGGATCGAATAGCAGCCTTAGCTGAAAAAGGTATCAAACCTGGATTAACAGCTGTACTCGTAGGAGAGGATCCAGCCTCTCAAGTCTATGTTCGTTCCAAGGAACGGCAGAGCGTCAAATTGGGTTTCAATTCCAATGTCCTCAGATTGGATGCGACTACGGCACAAGATGAGCTGTTAAAGATTGTTGAGGGATTGAACGATGATCCTTTGGTTCATGGTATACTGGTTCAGCTTCCACTCCCGAGACACATTGACGACCAATTGATTATCGAGGCGATTAATCCTGAAAAGGATGTGGATGGTTTTCATCCGGTTAGTGTGGGCAAATTGGTTCTGGGTTTGGATGGATTTGTCTCCTGTACACCTGCTGGAATTCTCGAAATCATGAAGTATTACAATATTGAAACTCAGGGCAAACATGTTGTTGTGGTTGGTCGTTCCAATATTGTGGGAAAACCCATGGCAAATCTAATGATCCAAAAGCGGGATTTGGCCAATGCTACCGTTACCCTGGTTCATACGAGAACACCTGATATGAGCGTCCATACACGGCAGGCTGATATTCTGATTGCTGCTGCTGGTGTCCCTGAATTTATTGGGGATGAAATGGTGAAGGATGGGGCAGTGGTCATCGATGTTGGGATTAACCGCGTGGATGATGATACAAAAGAAAAAGGGTACCGTTTAACAGGTGATGTAAATTATGAAGCTGTTTTAGATAAAGTTTCGGCAATTACACCGGTTCCAGGTGGCGTAGGCCCTATGACCATTGCTATGTTGCTGTCGAATACAGTTAAATCCGCTGAGAACAGCCTGAAATAGATTTACAAGGGCTCAGGTCGAATCTACCTTAGCCTGCTTTTAAATGTAGCTCGTCACACTGAGCTTATGGAAGTGTGAAGTAAGAATTGAAAAAATGATAGTCCGCCTTCGCTCACTGAGCTACGGCGCGACACGCGCCAGTAGCTCAGATGGATAGAGCGTCGGTTTCCGGTACCGAAGGTCGGGGGTTCGATTCCTCCCTGGCGTACAAAAATAGAACCTCACTTATGTGGGGTTCTTCAGGCTGTTGAAAAAGCTCTCGCTGAATAAGCGGGAGTTTTTTAGTTTGTCCAATGCTAAAAGAAAAGAGATTCCTCAACAACAAGGTAGAGTTGGTCACTCTGGATCAGCTTGTACCTGAAGATCATCTGTTACGCAAAATAGACAAGACGGTGAGTTTTCGTTTCATCTACGAGAAG
>JAERTJ010000045.1 GCA_016844945.1 Fidelibacterota bacterium | reverse complement strand
AAATGAACGAACTTCACTCAACCCCTTGGCTGCTAATACCTGGGTGATTGCTGCTGTTAATGTTGTCTTACCGTGATCAACGTGACCGATTGTTCCAACATTGACGTGCGGCTTATTACGTTCGAATTTTTCTTTTGCCATACTTCAATTCCTCCGTATCGCTTCATGTTGTTAAAAATTTAATGGGGAAGCTAGAGCTCGAGAGCGGATTTGAACCGCTGACCTTCTCCTTACCAAGGAGGTGCTCTACCGACTGAGCTACCCGAGCGTTTGACATAAAAAAGCCCCGAGTTCTGGGGCAATTCACTGTCAACTTGAGCGGGTGATGAGGATCGAACTCACATAACCAGCTTGGAAGGCTGGTGTTCTACCATTGAACTACACCCACTGGGTTCAGACAGCAACTTCTTTGAATTGCCTCCCCAATATTATAAAAAAGCGTGGGCCGAGATGGATTTGAACCACCGTACTCATACGAGAGCAGATTTACAGTCTGCCGCCTTTAACCACTCGGCCATCGACCCATTTTTTAAAAAAACCATTAAGTTCGAGCCAAGGACAGGAGTCGAACCTGCGACCGGCGGTTTACAAAACCGCTGCTCTACCAACTGAGCTACCTTGGCCGTTTTTTCTAAAAGCCGAAGAATATATATGCTGGATTACCAGACACAAGAAATATTGGAAAAGTTTTTTAATGAGTTTTTCTGATAGTCCTAACGAATGGGTTTTTGGACATTTCTTTGAACTCAATGTCCGTCCGGATGGGGTACTGGAGGTTGAGCCTGTCCGCGGTACTGCATACTTGCGGAAGGCCAGCTTGTCGAATCCTGCTATACCTGGAAGGATTTACGCACTTCGACTGCGCTCAGTGTGACGAGGTGAGGATGTTTGGGCTCAGGGGTGGACATTTCGGCAAGCTCAATTTCCGGTTCTGGATGGGGTGACCTATTTCAGCTTCCACTTCGTGCCCTGGGCGGTATCTATTAATTCGATACCCTGGGCAGCCAATTCATCCCGGATGGCATCGCTGGCGGCAAAGTCCTTGTTGGCACGGGCTTGTTTGCGTGCTTCAATTTTAGATTCAATATATGCTTCATCTACTTCCGTACTCAACCCACTGTCCATGTCCAAAACAGCCAGAACATGGTCAATGCTTTGCATCAGATCATGGATTGCTGATGCCCCCCTGACACTTAACGCCCCCTCAACCATTGCCCGATTACCCCAACGTACCAATTCAAACACGGCAGCCAAGCCTCCGGAGATATTGAGGTCGTCGTCCATTGCGAGAATAAATTGACTCTGGGCGGTCTTGATCTGTGACTCAGCATCCTCCTGACCTCCCCCCTCATAGCTCGCCAATTTCGTATAGAATTCTCGCATTCGATTGACTGCCTTTTGGGATTCTTCCAGCCGGGAAACCGAAAAGTTCAACTTTTGACGATAATGGGTGGTGATCAACATCCAGCGAATGGCTTCAGCAGGATAGCCCTGATCCTGTAGATCTCTCAGCGTGTAAAAATTATTCAATGACTTGGACATCTTCTTATTGTCTACCAGGAGATATTCTGAGTGGAGCCAATAATTGACAAAATCCTGACCAGTGGCACATACACTTTGAGCTATTTCGTTCTCATGATGGGGAAAAATATTATCCACTCCCCCACAATGAATATCAAAGTGAGGTCCCAACAGTTCGGTAGACATTACTGAACATTCTATATGCCATCCCGGACGACCTTTACCCCAGGGAGAGTCCCAATGGACATCGCCATCTTCAGGCTTGTATCCTTTCCAAAGCGCGAAGTCACGTACCCCCTCCTTTTCATAACTATCATCTGCAACCCTACCACCTGAAACCATTTCATCAGGATTCAGATGAGCCAGCTTGCCATATTGGCCATACTTTTCAATATTGAAATAGACACTGCCATCTGGGGCTTTATAAGCATATCCCTTCTGTTGAAGATCTGAAATCATTTCAATCATTTCAGATACGTAGTTTGTAGCTTCAGGATATTGATGGGCAGGTTGCATGTTGAGAGTCTTTAAGTCAGCATGAAAGGCTGACTTAAACTCATCTGTTAGCTCAGTTAGTGAAATGTTCCGCTCTTTGCTCCTACGGATGGTATTGTCATCCACGTCAGTCAGGTTCATCGCCTGAGTTACTTCATAGCCTCTATACTCAAGGTACCTTCTCAGCAAGTCCTCAAACATAAAGGTCCTGTAATTCCCAATATGCGCATAATCATAGACTGTGGGTCCACAGGTATACATCTGGACCTTGCCCTCCTCTAAAGGCTGAAAGGTTTCCTTCTGTCTAGTGATCGTGTTATAAAAACGAAGACTCATACTCAGACCTATTTATATTTTATCAAACTTTGTTTAAGGATTTCATCAATCAGTTTGGGGAATGTCATCCCATTGGCTGACGCTCCCATGGGCAACAGGGATGTTTCAGTCATACCAGGCAAGGTATTTATCTCCAAACACCAGGGGTTATTCTCAGGATCCAATCGAAAATCTACACGACCATAGACCTGAACGCCTGCGACCTTCATAGCTTTAATTGCCAGGTCCTGAATATGGCGGGTGAGCTGTGTATCCAAATTCGCCGGACATTGGTAATTGCTCATCCCTTTTGTGTATTTAGATTCATAATCATACAGCGTGTTTCCAGGAAATATTTCCACAATGGGGAACACCTGCCCCCCAACCACACCCACGGTAAGTTCTCTTCCTGGAATAAAACGCTCAAAAATCAGACGACTGAATGGGCCTGATACTTTGTTTGCTCCTATCAGGTCTTCCTCTGTCATGCAAACCGAAAGTCCTATTGTAGAACCCTCGTTGTCTGGTTTGATGACATAAGGTAATTCCAGACTGGTAACTGGTAATGCTTGACCTGGATCATGCAAAAGCAATTCCCATTCAGCAGTTGGTACACCATGCTTTTTGAATTGACGTTTTGAGGCATCTTTGGAAAAAGCCAGTAGACTATCTGCCACTCCGGCTCCAGTATATGGAATACCATTTGCTTCAAGAGTAGCCTGGAGAAGTCCATCTTCTCCAGCCCTACCATGAAACCCTAACAAGACGATATCGTAGGAGTCATCCCATTCGTTCATGACATCAAGTTCATTTAATAAATCGATATGCGTGTATTCATAACCCAATTCCTGTAACGCACGTTCCATGGCTGCTGTAGATTTTTGGGATACTTCTCGTTCGTGTGAACTACCACCGCCAGCTAACAATACTTTCATTACTCTTTCCTAAAATGCTTAATGATCATGGCTACAATCACAACACTCATCTTCTTCCTCTGATGTCCCCAACCCTTCAAACAAATTGGCTAACATTCCCCTTGGGCCAATTCTAAAAAGCGAGCCGACAAAGAGCAGGAAAAGTACCCCTCCAGCGAGATGATTATACCAGGAATGTTCTTCGGAAACATGCGCTTCACCAGCCATTTGTCCAGATTCACCCATTATCAGATTTACCGTTATACCAACAACCAATGTGAGGGCAATAATCACCACGGGAAAAGAGATAGCCACTTTGCCGCCATGAAGTTTTTTCATAACCCCGAGAGTTGTAATATTTGTGGCAGGTCCTGTGATTAAAAATGCTAGAACTGCCCCAGCTGAAACGCCATTCATCAACATGACTGCAGCTATAGGGGTTGCACCTGTCGCACACACGTAAAGGGGCATTCCAACGATAGCCATCATGAGAATGTCAGTTCCGTAAGGAAGTGCCGACCAGTCGAATTTAGAAAGAAAGGGGTCAGTAACCGCTGCAATGATGAGCCCCATCAATACCCAGGGTCCCAGATGGTCTATCAATTCATGATTCAGGGTTGACCAGAATCGTTTGACCGGCGACATAGTGGGCTTTATATCTTTAACTTCAATCGGGACTGATTCAGGTTCAGGCGTAGAGGGAACCAGTAGATCCATGATATAGCCTGTAAACCAGGCGATGATAGCTGCGGCAAATAGACGAACCAAAGTCATTTTCCAGCCTAATAAAGGAACGGAAATCATGATGGCATCAATGCCTAGTTCAGGGGTGGCGATGAGAAAAGCTACTCCAGCTCCCACAGATACACCGCGTCTAACCAGACTGTGATACAGGGGCACGACTCCACATGAGCATATGGGAAGCGGTAACCCAAAGAGCATACCCTTACTCACGCGCACACTTCTATTCTTTGCATGCAGCCAGTTGATTCCTGCTTCTGGAACAAATAACTGAATACTTGCAGCCACGCCAAAACCCAGTAAGAGGGCTGGTGCACTGGCAAGAAAAAGGTCAAGGGTTAATTCAGCTGTTGATCTTATAGAATGATCATGTGGTAAGCCATGTCCGAGAGGTAACAGATATATGATTCCCGCACCCAGTAATGCTCCAATGGCTGCAGGTACAGCACGCTCTTTGTGTTTTTTTGAGTGTTTATGCTGTGACTCATCTTCTGTATCCTTCCCATGAATGTGGCGATGGAAGAGGACATGTAGGAGTGACCCGGTCACCAGGGCTTGGAAGTAGGTAATCGCCGTCGAATGATCCAGGGACATGTTTGTACCACCAACCATAAAACCAGCAGTGGTTCCAACGCACATCAGCAATAGAACCGCTACTACTGTTTTAATTCCGCTAAAGGGTTTGAGAGCCCACCAGATCAGGAGTCCGACTGGGAGTCTATGGAGAATAACGGCATAAGCCAGAGCTTGTCCAGAACCATGTTCAGTGGAGGAGTGGGAAAGTGCCATACCATCCAGAAAGGTGTGGACCAGGATGCCGCTAAGTGCCAGAACCAGGACCCCGCTATGTGTGGCACGTTCATAACTATGGAATGCCCGTTCTGCCAGATAAGGAAGCAATGCTCCCAGCACAACCATGAGTAACGCCATCCCACCTATTTCCACTACAGCTTCAGGTAATAGGTGAACAACGGCAATTCCACCAATGGATGATAGAATAAATCCATCCATAAAACTGTTGGCGCCAGGCTGTTTTTCAAAAATTTTAGCGAGAACCGGCCCTAGTAGAAGTGCAGCAACTGCAATAAGCAATAATGTCAAGTCTTGGATCCTTCAATTTTCTGGTGTTGGGTGTAACCCATGTACCATACCAGGCCAGCTGCCACCAACATTCCAAGACAGAGCATCTGCCCCATACTTAAATTCAAGAACACAAAACCGAGGTGGGCATCTGGTTGCCTGAAGAACTCTATAAAGAACCTGACAAACCCATAGCCAAAAATGTATAGACCTGAAAGAAAACCAGGGAAGGGAGATTTTTTTCGGAATGCCCACACAAAGGCAAAAACGACAATTCCTTCAAAAAATGCTTCATAGAGTTGGGATGGGTGTCGTAATAGACCATCACCAGCATGGGGAAAATACATACCAATCCAGCTCTCTGTCACACGCCCATAAAGTTCACCATTGATAAAGTTACCAATTCGTCCAAAGGTGAAGCCCAGGGGTATTCCCACCATGATTAAATCAGTGAGAACAAAATATCTCATTTTATGTTTGCGGGCATATAACCAGAACGCAATGGCTACTCCTGATATTCCACCATGATATGACATCCCCGAAATCCCGGTGAATTTCCAGGATCCATTTATCTTGGCAACTGGTGAAATAATTCGGAATGGATCCTGAAGCAAATCCTCAAAACCATAAAATATTACATATCCCAATCTGCCCCCAAGAATCACACCGATAATTGCCCACATGATTGCGTCAGCTACAAAATCCAGAGTATAGGGTAACTTTTCATCTTTGATTCGATACTTCGCCACCAAATAAGTAACTGCAAATGAGGCAATGTACATGGTTCCATACCAGCGCAAGGGAAAGTTTCCGATACTAAAGATTACTGGATCCATCTGAGATGGCAGATGCTGCCACCATTCTACAAAACTATTCAACGGGTCAACTCCTGATTTATTGTATTCACCTGTGCAAAAATAGACCTATCTCCTTCCATACCAAGGAAAAGCATTTGTCTTAGCTCATGGTCAACGGATTACTCTATGTTTTGTTTCATTCGTAACCAAAAGAGGCTACCACATGGCAGCCTCTTTGTTTTAACATTATGTTTTGAATGTATTGGCTAGAAGCTGAAACCTTCAGGCAAATCTTCAATATTTGTACCTGCAGGTACCCAGGACAAATCCATGATGGTATATGTAGGGGATTTTGTCTGAAATATTGGCACAACTTTCATCCCAATTTCAGGTTCTCCAATTGATAGATATCCCATCAGGATTGTTGACACACCTTCAAACTCGACATTCACAAATCGAATAGGTTTTTCCAGGGTGTTAAATGCACCGGTTCGCTCGGTAATCATAAAGGTGTGCACACTGGCTCCTTTACGCGCAAGTTCTGTCAGGTCAACCTCCTCATTCCGCATGAGGCAATCAGGACAATGGATGCGGTATGGGATATAGACTGAATCATATGTTTCACAGTTTGGATTAGCACATTTGGTGCCCAGTAACTTGGCATTGCTGAGGTTCTCAAAGAATGGTGCTTCGCCCCCATAGGCATGAATATGTGTCATATCAGCTGGATTGGTTATCCCCAGGAGTTTTCCACTTTCATCCCAGATGGGATCATTTGGGAAGGCATAGTGAAAATTTCCTGAAACTCTATAGCGGCCATTTTCGACTTTTACTGTTCCTCTATTTTCGCCACTCATTTTAGTCCCTCCTTTCCAGTTGATGATCCGGGTGAACAAGCACTGTGGCAGTCACATGGGATCCAACACCAGCATGGCTAATTGCCAGTCCGCGTTTTGCATTCCTTACCTGAAGGTCCGTCCAATCATCTGGTTTTACTCGATTGAAACGTTTCCATTTGTCTTCATCACCGTGCATCTCAGCCCAACGCCCCCAGATGTGTTGAGCCACCTCTATGACCTGCATGATTCCCGTAGCACCCACGGCGTGCATACAGCCGATGAGTCCACCAGAGAGATTGGCTGGTAATTTTCCAGGTTGCCCAGTGAATGGATTTGTATGATAACAGTCACCAGATTCCACATAGGTCCGACCTTCACCATAGGGTCTGATACCTATATCTTCATAGGTCTGGATATCGCTAATTGTAAAGGCATCGTGCAATTCAACCAGGTCAAGGTCTTCGGTGGGGTCTACAATGCCTGCCATTCCATAGGCGTAATGGGCAGCCATTCGCGCGGCCAGAAACCCGGTAAAACCAGGATATCTATCACCCCCAGGAAAGCGCACACCTAGATCTTTGTATTGATCTGGTGTTTCATTGGGAAGCAATGGAATATCCATATCCCGCCGGTCTGCAACTCTCAGCGTGTGTGACCCTGCTGAGGTATAAAGCAGGAGCGGATTGTCAGTAAGTTCGTAAGCTGTTTTCTCATCAGCCAGGATAACACATGAGGCACCTACACTCATAAGGCAACAATCCAGCGCACGTAATGGATGGGCAACGATGGGTGAATTGAGTACATCTTCTACTGTGATTTTCATGGGGCTCTGGGCATGGGGATTCATGCGGGCATAGCCTTTATTTTTTACAGCGATTTCTGCCAGTGTGCGTCTGAAAGAGTCCTCTTCCTTCCCGAACACCTGCCAGTATTTCTGTGCCATAACAGCATAATAGCCTGTGTAAATGTGACCCATGGGGGTTTCCCAATCTTTATCGGCCGCAGAGGCGATGTAGTGATTTCCCTCGTCAGTCGGTACTTCATCCATCCGTTCCCAGCCCATAGCAAGGGCGGTATCAGAATAGCCAGAAGCAACTGCTTTGTATGCTTCCCAGATGGTAGAGCCTCCTGTGGCTCCACCTGTTTTGATACCTACATTACCTAGTGGATCTAGACCGAGGCGATCATGTATGACTGCTTCCCCCAGCAGCTGGTCACCAAAATGATCTGCAAAATGACCATAATAGCAACTATGGATATAACGTTTCAACTCCTCAGGGGATTTCTTGACAAATTCGGCAGCCTCCAGAAAAGCATCTATTACCAGCTCTTCAGTTCTTTTTTCAGGTATGGCTCTGTCAAACTTCGACATACCGCCAGTGACCAGATAAACAGGCTTGCTCATTTGTGGAATTTTGAGCTGTTGTTTACTGAATTTGATCATGTTTCACTCCCATATTTGAGTTATTTCAAAGGGACAGGCATCAGGTACAGAGCTGACGCAATACCCTTGCATAAGGTTCATGATAGCATTCAAAAAGTTTTGAGGTGTTCGGGAATAAACTAACAAATCAGGTCGAAATCCAAAAGAGAATCTGATTACGTAACGGTCACTCAATTCGATGGGTTACATCTGTTTTCGGGGTAGCCAAGCGGGTGTCAACGTTTGATGGGGGGGCGTAAAACCAGTTTGAGCTGGCAAGCTCGCTTGAAAACTGGTTTGTAAGGCTATCAGACGTTCCTGTATACACAAAGCGCAGATTTGAATCCGCGCCTTGATTGATCACTTATATATGATTTTGTGGTGGGTTTAGTACAGGTATCCTAACCCAATATACATGCCTGCGTTTCCGTCCTGAGGATCTTTTGCCATTCCATAATCGATGGCAACAATGAAATTTTCATTCAATGCAATGCGGAAGCCTGCTCCATAGGCAACATGGACACCCTCTTCAGAAACTTCAGGAAGAGTTTCACCTTCAACTTCATACGGTGTAAGGACCTGACCAATATCTGTAAATCCATTAAGAGCCAGGTATAGATTCTGTCCACCCACTACTGTTCGGAAGAACTTCCATCTAAATTCCAGATTTGTGAAATAGGTCGCATTACCTACGATACGATTTTTCAGGATACCGCGGAGTGATTTGGATCCTCCAAGACCCTCTTCCATCTTATAGCTACTCATGTAGAATGGCAACATATAGAAGGGTGCCTGACCACTGATGTTACCCTGGTAACCCAATCGATACGCGAAGGAGAGGTCGTTTTCGATGAGGGTAAAATATTGACGATGGGTAAGTGTGAGTAATGTATATGGTGTTTCTGTTCCCAAAAACTCAGGCGCAACAGTAATCAGTGCTTCTGTCCACATACCTGACATAGGATTTGCTTCCTGGTCACGAGAATCATAGACAAGCCCCAGTTTCAAATAATTGGTGGCTCCTCCATCAGCTTCTTCATCTGGGATCCAATCATTCTGTAAATATTTTTCGAACAAATATGTGGAACCAGAGATTGCTGGCAGATCAGTGGTTTCGTCATCAGCCTTATCATTAATATCTGCCACATCAACATTCCCAGTTGTTGTATTCAGAAAGCCCAAGCCCAGTATTCCCCGCACTTTCGGGTGAACAATCTGTTTTTGAAAATCTGCGGTAAAACGGAACTGTTCCCGTGCATGACGATAATAGGTGCGGGATATATAGGCGTCTGTAGAATCTTCTATTTCATATCCCTGACGGTATTCGCTATGGTAGCCGTTAAAGCCATAAAAGGGTAAGAGTTTTTCAGTGAGGAGGCTCAGCTCACTTGTGACCCGAATATCCCTGGGCATGAGATATTTTGAATCAAAGAACAGCTTGTTGACCCCACCACCTTTTGTGGTTCTTGAAAGTTCAGAGTAGATTGAAAACAGGTAGTCAGGGTACATCGATCCATCACCATAATGGAATGGCTGTAAAATGATCCCATAAGTAAATCCATTATCTGAGTTATAGGCTACTGCAGGTACACCACCCCAACTCCATCCAGATTTTGCTTCTTCTGCTTGCCCAATGACGACTCCAATGACTAGTACAATCAATAATACTTTGCGAATCATATCACTCTCCTTCCGGTTACTATTAGCTATCTAACAGACTCTCCAGGCGCCAACTCATCTCCTTGACAAAGTCTTTGTCAGGGTCAAAGCCTACTATCTTGTAACGGATTTTTCCTTCTGGTCCTATTATAAACAGACTTGGGATACCTTCCACACCAAAATTGTTGGCATTCTCATCAGCGAATGCAACGGGAAAGGTGAATCCCATCTCTGCAATATAAGGCTCAACTTTTTCTTGCTCCCGGTCAGTGGAAGCTGCTACAAATGCAACCCGAGGATTTTCTTTATATAGATCGTAGAAGGCCTGGAATTCAGGTAATTCACGTCGACAGGGATTACACCAGGTCGCCCAGAAGTCGACAAAGACCACCTTGCCCAGCATCGTTGTATTATCCAGTACGCGACCCTCAAAATCAGTGAACTTATAGGCAGGTGCATCTATAAAGAATGACTCGGAAAGGACTTCCTCTTTGCGTCCTTCCTCCATGCTTAGCATTAGATCGTCAATAAACGCCTGGGCATCTTCCTCAGGATTCAATTTTGAATAGGTATCTCTTACTTTTTGTATAATCATTTGCTGGTTGGGTGATAAACCCATAGCTGTTACAAAATCCTCAAGCGCTGCTTCAAAATTTTGTTGATCTTCCAGGATTAAACCTCTACGGAGTAAAGTCTCAGGTTGCTCCATGTAACCCAGCGCAATGTTATAGGCTTCAAGAGCCTTTTCTCGCTCTTCCAGGTTTTCATAAACACTGGCCTGGGTATCATAGATCATAGCGCCCAATTCATCTCTCCATTTGAGACTGTCTTCATGGGTTTTGAATTTATTGATGGTGAATTCAATGACTTCAGGTGCCAGATTGAAAAGCAACATCTGGTCTGACATAATCCAGGCAAGGCGATTACCGAATGCGATCTGGTCTACCATCTCCAGTGCACCCTCTTCAGGATAGTTTTTGAGCAAGTCAAAGATTTTTGTAAACCGTTCTGCATCCTGTTCCATAATTGAGCGTTCTGCGGATTGTACCAGGACCATACCGGCAACATATTCATGAGGATAATTCTTACTTAACTCATAGCTAAAGTCCATCCACGGCTCATAATCCATTTCTTTGGAAACTGTATCAGACAACATCTGGAAGCGTTCCTGTGAGATCTCGGGCTGCTTCTCACAGAAGTTCAAAATCAGGAGCATGCTGATCACAAAAACCATCATTAATATTCTTTTCATCATTTCCTCTTTTCTATACTTAAGTCTAAACTTCAAAACTCGAAAAATATTTAAAAACTGTTGGTGTCATCCAGGACTGGCCATAATGATCGACAAACCCTACGTGGCCTCCATGACGGGTTAATAGTGATGTGAAATTTCCGTTTTGAACCTGTCGGTCTGGCATCGAATCTTCGGGAACAAATGGATCATCCCTTGAGGCAAGATAAAGTGTAGGCACCTGGATATCCTGCAAACAGTTTTTTGCACTCATTTCTCTATAATAATGCACTGCGTCTTTAAACCCATGAATGGGTGCTGTAGCGGAGTTATCCAGATCCCAAAACGTTCTGGCACGTGCCAGGTCTTCCAACATGACATGACCCTTAAGGAGTACTGCTTTCTTTTTATACTTCGCCAGGAGGGTTCGCCTAAATCGAATCACGTATTGTTGACTTAACCATGTGTTCAGGAAATCCGCTGAAGCGCCCAAATCCAATGGCGTTGAGATCATAACGGACGCATTGACATGCCCTTTAGGAGATCCCTTCGCCAGATAGTGAGCCACCTGAGATCCTCCCAAAGAAACTCCGGCGAGAAAACAAGGTCCTGCAATGTTTCGGGCTGGTAAAAATTCTTCGATAAAATATTGAATGTCCTGGTAAAACCCAGCGTGGTAAAAGGTTTTGTGTCGATTAACCAAGCCCCCACAACTGCGCATATGTAGCACAACACCACGCCATCCTCGAGCCTCACATTCACTCATCAATAACCTGGCATACCGACTGGTTGAGCTGCCTTCCATCCCATGTATCAAAACCAGGAGGGGCTTGTCGTCCTCCCCATCCACCCAATCAGCAGCGGTGATATCACCATCTGGTAATTCTATGACCTCACGTCGATAATTGGGGAAGGGTACGGGCATGACAAGAGATGCAAAAACCGTTTGGAAGTGACCGTTGGGTAACCAGTTGGCTGGCTCAAATTGAGGGGTTTGAAATTTAACCATCAGGCTCAAATTAGTATTCCTTCGACTGGATACAACCGAGAAACAGCATCCGTTTAAAAATGCAATATCTCACTTTCACAACCATTTCCTTTTATTCGAACCATTCAGAAATTACCTTTTGCCTATGAACGTTAAAGTGTACCTGGGAATTCTGGTTCTGCTGATCCTTGCAAGACCTGTACAATCCTGCCGAATGATGGGAATCATTGCACTTCCAGAACATTCATTGAGTCGTCCAGGGACTGATTCTGATTACAATCCATACATGATGGCAGAACTGGAAGAATTTCGGCTCCAGGGTGGCTCTGGAGGTTGGCCCTATTGTAATGAAGATGGATGGGGAATGACCAGTCATTCTATATTTAATGGCACCATGCTCCTTCAATCGACGCGTTCGGCTCAAGAAGCCTTTGGGGATGATAATTTTTACCCCGAAGCAGCTGAATTGCTCTGGCCAGATACTGTGAAAGTCTTATTGGGGCATCTCAGGATTACCAGCTCGGGAGCAGGCAATATTGAGAACCCTCACCCATTTCTTTATACTACATCAGATAACAGACATTTCAGCTTTGGTCACAACGGTGATCTGAATAAAACCAAGCTCCGGAATCTTATTGGAGATGATTGGTTAAATCTCCATCCACCTGCAACACATGGCGATGGTCCATGGGATGGAAGTGGTTGGAGTCATGTGGTTGATTCGGAGTTATTCTTTTTCTGGATCATGAAGAATATCGAAACATCCAACACCGTTTTGGATGGTATCACAGAAGCTCTTACCATCCTCGAATCTCAGCAGCCCTCAAACATCAAGAATTTTATTCTCACAGATGGTGATGATCTGTATGCCTACCGTCGATCCAGAAGCACAGATATTCACTATCATACTGGTGGCTCTGCAGACAACATCCCCCTGGGTGTGGATCGCAGTAATCACAATGCTGTGATGAGTACCCCGCCACCTGATGGTCTAGCATCAAGCCTCCCCTGGATTGCTCTGGAGGATAGTACGCTACTCATTTTAAAGTCGGATGGATCTTCAGAGTTGATTAACCCCCTGGTTGATGCCCAGGGTACGAACGAGCCCGTTCAACCCACACAATACCTTCTGAGCCATGCCTACCCAAATCCTTTTAATGGGGAAACAACCATCCCCTTTTGGGTTTCACAGCCTGGTGAGTACAGGATCAGAATTTTTAATTCTCAGGGCCGACAAGTCTATCATTCTATGCAGTCAATTAATCAAACAGGGGTAAATGATTACCACTGGCAGGGAAAGGATAAGCAGGGCAAGGAACTCGCCTCTGGTAGTTACTATTTTCAGATTGGGAACGGGACTTCGGTTAAGACTTCAGGAAAATTACTTTTCCTCAAATAGATTCAGACTTAATCAGCGATATATTTATCCAGAGCATTGGTGATACAAAAAATTTCATCATGATCAATTCTGTAGGTCTTATGCTCGTAGTCATTGTCTGCATTGACTTCATAATCTGACCCGTATTCTTCAGCATTTTGAATGATATCTTTCAATGCAAAAATGAGAGCATCCACATCTTCCTGGGTAGAGTAGATACCAAAGCTAGCCCTAACCATCCCTGCTTTGCGCATAAACTCATCACTCATATTGCCAAAATCAATAATGCCAAATTCCTCCTGAAGGTCATCAGCCATCATCTCTTTTACATAGGGATGTGCGCAAAAGCATTGATTGCGAACACCAATATTGTAACGATCATTTAGAAGAGCGGCGATAAGACCGTGATCCAGACCTCTAACATTAAAGGAAATGGATGCTGCCCGGGGACAAGATTCCAGATCTGTGCCACCATAGACAATCACCTCAGGGATTTCACGCATGGCTTTAATGGCATAAATCATGACCTCATCTTCTTCTTCCATGAGTAAATCCATACCAATTCGGTCCAGGATTTCAATGGTCGTTGCCAGAGCAATGGCGCCAGGGATATTTGGTGTTCCTGCTTCTTCCCTATCCGGGAAGCTATTTTTCACCTGGTAACGATCTTCCAAAACGCGGTCTACCATTCCACCACCGACCTCTTCAGGTTCGATTGCCAACAGGTGATCTTTACGGGCAATCACTACACCGGGGGAGCCTGGTGTGTAAGTTTTGTGTCCGGAAAAAACCAATGCATCAATACTCGATGCTGGGTCATCAGGATGAAACATCTGGGTGGGTAAATGAGCAACACTTTGAGCGCCATCTACCATGACTAAGGCACCATGTTTATGAGCCATACGGGCAATTTCATGAATGGGATTAATAATTCCTGTCACATTGCTCACAGCTGTCATGGACACGTAAGCGATCCTGCCTTTACCTTTGATGAGGGCTTCTTCCAATTTTGGCAGGCTGATACACATCTTGTTTTCATCCAGACCTTCAACAGGAACATGATAAACGTGCTTCATATGTTTCCGATGGGGTAAATCGTTAGAATGATGCTCCATGATGGAGATGATTGCCGTATCTTTTTCAGGGTGGACATCTCTAAAGACACGTGCCATTCTATTGATTCCAGCCGTTGTGCCAGCCCCCGTAAAAAAACAGGTATAAACATCAGGATCAGCACCGACAAAACTCAATACGCGTTCATGAGCCCATTCATATGCTGCTGTTGAGATATGGGCGCTATGATGCATTTTACTGTGTGTATTGGAGTAGTGATTCATGAAATCAGCAGTAATACTGGCGGCAGGTCTCAGCATGAGTGAACTGGCAGTGGAATCCATATAAATGCGTCTGGTATGCTGTCCATCGATATTCTCGTAGGTCGTATCCAAGCCTATAAAATCTGATCTGATTTTATCGAGAAGGGCTTTTCCAGTTACTGTTTTCTTTGCTGATCCCATGCCTGTACTCCCAGCTGATATGGATTGGTTTGATTCGAATAACTCTGGGAGAATATAATCTGGGCATGCCCTGAACAAATATTTCTGTTCAGGCTCGATATTATTAAAAAAAGGGGGCTATCCATTGGACAGCCCCCTTGAAGTATCTATGTGTCAGATGTTATTTGAGCAACATCATTTTTACTATTTGTTCTACGCCTGAAGCATTAATCCGGGCAAAGTACAGACCTGAATCAACCTGTTTGGCGTTTTTATCAATGCCATTCCACCGGAATGAATAGGTACCCGGTGCGAACTCTGAATCTACTAATTGGGTGACTTCATGACCCATGACATCGTAAATCGTCAGGGTCACCGGACCATGAGTTGGAACACCGAATTCAATGGTAGTGGTGGGGTTAAATGGATTTGGATAGTTTTGTTTCAGTGATAAAGCCTCTGGAACGACTGTATTGTCAACACTTACGACCCAGTTTTTATAAAACCCTGTACGCTGATTATTTCCACGTGCTGTTGACCAGTTTGGACCATTCTCAGAGAGTGATTTCAGGTTAACAACAAAAAATCCACCATCTGATCCTACTGCTAGTTCCATGGTGCCGTCCTGGCTGATATCGGCAACTGTTGGTGTACCGCGTACAGGACCTTCCAGTTCAAGTGGAAATAGATCGATGGATGATCCATCCAGATAAAAAGCAGACAACATCCAGGTATTGGCTCCCACAACAATTTCAGGAATATTGTCACCGTCCAGATCAGCAATCACTGGTGAGCTGTAACATGGCGCACCTAAACTCTGTGGCCAACCCGCTAATGAATTACCTTCATAATCAACAACATTAATGGATCCATCCAGACTTGTATAGACTGTCTCCATGAAACCATCTCCGTCAAAATCACATACGGCAGCAGATGTTCTGATGCTGGCCGAGCTCAATTGGCTTGTCCATAGTGTGGTTCCAGTATTGGAGAGAGCGTGAAAAATTCCACCATCTTGACCGAGCAAGATTTCCAGAGAACCGTTGTTATCAATATCAGCGACTACTGGAGCAGCTGCAGCATTGGTGATCATATCGACAGGGAAGCCTGTGAGGATCACGCCACTTGCACTATATGCGTAGAGATTGTCTCCCCAGGTTCCAACGATAATGTCTTTTGAGCCATCACCATCCAGATCAGCAATAGCAGGTGAGCTAGACATCCTCTCCCCATCTATCAGGACAGGAAATCCAGTCACCGCAGTTCCATCATGATGGACAGCCAGTACTTCATAGCCATAACTGGTGGCAACAATTTCAAGATCGCCGTCACCATCGAGATCATCTAGAGCAGGAGATCCCAATAGATAGTGTGAAGCTGTCATAATGTCAGTACCTGACCCATCATGTTGGATCACGTATATCTTGCGGTCTCTGGAAGTTGTGACAATCTCCAGATCTCCATCGTTGTCAATATCGGCAACAGCTGGAGAACCAACAATCCAATTACCTGTGGTAAAGGGAAAACCGGCTAGCTCAGTTCCATCCAATGTATAGACATGGACGAGGCTATCGGTTCCTGTGACCACAATTTCATTTTCGCCATCACCGTCGAGATCCACAACAGCGTTACCGCTCATGACAGGCTGGGAAAGAGGTATGGGGAAATTGAGCTGAAACAGATCAATATTTATAGTAAGCGGGACATTTGTTTCATATGGAACTTCAGTGCTTTGATTTGCAACCAATCTCAGGTTAAAATCAAATTCCGAGATATCTGGAGCATCCTCAGAAACTGAAAAACCAAACTTATCAGAAAAGTTGGTGACCACATCGCATGAAACAATCATGTCATATACACCTACACTATCAGTAATAGTAATATAGGGATTCGATGAGGACAAATATCCAGTGACATCAAAGGCGCTCACAAATTCACAATTATTGGCTACGGTGACTGCATATTCAGCAGCCTCTCCAGGATTTAAAGTACCATCTCCATCGTCACCAATAATGGTAAGATTTGTATTAGTAGCCGTGAGGTTTGGGATATTGAGTGGTGCAATCTCACTTACATAAGCTGTCGTGGCATTGAGGACATCATGATTTGATGCCTGAACAAAGACAACAAGGCGACAGTCATCCAGAACTAAGTTTTCTGGAACTGCAAATGCCACTGTTTCGGTAAATTGAACACCATCTACCAGTGAGATACTTGTACCCGATGAACTTGGAAACATATCTCGCATGACATTTTCATGATCAGGATATCCATTGGATCCCATGTAATACAGACCGTCCTGAACCAGGACAACTTGCAAGGTATAGTTACCTGTCACACCTGTTTCGGGATCGAGGGTGACTACCACACTTCCATTTCCGCTTTGATAATCAAAATTACCTGCCATAGAAATACCGAGCGGTGATGTTGTGGAAGCATTACTTAGAATATGAGTTTGCCATGCAGTAGCAGAATTCTCATCATTTTCACCATCAATACACATGTAGGGCACCCAATTCAAGTCATAATAGCTTCTTCTGGCATTCCCGTCATCACTATTGTAGTTGTAGTAAGGGTCAGTGCCTGGCCATGACATGTGGTAGTTAATTTGTGTATGTGTTGTAGGGTTGTTTTGTTGGAACACGTCCAACTGAGCCCCTGTAGGGCCGCAGGAAGGTCAGCCAGCGTTTGTAAAATATTCTGCCAGTACCAATCTTTCAGCCGTATGTCCCAGGGCAAAAAGAGCGAGTAGTACCATCAATACTGCTGTCAGTCTGTTTTTAATCATAATCTCTCCACGATCGTTAAAAATTTGTACACTCCATCAGTGCTTTATAACATAGAAAAACGAATGGCTTTGTGCTACGACAAAGCCATTCGTAAAGCAATTGTTAACTAACTCAGATAAAATTGTGCCTGCTTATGCGGCCGGTCCCAATTTCTTGCGTTCAGCACGGCTCTCAATAATCGAGTACAGAACTGGAACAACGATAAGCGTTAGAAAGGATGACACTGCCAATCCAAAGATGAGACTTACAGCCAGGGGTCTCCAATATTCAGCACCACCAGCAAGATTTAAGCTCAGTGGAATCATACCGGCTAATGTCGTTACAGTTGTCAGAATAATGGGACGCAATCGATTACGACCTGCCTTGATTAAGGCTTCTCGTACACGCATCCCTTTTCGCCTGAGATCATTTACATAGGCGATGAGCACAATGGCATCATTCACCACTACCCCCATGAGTGCGACCACTCCAAAGAATGCCATAATACCAAAAGGAACCCGAGTTACCATGAGCCCGAAGATCACACCAATAAATGAAAGTGGGATGGCAAGACCGATAATAAATGGTTGTTTCATCGATTGAAATTGAGCGCTGAGAATGATCATGATGACAATGAATCCAATCATCATGGCGCGACCAAGACTTGCAAAAGACTCTGAAGCTTCATCTTCAATACCACCATATTCAACGGTAACACCATTGGGTACTGCAAGGGCTGCCAGATATGGATCCATATGTCTGCGAATATCTGTGGCATCAACGCCTTTTGCCAGATCACAGGTTACGGAAATATTGCGTTTGAAGTCCTTATGCTTGATCAATGTCTCGCTACTGCCCACTTCGAGTGTGGCAACATTTTCAAAGGGAACCATTTGTCCCATTTGATTCATAATGTTTAAGTTACGGATAGCGTCTACTGCATCATCCCCATCTGTTTCCAGACGGATCACCACGGGGATATCTTCAAGTCCATCTGAATAGGTTGTGGCTTCCAGACCAATCATTGCCGTTGCCAGTGTATTACTAATTTCCTGACTGGAAAGACCGTAACTGGCTGCTCGATCATGATCAACATGGGCCTGAAATTCGGTGCGTCGAACCCCTAGACTAGATTCTACATTCAGTGCTCCATCGATGGTTGCCAGATCACGTTTGACCTGCTCTGCAACAAAACCAATGGCTTCCAAATCATCCCCACTGACATCAATCACCACATTGGTAGCAATAGGTGGACCTTCAATGATAGTCTGGATGAGGATACCTACGCCTGGTGTACGAGATAGTTTCGCTTCCATGATTTCTATCAGCTCTTCTACTGATTTATCACGATTTTCTGTTTCAACCAGATCGACATTTATCTGAGCAATTTCGGATCCTTTGCCGCCTCCTTGAGCAAGACGAACATTCTGTACACCGCTCTCTCCTACGGTAGAAACAATCCTATCAACTTCTGGAAATGACAGCAGATAATCTTCTATTTCCTGAACGACTTCGTTGGTGTATTCAAGTTGGGAGCCTGCTGGTGTATTTATATCGAGGATAATTCTTGGTTTTGGTACCTTTGGGAAAATCTGGAGTTTCACCAGTTTAACATCACTCACAGCTGAAATTCCCACCACAGCAATTGACATGAAAAAGACCAGGGTAATACCAACTACAACAATGAAGCGATGACTCAATGCCCAGGACACCATGCGAGTATAAAAACGCTTTCCTATCCACTCTCCACTCAGCATTCCTGCCCGCTTGGTGACCATCATCATTTTGGATGCCAGAACAGGGATCAGAAAGTGGTCAGCCAGAAAGGCTCCGACCAGAGTAAAGATGACAACCTTGGGAATGACCGATAAAAATTGCCCCATGGTTCCTGACATATAGATGATGGGAGCAAAAGCCACCATAGTGGTCAGTACGGATGTCATGATGGGAACACCTACTTCATCCAGAGCCTGGATGGAGGCATCTTTGCGGGATAAGCCCTCTTCCATATGGCGATAGGTGGCTTCAGCGACGATAATTGCACCATCAACCACAATACCGAGCACAATGATCAACCCGAACATGGATATTCCGGTTCTGGCAAGATCAAAAACATACATCAATGGGAATGATGACATGAGTGCGAAAGGCAAGGCAATCGAAACGATGAGCGCATTCTTAAAACCTATACCCGCAAAAAGTACGATAATGACAAACAAGATTCCCCAGGCTGCGTTCTGGTTTAGCTGACTATTCTGCTTCTCAATATCTGTAGCCTGTCTTGCTGTGTAGGCATATTCCATGCCCTTGGGAAATTTCTCTGCCAGTTCATCCACGACAGCCTCAATCTGTTCTGTGGCTTCCACAATGTGAGCACCCGGTCGTTTTGAAATGAGGAGTGTGATACTGTTCTGCTTTTGATACCGTGAATAACTACTGGGAGTTTCATAGCCATCGTGAATGGTTCCAACATCGCGAATTCGCTTCACATTACCGCTAGCATCCACACCAAGAATGGTGTTCTCAATGTCATAAATTTCTGTGTATTTACCCACCGTTCTGACAAAAATATCCTGTCCCTTGAGTTTGACTGTACCACCCGGGTAATTCAGATTGCTCCTTTTTAGAGCCATAAGCACTTGAGGAATACTAAGGTTATTGGCCAGAAGCAATGCTGGATCCAGCTCAATGGCAATTTCTCGTTCCTCTCCACCAAACATCTCGACCTGATTGACACCAGATACGCGGGTCAGTTGATCTTTTACAAGTTCTGCCTGGGTTCGAAGCGCATGGGGGGTAAAATCCCCATATATATTCAGGATACTGATGGGCGTGTCTGCAAAATCGATATCCTTAACCGTTACATTTTCTACGTCATCACTCAACTCTGGGATGGCTTCATTTACCTTCTCCTTGAGAGCGTCGATGCTGCTTTCCAGGTCTGCATCAGCTGAGAATTTTATGGTGATGAAACCAACATTTTGCATGGCATAACCCGTGATCTCATCTACGTCCTGGAGTTGTGCCAGCTTTTCCTCGATGGGTTTGATGACTTCTGTTTCCACCTCTGATGGGGCAGCACCGATATATGTACCCGATACAAAAGCATATGGGATTTCTATATCTGGCACCAGCTCCAGAGGCAATGTCAAATATGCTGAGATACTGGCGATAAAGATTCCCAGAGCAGCAAATATGACACTCCTGGGATGATTGATAGCCTGTTTTGAAATTTTCATTTGGTCATCCTTCCCTATTCAACAATGTCAAGAAGGGTTCCATCTTTCACATCAGTATGTCCTCTTACGATAAGGACATCACCAGGAGCAACTTCTGCTTTTACATATACCTGTGATCCAGAGAGCGCCTGAATTTCCACTTCTTTGCGTACGGCACGTCCCTCTTCCTCGGTGTATACAAATTGTGCAATCCCATCATCCTGAATGAGCTTGAGTGGCAGGACCAGAGCTTCATCAAAATATTCTAATACAATTCTTACATCTGCTACCAGTCCTAGTCTCATTCCTCTCATATTGCCAGCCATTCTCACTTCAACATCGAAGTTGTTTGAGAAGTTTTTAGGTGACATGCCAATCCGCAGGACAGCCCCTTCGAAAACGCGATCGGGAAAAGTTTTAAACTTTATCTGGGCGAACTGACCATTTTTAATCTGACCAATCCGAGCTTCAGGTACGGGAATAATAATTTTCAGATGTTCCATGTCAGCCAGCACAAGCGGGGGTTGCATAGCGCCACCTGGAGCCACCAGATCTCCAATATTCAAGTTCTTAACAACGATCCAACCACTAAAGGGTGCCCGTAAATACGTATTGTCCATTGAATTTTTAGCCTGAGTAAAAGCAGCCCTGGCGTTATCCAGACCAATTCGAGCCATTTCAAACTGATCTGATGAGATCACTTTTGAGTTGAACAATTCCTTAGAGCTCTCCAGGTCGCGCTGGGCTTTCTCGTACATGGATTTGGCCTGTGCAAACATGGTTTTGTACACATCAGTTTCTATGCTGGCCAATCGTTGATCTTTGGTGACATAATCACCTACATTGACCCAGATGGAATCAACTTGACCGGCGGATTGAAACAATAGGTTCACCTGATTTTCCGAAACGACTCGACCAATGCTATGGAAATCAATCTGGAAAGGTTGGTACTTAACAGAATCCAGGGCAACGGGTACTTTGGCTTCGACAACTTCAGTCTTTTCTTCGGTCTCACCATTTGAGCTACAAGTGACCAGGACCAAACCTGAGATGATGAGTGAAAGGATTAATCTGTAAATGTTTCGGATTTTCATTATTCTTCTCCAAGTGCGCGCGACAGCGATGCACGGGCACTGTTATATTCAAAATATGCTTGATAAAGTCCTAGTTCAGCTTGATCGCTGGCACTCTGGGCATCCAATACTTGCAACTGACTGACCATGCCTTCCTGATAGAGTCGTTGGGCCATATCAATTCCTTTACGAGCTTGTTCAACCCCCTTCAATCCTGCTTCAATTTTTCTTGAAGATTCTTTAATACTGAGGTAAATACTTTTCAACTCCAGGAGTAAGTTCTCTTTAATATCCTGTTCCTGATATTGAGATTTTCGATGATCTGCCTTGGCTTTCTGAACGCGAGCAGTCGAACCAAATCCGTTAAAAATGGGCATGTTAAAACCCACTGCCAGGGATGAGGATTCATTGAAATCAGCATCGTCAAAGCCATCATCATTGAAGGATTTCATTTGTTGATAGGATCCAGTGAGGGCTATGGAAGGCATGAACTCAGCTTTCACCATGAGGATGTTTTCCTTCATGAGACGTACATTAGCATTCATCTGAGTGAGGAGGGGTTGTCTGGAAAACATCTCGGCTTCCAGTTTCTTCAGGTCCAGATCAGTCACCGTCTCAACAGCAAGTTGACCGTTGATAACAATCTCCTGCTGAATCTGCAACCCACAGCTTCGTTTGAGTCCTGCGTAAGCTAATTCCCTCATCTTGCGCGCGTTACTCACCATAGTTGTCTGGTTCGCTACCTGGACATCTGCGCGGATCACGTCAAACTCTGCAGTTTTACCCTGTTCATACAGGGCTTGTGCGTTTGATAGATTACGTTGCATGACTTCCAGAGAGTTTTCCATAACAGAAATCATTTTATCTGCGAGGAGCACACCATAGAACGCTTTCTTTGTATTCTCAATGACGGACAAGCGTGTGACTTCAGCTGCAGATTCTGCAAGATCACCATACACATTGGCTCCACGAATGGCTGCAATGACACGACCTTCAAACAGGGGCTGAGTTAAATTGAGCCCATAGACCATCATATTGTCTGAACCAAATGCCAGCTCCATGGGAACTGGAATAATTCCGGTTTCTTGTAGGAATTGTCCGGGGACTGGATTCCCATACTCATCAAGATATGGGATTCGAGATCCAGGGTTCTCATTATCACCTAGAAAGACAGGATTGCCACCCGCATCCAAAACTCCAAATGGAATAGGGAATGACATAGGTTGGGCAGCGATTGAGAAACTGTGTGAGACTTGACCAATGGCTGAAACAACAGGTAGGGCTGAAGAAAATGCTTCCTTGCGTTGAGCCTTAGCTTTGGCAAGATCTTCTTTGGCATTTTGCATGTTCACATTGTTTTCCAATGCCAACCCGATAGCCTTATCCAGGCTTAGTTCTTGTGCATCCCCAAATCCCCCACTGACCAGCAACAGGCTAACCACCAGGATCAGTATTTTATTTTGCATGATTTACTCCATTTAAAAAAATATCAATTATTTCATCTGAATGGGCTTCTTCCATATCCATTTCGCCTGAGTTAAGCGAGCGGACTTGGGCATGGATCATTCCACTCAGGTAGGTTGCATAGCGCTGCGCATTTCCAGGTTTTAGCATGCCAGCATCTATACCTGCCTGCATCTCATTGATGATCATAGATCTTAATTTCCCAAACCGTTGAAAGACTTCCTTGCTACAGGCATGGTTCCGAAGGACTTGATGATTGGTCATGATGACATTCATAAAGTCTGCATTGGTTTTGTAATAGTTGAATTGGGATTTAGCGATGAGGCGAATTCGGTCGAGTGGATCAGAGACAGAGTTTAGTTGTCCATAAAGAAATTCCAGCATGCTGCCAACCGCAAAATCAAAGGCTGAGAGCAACAGGTCATCTTTATTTTCAAAGTAATTGTAGAGGGTTCCCTTTCCAAACTCGGCAAGAGCAGCAACATCTTCCAATTTGGTTTCATTAAAACCCTTCTGGGCAAACAGATGTACAGCGGCTTCCAGAATGGCTTCCTTGTTGCGTAATTTGTCACGTTCCTTGCGACTCAATACGACTTTTTCTGAATTATTGTTCACGATATGACTCATGGGTCACATTTAAGCCTTGAGAGTCATTCGGTCAAGGATTGAATGAAGATTGTTTCAATTATTTTATATAAATGGTGACAATAAGATGTACAAGGCACAAGATTTGAATATCTTTCGCGTCATGATAAACATTTTTACCACTGACAGGTTTTTGCAGCATGATACGGGATTTGGTCACCCCGAACGTCCCGAAAGGCTTACAGCATGCCTTGATGGCATCCGTAAGAGTGAACATCTCGATGAAATAAATTGGATTGAACCACGGCGAGCCAATACAGAAGAACTCAAGCTGGCTCACACTCTAAATCATATTCTCAACGTGAGAAATACAGCTGAACGTGGTGGTTTTAGTCTGGATCCGGACACAATGGTCAGTCCCGAGAGTTTTGACATCGCACTTCAGAGCAGCGGCGCCTGGCTGGATGGTGTGGATCGTTTACTTGGACACGATGAATCATCATTTGTCATTTCCCGCCCACCGGGGCATCATGCTGAACGGGATAATGCCATGGGCTTTTGTCTATTTAACAACTGTGCCATTGCCGCCAACTATGCTACTCAAGTTAAAGGGATCAAAAAAGTTGCTGTGTTGGATTGGGATGTGCATCATGGCAATGGAACCCAACATATCCTGGAAACTGATCCTGCACTCGCCTACTGCTCTTTACATCAATGGCCCTATTATCCGGGTACAGGCGCAGAACATGAAACTGGTGAGTTTGATAATGTTCTTAACATTCCCATGGCTGGTGGATCAGGCAAGGATGAATATTTCACTGCATTTGACAAAAAGGTCCTGCCCTTTCTTAAAGCCTGGGAACCTGAAATACTGATCATCAGCGCTGGATTTGATGCGAGTCAAAATGATCCCCTGGGGGGCATGCAACTATTACCTGAGCATTTCGCTGAATTCACACGCTATTGTCTGGAGATCACACCCCATCTGCTCGTGGGTCTCGAAGGCGGTTATGACCTGAAGGATCTGGCGGATTGTTCTCGCTCAGTCGCTGAAGTTCTCATCGATCATGAAAGAAAATAATTCATAACCTATTTCCCGCTTAAAGTTATAATAGATCCCATATGCTAGATACCAGACGGCAAGCCTCAAGAGTACTCGGAAAACTTCAGATTTCTTCTACTACACGACTGGTAAAATTGCTCCTGGCTGGAAGTATAGCTGCTACAATTGCATTTGTCCCAAATTATACAGGGCTAGACCCTGCGCCCATGTGGGCTTTATTCATTTTGCTTTTTGCTGCTGGTTTATGGGTCAGTGAAGCTATTCCAGCTTTTGCAGTTGCCATTTTGATCATCGGTTTGGAAATCCTCATTCTGGGTAGACCAGGTGGTGTATTTGCCACAGGTGCAAAAGATTGGCAGGTTTTCGTCAGCCCCTGGGCAAGCCCCATCATGTGGTTGTTTATGGGTGGATTTGTTCTCGGGCAGGCTGCGCAAACCACTGGTCTCGATCGAATGATGGCTCGCTTTGTCCTTAGGGGGTTTGGTACACGGCCATCAGTTATTCTCCTGGGATCCATGGGAATCACCTTTTTATTCTCAATGTTCATGTCCAATACTGCGACCACAGCTATGATGATGTCTGTCATGATGCCTGTCATTGCAGCCCTGGATAAAAAGGACCCCTTCATTAAAGCATTGTTGCTGGGTATTCCCTTCTCCGCAAATGTGGGCGGCATGGCTACGATCATCGGTTCTCCTCCCAATGCCATCGCAGCTGGTTTATTGTCTGAAACCACTGATATCAATTTCATCCAATGGATGATGGCAGGATTACCGCCTGCCCTGGTTCTGTTTTTTGTCATCTGGCTTTATCTGATTTTTGCCCACCCCTCTATTCACAAAAGTCTTGATCTGCGTGGATTAGAATGGGAAACACGCACAGGTTCATTACTCCCCATGTGGAAGCGGCTTCTTGTATTTCCTGTGTTTCTGGTAACAGTTGGTCTCTGGATGACGGGTCCTCTGCATGGAATGCCCACAGCGGTTGTCTCATTTATACCGATCACCATATTCGCTGTAGCTGGAATTCTTAACGCAACTGAGATTCGTAGACTACAGTGGGATGTATTGCTATTATTGGCTGGGGGACTTTCTCTGGGTGTAGCCATTCAAAAGACGGGACTGGCTACCTGGATTCTAGGTTTATTGCCCATGGATACCATGGGTCTTATGGCTATGGCATTTCTGCTGGCATACGTCACTACGCTGCTTTCCAACTTCATGAGCAACACAGCAGCAACCAATATTCTGGCTCCTCTGGGTATAGCACTGGCTGTAGGGTTTGAGCCACTCATTCTGATCCCACTGGCAATCGGAGCTTCTTCTGCTATGTGTCTACCCATATCAACGCCACCGAATGCTATCGCGTTCGCAACAGGTGAGTTGAAAACTACAGATTTCTTGAGAGGTGGACTTTTGATGGGCTTGCTTGGCCCAGCGGTTGCGGTGATCTGGGTTTTTTGGCTGCTAGGTTAGACTTTTACCTGAATCAATAATCATCAATTTCAAGAGGTCGAAACATTCAACGACCCTATCCCTTTGTGAATACCGCCTTGTGAACCAGATGGACCAGGGATGAGTAGGCTTCATCCGTAGCATTTGACATTCCCATTTCGCAGGTTCTGGATGTAGAATAGTGTCCATGTGCACCGCTCATGTTCCGCACTTCTGCACCTTCTCGCTGGGTAGCTTCCTCCGTAAGTTCAGGAACGAGAAAACCCCGATCCCCGGCAAAGCCACAACATCCCGTATCTTCTGGAATAATTGCTTCATCTGCACAACTACAACCCACGGCTTTCATTTTCCCTTCCAGACCCATTTTTCTGGATGAGCAGGTTGGATGGAGTACAACCCTGTCCAGTTTACGCTTGATATCAAAGCGTGGAATTAGCGTATCATGCATATACTCTATGATGTCAATAATCTTCAAAGCATGCCACTGCTGGAGGTATTCTCCTTCAAGGATACTATCATAATGTTGCATTTTGTAGGTGCAGGGCGAGGTATCCACCACAATGGGCAATTTTCCATGCTGTGAAGTTTTCCAGAGAGATCTCACCGTATTTTCAGCCATAAGTTTGTAAGCTTTGTTAAAACCCTTGGATGAATACGGGGTTCCACAACACAACTCTTCCAGGTGATCCGGATATATGGGGTGTATACCAGCCTCCTGTAGCAATTGTACAAATGCCTCAGGCGTGCTTAGTTTGTTGGTTTCACCAGGTATTTTATTCATTCCCCGATTCAGGCAGGATGCAAAATAAACCATTTCTTCTTTCTCATCCGTATTTTTAATCCTGATAAGGGGAAGACCCTTACCCCCAGTGGGCATCCATTTATGCCAGACGGGTATACGGCCCCCACTCCATCTATAGAGTTTCATTGAAAGTGCTGAAATCCGCTCGCTCCCAATCAGGCGAACCAGGGGTGTCGCCACATTGAGGCCCAGGCGAATCATCTCCACTACAAAACTGAAATAACGCACCGTCCACCAGGCAATCCGTCGCCCAATTAGCCCATGGCTCTCCTGCCTGAAATGCCGTGTTAAATCGCCCGTATCAATTTGCACCGGGCAACCCAGGGCACACAATCCATCCACTGCGCAGGTGTCAACACTTTCAAATGCATAGTCCTTCAATAGTATTTGGGCCGTCTCTCGCTCAGTAAAATCACCTCGCTGCAACATTTGAATTTCACGCCAGGCTGCAATACGCCTCCGGGGGCTCATGGTCAGGTCTTGGGAGGGACACCAGGTTTCGCAGAATCCACACTCAATACATCTATCCACAACAGCTTCAATGCTGGGTGTGGGTTTAATATTTTTGAGATAAACTTCCGGGTCATCATTGACAATGACTCCAGGATTCAAGAGCAAAGCTGGATCTAGCAGCTGTTTAAGCTCGCGCATAATATCCACGGCTTCAGCCCCCCACTCTGTTTCCAGAAAGGGAGCCATATTACGACCCGTACCATGTTCAGCCTTTAGAGCACCATCGTATTTGCCCACCGTCATCTCTACGACATCACTGATAAAATCGGCGTATTGTTTTTTTCCGGCTTTCCCGTCAAACGTTTGTGAGATCACAAAATGGAGGTTCCCATCTTTGGCATGTCCAAAGATGATGGCATCCTCATACCCATGTTTCTTGAAGAGATCCTGAAGTTCCAGCGTGGCATCTGCAAGATCTTCCAGGCGAAAACAGATGTCCTCAATAATGACCGTTGTTCCAGATTTACGAACAGCCCCAACGGAGGGTAGCAGACCCTTGCGGATTTTCCAGTACAGATTTCGAGTCGTCTCATCCTCTGTAAAAAGGGCAGGATGGACCAGTTTGGCTTTCTTTAATACTTTTAGACCTGACTTTACTTTTACCTCCAGCAGATTCACTTCGGGAGCTTGAAATTCACACAGAAGAGCAGCGGCTGCTTCTGGCAACGTCTTGATTTCTGCAGGCATCCCCTTTTCATTCTCAATGGAGTGGAGGGCGGCCCGATCCATAAGTTCTAGAGCCTGAGCCCCAGCCTTTTGAAGAGGAACCACTGTTTCTGCTGCTGAGCGTATATCTTTAAAAAACAGTAGAGCTGCAGATTTGTGGGGATCATCAGGAATTGTTTTTAGCCGAACCTTAGAAATGAACCCCAGAGTACCTTCGGATCCAACCAGGAGGTGAGAAAGAATATCAATGGGTTTTTCATAATCGATAAATGCATTCAGAGAATAACCCTGGGTATTTTTGCGTGTGTACTTCTCGCGAATTCTGCCAGCAAGCTTTTTATCAGACTCAATTCTTTGTTTCAATTGTGTAAGACCAGCATGAATTTCAGGTGAATTTTTCAGCAAGTCTTCATCAGCAGATTCATCCCTGCTATCATAGGTATCACCATTTGGTAGAATGAAGCGGATGGAGTCCATTGTGTGATAGGCATTGTCCTTCACTCCACAACACATCCCGCTGGCATTATTGGCAATTATCCCACCTATCATGGCGGCATTGATGGAAGCCGGATCCGGTCCCATTTTTTGACCGTAACGTGCCAAGCGCTGATTGACAGTGCCACCGATAATCCCTGGTTCTAACTGGATGGTTCCTTTTTCAGCATCAAAAAAGAAATCCTGCCAGTGTCGACTGACTTCAACTAGAATACCATCCGTGATAGCCTGCCCTGAAAGAGAAGTCCCTGCTGCCCGAAAAACCAGGGGTAACTTTATTTTTCTGGAAAGGAGGAATAGGTCGATAATTTCCTGCTCATTTACAGGTTGGACGACAACTTCTGGTATCAGGCGATAGAAGCTGGCGTCCCTGGCATAGCTATGTCGATCAATCAGTCGTGATTTTACTCGATTTTCAGGAAGGATTTGCTGGAGTGCTTCAATAAGAGAATTGTGATCAGTCTGCATTGCTTAGCCGTTCTGCTGAATTTTCATAAAATTATCATGCATGATATGAACCAGTCCATCTGCCAGTCCAAACTGAGGTACAAATATTTCATCAATACTACCCCACTTCATAATTGATCGAAATATTTTTGAGGCATGAATGATCACATCTGCCCGGTCTGGTCTTAGATGCATGATCCTGATGCGCTCCTCAATACTGTAGGAATTTAGCATTTTATCGATTTCTAGAAGTTCCTGGTAGGCCACGGGTTTGTCATTTTTACTGGATGAGAGTCTAAGAATTTTATTCATGTTACCCCCTGAGCCAATGGCACTCACTTTCAAATCCTGGGGTTGATGTTGAAGTACCCAATCCTGCATCTCATTCCAGGTTTCTTCACTCACCTGCTTATTAAGTAGCCTTACCGTTCCGATTGGGAATGAGCGGGATGCTGTTCTTTCACCGCTTGCAAAATAGGTAAGTTCGGTACTTCCACCTCCCACATCAATATACAGATAGCCACAATCCGATTTCAGGGTTTCAGCGATATGAGAAGCGAAGATCATTTCCGCTTCCTTACCCCCATCGATTATTTCCAGATCTAACCCACTTTCGGCTCTGATCCGGGCGGCAATTTGACTTCCATTTTGAGCCTCTCGCATTGCTGATGTGGCACAGGCACGATAATCCCGTGGGTTGTAGGCTTTTAACAAATGTGAAAAGGCGATGAGCGTTGAAACCAATTGCTCTTCCTTTTCACTGGAAATTTTATTGGTATCAAATACATCTGCTCCCAGGCGAATAGGCATTCTTACCAGTGACTCCTTGGCATATACGATGTATTCACCCATGATCATCACCTTGGAGAGTAACAGTCGAACCCCATTGGACCCGATATCGATAGCTGCATAAAGTTCTTCAGAATCAGGACACCATTCTAGATCTGGATCCCGCTTTTTGACACGAAATTTTTTCGAATCTTTTGCCATGTTGTGCTTAGCCCAATTTTCGTTTTGTCAGGTATGTCAGAAGGTCGCCTTTCAGCTTAGGGACCTTGGCCCAGGAACTGGTATTAAAGCTGAGACCAACTACTGCTGAAGTTGGCATCCCATCGCGAAAGTCAGGACAAAGGTGCCAGGCCAGAGCATTGAATGTGGGGTTATGCCCAAAGAGCATTAGCGTCTCTACATCATCTTCCACATGCTCAATTATTTCCATGGCGTATTCGATACCCCCAAAATGATAGAGCGGTTGGAGTTTAACAATATCCTCAGTCGGGTAGTCAAGCGCTTTCCCGAATATTCTGGCAGTCTCTAAAGCCCTGCATGCTGGACTAGAGACAATCAGATCCACACCATCAATATGCTTTGCAAGATGATCAGCTATCAGGGTTGCTTTTTCAACGCCATATTCTGCCAGGCAGCGGTTGAAATCTGAGTGGTCCGGCGCATACTCTTGGGCTTTTGAATGACGGATGATGTATAAGTTTTTCATGGTTGAGATCCTTCGCTTTCAGCCGTGAAAATTAGCACAAGTCAGGATGATCTGATAGGGAGAAATTGTTTTTGGGTTGATGGGTTTTTGAGTTTCTGGGTTTTAGTGGGTTCATGGGTTGTACAGTTTATTCTTGCTGAGATTCTCGAAGCATGACTTTCCTGAAAGGTTTTTTAGGAGCCTGGACACTGAGCTGATCGAAATGTCTTATCCTGCCCCCAAGGCTTCTCAGTTCTACACGCTCAGTGGTCAGACCAGGCTGTCTCCTTCGAGAGCCTGAGGAAGACGGTTCGGGATAGACCAGGAGTAATGCTAGATCACTCCGAACTGTTTACCTACTTTGATGAATGCATTGATTGCCTTGTCAAGATGTGCTCGCGTATGTGCTGCGCTGATCTGGGTTCGAATACGTGCTTCCCCCTTGGGGACGACCGGAAATGAGAATCCAATGACGTAGATACCTTGTTCTAACATAGCGGCAGCAATATCTGAAGCCAGTTTTGCATCTCCAAACATGATAGGAACGATGGGATGTTCGCCTGGTTTGATATCGAAGCCAGCTGCGGTCATTTTTTCTCTAAAATATCTTGTGTTCTCTACCAGTGTTTCACGGAGGTCAGAGGATTCAGACAACAGGTCAATCACAGCTATACTTGCAGCAGTAATAGCCGGTGCTAAGGTATTACTGAATAAGTAGGGACGCGATCTTTGACGAAGCATATCCACAATCTCCTGCCGCGCTGATGTAAAACCACCACTTGCTCCACCCATGGCTTTTCCCAGGGTTGAGGTGATGATATCCACCCGACCCATGGCTCCACGAAATTCATAGGATCCCCTACCACCAGGACCAAAAAATCCTGTTGCGTGAGAATCATCCACATGGACCAGCGCATCATATTTTTCTGCCAGGTCACATATATGATCAATTTGAGCCACATAGCCATCCATGGAAAAGACTCCATCGGTGGATATCAGACGCGTTCTGGCATCCCTGGATTCGATAAGCATCTCCTCGAGGGCAGCCATATCATTGTTGGCATAACGATATCGTTTTGCTTTGCAGAGTCTCACACCATCAATAATAGAAGCATGGTTTAGTTGGTCTGAGATAATGGCATCTTCAGGACCCAATATGGTCTCATACAAACCACCGTTGGCATCAAAACAGGATGTGTATAGGATGGTATCATCCATACCTAGAAATTTCGAAATTTTCATTTCAAGTTCTTTGTGAATACTCTGGGTGCCACAGATGAATCGAACCGAGCTAAGACCAAAGCCCCATTCAGCTAACCCATCTTGGGCAGCTTTTATCAGGGTGGGATGATTCGCAAGACCCAGATAGTTGTTTGCACAGAAATTGAGAACAGCTTCGCCCCCTACCTGGATTTCAGCACTTTGCTGAGATTCGATGACTCGCTCTGCTTTAAAGAGTCCAGCAGATTTTATCTCATTCAACTCTTCTTGAAGGCGTTGTTTAGCTTTGCTCATAGCGACTCCTGATTTCAGGGATTAGATAATCTGCGAATGCTTTGTCAAGGTTGTGTGCAGCTGACCAGCCCCAGTCTTTTCTAGCCTGATCATCATTGACATCTGCCGGCCAACTATCAATGATGGACTGCCGGTTGTCATTGATCACAAAATCGATATCTGCTGCAGGATAGTATTCTTTAACCTTGTTTAGAAACTCTCCGGCTGATGGATTAAATGCCTTGATATTATAAACCATTTTTGTCAGGGATGATTGTGGGGCTGCCATAAGCAACTGTATTGCTTCTATGGCATCCTGCATGGTCATAAAAGGAATGGTTGCATCAGCTCTTACAAAACAGTCGTAGTGTTCACTTTTGGCAGCAGCGTGAATCATCTCCGGTGCATAATCGCTGGTTCCGCCAGCAGGTAGCGTATGTGCGCTGATAATCCCGGGAAATCTAATCCCGCGGAAATCGACCAACCCTCTACTATCAGTTGCTGATAGTCGTTTGAAGTAATGGCTATAGTAATCCCCCAGGCTCTCGCAATACAGTTTGTTGCAGCCATACATGGTCTGCGGATAACGAAAATCATCTTCAAGAATGGCACCTACCCTATTTTTCTCATCCAGACTTGGAATCCCATAAACAGCGATAGAACTGGGGAAAAAGAATTTAACAGGCTTACCGCGGCTCTGGGCTTGTTCCATAGCAAGATCCAAAAGATTGAGTGTACCATCCACATTGACTTCATGGGCGATAACGGGAGAGAACTCCGCTCGAGTGCTTAGCAAAGCTGCCATATGGTAGATTGCTTCAACTTCATATTGGGCATTGATACGTTCCAGCAGGTTTTTGTCGAGAATGTTTCCAATCAAACAATCATGTGTTCTTTCCAGGACAAAGTCATCCGGGGTATTCAAGTCAATCCCAATAAGATTGGAAATTCCTTCATCATGGAGTGATCTAACCAATCCATGACCAATTTCACCATTTACACCTGTAATCAGAATTATTGATTCGCGCATCAGCATTCTCCAGAAATTGTGCCCGTGTTGCCGGGCGGAGCAAATAAAAAGTCCCCTGCTGTAATCAGCCAGGGGACTTTATAGAAATTCTCAGTTAAAAGAGTGAGTCCTACTCTGTTGCTTCAGCCTCATCTTTGTTCAGATATTCATTTATAGCTTCATTAAAGGTTTCGAGAGCTTTTACGGGAAGGTTGTCAACGTTATCATTGATTCGACGAATAACCATTCGTGTGCTACTGGCATTGGTCTTCACAGTTGTGAGTTCCTTCTGCATGGTCATGAGTGATTTTTCCATATGCAACCCTGATGAGTCAACTTTTGATGCGAATTCAAGAATAATTCCGTTAAGTGAATCCAACTCAGCTGTCATTGCAAGTAATGCAGCTCGATCTTCCATAAGTGCAGAGTCAAGCATAACGCTCAAATTTTCAGCGAGATCAGCCATGAGGGCATCCTGTTGGGCTTGATTTTGAGCCTGAACGTATTCTACTGTTGCCAGGTTAAATTTACTTGCTCCGCCTTCCGTAGGGATAAAGCTCATGGTAGAACAGGATCCTAGAAAGAGTGCGCTTAGCAGAATTGAAATGGTTACGACTTTGTTCATGTGTATCCCCTTTTTGGATATAGCGGTCTCAATTAATATTTATAATATGCACATAGATTGTGTACTCAAAAAAATAGTTTTTGCGTGTCTCAAGTCAAGGGAAAAGCAGTATATAAATCCTTTACTCTGCTACTCCTATACACCTATAAATATTATGGATTTGCGGGATGCAAAGAGAGTACAATTTCAGGGACAATTTTGAGGGGATATTAAGCTAGAATTCTTTTCGCATAAAAATCCATTCACAGATTTTCAAATTGATGATATTTACAGCAATAAATCCTAAAAGGCTTAGCAAGTAGGACCCAATCCCTGTATGGTAATCACGGACAGTCTGGACGAATGTTTCCAGTATGGCAAAAATGTCAGATCCATTGGATTGGGCTTGAATAAAGAAAAATACACCGAGAAGTATGTTTAGACCTAATCCAATCATAACTAAGACCTGAAGACCTTTACCCAAAAAAGCATACATGATTGGGAAGGTGAGCAGTGTCAGAGCAGAAATAAACCAGAGATAGATAAAAAGCATTTTTATGTTCAAGTGCCTCAGGAATGATTGAAGTGCATCGTTATAAAATAGGCCAAGTAAAAGTCCTAGCACAATGAGATACACGATGCCTGAACCGATGAATATCCAGGCTGAAAGAAATCTACCTCGGGCAATGGTCCTTCTGTCAAAAGGCATGCTTATGAGTTGGAGAATACCTTTGTCCTTATCATCCTGGGCGAACAACAGCACAGAAATTATAAAAACAACTGGGACGCCGATGACAAAGTACCCTTCATCAGCTTTAGGATAAATCAGGATCAGACCCATGGAGATGATTGGGATGAGGTATATAAATTTTTGCCGGAATAATATCCAATCTCGCTTTAAAATTTCTAACATTCGGTCACGCTCCCTTCACAAGGTGGTACATGATATCTTCAAAATTTGGTCGATCACTGACAAGGTCTTGTGGTAGTTCTCCCCTTATGGTTTGCATATTAGAGACCAGGACTGAATACCCCCATGCTGTTTTGGAAATGCCCTTCACGACACTCGACTGAGCAAACCCATCTGGCAATTCTTCCAGCTTCAGAACGCGCCATTCATCACTTATTACCTCTCTGTTCTCACTCATGAGGATTCTACCTCCATCGATTATGGTTAAGTAGTCAGCGATACCGTCCAGATCAGAGGTGATATGGGTAGACAAAAGGACAGCTTTTGTTTCATCCTGCAATTCTTCACGAAGCAGATCAAGCACTTCCCTACGGACTATTGGATCCAGACCTGCGGTTGGCTCATCCAGTAATATCAAGCTGGCGTTGTGAGAAAGGGCCAGAGCAATATTGAATTTCGTCTGCATCCCACGTGATAAGGAGCCATACTTGGATTTGGAATTCAGAGAAAAACGCTGGCAAAGATTTTTATATTTAGCTTCATCCCATTCAGGGTATACAGTTGCAAAAGAAGACCTCAGGACATGCAAGGACATATCAGGGGGAAGATTTGGTAAATCAGAGACATAGGCGATCATGGATTTAGCTTTTGCTTCCTCGTGTTGATGGTCATTGCCATAGATTTTGATGGAGCCATCATCCTTTAGCAGGTGATTCATAATTGTTTTGAACAGTGTGGTTTTTCCAGCACCATTACGGCCAACCAGACCCATGATATAGCCTTGAGGTAAACTAAGATTAATGTCCTCTAGCTTGAATGATCGGAACGTTTTGCTTAAGTTTTTAATATTCAGGGCATCCATTTATTCACCTGTGTAAAGCAGGTTCAATATGGTTTGCATTTCCTTGAGTGTTATGCCCAATGAATTGGCTTCCTGGACTGCATCCGCCAGCTTGTCTTCTACTTGTTTCATTCTTTTCTCAGCAAGCAATTCCTGACTTTGTTCTGCCACAAAACTACCTTTTCCACTCACTGTATTGATATAGCCATCACGTTCCAATTCATCATAAGCTCGTTTGGTAGTGATGACACTGATTTGCAGGTCAAGGGCTAGTTTCCTGATGGAGGGTAGTGCTTTTCCCGGGGGCATTTCTCCTGCTACGATGAGAATTTGTATCTGACGAACAATCTGTTCATAGATGGGAGTGGGATCAGCGTTAGAGATAAGTATTTTCATATTCATCACTTCTGTTTATACTGTTCATATCTTATATATACAGTATTTTCACATGATATGCAAATCCTTTTTACATGCAAAATCGCATCTTGAATTTTGTGTATCGCCTCTATATTCTTGGGTTCGTTTAATAAAATCACTGATTGAAGGGAAATAGATATGCAATATCGACGATTGGGAAAATCTGGACTACAAGTCAGCACCTTGTCATTTGGTTCATGGGTCACATTTCAGGCTCAGGTGGACCTCCCACTTGCTGAAGAAATGATGAGTACAGCATTTGATGCTGGGATCAACTTTTTTGACAATGCCGAAGTCTATGCCAATGGTGCGTCTGAGGAGATCATGGGCCAGGCTCTGAAAAACCTTGGGTGGACACGTGATACCTTTATTGTCTCATCAAAAGTATTCTGGGGGGGTCAACTGCCCACCCAACGTGGCCTGAGCAGAAAACACATCACAGATGCCTGTCATGCTGCCCTGAGAAGACTTCAGGTCGATTATCTTGATCTGTACTTCTGTCACCGCCCTGACGAGTCTACCCCCATCGAAGAAACGGTACGTGCCATGGATGCGTTGATCACGCAAGGTAAAATTCTCTATTGGGGGACCTCTGAATGGAATGCCCAGCAGATAATGGAAGCTTATGGTATAGCCAGACAATATGGCCTCACTCCTCCTACCATGGAACAACCCGAGTACAACATGTTTCGTCGCGATAATGTGGAGTCTGATTATAGAAGACTTTACAGTGAGATTGGCCTGGGAACCACGATTTGGTCCCCACTAGCATCTGGATTGCTCACAGGTAAATACAGTAATGGCATTCCAGAGGATTCTCGGGTAAACCTGCCTGGATATGGTTGGTTAAAACGCAATGTTGAGTCTCCTGAGGGGCAGGAGAAAATCAGGAAAGCTGCTGAACTGCAAAAGATAGCTGATGAGATTGGTCACTCATTAACCAATATGTCCATTGCCTGGTGCGCTGCTAACCCTAATGTGAGTACGATTATTCTGGGTGCTTCCAGGATGTCTCAATTAACTGAGAACCTAAAAGCGCTGGATGTTCTGCCTGCTCTTACTCCTGAAGTCATGGAAAAGATTGAAGCTATTCTGGGAAACAAACCAGCACCACCCCCCCAGTTTTAATTCAAAATGTTAAGGGGCTATTCCAGAATAAAGTTTAGCCCCTCGACGAAATCACCCTCGGAGCTTGCATTCACTGTAAAGTAAAGTTTCTCCGGTTTTGATATCATCCCAAGAAATTCCAACTGACTATCATCAACCCAGAGTTCATATGATCCGGGGGGAATCTCCATTGAATAATACGAGCCATCAGAGAATGTCCTCAAAGTAGCTTCATAAGAACCATCATCACTGCGAACATGAACACGCAACCCAGAAATTGGGATAAAGGCACCATCTGCAATTTTATCAACCCTCCCATCAATAATTCCAGTGGTATAAAAGGGTATATCCAGTGGTTTAAAGCTGTTGGGGTCAAGAATGACTGAAAATTCCCTGTACTTGGGTAGTAAAAGCGGATTGCTAATTTTGGCTTCATTGATCGCAAAGTTGTATCGTCTATAAGGTTGCAGCTGAGTAAGTCTTGAAATACCGGATTTATTAACCTGCCGTGTCGTAGCCCGTTTAATGCTGACAGCGTTTCCTGGAAGAATTTCTTCTCCTTCATCAAACGAATCAGAACCGTTTTCATCAACATACATACGTATTGAAGCACCCGCCCTGCCCACCTGTTGCCGATTGTCCCAGAGAAATTCCTGATTGTTTCGGTCCAGGGCTACAGACCCTCTCAAGGATTGTGCAAAGGTATGTGAGCTATTCGCATGCTCCACAGATGATACGCTTCGGAATTTTTCAGCGTCCCAGGCAACGCCAACTTCGAATTTCGCATTCTCTGCAAGAAAATCATTCCCAATAGAGAGCTGCAATTTCAGGGATTTTGATAATTGCTTTGATAGCTGAAAACTTAAGGTTTCGAATTCACCTGTGGATGTACCGTAGTAAATATCGTTGCGGATATACAGCCCTTGAAGGTAAGCAGGATACAAGGGATTGCGAGGGATGGAGTAAACGACTCCGAAATGAGCGGTACCGTTTTCTGTACTGCCATCCTGTCTGCGATAGTGCTCCTCACGAAGACCATATCGGAAGCGCACACCCTTAAAAGAGTTGTTCAGATACAGGTTGTATCCTAATACTTCATAGTCTTCAAAATTTTTCCAATTCCCATCGAACCGAACAATAATTGGATTGGTCATCTTTGGAATTGGAAAATAGACACCCCCATTCATAATATGCTTGTATCCCAGTGGATTCAGGATCCCATCTTGTTGGAAATAGGTGTAATCCACATTCCAGGATGAGGTTTGTGAACCATGTCCGTAGGATGTTAACTTATAATATAAACCGTATACCAGGTCAAGATTAATCATCATGGCGCCGCCCAGTCGGCCGGATAACTGGTTGTAGAATATTGGTTTATCACCATTCTCTCTACTCGTATAATCAATGCCGGATTTGGAGCTCAACCAATTGTTTATACCATAGGCTAAAACCAATTGTGCCAACCTTTTCTCTCTGGGATCAAGGGGGTCAGTATTGGTCAGAACTCCGCCATTAAAATGATATCGAAACTCACCGGGTGGTAAAAAACTGAAAGGTACATCAATCTGGGTATCCAGCTCTTCTATATGACCCTGCTTGGTATAGATCCGGATTTTAAAACGAGATATTCCGTAGTTGAGGGGAACAAAAAATCTATAGTATCCAATATCATCTGCTTTAGACACTTCCACCAATCGATTGTCCTGATACAATTCGATTTCGGCTTCGGGTTCAGTATTGCCATCAATGATATACTGATCGAATGATGTACGGGTTAAGATGGGTTCATTTGAGACATTGAAACCCCTGATTGACCGTGGATTCAATCCTTTCGAGTTGAGGACACCAATACTGGTTCTTGTAAACCAGGGTCCCCTATCTTCCACATATCGCCAGCGAAATCCGCTCACGTCAACTTCAGTACTGTATGCATTTGAAGACGTCGAAACCACACCCTGTACATCGCCAAACAGTAGCTCACCCCCAATACTGGTGCTCAGGTTCACGTTTGAACTCTGTTTTGAAACTGTACTATAGAGTGAATAATCTACCAGGCCACCATTTAGTATTCGAGCGTCTCGATCTACAACCAGGGGGTACCAGTTATCAGATACCTGCGTATACTTTTGACGGCGCTCTTGGGCGCGACGATTTTCATAGCGGGAAATAATGGGAAGGACATCCCTGGTTTCAAGCTTAAGTACCAATCTGCTCAAATCGATTGTCAGATTCAGACCAAAAATCTTTTCATAAACTTCTGGTTTGACATAAAAGTCTACATCCTTGATGAGGAAGTCAGATGCATCGAGAGTATAATTCTCATCGTTGATAGCGGCTTTAAAGCTAGCAAAGTCCAAAGAATATGGATTTTTCTCATGTAGATAATAGCCATAAACACTAAAACTGCTGGGACTCAAGGTATAGTTAATCGCAAAAAGCTCGAACAACTCTGTCAGGGGCAAATAAAATTCACCATTTGCGGCGATGGCAACCACGATTTCATCAATAATACCCTGATACCGGAAGGAAAGATAGACCTCTTCTTCCCAACTTCCATCCTCTTGTTGCTGAGATGCAAAGGACATACTTGCAGCCCACAATAAGCTACAAGTGATTAAAATTCGTGCAAATAAGTTCAATTAGATTTTGGTGAAACTGCCTCTGATCGTCTGAGGTTCGGTCGGGACAATTTCATTTGCTGGAATATCTGATCTACCAGATGTCACCTTCAGATTCAGATCGTAGGTTCCGGCTGGAATATCACTGATATCCATGGTAAGACGTCTAAGACCATCATAATAAATAGATACAAACATTTTCTTTTCTAGGACAAGTTTTCCTTTGTCGTCGAAAACCTCAGCATGCATGGTACCTAGAAATGGTGCATTGCCACTCTTGGTGTAATCTACAAATATATTAGCTACCTGATCTTCTATGACTGGCCGTAACTTAGTTGGATGAATTCCTGTTGAAAGCTCACCTGATTTATAAAAGATAGATGTTATTTGGTTAAATTGCATGGTGATCTGAGTACTGATACCTGTCTGGTTAACGGCACCAATCTCTGGACTCACAGCACTGGATGTTGTCACCAACCGAGACCAATACATACCAGGCTCAATATTTCTTGGGGGTTTTGCAGTCAACCTGACAATCTGACGTTCACCTGGACCGAGTACAAAATTTTTAGGAAAACCTCTCAGCCATTCAGTCGCCGAATGTAGATTTTCTTGTTCCTTATCATCATAAATCAGTTCTATATCCCCTGCTTCATTTGCTTTGGGATAGGCAAACTTGAAGGCCAATTTCACTTCCTGAGGGTCTTTTGAATTATTCATAATAAGGATGGTTTCAAAGCGCTGCTTATTATCAAGAAAGGCAGAGGTTGGTGATATTGCTACCTGGGCGTAAGCACTTGAAAGCATGATAAAAACTATTAATGCACAAATGGTGATTCGTCTGCTAATCATATTCTTCTCTCAGTTTTTTGAAATTGGTTCATTAATATCTTTATATATTAATCTTTATATGGTCTGGAAGCCAACTCGAATTGTTAAGAATTGATTGTCATCATAAAAAAAGGCTGTGAAAATCACAGCCTTTTAGAATTATTTATTTTGGAGTGTGGTTTATTGGTATACCAGGGTCATTGACCAGGCACCACCACCATTACCACCAGTACCAGAACCGTTTCCAGTTGCAGTTGAATAGGCACCAGGACTCTGGACAGCTGCAACAACAAGGTCGCCACCAATCCAGAAGTTATATGTACCAATCCCACCGTTACCCGCTGTACCACTCAAATCAACAGTCGAAACACCACCTGTAAGAGATGTTGCTGAAGCAGGCTGAGTTGTGATATGACCCACAACGTCCGCTGTGAAGGTCATATTTTCAGTCGCATTACCAAGTATTGCAGTCGCATCAAAATCGACTGTAACTGTAGCACCCTCTTCACCCTGAATAGCAATGTTTCCTGGGGTGGTTGTTCCAGCTACATTCACATGTGCTGCACCACTGAGTGGGTCTACTGTTGCTGTTGTACCTTTGGTAACATCTCCGATAGCGATATCAGTATTAGAGGTAAAACTAATGGCTGTTACAGCTACAGTAGCAGTAACATCTAAATTTTGATCCTGTGCGAAAGCAAAGCTTGTCAGGAGTATTGCGGCTAAAACTATAAGTGTGATTTTTTTCATTTTTCTATTCCTTCTTCATAATTTTCAATTTGCCTCACCGTCGAACGGCTTCATTATAATCAAATTCGGTGCCAAAGTTTTACGCAATCACATAAATTATTGTTTATTAATATTTTACGATGTGTCCAGGGGAGCTTTTATGTATTTCATTACTTATTCTATCATATTTATATGACAGGGGAAAATGACAATGTGTTGTAAAAAAGTGACAGTAAAGATTATTTAGTAGTATTGCACATAGAGGTCAACCGTCCCTCCATAAGATCCAGAAGCGATCAATCCAACATCGATTGTGCCGAATAAATAGAGATATGCCGTGACAATTTCAGGTGTGTGGGCAGCACTGGGTGGTGTAGGTGGTGCCCCGGCTGGTCCACTTTCGCGTTCCTTCAATTGAAATCTTGCCGTATTGCCTACAACGGTAATCGCCTGGTTTATGTCATTCACACCTTTATTGGCATAGGCAAATTGTAAATCAAGCTCCATTTGTTGAGCAGGATAGGTGACATGGGTGAGGTGTGTGGGCGCAACCAACGTTACCTCAACATCCAGTTCCGCATTTCCACTAATAGCGAAAACACCCATCCCTCCATCTCCCAGTCCTATAACAGTCAGACCGTCTCCTGCCATGACCTGTGGGAATGCCATATCTGCATCTTTTGTAGCATCAAGGGAACTGGATACATGCACGCTAAAATTTATTGTTTGCGCCAAAAGTGGATTAGCAACGGTCAATGTCATGACAATCAAATGCAATAACATTTTGTATATGTTAGATTTTAGCTCAGAGTTCATTATTATCGGGCTCATGATGGCCTAATTATAATCCACTTCTACAATAAAATCACCATCATACTGACCAGGGACCAGACCAGTTAGACTAAAACGGCATCCAACCCACAAATAAAAAACGCCGTCTGCGTTTAGCGTCACATTGGCTGGATTTGTCGTAAACAAGAGGGATGATGACTGATTGTTCTCCGCATTCCCGCTGAGCATATAATTCATAAGCAGTGGTGTATTGGTTAAAAGGTTGGTCATGGTGACCTGTTGTGAATAGGAGACCTGAATACTCGAATTTGCCTGACCTTCCAGCCGCAGAACACCTGCACCCGCATCGGTAATGGGTGATATGATTTTTTCTTCTTCACCAGGGAGTACGATTCCTGCATCAATATCCGCAATGGTAATGACTTCAATTTGATCCACGACATTTGCTGAGATATGTAGTTCAAGTGTAGATTTGTCCTGCTGGGCAGCGAGAGTCGACGTGGCGATTATTAGGGTTGCTATATACTGGATATATGTCATTTCACTAAAATCATCTTCTTGGCATAATGTTGATTCCCAATCGCCAGGTGGCAAAAATATATCCCACTGCTCTTCCCGGATGCTACCCAATTGTATCTATAATTGCCAGCAGGATGATGTTCTCCTTCGATGATCTGTTCCACGACCCTTCCACGGACATCATAGATAGTCAAGGATACCATATCTTCCAGAGGGAGTGAAAAAGGAATGATCGTTCCCCCATTAAAGGGGTTGGGGTAATTCTGATCCAATGTGTAAACTCTTGGTATTTCAGGGAAGGCATCACCTGGATCAACTCGTAGAATAAATCTGGGTGAGTCAGAACCAGCCTGCTTTAAAAGTTTAAATGGTTGGGTGTTTGTCAAAGCCTGGGAAGGTTTGATTGAGGGAAGACTACTTTTCCCCAGGTTTGATGCTTGAAACTCATAGAAATCTGATTCCAGGAGGTCAATGATGTCACCTGTGATTTGATCTTCAAGGGTGACTGTCCACTTTTCAGAGATATCATCAAGCCTTGGCCAACTGATTCTATAATCACTTCCTAGCGCTTCACCATTCACATAACCACCTACATAGACGGGCGTCGACAGAACTTGTCCAAAACGATCGGGGTAACTTTGTATTGCTAAGTATTTATCATCATAGCTCTCTGTATATAGCTCAAGATAAGTTTCGGTAGGAGGAACAAGAAAATACGCATCCCAGGGATCTTTATTGATAGAACCCAACTTGTTAAATTGAATATGAGAGTTTGTTGACAGGGTGTCTGTCTCTAACAATAAAACGATGAGTGGTTGTTGACTTTCAGCTTCCTTGTAGAATACACCACCAGATGTTTTGCTGGATTTCGAAACTTTCAATACTGGAGAAGCATTTGCCTTCACCCAGAATCCCTGAAAAGGATTAATGAGACCACTCCCCAACGAGCCTGCGGTGCCGTTCCATGTGAGATAGGCACCTGCACCGGAGTTCTCAGAATGATCCCACACATAGATGACATTGTCCATATTGGTTTTGGTCCACCCAGCACCATCCCAGTCGATGGCTGCAGCAAAAGGATTCCCAATCAAATTCCAGCCCGTATCAGCAGCAGCCGTGTAAGTAACACCAAAATCGAATTCTCCTGCTGTTCCCTCTTCCTCATCTCCCTGAACATCAAGAGTTATTGGCAAGGTATTCGAATAGGCGTCTTCCCCAGATATTGATCCAAATACATAAACGAAGTGTCCCCTGCCTGAGGTTGTTGTATTGGTTGCATTAGAAGGTTTCCGCCAACGCTGGTTGTCAGTTCCTGCATAGGTTTCATCATAATACAATACTGAAGGAGATCCAGTGGCCGAATCTGACCCGGTATACCCTTGTGTATAAATATTGTTGAATAAATCTCCATAAGTTGAAGCGAGAGGTGAAGCGATTAATCGCCAACCTGTGGCTCCCGTAAGCTCCCGTTCACTTCGAATATCACCAGATGTGATCACTTTTGTATCTGCTAAAAGCGAATACCCCGAAGGGATAATAAGACTACCATTTTTAAGCGTGAGTGTACCGGTGATTTCTAAATTGCCAATTGCTTTGACCCCTGAATTGTTGTCTATTGTAACATTGGAAAAGCTTAGAGGGCTGGTCACAGTTTGTGACGAGGATCCATCAAATTCTACATAAGGAACATTGGATGTACTAATGCTCAGATCTCCACTAACTCTGAGGGTATCATTAGCACCACTATTGATATCCCCGGCTCCTGACAGATCACCCAGAATATCAAACCCGATACTTCCAGACAGGGTAACATCTGCACCCGATTCTATTGAGAGTGATTGAACCTGAAGATTGTCGGTAGAAATAGTAGGATATCTAATACCATCTGCTGGATTTGCTGGAATCAGAACAGCATCAGTATTACCTGGGATCCCATTATCCCAGTTCAGAGCATTATTCCAATCATCGGTGTACGGGTCATTGCCAGGATCACTCTCCCAGATATGTGTATATGCATTAAATTGAACATGAGCACTATCCGACATTCCCGTCCCATTGAGAACACCTGATACATCTGCAAGCTCCACTGTAGAAGACGACCGAAGTGACTGGGTATAAGTTCCATCAGAGTTGTCAGTGACAGTCCCTAGGAGCGTACCTGCAGTTGTCACCAGATTTACAATTTCTCCACCTGAGGTTTTGTTATTGCCACCAGCATCTTTTAGCTGAACTGTAATAGTAGATATACTGCTCGCATCATTTTTCAGAACCGTGGGAGAGGCTGTTATCTCAGACATCACCGCACTTGCAGCCCCAGACTGTACCGTAAAGAAATTACTCGTACCGTTCTCTGTGCCAGAAGTGTTGGTAGTGGTTATTGTATAGTTCCCAACACTACTGATTCCCACAGTCAAAGAGCTTAAAACTCCAGCAGTAAAGGCTGTGGTGGTTCCACTACCTGAACTCAATGTCCCAGTGGAGGTTAAATCAACTGTACCGGTAAAATCTGTATCAATGGTTTGACTACCATCTACTGCAGAAATTTTCACGTTAAAATTAACGCCAGCATCCTGAGTAAGAATGTTTCCCCCACTAAGTTTTTCAATAAGAAAGGTCGTGAACACACCAGGCGTTGCGATTGTAAAATTACTACTAACGGCGGAGGTAAGTCCTGCGCTACTGGCTGTTAACTGATATGTGTCTGCTGCATCCAGAACTAGATTACTAAATGATACTGCACCTTCTGCATCAGTATTTAGCGAGGTGGTACCAGTAAGATTCCCGCTACCAGAACTTTTTGCTATGCTGATGGCGGTGCCTGGAGTTTTGACGATGTTGTCATTGGTATCATGTATTTCTACATCGATGGCTGGTGATAAAATGACGCTGGTGCTTCCGTTAGTGGGTTCCTGTGTATAAACTACTTTTGTGGCTGTGCCAGCAACCAGGGTCAGAGACCCAAAGCTTGTACTTCCACTTGCACCCGTGGTCCCTGTGTTGGTGATGTTGCCTGTGTTAGGTACCGCAGCTGAAGTCGGTCTAACACGTATTCCACTGAAGGTGACTTCTCCAGGTTGGCTAGATCCATTTGAAGGAGTATTAATCGTATAAGTAATGGTTGAGCTGGTTCTTGATGTGAATGAGACAGCCAGAGCAGTTGATACACCATAAGCCTTTTGAACAGATACAGAGGGAGCAGCACCACCAGTATCCCATTCATAGCCAGTTGGCGCATTGAGAATGATTGTACCACCTGAGGCAAGCTCACCAGAAACATCCTCAGTAATTCTGGGGCCAGTCAAAGTAGTGTAACTCGTATTAGTATCATCAGCTGAAATAGCCTCCCCACCAGTTGCCGGCTCAAGCAAACGAACACTGATCGCGTATTTTTCTGCTAGATAATCCTCGATGGTTTCGCGTTCAGTATCAGAGAGATGTCTTCCATAGTGTATAACTTCAGCAATGAGACCATCCCAGCAACCAGAAGCATCATTCGGTCCTCTTCCCAATGTGATTTTGGTTCCTGTTGCTACGGTTCCAGTGGGCGGAGTTCCAGAGTATGATGGATTATTAAGAACACCATCGATGTATAAATCCCACACCAACCCTGCCTCCCAATCCATGCAAATGATCTGGGGGTCAGTCGTTTGAACTTGTGCAACACTTTCCAGCTCGTTGGCTACAACATCAGGACCTACAGCCATTTTTATGACATTGGTAGCACCTCCATTGTCTCCAGTAGCATCATAGCGGAGAGAGAATTCCTTATCGCCACTCCCTCCATTTCTGAGAGAGATTAACCCCTTGTCGCTTCCAGTCGAATAAGACTGTACAACAAAGAAGGTGGTAAACTCCGATAGTGGTTTCATATAATTCTCACCATCAGCATCTCGCATATTTTCAGTGCCTGTACTCGAAAATTCAATTGCACTTGCACCATTCAGAGCAGCTATACCTGTTTGTAGGAGAGGTGCACCGCTATTATCTATAAAGTCCCGACCGTTCCCACTTTGATCTTTCCATACCTGTACGGCTTGACCATCTGTTGCCAGAGTAGATCCCCCACCATCACTATAGACGCCCTCATCACCATTGAGCCATAAATCAAGTCCTGCTAACGTAGCAGGAGCACCAGAAGAGATTGACCGTGTTAAAACATTGCTAAAGGTATCTCCATCACTTGCCGAAAAACTTATGATGCGGGTGGAAGTCTGAGGTATAGCCTGCAAATTCTCATACGTGATGGTCCTTAGCGCAATCTCGTACTGTGCTATTGTGTTGCTACCGGACAATACAAGCAATCCGGCACCTGTGTACCAGGTCCCTGTGATACCATATACAGAAGTGAATGCTAACTCATCTTCTCCAGATATGTAATTCATTGTGATCTGAACTCGAGCGCTATCAATAATAGTATCGTCACCATCAGCAACGGATATTGAATCCGTTAGTATGATTGCTCCGTCACCTGCAGCATATACAAGCCCTGTCCCTTCCATACCTGCAAGGATTGGTGCATCATTGGCTGCTGTTACACTAAGATTGCGACTCAGAGTATCGCTGTGTGCTGAACCGTCACTCACATAGAAATCTATGGTGCGAAGTGTCTCATCAGGATCGGGGTTAAGGTTGTCATAGGTCACTGACCTGAGTGCGGCTTGATAATTAGCAATTGAAGACGTCCCAGAGAGTGTTAGAATTCCATCTACACTACTCCAAGATGGGATAATTCCATTTACTGTTGAAAAGTCTAATTTATCCTCTCCACTGGCATATCCATTTGAGATTTCAATCCAGGCTGAATCGAGATAGGGATCGTCGAAGTCGGTAATGACCAGTGCCGAAGTAATAATTGTATCAGGATCACCATCGGTATAGTTCAGCGTAGTTCCTTCTATTCCACTTAGCGAAGGTGGATTGTTCACTGCATTCAAAGTTACATCGCGAGTCACCGTAGAACTGGAACCCACACCATCGTTTACACTGAAGCTGACGGTGCGTGTCAGTGTAGAGGGTGAGGCGTTTGAATTAAAATATTTTACTTCCTGGAGTGCTGAAGAATAATTTGCTAAAGTGGTTGTACCCGTCAAAGTCAAAGTACCACTTCCCTCTGCCCACGAGGCTGTGATCCCATAATTGGTGACAAACTCAAGAGTGTCCTCAGGACTTACATAATTGGAAGTAATTTGAACGATGGCGCTACTAATATCAAAATCGTTATAATCATGACATTCGATACTATTGGTCAATCGCGTTGCCGGGTCATTTTCCTGATATGAAAGCCCCACTGCTTCAAGGTCTGAAAGCCACGGCAATTCATTTCCAGTCGAGGGTGTAAGGAAAGTCCCTGGACTTGTCATATTATTGTACTCTGTTGATATCCAGTCTGCGGAGAGTTCGACATCAGAAATTCGAACCTCATCAATGAGTCCATCCCAGGAGCTAGTTGCTCCATCATTGGAGCCCTTGCCGATGAGCAACTTATCACTGTTTACAGTGGTTCCTAACCTGGTGGTCGAATTCCAGGATGGGGTATCTAAAGTACCATCGATGTAAAAGTCAGTCGCAGATCCATCTGTCCGGGTGAGTGTCAAGTATTGCCATGAAGCTGTGGCTGAATTGGCACTACTTTCTGAGAGTTGTTTCCGCTTGGTTCCAGCATTGTCTACACGCATGCTGGTTCTGAAGACATTCGTTTCTCCACTATTGTTACCACTTGCATCGTGTCTAAAACCCAACCTTCGGTCTAGACCATCAGGATCATCCATGTAAAACAAGCCTCGATCGCTTCCAGTGACGTCAGATTTTGCCCATACTGAAATTGAGAGATCCGATAAACCTGTCAAGTAGACAGCACCGTTTAAATCCTCCAGATCATCACCATCACCATCAAACTCTCGAGCGCTTCCCAGGTAACCCGAGCTATTTACAGCTGTGCTATGATCAGTAAGCGTATTTCCATTGGGTGAAGAATCGGATAAATCTTCCAAGTGCCATACACCAAGGTAGTTTGAATTCCAGGTTGAGGTTGTTGATTGATCGGAGTAGATGCCACTTTTTCCGTAATATAAATAAATGTCAGTATCTGCCGTGGGAGAAAGGGCTGGAAGCCGTACCCAGCATAGTAGATAGCCAGTAGTCGATGTGTAGTTCTGCAACTCATGATCTAAAAGGGTGGATCCATCTGATTGAGTGAAGATGATATCATAACCTGATGGATTTACGACTCCCCCTCCGTTGCTGGTTGATTTAAGATCAGCATCTGTGAGTTCTATCATCACAGGAAAGTTAATATGGTTCGTTGATCCACTTATTTGAGAACTATTTAGCGTTATTAATTTTCTGTGCTCATAACCTGCGGGTTGAGCCCGAGCCGTTGAGAAAAAGAGAAGCAAAAAGCCCAGGAGCACTAATATCCAGTGCAAACCCAGTTTACTCAATTTGGTCTCTTTTTGTGTCATATACCCTATCATAAGCTTTCAAGTCAATTTTAGTCCAACCCTTTGAATAGTCAACATATATGCCAAGAATGGACAGATGGTTATCGGGCTTAAGTAAACCAAAAAGACAAATATCCCCACATCACTCTTATTCCTTGTATATCAATATCTTACGAGCCTTACTACTGACTATCATTTTAATAGACCATGAATGGGTAAATTGCTAATACGCCAGATGATCAGGTTGAGAGGGGAACTGTTGCATGAATATATGACAAAATCCATGGGTTTGAGTCATAATTATATGACAGATATTGTCCGGAATACTAGCTTATAGCAGTCAACAAATTTAGATGGGTTATTGCGGGGATATTCAAAATCAGATCAACATGATGTCAAGTAGAACAGATTTAGCTCCTCTGGTGCCATATTCTCTATTCGAACATTGTAATTGATCAAAAAAAAAGCCCCGATACGGGGCTTTTATAAAACTTTTAGTTAACCAGGAGTTAATCGATTGTTTCCCACTGGGCAATTTGCTTGGGCCAGTCATAATCATCATAATTTCCAAATCCCAGATTCCACTCATAATATTGTGGAAACTGATCATCAAGCATATCGATAGCTCGGCATATTCTTGCATGCTTTGCGATGACTGGTCCGCTAAACTCACCTTCGTGTAATCTGACATGACCTGTGGCAAAGATAGCACCCTCAATATGTAATACATCATTCCAACCCTGGTCAAAATGAACATCATTGTAGGGGTGAGTAAAGACGAGTGCTGGAAGGGGGACGCCATTCTCTAAGGGTGCGGTTATCCAAACATCATCTTTGGGCTGAATATCGTATCCAGTAAATACCAGAGTTGCATTTTCCTGATGTACGTTGTGAATATCCAGATAATGACCATGAATGACATTAATACCTGCAACAATATCCTCATCATGGACGTGGTCACCATTGGGGAACCACAGCTCATTGTCTGCATTGTCAATGAAATATTGCAAATCCACCTGGGGCAGAAAACCAATATAGGGTCTTAATTGATGGCCAGGCTCTTCACCAAGGATACTTGAGTTAAAATCTATGTAGGTTTCAGTAGCAAGAGCTCTTTTAAAGTGGGAGTCCTCCTCAAGATTTAGCTTGAGCCCTGTATTTTGATCATCAGTACTCTTGATGATAGTAAGAATCTTTGAAGTTGAATCATAATTTGCCGTTACACCGCCAGAACTAAACGTTCCAAGGCTATCTCCACCCACATTCACTCTCCAAAGTGCTACATTCGCCAGAGATTCGACTTCAAGCCGATCCTGAACCGAATGGACAGCAGTTTGGGTGTCCATGTTAACGGTTGCAGCCAGGTTGAGTACACCCAGTCCAGTGGCACTAAAAATGACTGCGGTTATCATGATGGCAACGATATACATTTAAACTGTTTCCACCATTATATATACAACATTTAGTATCATAGCGTGACAATATACACTGGATTGTGTCCTATAGGGACTATTAGATTTTTTTAAGTAATGTGCTGCTCGCATAACCATCTATTAATTCAAAAGTTGTGCCACAATTAATTTGACTGCATACATAATTGCATATCAGCGCTTTACACGGTTCATTTCGAAGTCTTCTTTACCTGATTGGGCCTAATTTTGTAACAAAATGTGACAGATTTAGATTTTTTGTGTCATATTAATACACCATCCCCATAATTATTGAACACAAATTATTCGGTAGAGCGGACAGCATTCACATAAACATGCAGAACTTACCACTCTCATCTCAATTATAAACAACCTGTTATAAAATATTGCTACTCACGCAATTGATATTAGGTGACACATTCTCTCGCCAATTGAGCTTTTTTAATTTTGGTTCAATTATTGGCAAGTGTCGTGTTTATGTTACAATAATCAGAGTAAATTTTATTGGGTCAAAAAATCAATTTTAGCGTTATATACTACTAATAGGATTAAAGTGAGGCATTCTGTGCATCATTTTTGCCAGATTTACTTATTTAACAAAAATACGGTGCTTATTTAAAGCTGCACCTGGGAAAAGTTGTTACTATTCAGTTTTATTGATTTTTTTTTAAAAATTTCTGAAAGGTGTTCCACCTGGATCAGTGAACTGACTCAATGAATCGCTAATTTCGAATAGTGACAAGCCATTCCAAAGCGAGACTATCCGTGTCAACAATCATATTCAAATTTATAGTTAACATTTTCTTGCTATACCCAGTGCTCTCAGTAAAAATTAATTGATCTATCTCTGAATCGATTGGATTGTGGGCAATGGTATCAATTGTCCATACCAGGTAATTGTCTACCAGGCTAACATGATCGACAGTGCTGTCTACCCTCACAGCTCTGAGAATGCTCCCTGAGGTAGAGGTTGTCCCTGATTCCTCATCTGTCGCATTTGCAAAGATCTGCAAGGAGTCGGCAACCTGACTTGTGAGTTTTTTACGTACATATTGGTCAATCACATAGGCATCTTGACTCATTTGAGACCTCAGATTGGTGTCCCGGTACATATTTCGGGTAAACATGAGAACTGATGAGAACCCAATGGCTACAATACTTGAGATAACGACGGCAACCATGAGTTCAACCAGGGTTGTGCCTCTATTACCCGATCTAACCATCAATAATCCCAACTCATTTCTTCTGATATATATGCCGTAATACTATCACTCACATTCCCAGTGGTAAACCAGGAGATCGAGATCTCAATCATGTAATAGTCCGGTATCTCTGTATCAGTGGGTGCATAACCATCAGTGGAATCATCGATTCCAGTCACAACAGTTGTTCTGTATGCATTTAGATTGTTGATGCTGACCAATTTATTGGTTTCCGGGAGACTATCCTCCAGCGTTTCATACCCGTAATCTATAGCCTTTTCCATGCGGGAAGCCATATTGATCCAGGCGAGTTGTCGACGAATGCCTCGATCAATATCCCAGCGTGAAAAGACCATATACTGAGCGGTCCCCATGGCCACGATTGAGAGTAGAGTGACAGAAAATATAATTTCTATAAGCGTAAAACCGCGTTTGCGGGACGACGCTTTTATTTTCTTTGTCATCGTATTAAATCGAACCATTGAATTTGCTCAACTTGAATACATCGCCTTGTATTTTGTAATATTCTTCAGCGTATATATTAGCTATACATGATAAGCGTGGTTAGTAAAATCATTACGGGTTATAAGTGAACAACTCTTCAAGATTTCTGGTAATTTTCAGCCCTACTCCCCTGGAGCAAAGTTAAATCCCATATTTTCCAGATTAGCCTTGAGGGTGGGCCGCAAAGGTCTGCTTAAATTTCTGGCGATGACACCAGACCAGGCATCAACATCTAAGTTCTTACCCAGGGAAGAGTAATGCTCGGCCATCTCCATATTATGACGTTTGATGGCTGGCATGGGGTCTCCATGGTCATATTTTTCATTGTGGATGACCAACTCAATGGGCAAGCGTGGTTTTTGGGGTGGCACATCTTCCTCCACGGGCCACCCGAGGCACATACCATAAACAACATACACCTGGGGCGGAAGGTTTAACAGGCTGGCAACCTCCTGGGGGTGATTACGCATTGCCCCGATCATAACAGCCCCGAGGCCAAAGGATTCAGCGGCGGTTTGTACCGACATTCCCACCAGGGATGCATCGATGCTTGAGATCAGAAAGGTTTCCAGGTTGTTTGTCATCTTAGCACCGTGAGAAGCACAAGTAGCTTGAAGTCTATTCAAGTCAGCACAAAATGCTACAAAAACAGGGCAGGTTTCGACATGCTTCTGATTACCAGCATGGACCGCAAGCTCAGCCTTGATCTTTGGATCTTTCACGATGACGATACTGTAGGCTTGCATATTACTACTTGTAGGGGCTCTCCTCCCCCCCTCCAGGATTTCCGACAACATTTCTTTTGAGATGTCTAGATTTTTGAACGAACGAATAGTAACATGTCGTTTTTGACATTCTATAACTGGTGTTGTTTTAGTCATTTGCGATCCCGTGAATTCAAATCAATTTTCAATTTCGTCAATAACCCGAGCAATATCATCTGGTGACCATGGGATCTGAGCAAATCCATTCACTCCGGCTATTTCAATCTTGTGTGGTAAATCCAATTCTAGGTTTCCAGTTGATAAAATGAAGGGTAGCACATTTTCAACCGCTATTACGCTTTTTGACTCTGTCATATTCTTTTCCAGTCGATTTCATTGAATTTATCGCTTAAATCTGATAAAGCTGGATCATCAATGCAAATTATAAATGTCCCTTTATCGAATATATAGGATATGATTAATAGGGTGGTCGACAATTCTCTTCAAAACCCAAATGGGTGAACCCGGGTGGAACTTACAAGACATCTTGGAGCAAGTCGAGCTTGGATATCCATAGGTCTGCAAGACCCGATAGAATGAAAGAAGCCCCGATCGAAGGGGCTTCCTTTTTTACCACAATTATTACAACTTCTATATCACTTCAGGTAGATTTACCCTTCGTAGCTTCAGCGTAGGAGCGCCATCTTAATTGTCCGACAATAAGTTCCTGCCTGTAGTCGACAGAAATATACTCCCGTACTTACTCTACTACCTGAGTCATCAATCCCGTTCCATCTTGCGTTGTAGGTGCCTGCAGACCGATAGGTATCAATGAGTGTGGTGATGGTTCGACCCGTAATGTCGTAAACGGTGAGTGTCACATCAGTGGGAGAAGAGAGATTATAGCTAATGGTGGTGCTTGGATTGAAGGGGTTGGGGTAATTCTGTTTGATGGCAAATTCTAGCGAGATTTGGTTTCTTTCTGAAACATGGACAGCAGGCTGAATGTATACTTGAAAACTATCCTTCCAGAACTCCTTGCCCTCCGTACTGATGATCATTCCAACAGCGAGCGTTGTATCATGCGGGCAGTCGGAATCGATCCGCAGCCAGAAATCAAGGTTATTCACAGCAGTTCCTCCGGCTGGAATATCACCATAGGGTCTTGAAGCTGTACCAACTGCGTTCATCGGAAGGTTCTCTATGGTCAACTGAACCTCAACATCTGCAAACGAAAAACTATCACTTTCGTTTTGAATTTCGAGAGAGACCATGATGACCTCACCTGGATAAATGAGCGTATCAGAGCAGCTATGACCATAGTAGGATATGGGACCCGCCGTGGTGAACATCTCTGGCTTGTGGTGGCTGACAGTGAGTGATTCAAATTCATCTATGGTCTGGATGGTAGAGTAATAAAATCCTTCCTCAAAGTCGATTGTCGTATAATTACCTCCAAAGATACCGTCACCTGGTAATCCATCACCCTGTGTCCCACTGTCCAGAAGATCCATGAAAATCGAATCCCCAGATGTAAACCCGGTCAGCACACCTTGCACATGCAGGGGATGGTTCTCCGGATTTCTCACGCGAGTTAGTAGGGTCAAAACACCTCCATCTGCAGGAATGAACTTCTCTTTTGCCCATACGGTATCACTAAAGGCAAGTGCCGTAAGTGGATTCTGGTAGCTCTGAAAAAACTCCCAATGCGTAGCATTTCCATCAATATCCCTGTTTATGTTACCGCCATTGTTCCAGTTCATCGTCCCACCCGGCCAGTGATGTCCGCCACCTACAACTTTATAGTGCATCATATCCGAATGTGGGTCGTCACCGCTGAATGACATTAGCTGGACCGAACAATTGTCGTTCGTGTTTTGCTCCGGGAGATCAATGGTATCCGGCGGTAGTATGCATGCATTGTGACTAACCCAGTAATCAAGCATATTTGGAATGGACCATTCTTGAGGGCTGTGAGTAAAAATCGTACTATCTGAGTGGTAATAGAAAACGAAGTTATCCAATGTCCCATTGATTGTGAGGAGGGGCATGGGCCTAATTGGCGTCCAGTTACTGAACGAGTCGTATATGCTTCCTGCAACCGATCCAACAGCAGCCACTCTATGACCAATCTGAGCTGCAATTCTCATAGCCATCTCACCCCCGGTCGAAAAACCGGTACAATACACCTTGGTCAGGTCAATGGAATAGTGTGCATAGATAGAGTCAATCATAGCGCTAATAAATCCAACATCATCAGTCGTAGGCATCATACCACGAAGCGGGCAATATGTTAAGCCCACATTCCAGGAGAGTGTACCCTCCCCATCCATCGACCCCGTAGGGATGGCAAGAATGTATCCACTGGTGTCAGCGTGATCTACGATCAGGCTGTACTGGCGGAACCATTCCTTCGTCTCACTATACCCAGGTAGAACAATGACAAGAGCCAGATCGGAGTCATATTCCTGTGGAAGATGGACATCATAGTCTCTCAGCAGTCCATCGAAAATGAATTCATGTGTTACGGTCTGTGCATGCGACAGTGTAAGTACAGCAACACAGCCTAAGAATATTCGTAGAGTCATGATTCCCCCTATAGTTGGATTTTCCAAATTGTTGAGTGGTGAGAGAGTGTCACAATTTGTGCAGATGGAGATCGTACGTGGATATCGTGAAAGATAGTTTAATTGCTGTGTGTTAGCAACTATATCAAGTGATTGCCTTGGTTTTAAAGCCAAGTGACCATGTCTTCAGGCGAATAGATTTTAATCCAAAGGAAGGGTTAGCCTATTGCCTGTGATTGCCGGGTGTTTTAACCTCTAGCTTAAAAGCTGGGCAATTGAAACCTTGGATTTGTCGGACCAGTCCTGTGAGTCTAAGGAGAGGAGAGGTTTGGCTGCGACCTAGCGGTCTCGCCTTCCTTCATGACTTGCCACTGGCAACTCATTGCGGATGAACTCCTGTGCTAACGCACCGTGTTCATTCAACTCTTCGCCTCATTAAAGCAAAAGAGCCTCCCCGTTAGGGAAGGCTCTTTTGCTTGGCTCCGGAGGGATGGCAAAAATAAGAACCCGATTCCTGTCTCAATATCGATGCTTAGTATTCTTAATAATCAGGATCTTACGCCTGATCAGCAGTTTACTGTAAAAGATGGAAAATTGACCGTTTTGGTGCCGATTTCAGCAAATTCCAGAAACCGTTGCGAACCCCATGTCCATCGGTTAACAATTTCGGGTAGACGCAGACTTGAAAAGTACCGAAAAGAGAACCGGTTCGAACATTTTACACGTCTCCTGGAACAGCAAGAATGGTCCCGCGCTGACCTTGCGAGATACTTGGGCGTGAGTCGAGCCTGGGTCACCAAAGTACTGAATAGTGATCCGTAAATTTCATATCTCTTCTTTCAAGGCAGAAGAGTCAAAGTTCTTCCACTCCCCCTTTTCGGCGACAATATCCGCATCCAAAGGTATTTGTTTTTGAACTTATATATAGGTGGTGATGAGTACCTGGACATCTTGCGCTCCAGATCCCCGGAGACAACGTAGGTGCTTGAGGATTTAGACCAAATCTCTTGGCTGTCTTGATAATTTCACTGTCCTTTTTCTGAGCCTCCTCACGATTAGATGCTATCTCAACTTATATTGAAGCAACTATATGATCATGCGCGTCTTTGTCTACAAGCCCTGGAGCAATAAACTCTCCAGGGTAATTGAATGGTATACGCCCACGGTAGTACTGATCAAGCAAATGGTAACAAGCATTTCTCACTTGTGGTTGAGGAATAATTGCCAAGCAACAGTATGGCTCACCAAATTCGCTCATACTAAAGCTATTTAAGGACTTCATGCCACTCTTCAGGCCGGCATATTCGTCGCTTAAACCGTCTTCACCCTGGTTAAGAACCCAGAGCTCATCACTTTCGTCAGTGCGGTTTAAGAATAGGATGATGTCAAATCCAAATCCTGCCTCTACTACTTGAAGTGCAAGGATAGGTTTAGCCTTTTCAGGTAGTTTTACAGACCGATCACGTCTCTTACCCCAAACATCAGAATAGACAATCTCAACATCTATGTTCGCACTTGGATCCATCATTTTATCACCAAGGATTTACCGGATTTCAGTCTACACCCATATTCTCGTCCAATGTTTATCTCTTTGATTGTACTCTGCTCACTAACCATTCCACGCTCCGGGAATTCTTTGATGACCTTCCATACCCCCAGGCTATCGGGTACCAGGCATATGGTCAAACCAGCGACACTGCCACTCAATAAGCTTTTGCTGAGCAGTGCAACAATTCTAGGCTCACTAAAGAACCCAGGAATACCATTCAGCCTTAGAAAAATCCCAAATTGCGAGCCAATCAGAAGTGGTATTCGATCCTCCTCTAGGTTTAAGAAATGGTCAAGATTCACAGCATCTACCTTGACAGAAGTAATCCTGTACATCTGTTCACTTAGGGTGGAAAGTCGTTTGAAACCGACACTCCTGTAGTCTTCGTCCTCCAAGTAGCGTGATTCCCACCGCGATGTTTGCTGCCTCATGAGCCTCTTCCTCTGGTAAAATCAACATTCGATTTTGGCGGTGTAAGATTCTCCCATTCCTCAAGTAGCTCAGGGGGGCACTCAGGATCAATGGTTGCAGACATCAGATATTCATATCTCTCCCTGTAGCGACGTATCCTCTTACATGGCTTTGGACGATAGTGATCCCGCCTGTAAACGCTTCTGTAAACTCGATTAGCTTGTTGAGACTCAATTTCTCTACGTTTTGTCTCATTGGCTCCTTCAAGTCGCCAGCCATCAATCACGCTCCAGGCTTTTTTCTGAATCTCAAGAAATCGTTTTTCACAAACTGTGATAATTCTACCTGTACCGCCACAGCTTCTGCAGCTAACCCATGTACCCGTATTACGTATCTCAATGATCGACCTCCCCGAGCAAACTGGACACAGCTCATAAAAATGTGGTAGAGTTTGTCTGTGAGGACCGATTGAGGGTAGACCGGTAAGCCTATTGAAGTTGCCTTGAGCTTCTATTCCTGTTAATCCCAACCCATCATACTCTCCTACTTCATTACATTCAGGACATACCTGAACTCCTAAGGTGATAGACTGGTTTTCTGATGCTTTACATCTGTGTTTCCATGTCTTGTGAGGCATTTTTCCTCCGTAGTTACGGAGATCTGTGAGGATAAGGGTTTAGCACATGTTTAACGTGGTTGCAATCCTCGCAAATCGCCACTGTTTCTGTTATCAATCTTGCCAGAAACAAAAAATGACGCCGAGCAGCGTCATCTGTCCCCGGTTTAGCTCCTTATTTTACGTCGCGGCAAGTTGAGTTAAATGACGAC
>JAERTJ010000044.1 GCA_016844945.1 Fidelibacterota bacterium | reverse complement strand
GGACAGAGAAAGCCCCAGCGTATAAACATTACCAGAGACACTAATACTGGAGGGAGTCGTGCTACCCAGCGTTGCTGATCCGCCATTGATAGATAGGATGAAGTCACTGGCTTCCAATGCACCGCTCCCACCGGTGGTATTAAATACTGCCTCTGACCAGGTCACATCGATAGTTGCATTGTTGGAAGCTATCGTAGTCGATGTGATGGTTGGAGGGGAAGCACTGGTTGGGATGGTGAATGAATCAAATTCTTTCCACACGCCGGGTTCATTGGGTGTTTCAACATTGATATGATAGGTTCCTCCATCCGTTCCACCTGGAATGGTCCATGTTGCAGCATTGCTTGCAACCCCACTGGCGTCAATGGCTACATTACCAGACCACATTTGCGTCTGGCTACTATCATGGATTCGGACATTCAGTTGTCCTCCATTATAGAAGCTACTTGTAGAGCTTGGCCAGCCGTAGCCACTTAAGAGAACCGTCTCTCCACTTGACCAAGTACCATCTGTAGAGTAGGGGTTTGCATCACGGGTATCATAGAGAAATCCAAATCCATCTGCCCCGAGAGTTGCTGAATTCGACAATGCGGCTGATACAGTGGCTGTGTTTCCTACAAAATCTGCTGCATTACTCACATTGTTTGAGTTGGAGGTCGCCATGGATATAGACATGGCTGTGTTGTAATCAATATTCCCGTCATATCCACTGATCTGAAGTGCAGTAAATGGGATTTGAAAATCCAGATAAACAAAATCAGGATACGTAGTCGTAGGGCTTGGTACAACCCTCAAATATCCTGAGTTTAAGGGATCAGAGATTAGAAATGACGGATGCTCATCACTGGGATCCTCACTGGTGCCCGTATTGTATTCAGTAAATAATTCCTCACTGATTCCAGATGCAACAATGTCCCAGTCGGGAATATTGTCTGCATTTGCATCCAGGATCACATGCCATGAAAAAGGTCGAAGACTCCCATTCCTAATAGGCGTAGAGCGCAAACTTAAGCGGAAAAAGAGACTCGTTTCGGTGGCGTGGTAATGCGAATCATGGCCGTTGTCATCAGCCAGAATTCAGTATATCCAGAATTAGTGCTCTGGTCTGCAGGATCCTGAGTGGGATTCCAGTCTACATCAATCAGATGTGTCCAGTGAGAATCACTTGGCCAGGATTCCTGGGCAAAGGTAGAACCAAACATCCCCAGGAGAATGATAGTAACAACCCATACCTTGACTCTGAATTTAATTGATTTTCTCCCCACGTTTTAACACCAATCCTCATCCTCACCTACATGCTTGCTTTTGAGATGATTTGTGAAAACCATCTCTTAACTTCTGCATATATAGTATTATAGATGTGCTGAAACAAGATTGGTGACATCTTTTGTCGCTTTTGTCGACTATAATTGTCGCATATACCGACAAATCAAATGATTCCCAGTAGGCTTGTAGGGATTAGTGCTTGATAATCGGTGTTACCCGGGGTTTAAGATGGATTTCTATGGACCATCATTTCTGACAGCTACGGTTTAGGGATGGGGGCATATCCATATTGAGATTTGAATATTTTTGAAAAGTGTTTTGCATCTCGGAGTCCCACTCTCTGTGACAGCTCCTGTATATTTTTGTAAGCTCCGATGGCAATTAACTTTTTGGCCTCTTCAAGACGAATCTGCCGAATGTATTGAGCGGGTGTGATATGTTCCAGCTCTTTGAGTCGCCTTTCAAGTTGCCGTCTGCTGCTAAAAACTGCCTTTGCCAGGTCTTCAACCTTAAAATCAGGATTGGAAATATTTGAATGGATGACTGTAATGAGTCTGTTCAGAAAAGACTGATCATCTCCAGAGATACCCTGGTTGGGTTCTGCTATTTCACCATCCTCAGGCTTTCTTTTCCGATGGAGTCGGGTCAAGCTTCTCACTGCTGCCAACAACTCATTAATATCAATGGGTTTAGTTAGATAGAGATCGGCCATTAAATCATAGCCCTGAACCTTGTCAGAAGGTTCATCCAGGGCAGTCAAAAGGATCACCGGGATATCCGATAAATCTTGGTGGGTCCTGATTTTTTTCAGAAGGGTAAATCCTGACATTTCCGGCATACGGACATCAGATACAATGCAGTCCGGCTTTACTTCAAGGGCTAATTCAAACCCACTTGCTCCATCAGTTGCAGCATCCAGAATAAAGTTTTGTTGCAGCGTTGCCCGCAACAATTCAAGGTCACTTTCGTTGTCATCAATGATGACAACTCTACCGAGTTTGGGGAGCTCAGATTTGAGCTGGGTTGAATTATGGATTGTTTGGGTAGTCACAAGAAAAATTAGGGTTTGTGTATGGGTTCACAAGTGAATATTTCGGTATTTCGCACTAAGATTATCATAGATATTTTCATAAGAAAAGTGGAAACATTATATAAAACGAATTACACCCTCATTTTGGTCACCTAGATCCAATGGATCAGATCACATGCCCCAATTACTTAGCTTGATGTGTTGGGCATTTCTTCAAATTCTGAATCATATTACCCTTTTGAATGGGCATTTCTTACTCAGCCCCCTAAAAGGAGGGGACTATCTTAAATCAACACCTTTAATCAGATTCATCTAAATAAACATTTAGCACATTATGACCTGGTCCAAGGGTTATCCATTGTGAACTTCTATTATAGTCCTCACGATTAACAATAAGTGAATCCTGCGTCCCAGGTAAGACAGCATCAAACTCATAATAACCATTGGTGAGTGTCACAAATGTATCCGCTTGAAATACCACATAGACTGAATCGAGTAAGGCATCTGTGATTGAATCTCGTACATATCCATGTAGAATCGATAAATGGGCAACCAGAGAAACATCCAGGAAGTTGTCACCAATTTCAAGGGTAAGCCACTCTGTATGACTATCATGGTTTGGTAACAGCATCTGAAGGAACAGGGTCTCTACAACTCTAATATCCTCAAATTCATAGTAACCATTCATATCGGTCATCACAGTATCTGCTCCTAAGATGACAGTGACTGATTCGAGAGCTTGTGTGGTCCTGGAATCTGTAACAAAGCCCCTCAAACTTCCAAGTGTTGTAACCAATGAGATGTCAGATGTATTTTCACCAACATCCAGCGTAACCCAATCTGAGTACTCCGCATAATCTTCTAATGAAACCTTTAAAACCAGACTTTCATTGATGATTACTTCTTCAAACTGGTAATAGCCATCAACATCTGTCATCGTTGTATCAGTGCCTAGAATCACCTGTGCATCAGGAAGTGCTGCACTCGTCTCAGAATCTGTGACATAACCTTTCAGGCTCCCGATTGTTGATAACAGACTCACATCTGCTGTATTTTCACCTACATCGAGTGTAATCCAATCGGAATAGGTTCCATAATTTGTGAGCATAACTTCCATCAATAGGCTTTGTGCGACAGGTGCAGCCTGAAACTCATAATAGCCTGTCATATCGGTAATGGCGGTATCTGGACCCAGAACTACCTGAGCGGAGGCCAGAGCTAACCCGGTGCTGGAATCAGTTACATATCCTTTGAGTGAACCATGATCAGCAACAAGCTCAAAATTGGCAATATTTTCGCCTACTGTTACTTCAATGAACTGACTCATTTCCGTAAATCCAGCTTTACGGACAGTTACTTGCGTTGATGTAAGATCAAGATGTGAGAATGAGTAGAGGCCATCGGTGTCTGTTGTATCTGTCAAATCGCCGATCTCTACCAGCACGCCTGGTATGGGAAAATTATCAGCAGCATTGACCACTTGTCCCACAATAGAACCCACTCCAGGATCTAAATTGATGTCCTGAATATTATCTCCAAAAGAGATTTCGATGGCAGATTCAGACTCAATATAGTAGGGTGCATCGCAGCTAATTCTGATGGTCCCCTGAGAGACAGACAAAAATTCATAGTAACCGTTTTCATCTGTGGTTGTGGTGAGTATCTGATTGCTACTTGAGCTTAAATCCTCATCGACACTCACTTCGGCTCCTTCAATGATGGTGCCTGTAGCATTGTCTCTGACAATACCCATGACATTACCTGAGGTTGGAATCATGAAAATATTCTTAATGGTTGAACCTGCTTCGACATTCAGTACGTATGAGTAGTCCTCATAATCTTCTAGCATGCAGGTGAGTAGATGCTGACCCAGGGGAACATTTGAGAAGGCAAATGATCCATCGATCTCGCTAAGGGTCGTTAAATTTCCAAGAGATATGACTTTTCCTACCAGCGAGGATTCCGCAAGTGAGTCCCTCAAAAAACCCATCACCTCACCGACATTTGGATCCAGGCTGATGTCCAGGAGATTGTCACCCTCCTGTATATCGAACAATTCTGTAAAGGTAGCATAGCCGGATACTGTGCAAGTCACAAGTGTAGGACCAGTTGCCAGACCTAATGCCTCATATTCACCGGTTACAGAGCTGGTATAATAACTTTGCCCGACCTGTACAGCTACATTACCAAGAATAGATCCATCCAATGAGTTCCGCACCCAGCCACTTAAGCTGCCCGGGTTGTCACCCAGTTGTAGATCAACATTATTCACACCACCCTCAATATCGATGATGGCATATGATGTGACATAGCCCTCCAACTCAGCAGACAATGATGCATTACTGGTTACAGGAATATCTTCAATTTGATAGTAGCCTGCTGCATTGGTCATTCCCTCATATTGATTGACCGTTACAATTACACCTTCCAATAGGGCTCCATCAGCTGCGGCTGTAATTCTACCTGACACTGTTCCTGTATTGGGTTCAAGACCAATATTATGAGTATTATATCCAGCTGAGACATTGATCAGACTTGCATTGATTGCATATCCATCTAAAACAGCTCTCACAGGTACATTGGCACTAATGGGGACGTTATAAAGTTCATAATATCCATCAGCTTCGGTTGTGTCGATCACATCACCGGTCTGTACGATCACACCCTCTAATTTTTCCTCGGTGACCACATCGGACACATAACCTGCGATACGTCCAACTTCCGTGAGGAGTGTCATGGATATATCCACAATATTTTCGTCTACTTTCACATCAATAAATTCTGCGTAGGTGACATAATTTTGGGCTGTTGCACTAATGGGAATATTGTTACCGGAAAGCACATCGGTGAATCTGAAGTAGCCATCAGGACCTGTTGTAACCTCGTCTCCATTTATATTTATCACAGCTCCATTTAAAAGAAAACCTGTGGAAAAATCAGTGATGTGACCAGAAACAATTCCAACACCATAATCAAGATAAAAGCTTTGGGAGGCAGTCGTCGTAAGTTCATCGTCGCTGGCATGAAGGTAGATGGTAATCGTATCGGGTTCTGAGGGTGCTTGCCAAATGATAGGGTTTGATCCCAGAGAATCAACGAATGTTCCACCACTGGCCACCCAACTATAGCTGATACGATCACCCTGTTCATCTGATGCAATACCTGTCAGGGATACCATTTGTCCTGCTTTTGGTAGTGATGGATATATGACTAATTCAGAAATTACTGGCGCAGTATTATCTTCTGGTTTCTGACAACCCATAAAAATTGCTATTAGTAGTAGGATAGGAATAATTTTCCGGTGTTGACTGAAATTGTTCCGTTTACTCATGGTGTTCACCCTTTTTTTACCTCTATTCGCAACGATATAATACCTCTATGCGTGTTCGTGAGATTGAAGCTATTTCAAGCTTTGCTATTCCTTTCGCTTGAATTCACCTCTGCTTCTAGAGGACTGAACCGTCACGAAAGACATCTATAATGTCTCAAACACTATACCAAGCCAAAATCATGTCTACATACATGACTTAATCCCTACTGCACACCTTAACCTCAATTATCAATATCTTTGCTTTATGCAATTGTTTGGTATGACATTTGTTAATATTATCAGCATCGTATGATACTGATTTTTACATACCGCGAAAATCCAATTCAAACCATGATATCGACTTGTCTATATCGTTTATTATCATTATTTTACATTGTTAATTCTAATCAAATAAAGTGGAGTGAATAGAATGAAAAACCTTCTCATTCTTGGGGCTGGGACAGCCGGGACCATGATGTTAAACAAAATGGAAGCTGTTCTTGATAAAGAAGAATGGAATATCACCATTGTTGACCAATACGAAACACACTACTACCAACCTGGCTTTCTTTTCATTCCATTTGGCATCTACAATCGACGAGATGTTGTAAAGCCCAAACGAGATTTCTTTCCTCCTGGTGTCGATGTCATTTTTTCCAGAATTGATCTTATTGAAGCCGAGAAAAATCAAGTGCTACTTGAAGGCGGCAAAGTATTGCCCTATGATATTCTCATTGTCGCAACTGGTACAAAAATCAATCCTGCCGAGACAGAAGGTATGCAGGATGGCGGCTGGCATAGGAATGTATTTGATTTTTACACCGTTGAAGGTGCCACTGCTCTCAGACAATTTTTAAAATATTGGGAAGGTGGGAAAATGGTTCTCAACATTGTTGAAATGCCCATCAAATGCCCCGTTGCCCCACTAGAGTTTGTGTTTTTAGCTGATTGGTGGTTTACTGAGCAAGGTATCAGAGATAAAGTTGATATCCAGTTTGTCACTCCACTACCAGGTGCATTTACCAAACCTAAGGCTTCCAAAGTTTTTGGAGATTTCCTCAATAAAAAAGGGATCAGTTTGACACCTGATTTTAACACGGGTCGCGTGGACTGGGAAAGTAACAAGTTAGTATCCTGGGATGAGACCAGTATCGATTATGACCTACTTGTGACTATCCCTACCAACATGGGGGATGAGCTCATTGGACGCTCCGGTTTAGGCGATGAACTCAACTTTATCCCCACCGATAAATTCACCCTCCAATCCGATGCCCATGAGAATATCTTTGTCATAGGTGATGCGACGAATTTACCCAGTTCAAAAGCTGGTTCAGTCGCCCATTTCCAGGCAGATATCTTAACTGACAACTTACAGAGCTATATCGATGGTCGTCCTCTTAAGGGCAAGTTTGATGGTCATGCGAATTGTTACATCGAATCAGGTTTTGGTAAAGGCATCCTCATTGATTTCAACTATGACACTGAACCGTTACCCGGGAAATTTCCACTGCCAGGCGTGGGTCCTTTCTCCTTATTGGAGGAAACCCGCATGAATCATTATGGCAAGATGATGTTCCGCTGGATGTACTGGAACCTGTTGTTAAAGGGTGCGGAATTACCCATTGAATCTGAAATGCTTATGGCTGGAAAGCGAGCCTGACATGAGTGGCAGTGATATTTCCGGTCAACTCGCTGAAATTCAAGCCAGTCTAGACGGGATAACCGCAGAACTTGCTCTGGTTCGACAGCAGCGCCAGGAGATGGAAGATCTGAAGGAGGACCTTACTCGCGTGGCTAAAGATCTTTTCTCAGGTGCCATTGAAGAATTTGAGGACATCGCACCCTTTGTAAAAACGGGTGATTTTCTGCACCTGGTCAAACTGATCCTTAGAAACACCAACAACATTACCGATGTGATTGGAAAGCTTGAAAGTGCACTCGATTTCTTTGATGATTTTGTTCCCATTGGGAAAGAGTTGTTTAGCGATACCTTAGAAAAGCTAGATGAATTTGATCGAGCAAAGTATTTTGAATTTGCCCGGGAAATTCGACAAATAAGTGACAATATTGTTGAACACTTCTCAGGTGAAGATGTGAAACTGCTTGCAGACAACATTGTACCCATACTTGAGACCGTCAAATCAATCACCCAACCCGAGATGATGCGAGCAATTAAGAATGCGGTTGTAGTCTTTGACAAAATGAATGTAGATGATGTGCAGGAAGTTTCCATCTGGAAAGCCATGAAAGAATTGAATACGCCTGAGATGAAGCGTGGGCTTGGCTTCATTATCGCGTTTATGAAAAATATATCTAACACCGAAAATCAGAATTAACCAAGGAGAATATTATGTCAACTAAAGAAATTGCCGGTACCAGTGTAGAAGTCGATGGTGAAGGATTCCTGGCAGATCATACGGTCTGGAACCTGGATATTGCCAGAGCCATTGCCATGGAAGAGGGCATCGATCCACTGACTGATCGTCATGTTGAGGTGCTTGATTTTATGCGGAAGGAATTTGAGACCAATGGTACAGCGCCATCCATTCGAAAAATGAATAAGCTGAATGTCGTTCCCACTAAGGAGCTTTACGCCTTGTTTCCTGGTGGTCCTGCCAAAAAAGCTGCCAAAATCGCCGGTCTTGGAAAACCCCAGGGCTGTATCTAAAGGAGCAGAAAATGAGTGAACAACCAGAACCAATCAAAAAAGTTTCACTGATTGTCTCCAAAGGATCATTGGTAGATGTTTATCCAGCCCTGGTCATGGGCAATGGTGCTCGCATGGAAGGGATGGAGGCATCTATCTTCTTCACATTTTTTGGATTAGGTGCATTAATAAAAAAGACTCAGAATTCATTAAAAGTTGCAACTGTGGGTAATCCTGCGATGAACATGGCGATGCCCATGCTCAAGATGCCGATCACCATGCCTTTTCCTACACTTATGGGTGCCATTCCAGGTGTCTCCAGTTTTGCCACCTGGATGATGAAGAATGAGATGGAGAACCTTGACATTCCTACGGTTCCAGAATTCCTGGAAATGTTTACTGATGCCGGTGGTGAAGTCTTCGCCTGCAAACTGGCTATGGATATGTTTAAACTCACACAGGATGATCTCTGTGATGAAGTATCATCAGTACTCACTGTCGGTGAGTTTTACGAGCGCTCTGCAGGAGCATCCATTATCTTCACCTAGTCACACTAGCTTCGTTTTTTGTAACATACAGCTGGAGTCAGATTTCATGTCTCCAGCTGTTTTTTAACACCTGGTTGTTGAGTTTATCGAAACCTCCGAACACCACCTCTATCCATCTTGCATATCGAACAAAGGTTAACGATTTAAGACGAACACCTCTTTTCAGCGCAGCCAAACCGGTGTTGCTTCACCCGAGGGACACGAAACCAGTTTGATCTCGTTACTCTCGCTTGAAAACTGGTTGTTAGGCTGGATTAGTGTCCGGGTAGGTACAAAAAAAAGAGGCTGTCGGTTAGGACAGCCTCTTTTTGTAAAGCTATATAGCTATTGTTTACAGACCGAGTTTAGCCTCAGCTGTAGCTAGCATGCTAGTGTAATAACCAGGGTTATGTACACTAAAGCTGTGATCTTGATACATGACACGATAGTTCCAGAAAGCCTCAAATACGTCTATATGCACCATGGCTCTAGCAGGACTATAGTGTCCAGCACCATCTGTTGTCATAGCACCAGCAGCAACCAATGCATCTCCGATAGCAGCCATTCGAGCACTAACAGCATCCTGTTTTCCACTTACCCAATTAGCAAAGTCAGCTGCAACAGCAGAGTGACATGCCACTGTACAGTTAGCTAAATTTGGATCAAAGGTGTGTCCACCCTGGGTAAGAGTTGCATCGCCCATATGGCAACTTACACAACCAACTGACTCATGTGCAGTAGTAGCAGTTGCACCGTAGCCACCTAATCCAATGATAGTATTGACTTGAGCACTATAGTGGGGGCCAGCATGTGTGCTACTGATCCAGACAGAGTCTGCATGAATTTCAAAATCATTCACGCCATCACCATCAAGATCCAAAGAGTCGACTGACGTATAATAGTCACCGTTTCTTCTGGAGTTATGGCAATTGGCACAAAGATTTGATGCATTCCCAAAATCAGCTGATGTTGTTTCGTCCACAATCAGGTTGATTGCAGCCATTGTAGCCATTGGAGCTGAAATTCCATCTTCAAGACTCTCATGGTTTCCATGACAAGATTCACAGGACAGCGCAGATTTCTGTGTCAGGTCTTCACCTGGGTAACCCAGGAGATAACCAGCGAATCCTTCAGCTGAGTGACAACGGGAGCAACTACCGCGGCCGCCTGCGTAACCGAGTGCGCCTGCTGCTGCGTGACCTGAAACAGCAAACTCACCCTTGATCATGTCCATATTTGCTTGAGTGTGACAAGTCAAGCAAGACATGTTTCCATCAACACCATCTGTACCATCAGTACCATCAGCACCGGCTGGACCAACTGCACCGTCAGCACCATCCATGCCATCAGCGCCATCCACGCCATCCACACCATCAACTCCGGCGGGGCCTTCGCAACTAACCGTAAATAAAACCATAAGGGCCATCATCAAAATGGCTACCCAACTGATTCTTCTACTCATTTTTTTCCTCCATGTTAACTTCTTATTGTTTGTTTCGTATTTCTAAACTTCGAGAAAGCACTCCAACATTTTCTTACATGCAAGAAGACTTTTGATGATGATAATAGTCATTAATAGCAACTATTATCCAATAAAAAAACCCGCAAATCCACATAATGCTAACATCTTAGCTTTTACTCTCTCGGGTACAATCGTATTTCTTAATTGTAAAAAAGCAAAACAAAATCAAACTTTAACCGCTGAACGACCTATTTATGTCGCAAATACGGTGCCATCACAAAGGCTAAAGCACAGTACATGCGTTTGTAATACAGTGCGTAAATCAACTAAAAAATAAATGTTCGAGCTTAATATACGAGTCCGAATTGGATATGCAAGTGGGTTGTCAAAGTTTGGCAGATTTGGATTCAAGCTTCTCATAAGCACTTCCGGGCTATCCTTCTATACCTCAATAGTTTACTATTGTCAACTATCTACCCTCATTCTCTGACTCCTATCGATTTCAAACTTCAGAAAGACTGAACTTAATCGTGTGTTTCATCCCCTGCTCAATCACAATGATATGCTCGCCTGCCAACTGATCATTCACCAGCATTTTCACCAGGCGCAGCCCAAGAGACTCCTGGGATTTATCAACCAACTCTTCTGGAACTCCGATTCCATCATCCTGGATTGTCAACTCCAGAGTACGGGCATCAAGCAATTTAGCCATCACTTTTATAAGACCCTGACGCTGGTCAGGAAAAGCATGCTGGAGCGAATTTGTGACGACTTCATTTAAAACAATCCCCACTGGGACAGCCTGCGTGAGTGATATGGGGATACTTTCGCTAATAACTTCAAATTTGATTCGACTGGGATCTGGTACCAGAGAAGTATGCAATTTGTTTGATAATATTGTTATGTAATGCCTTAAGTCAATGGCAGCAAAATCGTCGCTCTTGTGGAGTTGGTCATAGACCAGTGACATGGCATAGATGCGATCCTGGGTTACCTGAAAGGCCTTATCAAGTCTGGAGCTTCCTGATTCTCGAGCCTGCATATTTAACAGTGCAATGATCACCATCATATTGTTTTTAGTCCTGTGCTGTATTTCCTGGAGCAGGACCTCTTTTTCAGAAAGATTTGCAGCAATCTTCTTCTCTGCGACAACACGGTCTGTCACATCCCTCAAAATATCATGGGAGCCTACAATATTGTCACCCTCATAAATGGCTATTGAGCTCACTTCAACATAACGTATTTCACCAGAACTCCTCATAACCCGACCTTCATAACCCTGATAGAAACCGTCAGTTTTGAGCTTGTTTAAGAAATATGCTGATTTGTCCTCATCCTCGGCAACAACAACATCTTTCACACTCATCTGAAGTAATTGCTCTCTGGAGTAGCCCAGGAGTTTTTGAGCTGCTGGGTTGACATCAATATAATTACTCTCTGCATCCAGAGTGCAGATGCCATCTATACTTGATTCAAATAGTCCTCTATATCTCGCTTCACTCTCAACGAGCATATCTTTGGCTGCACGTGTGGCTGTGATATCCTCATGAGTGATCACAATGCTGGTTACCTCTCCATCTAGATCCTTCAATGGGTATATTTTTGTGCTTAACCAGCGTGTTCGCCCCTTCCCATCTGCTTCAGTTGCACCAGACGGATCAAACGTATATTCAGGAAGCGTAACGGTTTCTCCAGCATAAGCCTGATTGATATAATTTATGAGTCCTGTGTTTTTTACTTCCTCACTCGTGAATAGATTAAATTTATTCACTGTGGTTGAAGCCTCGAATCCCCACATCTTTTCATAGGCTTCATTCACATCAATCTGCAAACCATTTGAATCATATAACTCAACAACCTGGGGAGATTGATGCATCACCATTCTGAATCGTTCTTCACTTTCCTGAAATTCAATGGTTCTGCGTGCTACTCGATCCTCAAGTTCCGCATTCAAGCCTTCCAGACGACGGCTCAAGCTGAGGTTATCCAATCGTGATGTTATTTTATAAATGAGAGCTCTCAGAATCCTGCGATGCATCTCCATACCATCACTTTTATCTGAATCATCAACGAAGACGAATACTATATTTTTGTCATCCTCAGTACTCGCCGGGAAAACACCCACCGTCCCTGGGGTAAAATCAGTTTCTCCAAGCTTAAATTCCACTCCATCTGCCGAATGTTTATCATATCTGTAAACTGAAGGTGTTTTGTCATGAAAGGCTAGAATTTCATCTGACAGTTTGATACAATTCTTGTCTGGAGATTCCTCAGAAAAAACAGCATAAACATTTTTTACTCTAAGGTTCTGATTCTCAACCACACCAAATATGCATAGCGGGATATCTAGAAATATTGAGACTCTTTCCAGAACATCCTGCATGATGGCATCCACATCCTCTGATGAAAAGAGTATATCGCCCACTGAAAGAAGCAGGGTGATTTCCTCTGCCCTTTCCTGAAGCATCGAATTTTCCTGTTCAAGAACCTTTATATCTGCCAGCAGATCTCGTTCATCATTGCGTTTATCAATGGGCATATCAGCTTAAGAATTTCTCATTTATAATTTGGGCAACCATTTCAGGAATGTCTTCCTGGATAAAGTGACTACCCCCCTCCAAAATATGTAAGTCACTCCCGGTAATTTCTTCGTGCAACCTTCTGGATATTTTTTCACTCAAATACAAATCTTCGGCGCCCCTGATGATAAGTGTAGGAACCTTTAGTACACGTAAATCAGATTCAATATCCATAAGGTTCTGATTGTCAAGACACTTTGCAAAATGGAGAAAGGCTTTCCTTCCAATTTCGGTTTTCATGGGATACCAGAAATGATCCATTAACTCCTTAGTCAGCTTTTCTTTATTATGGAGTCCTCGATTGACAATTACCCTTAACATTCCCAAGTCCAAAGTTGCCATAGCTAACTGTCGTACAATTGGAGTTCTCATGGTAATAATGGGTTGAACCGGCCAAAAATCATAGGCCACACTATTGATCAGACTTAAACTCAACAACCGCTCCGGATGATTGACTGCGAATATTTGAGAAACCCCACCTCCAACATCATGTCCAATGAGGTGGAACTTTTTTATACCCAATTCTTCCACAAAATCAAAGAGTCTGGTGGCATGTGCCTTGATGGAATATGATTCATCCAAAGGTTTGTCAGAATCACCACACCCCAGCAAATCAATAGCCATTATATTGAATCCTGCAGGGAACAAGGGAACCAGGGTACGCCAGATAAATCGGTAGGTAGTTATCCCATGCACTAGAATTAGTGTGGGTCCATTGGCTTCATAATGATCATAGACAATTCTATGTCCACCAATGACAACAGATTTGCTTGTTGATTTCATCCCCATCATAACCTCTGATAGTTCTCTGAACAGAACATTCAGGTTAAACATCTGTAAAATGCAAAATAAACATCATGAACAGAATGAACAAGATGTGAATATGTCGAATCCCAGATTAAGGGAACCAAACCTACTTATAAAATGATAAGCTACTTAATCCGTTTCATATTGTAAGGCGCTGATTTGATATTCAGTCAATACATAGTCAAATATACGAATATCATCGAGGCTGCCTTTGAAGTATTCAGATAGCGCAGCATTCGTGCCTATTTTTAACGGGTATCCGCTGGTGGCAATATCTTCACCCCAGTTTGATGCCTCAGCTTTGATCTGCCCCCCAATCCAACACTTTGCTTCTTGTGTTGAAGCATCAAATGTCACAACGATATGTTGCCAGGTATTGGTAACTACTGGTCCAAAGAAAATTTGTTGGTTCCCTATTCTAAACTGCCAATTTCCATAATCCGGAAAAATGAACAACCCATATTTCGCATAGGGAGCAGTATGACCTGCAGCGTGTTGTTTTATTAAAATACTACCAACAGCATCAACGGGGTTATAGTCAGGCTTCACCCATAGGGAGATGCTTATTGCCCCGGTAATATCCAGCGTATGGTCATCGGGGACATTGATGTAACTGGCTTGACCATCAAAACTGTATGCTTTACGGAACATTCCTGATCGGGAATATTGGGAAGAAAGAGCGAACCCGGCTCCATGGTTACCGTTTCCACTCTCATCATTACAATTCGCATCAAGAGCATAATAGGCTACTGCGCCGATCGGGAGTCCCGGTTCAGCGACAGTAATTGTGACTACATCTCGAGCAGCTCCACCGTTTCCATCCAGGACCCAACAATCCAGGTTAAAAGTCCCAGGATAAGATTCAGGTGTAAATGTTACCTGTGCACCGCTACCAGTGATCAAACCATGATGTTTATTATCCCAGATATAAGTCAATTCATCCCCGTTCATGTCAGACGCTACACAATACAAAGTTGTATTGTGAAACATTTCAAGGGTATCAGGCACAGCATAAATAGAATCAATTTGTGGGTAGTCGTTATCAGTACCAACCTGGCAGCTAAAAATACATCCAAGGCAAACCAGGAAAATTAAACCCATCGATTTATCCATGATTGATCTCCCTATTTATACCTTTCTAGGTTTCTTATAACCCGGATTCCATCATCACCTTTGAAACACCTGAACTTGATTTCTTCCCTGCTCCTTGGCATTGTATAAGGCTTGATCAGCCTGTTTCACAAGGATGGCAGCATCATTTATTTCCATGAGCTCCTCATACTTCATGGCACGAACGCCCAGACTCATGGTCACATTCAATTGTTGATTATCAGGAGTCGTAACAATTTCGGCTTCAATTGCAGCTCTAATTTTCTCAGCAAATATCTGCGCACCCTCGGTATGCGTTTCAGGAAGTAAGACTGTAAACTCTTCACCCCCATAACGGGCAACGGTATCAGTCTCTCTCGCCTGTGTCTTTAGCACCCTGGCGACTGACTGCAATACCAGATCACCTACCTGATGACCGTAGGTATCATTAAACTTCTTGAAATAATCTATGTCCATCATTATGCAGGCCATACTGCGTTGATGTCGCTTAGACCTGGAAAACTCCTGGCTAAGTTTATCAAAGAAATACCGTCTGTTATAGAGTGTTGTCAATTCATCGGTTACAGCCAGCTTCTTCATTTCTTCCTGGCTTTTCTCAATACTTCTCATCAATTGTCGCACAAAAGTGTAAGTCAGAAAAAGGAGTAGCAGGAGTGAGATGGCACTGAGAACCAGAATTAGAACACTATTCAGCCTTAATGACTTTTCGACCTCGGTGATATCAATTTCTACACTGATTCCACCCCGAACGTCCCCCAGTTTGTAGCCCTGTCTAGCATGACATTCCAAACAACTCTGTTCCACTTTAAGGGGTGCCATATAGCGGAAGTAAGTCCGATTGTCCCGGTTGATTTTCTCATGGGCATCCCGATCACCTTTCTCAAAGGATTCCAAAGCCAACCTTTCAAATCTATTGGGGCTATTATTGGGATTCAATGGATTCAAGCTGGTGATATGAAAGGAGTACAGGCTGTCCAGTTGAGCCAGTTCTGAGATTTCACGCGTCATTAAAGCAGGATTCTTTAGGGTTAAAACAGTACCATCTTCGGTAACTACATCTGGATTTTCAAGATATGGATTGGATAATACATCTTCTGCCTTCTTTACATAGACACCATGATAGTTTGCATTCCATCTCCTGGTGAGAACAATATTTCTGAAATGTGATTTTGCTCTGGATTCAATCTCCTTATTAAGAAGTTGAATGTTCTTAAAAAACAACCCAATAATCATCCCCAAGCTGAATAGGGTGATTATCAAGGAAATCCGACGAATGAATTGCTTCCATAACTTCTTCGTTTCCATGTCGCCCCCGATCTTAAGTCTAAATCTTATTTATTTCTCTCCAGGATATATGATACCTGCTTCTGCACGAATCGTATCCATGGTTTCCATGATTTGGAGGGTCTCATCCAGAGGCATTAAGGGATGCTCAAGTTTACCTTCGCCGAGCATATCCATAACTGCTTCAGCTTCATACTGATACCCATTTGACTCGTACGGAGTTTCAAATACTTCAGGGTTCTTTCCTGTTTCATACAGGGTAAGTTTTTCTGGACGAATAATCATACCATGAATTTCGAGAAATCCGCCTGACCCATGTAAGGTAGCGTTGTTTTTTGATCGGAAGCGACTGGAGCACCCCAGTTCAGCAGTGGCTCCATTGGCATAATCCAGCAATATGGCTACTTGATCATCTACACCGGTTTCATGGAGATGGGTAGAACTGGTAACACGGTCAGGTTTGCCAAAAAACAGTGATGCCAGCGCAAGAGGATAGACTCCCAGATCGAGTAGAGCCCCGCCACCAAGCTTTGGGTTAAAAATGCGGTGCTCGGGACCAACTTCGAACCGAAATGAAAGATCCGCCTTGAAATGGTAAAGCTCACCTAGTCGGCCTTCAGCAATAAGTTTTCTGGCTACCACATACCAGGGCTGGAACCGGTTCCACATAGCATCCATAAAGAACAGCTTATTGCTCCGTGCAAGTTCTACCAGTTCCCTTGCCTCTCGAGCATTGAGTGTAAGTGGTTTTTCACATAAGACATGCTTGCCTGCATTGAGTGCATCCCTCACATTTTCGAAATGGAAGTTGTGGGGCGTCCCGATATAAATTACATCAACATCTGGGTCTGCATAGAGTGCTTGATAAGATGGGTAAGCCTTTTCAACTCGCCATTTTTGGGCAAATTCATCTGCCGTCTTTTGAGATCTTGACCCCACGGCAAACACCTGAGCCCTGTCAAGTGATGTGAGTCCCTCTGCAAACAGATTCGAAATCATACCCGTTCCGATGATACCCCAATTGTAACTTCTCTTTAGAATACTTCACCCACCTTTGATTTATGGGCACCCCGAATCGTCAATGTTTAAGTGACCAATAGTTATATTTGATGAGTTCAAGTTAACTATCTGATAAAAGTGAACAAGCCTTGAGTTAATAGAAGTTCCCCCGTTATATCAGTTAAAATTGAGGTCTAATTGTCGATACCGGTGTTTTTTGATATAAACCGGGTTGATTTGGCCAGGATTCCTTGTGAGAATGGCTGAGATTCCATCACCAAGCGCATAATATCCAAAA
>JAERTJ010000043.1 GCA_016844945.1 Fidelibacterota bacterium | reverse complement strand
TCCATCAGTCTAGATGTACATAACGTTTTGAGCTTGAGCTGCGCAGGGATATCAGCATCCCAACGAAACTCACCTTCTTAATAAATATTTTGTGCAAAGTAAGATACCCCCTTTACCCATCGTCCGCTCTAAGCTCTTGTTGGAAGGTAACAAGGTACTAGGTCAGCGCATAGGTAACACTTTTCTCTCAGCGCAGGGGTAACACTTTTAACATGATAGGGTATCCAAAAGGAGGTCCCTATGCCATGGAAGGAGAGCAATATTGTGGATTTAAGACAACAGTTCATTTCATTCGCCTTATCACATGACCATACTTTTACTGAACTCTGTAATTTATTCGAGATCAGTAGGAAAACAGGTTATAAATGGCTCAGCAGATTCTACTCTGACGGGCTCAACGGTTTGCACGATAAATCTCGTGCTGCCCACAACATCCGGAACAAGGTGGATCCCGCCGCGATCACTTATGTGATTAACATCAGGAAGAAGCATCCCTACTGGGGAGCACGCAAGATCAAGATGTATGCTGATAAGTGGGCACCCCAACTTCAGCTTCCCTGCGAGTCCACACTTTATCGATACATGAAGGATGCTGGATTGACTGAGAAGAAGAAGAGAAGATATAAGCCTGGGCACCCAGGTAAACCCTTCACCAATCCAAAATACCCGAATCACATATGGACAGCTGACTTCAAAGGAGAGTTCAAGCTTCTCAATGGTAATTACTGCTACCCTCTCACAGTTATGGACGAGTATTCCAGGTATTTACTGGAACTTAAAGGACTCAATAGTACTGGCTACGATGGCTCTATACCTAGGTTTATGCGACTTTTCAAAGAATACGGACTGCCTCGAGCCATCAAAACTGATAATGGTGTTCCTTTCGCCACTGTGGGTCTTGCTAGACTCTCAAAACTCTCTGTTCTCTGGATTAAATTGGGAATAGAGCCCATTCTCATAGAACCTGGAAGACCCGATCAAAATGGGATACACGAGCGAATGCACAAGACACTCAAGAAGGAATGTACCATCCCTCCTTCTGCAGCTTTGAATGCTCAACAGAGAAGATTTAACATCTGGAGAACAGAGTATAATGAGGAACGACCACATGAGACATTACAGGGATGTACTCCCATGGAACTCTACCGTCCGTCAGAAAGATCAATGCCTACAAAACTGCCTAAACCTGAATATCCTGATCATTTTGAGGTACGCTATGTCAGCCGAAACAATTGTATCAGGTGGAAGTCTCAGTGGGTTGGAATGTGTTCCGCACTTGCTGAAGAATATATCGGCTTAGAAGAAGTCGACGACAATACTTGGGCTGTCTACTTTTCCTGGAAAAGGATCGGATTTTTAGATGTCAAAAAACGCAGAATGAGCGACGCCTTCGGATACTTGACAAAGAGAAATGTGTAACCTATGCTATGAGAGACTTTTGTAACCCATGCTATGAGTCACTCACCGATCTCTGATTTTGCTGCGAGCCGTCCGTAGCTTGCGGAGGCGATAGTGAGCAGCAAATGAGCTGAATTTCTCCTAATCTCGCTTTTAAAGAACAAAATCACCAATCTTTATTTGATCACAAATCTTCTTGTGATGGGAACCTTAAACATCAAATCTTTAATAAGCTCAAAGAGATGGTAGTCTGAGTATAACGCTTTAGGCTTAAGCTGCTTCCTGAGAAAGCATCGCTTTGTAATTTCCGTATATCCGACCACATCTTTTTTGTATTCCATCTCCCCTGCATGCGAGTCAGCTTGAAGCCTTTGTTAGCCTGGCATATTTTGGTTGCTATATGTCATATCTGACATATCTTTGTCTTGATGAACATGAGCGATAAACCTCTCGTCTGGTTACACGGGGAAGTCAAGACTCCTCCATTCTCCTCTGCTGCTCGAATTGAAGCTGGTTATTTGTTGAGATTGATTCAAGCTGGTGAAAACCTCAGCTTGCCTCAATCTAGGCCAATGCCAAGTATTGGTGCTAGATGTCATGAATTGAGGATCAATGACGAGACAGCCACCTGGCGCTTGATCTACAGAATTGATGAGGATGCTATCATCATTCTTGAAGTGTTCAGTAAAAAGACTCAACAGACCTCTAAAAAGGTGATTGATGTCTGCAAGAAACGAATAAAGGACTATGACAATGCGTAAAGAAAAACTAAAAAGGTTGGAGAGCAAGGGTTGGAAGATTGGCTCTGCTGGAGATTTTCTTGACCTCACTCCAGAGGAAACAGCATACATTGACCTAAAGCTTAACCTCAGTGCGAATCTTCGCAAATTGAGAGCTGAGCAAAATCTCACCCAGATTGAGCTCGCAAAGCTTATACATTCAAGCCAATCTCGAGTGGCAAAGATTGAAACTGGTGACCCTACTGTTTCACTAGATCTGATCATTAAATCTCTTCTCGCTCTTGGAGCTTCAAAAAAGCAACTCGCTCGGGCAATCTCCTCCTGATTTCAAGCACAGGCTAACATCTATTAGACAGTTCTGTTTAGAACTATAGTTTTGGTTGAGAGGTTCCGAATAATCTCGCTATTGATTTTGAGATAGGGACAGGATCTCTGACAACTAAGACTTGTGAAAATCATAGACATTTTTTATCCGGTTCCGCATAAAACCCCAAGCCCCTCAACCAATATCGTTCAACTTCAACTTCAACCTCACCTACTTCACTCCCCATAACGACCACTTCATCCCCAATAGACCACCCAACCAATCTTCAATCTTTAACTTTCAACTTTCAACTTTCAACTTTCAATATCTACCCTCTCCCTCGATCTCCAAACTCCTAACTCCTAACTCCTAACTCCCAACGCCCAACCGCACTCACAATTCATCCAACGGACTCCGAACACCACCCGGACCACGATTCAAGACATGAGTGTATATCATCGTCGTCTTCAAATCCTTGTGACCCAATAACACCTGAACCGTGCGTATATCATATCCCCCCTCTAATAAATGTGTGGCAAATGAATGCCTGAAAGTATGACAACTGATACGCTTGGTCAACCCACTTTTATCCAACGCACGACGAATAGCCCGCTGCAACAATGTGGCATCAACATGGTGCCTGCCCTGCTTCCCCGTCTCATTATCACGCCAGCGATTCGCCTGAGGGAAAACCCACTGCCAACGCCACTCCCGAGAAGCACCTGGAAATTTACGATCCAATGCACCCGGCAATGGTACCTCACCATAACCTTCATCCAGATCACTCAGGTATATCCGTTTTATCTCCGCCAGATGTTCCTCAAGTTTAATTTTAAGCGATCCGGGAAGCATCACCGACCTATCCTTGGCTCCCTTTCCATTTCTGACAATGATCTCATGACGCTCAAAATCAATATCGCTCACACGCAAATTCAGGCATTCATTCAAACGAAATCCACATCCATATATCATGAGTGCCATCAACTTGTCACGTCCACGCATATAGCGTAGAATGATCTTGACCTCATTTTTAGTCATCACCACAGGGATTCTCTCTGGAGTACGAGCCCGAATTAAATCCCCCAAATCCCCTACCTCACGACCCAAAACATGTCGGTATAAGAACAGTAATGCTGCCAAAGCCTGATTCTGAGTAGAAGCACTCACCTTCCCCTTGATTGCAAGGAAAGATAGATATTTATTGATCTCCCGCTCCGCCATATCCTCAGGGTGACGCATCCCATGAAACTGAATAAACCGAACCACCCACCGACTATATGTGGTCTCAGTACGAGGACTGTAATGACGACTTCTTATCTTTTCACGATAACGCACCATCAACGATTTTCTAGACTTCGACTTTTGATCACGTGCCCTAAATTTTTGCCTGCTCCGCTCTTGCATATCCAATGGTATTTTAGACAATTACCAACCTCCAATCACAATAATTTCTTCGCATTCTTGTACACTTTGATTCAACGGATGTGAATATCCGGATTAAATTTCTATAGGGATATCAGACACCATCCCATGATGATATAGATTTATTTTCTATGGATTTATGGTTGGGTTAGCGAGGCAAATTTAGACTGGGATACCTCAAGCAACAAGCAGAGATTTATATTAATGAATATAGCCGGGTTATGTGAATTATTCCGAGATTTTTAGAAGTCAGTGACCCTGGTATGGTCTAGATATCCAGGAGATGACAAGCACCAGCTTGCCTGAAATGGAGCGGGGAAACCAAATATATACACGATCTGTCCATCACCAATATTTATTTCAATTCAATCTGGATAAGCTGGGCAGTGATTACCAAAAATAGGGTTACCCGAACCTCGTTGAGTACCACATTAATGAACGATATGGGTAATGGATGTGTCGCAAAAAGCCTGCTCCCCTACTATATATGTGTGGGGGTATGCGGAGGCATTTCAGTGAGGGTGGAATTCAGATTTATCTTAGTCCGTGTAAGGTTAAATCGTGGAAAAACCGACTCAAGACGGAGTCAGAGTACTTACAGATCCTCGTTCGATCAATTTCACTGGCACAATCGTCGTACTTGAATCAACTATCCCATCCTTCAAACTTTTCAGGATATTACGGACAGCGATAGATCCCATCTCCTCCTTATAAACTCTAACAGTGGTGAGTGAAGGTGATGACATGGTTGACAGAAAGATATCGTCAAATCCTACAACACTCATGTCATCAGGTATACTCAATCCCATATCTTTGATGACGGCACATCCTGAAAGTGCATTCAGATCATTGGCAAAAAGTATAGCTGTCGGTATTTCCAGGGCATCAAGAAGTGCCTTCATATGCTCACTCCCCTGTTCATGACCCGCAGTCCGTACAAATGATTTATCCAGTACTATTCCATTATCCTTAAGCGCATTGGAGAAACCTGAAAAGCGTTTGATAAAACTGTCACGGTTCAACTCATCGGATATAAAACCGATCTTTTTGTGCCCGTGATCAATCAAATGCTGGGTTGCAAGATAAGCACCCCGTTCATTATCTATAAGAACCTGAGTTACATCACCCGAAGGGTGCCTGGGATCGACCACCACTGCTGGCAGTCCACTTTTTATAATATCCCCCACAAAACTGTTCTCCATTGGACCAACCAGAATAACGCCATCAACCTTTTTCTCACGAAGCATCTTGGGTAGACGACCATCTTGTTGTTTAGGAAGGAGATGCAAGACCAGGCTATAGCTATTAATAGCCAGTTCTCCCTCTATCCCTTCCAACACCCTTGAGTAGAACGGATTCCCTGAAAGCGGTTGAAGATCACGTCGAATAATGACCCCGATGTTCTCTGATCTCATGTTTTTCAAGCTTCGACCAAATGCACTGGGATGGTAATCCATTTCCTCGGCAATTTTTAATATCCGCTCGCGGGTTGCCTCGCTAATATCCGGCTTGCCATTTATGGCCTTGGAAACAGCTGACAAAGAAACATTTGCAGCTCTGGCTATATCTTTGATACCGGGCATAAATTCAGATCCTCTTCTGTGTGAAAGTCACACGACACCTGCGTAACAAAAATGGAGTGCTTCCCATCGAAATCGTTTTCGATAATATATCATATTCGCTACAAAACAAGTACTATTCATATGAATCAATTTTTCACATGCAAAGCATCTATGCTCGCTTACTTATTATATTACAGTATTTTACGTCACCATTGAATTCAACATCCAAGATTCCAGAAGCAGTTGGAGGTCGGTACATTCTTACTATTTTATTTGAGCTCAATGACACTAACCAAAAAATGGTGATCCAATGAAATTAAAATTGATGTTGCTGGTAGGAATTATAGCAATGGGAATTGTGGCCTGTACACCAACTCCCGAAGTTGTAGAACAGGAAATTATGGAGCCATCACAAGCATTCACGTTAAACAAGTCTCTCTCTCCTGGCATAAACATGGGTAACGCGCTTGAAGCCCCATCCGAGGGAGAATGGGATGTGGTTATCAAGGATAATTATTTCAGCATTATGAAGGAAGCTGGGTTTAATTCGGTTCGCATACCAGTCCGCTGGTCCGCCCATGCCGATACACTAGTTCCATATACGATAGACTCAACATTTTTAGCCCGAGCGATGTATGTCGTAGATCTAGCGCTTAAATCCGATTTAAAGGTGATCATTAACACCCATCACTACAATCCCCTCTTTCAGGATCCTGTTGCACATCAACCCCGCTTATTGGCTTTCTGGCATCAGATTGGTATTGCCTTCAAGGACTATCCAATGGATCTGATTTTTGAACCCCTCAACGAACCCCATGCAGAGCTCACAGCTGAGGTTTGGAATGAATGGATTCCGGTCTTGATAAAGGAAGTGCGTAGCACCAATCCAAAACGTACACTCATGTTTGGAACAGCAAACTGGGGTGGTATCTCCAAACTCAATGAATTGTCCATACCTGCTGAGGAGCAAAATGTTATCGTTACCGTGCACTATTATGAGCCGTTCCATTTTACCCATCAAGGTGCATCCTGGGTAGATGGTAGTGATGAATGGCTGGGTAAAACCTGGGTAGCTGGTGGTGACCAGGCTGCGGAGATTAATGAGCATTTCGATCTGATTGCAGACTATGCCAAGAAACACAACCGTCCTATTTATATAGGCGAATTTGGAGCTTTTAGCGCTGCAGATGAAGATTCTAGAGCTGCCTACACCCGAGCGGTGGTAGAAGCCAGTGACAAACGAGGATTTTCCTGGTCATATTGGGAATTCTGCTCAGGTTTTGGTGCCTTCGACCCTAAAACAGAAGTCTGGCGGGATCATCTCTTGAACGCACTTATTCCACAGGAATAATCATAATACCTTTATTTGACGTATGTCTTGTCCTGAAATGGGTTGACGATAATTAGGGCAAGAAGTTAGTAATAAAAGCCTCAAGTGACCACCCGGTTGCTTGAGGCTTTTTCTCGCCATGTTTTTACTATTATTTGATTCTGCTGATGCATTTGAACGGGTGT
>JAERTJ010000042.1 GCA_016844945.1 Fidelibacterota bacterium | reverse complement strand
ACCACAACGATTTTACCCATCTCAAAAAGTTCTTTTTCAAGGGAATAAGCCAACTCATTTTTCCCACTTCCGTGTAGACCTGTGATCCAAATGGTTTGGGCCTTTTGTTCGTATCGTTTTTCTTTTTGTTCCCGACCAATTAAACTCCCCGACTTGACAATATGCTCCCTCTCTTTAGCAGTAATCCGATTGGGAAGCTTGTCGCTGCTAAGCTTATCAAGAATCATCCCCACAGCTACCGTATTATGAGTCATGGGATCGATTAAGATAAATGACCCAGTCTGGCGGTTCTTTTTATAGGCATCGAATAATAGGGGCTTGGTAGTGGTCATTACCACTCTTCCAATTTCATTCAGCTTGAAAAAATCAACCTCACTTCTTTCCAGAGTATTCACATCTACTTTATACCTCAGCTCATCAATCCTGGCTTTGCTCGCGTGAGTATTATGCTTGATGTAAAACTGTTGGTAAGGGTCCATGGGCTTTTCATCCATCCAGACCAACATGGCTTCAAAATGTCTTTCAACTTTAGGTAAATTGTTAGGCTGTACCACCATTTCACCTCTGGATATGTCAATTTCATCTTCCAGCGTAAAAGAAGCAGACTGGGGTGGAAAGGCATAATCCACTTCCCCTTCTGAAGTAAGAATACTGGTGATCGTTGATTTTTTACCGGAGGGCATGGCCATGATCTCATCACCTACCCGAAGCACTCCTGAGGCTACTTTACCGGCAAAACCTCTGTAGTCGAGACTGGGTCGAATGACATACTGCACAGGGAAACGTAAATCTTCGAAATTCCTATCGCTGCTCACATGTACTGTTTCCAGAAATTCCAGCAAACTCTTGCCATGATACCAGGGCATATTGTCAGAAATATCCACTACATTATCGCCTTTCAGCGCCGAAACCGGAATGAATGTGATGTCCGGAATATCCAACTGGGTGGTGAATTTTTTGTAATCCTCACAAATCTGATCATAGACTTCCTGCTTGAAATCCATCAAATCCATTTTATTGACCGCCAATACCACATGTTTGATCCCCAATAATGAAACCAAAAAGGTATGTCGTTTGGTCTGTGTAATCACTCCTTTACGGGCATCAGCAAGCAGGATAGCCAGATTAGCGGTAGAACCACCTGTAATCATATTTCTCGTATACTGCTCATGTCCGGGAGTGTCAGCTATGATAAACTTACGTTTGGATGTAGAAAAATAGCGATAGGCTACATCTATGGTAATACCTTGTTCCCGTTCTGCCTTCAGTCCATCCAATAGTAAAGCATAGTCAATATCCTGACCTGCATGACCCTCACGTTTGGAATCGCGTTTTAAGGCATCCAATTGATCTTCATATAACTTCTTACTATCAAATAGAAGTCTTCCAATGAGGGTTGATTTGCCATCATCAACGGAGCCTGCTGTTAATAAGCGGAGGAGGTCTTTTTTTTGGTCTTGGTCTAAGAATTGGTTTATATCCATAAACGATTGTTACTAGTTGCTAGTTCCTGGTTGCTAGTTAGCTTCGCCAGCTTTCTTCAACATATTTATTGAAATTATTTATTTTCTTTCCTAGGGTCATGTACTCTTCAATTATTAGCTTCCAATCCGTGATGTCAGCATAAAGACTTTCTAATGTTTCTAATTGACTGGTACATTCATCGCATGATGCCTGAGCATAGATTAAGAATTTAAAAAAGTCTGCCTTATACCTTCTTCTGCCATATCCTTCTGCGATCTGGTCCTTAATACTTTTGGAAGATCTTCGAATTTGGCTTCCTTGCTCATATTTCTCAAAATTCGGTAGTAATAGACTTATCCTATGAACTTTCAATGCAAGCTCAAAAGCCATCTTATAAATTTCTAAGTCCTTATAACCACTCATTTTTAGTCTATTATTATAATTTTACCAGAACCTGCACCCAGCACCCAGTAACCAGCAACTAGAAATATCCTTCCCGCTTCTTCTGCTCCATACTCGCTTCCTGATCAAAATCAATCACTCTCGTGGTTCGTTCACTCTTTGTGGTGGTCATCATTTCTTCCACGATTTGTTCTATGGTATCCGCCTCTGAATCAATGGCTCCTGTTAATGGATAGCATCCTAGAGTTCTGAAACGAACCATTTGCATCGTAGCAGTATCAGCAAGATCCTTGGGCATGCGGTCGTCGTCAACCAGGATTTTAGCTCCATTAAATTCGACTATGGGTCGTTCTTTTGCATAATACAAGGGTACAATAGGTATCTCTTCGAGTCTGATATACTGCCAGATATCCAATTCCGTCCAGTTTGAGATTGGAAATACACGGATAGATTCACCTTTGTGCACTTTTGCATTATATATATCCCAAAGCTCTGGTCTCTGATTCTTAGGATCCCATTGGTGGTATTGATCACGAAATGAATAGATTCGTTCCTTCGCACGACTCTTCTCTTCATCCCTACGAGCACCACCAAAAGCCGCATCAAAACCATATTTAGTCAGACCTTCAAGGAGTGCATGAGTTTTCATGATGTCAGTATGTACCTTTGAGCCGTGTGTAAAGGGCCCCACTCCTTCCTCGAAACCTCTTTTGTTATAGTGAACTATCAGATCCCAGCCTTTCTCCTTGGCATATCGATCTCGGAACTCTGTCATTTCCTTGAATTTCCATTTGCTGTCGATATGCATAAGCGGGAAAGGAACTTTACCAGGGGCGAATGCTTTTTCTGCAAGCCGTACCATAACTGAAGAGTCTTTACCAATGCTGTATAACATCACAGGGTTTTCAAATTCAGCAGCTACTTCACGAATGATGTGAATCGACTCGGCCTCAAGTTCTCTAAGGTTGTTAAGGGAATAATTGGTGTTCATTATATTGTGGTTTTCTTATTACTTTTTCCTAATAACTTCTATACTCAATTTTCGGTAATATATCTTCCAAAGCTTTCTTCACAGAGTCTTCTATCGACAACTCATCTGTCTTCAATTCTATATCCGGCTCAACTGGAGCTTCAAATGGGGCGTCAATGCCGGTAAAATTCTTTATTTCGCCAGCACGAGCTTTCTTATATAAGCCTTTTACATCTCTTTC
>JAERTJ010000041.1 GCA_016844945.1 Fidelibacterota bacterium | reverse complement strand
CCATGAATGGATCAAAAGGTCTATTCCGTGAGATAGTCCGAGTGAAGAAAATAACATATCTTTTTGTGGACAGAAAAACCAGAAGTATATCGCCATTTCAGGTAGACTTATTGTCCATGGAACTTTAGTTTGCGGATTTATAAAAAAAATCCAATATACTATCATTATGTTTTAGTTCCTGTCTGCAGGTAAACTTCTACCACAAATAAACCATGAATAAAAAATGCTGCATTACAAAGATAGTACCAGTCAGTGGTGAGTTTTTTTTCTTAGTGTTTTTCTGCTGTCCAGCTTCCTTTTGGGACTTTCCCAAGTCTATGCCTCTGATAAAAAGATTGATAACAGGCAAGCACAACTCCTTCTGGAAACCGAACAGCTTTTAGATGCTGTTGAGAAAAATATTCTTCTCGATTTAAAAAAGGAAGAGAAAGAAATTCAAGATGAAGAGCAAACTAAAATAGATCGGTCTACGGGAAGTGCAATAAATGAAAGTCAACTCGTTGCAGAAAGGAATACCATTGAAACAAAACAGACACAACTCGCCACTAAAATCAACCGATGGCGTCGCTATGATATCGATTTTTTGAGCCTGATCAAAATAAATGATGGAAAAGTGATGAAAAATGATCAAGATATGCGAGGAACTGGCAAGGAGCCCCCTCAAGTATCTTGGCGGATTATTTGTAGCGGGGCTCCCTGCCTTACCTTAACAAAAGGCAGGAGCTATGTTAGCACAACTTCTTCAAGATATCAGTCTTTTTCGTGTACTCCACCAGATAGACAAAGATCTGGCCTCCGCATGCCGTCAAGCTGGATGTCCTTTTTGTAATTCTCCTCTTCATAACGCACCCTATACAAGAAAACCCCGAGGGGGGCCGGACTGTATCCCTGAAGAATACTGTGTTCGTCAGAGCCTGTGTTGCAGTAAAGAGGAGTGTCGTCGCAGGGTTTTACCTCCATCATGTCTCTTTTTTGGGAGAAAGGTTTATTGGGGTGCGGTCATTCTAATCGTAACGACGCTGTGGCAACAAAACCCCAGGAATTACAGCATCAATATGCTGGCTCGAAAGTTCAAAATCTCAAGAAATAGCGTTGTTGGCTGGATCGACTATTTCCGTGATGTTTTTCCAAAAAGTTCTGGGTGGCACAGGTTGCGTGGTCTTATCTCTGCCGAGGTAAGCAATAACCAACTTCCCCGCATGCTGGTTGATTCTTTTCTTAAGTCTCATACATCCTATTTTCAAGTCCTGGTCAAGTGTTTGGAATGCCTGGCATTTGATCACGTTACCTGAGTGAGGTGTATTTCCCGCAAAAGATTGGGAATAGGCAGAAGACATTCGTTGCTGTAGATGATGACTTTTATTTGAAATCCGGTATTTCAAGAAAAGGAGTCATAAGATGAAGAAAAAGATTACAGATTGGGGGCAGCTGAGATTCTCGGTGATCGGTCCTTTACTGACCAGCCCTCCGGAGAAGGGAGAACTGGGGAAATCGATCCGCCTTCTTGCCGCTCGCAGTTACCAGCATCCGTTCAAAGATGAATTGGTACGCTTTGGTGCTTCAACCATTGAACGTTGGTATTACCAGGCCCAGGGCAGTAACGACCCGGTAGCGGCACTGAGCAGGCAAATTCGTTCGGATGCCGGCAACAGCAAATCCATGAACAGTCAATTACTCGAAGAGCTGGCCAGCCAGTATAGACAGTATCCTCACTGGAGTTATCAGCTACATGCCGATAATCTTTCTGCGCTGGTAGAAGAAAAGCCTGCGCTTGGCAAGGCGCCATCATACTCGACTGTGCGTCGCAGGATGAAAGAGCGTGGCTGGTACAAGAAGCGCCGCCCCAGGACCAGCGGTCAGAAAAAAGCAGCTTTGCGTCTTGAACAACGTGAGGTTCGAAGCTTTGAAGCTGATTATATCAACAGCCTCTGGCATCTGGATTTTCACAGTTGCAGTCGTTCGATTGCCGACACGCAGGGCAATTACAGTACCCCAAGAGCCATGTGTATCCTGGATGACTGCTCAAGGTTATGTTGCCATATCCAGTGGTATCTTGACGAAACAGCCGACTCGCTTATCCATGCATTGACCCAGGCCATTCAGAAACGTGGTCTGCCAAGAAGTCTGATGACTGACAACGGAAGTGCGATGATTGCCGGGGAAACCAGGAATGGGCTTGCTCGGCTTGGAATTGAGCATGAAACAACTCTTCCTTTTTCTCCTTTTCAAAATGGGAAACAGGAGTCTTTTTGGGGCCAGCTTGAAGGCAGGATGCTCGCCATGCTCTCCGGCATGGAATCTCTGAGTTTGGAGTTTTTAAACCGGGTAACCCAGGCTTGGGTGGAGATGGAATACAACAGGAGTCACCATGAGGAAATAAAGTGCTCACCGCTGGACCGGTTTCTTAAAGGCAAGGACGTTTCTCGCCCCAGTCCAGATGCGACACAATTAGCTTATGCTTTTACTGTTTGCCAATCACGGGCACAGCGGCAAAGTGATGGCACGATTCAGCTCAAAGGTGTTCGATACGAAATCCCCGCTAGGTTCAGGCATTTTCAACGTCTACATATCCGTTACAGGAGCTGGGATCTCAGTAGGCTATGGCTGGTTGATCGGAAAACTAATAAAAAACTTGCCGATCTGTACCCCTTGAATAAGTCCGGAAACTTCGGTGGAATAAGACGTGCCCTGGTCCAACCTGTAACAGGGGCTCCTGTAATTGAAAAAAGCAGGGATCCACACCCCCCGTTACTGCGAAAACTTCTGAAACAATACGCCGCAACCGGTCTGCCTCCCGCATATATACCTAAAGACAACGCAGGAGGAAATGATGCATAATAAACAATTACTGGCTCTGTACGGACTCAAGTATAACCCATTCCTTCCTGGTATTCCGGTGGAATCACTCTGGTCGCCACCAGAAATGGATGCCTTTGTCTTCCGGATCGAAAACCTGGTGATGGATGGCGGCTTCGCTCTTGTCTGCGGTGATCCCGGACTTGGTAAATCAAAAAATCTGCAACTCTTGGCACACCGCCTTGGACGGTTGGACTCTGTTGTTGTCGGAGTGATGGAAAGGCCACAATCCAGCCTTGGAGATTTTTATAGGGAAATGGGAGAACTGTTCGGAGTTAACCTGTCTCCGGCAAATCGCTATGGCGGTTTCAAATCGCTTCGGCAAAGATGGTTGGAACATATCAAAAGTACCTTGTTCAGGCCGATTCTGCTGATTGATGAGGCACAGGAAATGATGAACTGCAGTCTTAATGAATTAAGGCTTTTAGCAAGTGCAGATTTTGACTCACAATGTCTGCTCACAATCATTCTCTGTGGAGATATGCGGCTCCCTGAACGTTTCAGCTCAAACGCTCTGCTGGCTCTTGGTAGTCGCATCCGGTACCGTCAGATACTTGAACCATACTCTACTGGAAAATTACACGAGTTTCTCAAGTACGCTCTTGAGCAAGCAGGGGCTCCACAGCTTATGACTAAGCCGTTAATGGACACTCTAGTAGAGCATTCCGCCGGTAATCTGAGACTTCTCAACACTATGGCTGCTGAACTTTTAACTGTTGGAGCAAGTAAAGAGTTAAATCAATTAGATGAAAAGCTTTTTCTAGATCTGTACGCACTTAAACCACGCAGCGCTACGGTCAGATGAAACAAAAATATTCCATGCAAGACATGGAAAAAGAGATCCGGTGAAACACAAGCGAGCTCTGCCGAGGGGCAACTCGCCGAGGGATAACCGGATAGGCGACGACGAAATATCGTCATTGCAGGGGAGTCTTCGGGCTCCCCATTTTTTTTGATGGTCGATATTTTAGAGGAGCCTTCATGCCTTGAAAACCTCGGGGTTTGGGGCAGAGCCCCATAAAAAACATGAGTAATCTGGAAAACAATATGATAAATCTCTTGCCTTCACATCAATGAACCCGAAAAATTGTCCATCAGTTATCGAGATCAGGCTCATGAACGTACCACTCCGTTGTAAATGGCTTTCGCGATCTTTTTTATGTTATGCACGGCACAAACAAGGGAAAACTCACCGCTTGTTTTAGTTTTTCCTCTGACACTAAATCCACGAAACCCGGTATTTTTTATCTGACCAAATACCGGTTCTACAATGACCTTTCGTTTCTTGTAGATTTCTTTGGATTCTGTCCTCTCCATTTTTTCATTCATCTGTTGACGGATCGGCTCCTTATCATCGGTGTTGATGGTGCGAGCCTGGCCCGTTGTTGATTTACAACACCTGTCGTGATAAGTGCAATCGCTGCAGATTTGAGAAGAGCCCTGATATCTTTTCCTCTTACTTTTCGCTGAACTCTTTAAAGACAGTATCTGGCCGGCAGGACAGATGAAGTGATCCTCCTGCTCATTATAAGTAAAATCTGCTTTCGTTAACTGACGATTTGATTCATTCAAAGGGGTTTTGTTTTTCTTCTCCCCTTTATCTGTTGCGACATATGCATCAAGTTCAGCCTCTTCCAGAGCCTCAAGATTATCTCCCGACATATAGCCGTTATCAAGGCTAAATTTTGAGGGCAACACACCGGTCACCTCCAACATGGCATCTATAGCAGGATCTACCTCTTTTTTATCATTGGCATTCTGACTGAGATGTTGACCAACAATAATTTGATTATCCTCATCTACAGATATCTGGCCATTGTACTGGTAGTCAAAGTTCCCATTCTTGCCCATAATGCGTGAGTCTTTGTCCGCAAAACTGATCTGTTTTTTACCCTCAATTTCTTTCCCCGGATTGAGTTGCTCTTCACGTTGTTCCAAGGCCTTTTTAGCAACTTTGATCTTAGCCAGCCGTTCTTCTTTAAATTTCAGATCTTCAGGGATTTCATAGCCGTTGTTTTCTTTATACTCTTTGTCCTCTTCTTCATCACATCTGTTGGCTTTCTGGATTAGGAGGTCGATTTCTTTCATCAACTCCTTTTCCTTTGCAACAAGACCTTGATAGCTCATTGCCTTATGTTTAGAGGAGTTGGCCTTAAACTTTGATCCATCTAAACTCACATGGCCAAGAGAAGCGAGTCCCAACTCCATAGCAAACCGGACACTTTGCTTGAAGCAATCATTGAAAAAATCAGCGCTATCCTTCCTGAAATCGCTCAACACTCTGAAATTAGGACAATTCATCCCGGCTATATACATAAAGGAAAGGTCTTCATTGCATCTTTTTTCAATTTGCCTCGAACTGAAAACACCATGACTATAGGCATATATAAGGATAGAGACTATCAAGCGGGGATGATATGCATTTTGCCCTGTTCTACTGAACTTACATTCCATACTTGATGTATCAAGTTGCTGGAAAATATCGTTATACAGGTAACATTCGTGCCCATCAGGCAGTATGTCAAAGATATTACTTGGAAATAATACCCGCTGCTTAAACTCTATCGGACTTTTCTTGAATGGAATCGACATTGAAAACCTCTTTGTATGAATTGGCTACATTATACCATAAAGGCAAAGAGGTTTAAACGACATAATTCCTTACAATACAATTAGTTACATTCTTTAAACACATACCCGAACCGTGATTGCCGTCGATTTAAAATCAGCTCCGTGGCCGCTTCAAATATTCTGATTTTCTATTCTCGGACAAGCTCCTAGGGGACACACTCTTTTTTCTGGGGCGTTACGAAGTAGGAAGCCGCATTGTTCTTTTATGTGAGCAATCCAACACGATTTTGTAGAGAAGCCATGCTGCTTTTTTATTCAATCTTGAATCTCTTTGTAGGTAGACATTTTGATACAAGTCCTTCACATGGAGTTTATGTATGATTTATACAGGGTGGCAGCAGATCGAAGAGGGTCTGAAAGCCTTGGACTCTTGGGGTAAATGTAGGGTTGTAGAGTTAAAAACCATATATATGTTTATGCATTATATCATAACACGATCCTTCCTCTCGTTCGGAAGCCAAAATGCCATAAACCCAATCGACTAAATGTTTTTCTGATACTCTAGAAAATATCTCCCTAAGGTCTTCTGCTGATGCATCGGTCATGGTTTCAAGGTTTTCCCCACTTTTAGTACCTTTTAGTCTTGCCATCACGACTATCTCATAGATTTCTTCTTCAAACGTAGGATAGTATCTCTTGAAATATCGATACAGTTCTTTGCAGCATTGATTCATAACATATCACCGAAGTGTGTTCTATTTCATTACGGATGGTTGTTGTATACTAACAGTATAATTACAGCACAAATATTACTCGAATAGAAGAAGAAAATTAATAGGGGTTAAGGAGTGCAAGGAGCGTTTATCTAACCACCTGTCAAGTGTTGGAACGACAAACAGGTGTTGACGATTTTCTGGACACTCAACTGCTGGTTTTCCCCAGCATTGATAGATGCCAAACGATTTATGTTCATTATTCAACCCCCTGTAAACATGATAAGCCCCGTGAATGTTATGTTGAGAAAGAAGACTTGTGTAATCATCTAGCCATTGTAGGTGTCCTTCTGATTCTTCTGCTTCCATTATCACACCAAACTCAAGACACATAACTGGGACATTGTTGTTTTTTCTGAAAAGAATAAACTGTGTAAGATCTTCTTTCATTTTCGACTTGTCGTAAACAGTCTGCTTGAACCAATCTAGGCCAAATAAATTTGCTCCTATTTGCCCATCGTACCTTTGGTATATACCACGAACTTTGGAAGCAACTGATATTTGATTATATGACGATGGAAGGCGAATCAGCTGTGATTCTTCTGGCATAACCACCCTATTTTGAGTTTGACCTCCAGTAGGTGGAATTTCTATGTATTTATTACCAGTTATTTCCTGAGCCCAGGTCGCTTTGAAGGAAGAACCACTATTGTTTCCCCATTGTGTCCAATAAACTGGGAAGTCTCCGGTACCACTTTCAAAATTCGAGTTATTCAGATTGTAGCTTGTTCCGTCAACGTATAATTCAGCATTGTCAAAGGATAACGTTTTACTGCAATTCCATGAACCATATGTAGGGCGAATATGTGTAGCCTGATTAAAACTGATATTATTGAACTGATGGGATAGCTGCTCAGTATCATCAAAGTGTTCCTCCCAACGAACCCAGTTGGTCGAACTAGTATAATCTGGATCATTTAAATCGTAAGAGTGGCCAATAAATTCTATCTGATCATTGTATGGATAGGAAGCATTTGGATATGTAGGATTAATCCAATGTGCTTGTTGATGCGTAAATTTATTTGGTTCATAAAAATGAAAGTCATAAGCTAAGTTGTTATTAGTATCCGCTAATTTTACAAAAGGAGTAGAATTTGGCAGGGGATTGGAAATAACTATGAGGTGGTCACTACCTTGAGCCCGAATTATATTGATTAACTGCTGAGCAAGAGCCCACCATGCAGAATTATCATATCCGGCATTTGTCGGGTAAGGTTCATTCATTAATTGATAGACAATGTTTTTATGGTGCTTGGTTCGTCGTGTTATTTCTTCCCATAAGTTTCGCGTGTATACCTTTTCCGCCTCATTCCACCACAGTGTCTTCCCTTCATTGCAAGCCGTGTCTTCACAATTATATTGCCGCCCACCGTACGGTACATGAAGGTCTATTATTACATACAAGCCCCTGGTTGCAGCATCAGTGATCCATGCATTTAGTTGATCAAACCCCCAGTCATAATATGATCCAGGTGATGAAATGGGTTCAAACATATAATGGGGTAGCTGTAATCTAACCAGATTTGCTCCCCATTGTTGTATTTTTCTTAAGTCTTCTGACTGCAATAGCCATGGGTTCATAGAGCGAACATCATCGACCATCACGGATTCATCACTAACAGACCATTTACTTCCATTGTAGGTACACCAAACTCCATAAGCCCAACCATGCATTTCAATATTAAACCCTTTGAGAGTCACCGTGTTCCCTGTTTTATTTCTGATATATTTTCCATCAGCCTGAAGCTTACTTAAGGATACAGTGGCACGACTTTCAGAAACAATATTGGTGACAACGCATATGGCTAGAATTATAGGAAGTAATAAGAAGTGACGCACAAAAGCCCTCCTTGTTCTCACTGGAGATCTTTTTTGACCAATTCGGGAAACAGCTCATACACTGAGCGGCGATGTCCCATGTAATGAACC
>JAERTJ010000040.1 GCA_016844945.1 Fidelibacterota bacterium | reverse complement strand
AGACCCGCTCATGGATTTAAGATTTTTATATTAAACCCGATGATTCGACTAGAAGGGAAATACAGTCATGACCGATGATTTTATGCAATCACCTGAATTTCAGGCACTTATTAAAGAATATTTAGCATACCTGAACACATCATTGCCTGGAGTGCGCACAAACTTGAGTGATGGACTTTATCAAGATGTATACAAATTTGGACACAACATCAAGGGGACCGGCACCAGTTATGGTTTTGAGAACCTCAGCGAAATAGGTGCAGAAATTTGCAGTAGTATCAAAGTAGAAGAGTATACAGTTCTAGAGCCTCTTTTGGATAAGGTAGATACTATCCTGAGTGAGGCACTTTCATAATCAACTTTTGAATTTTCTTGTAAAAAAAAGGCTGGGTATCCCAGCCTTTTTAATTTGAATTGATTCTCTCACTACCACAGGATATAGAGAAGAATCCCCCCTGCTAGAAGATATGTAAATCCAAAGGGCACTCTTTTGGTATAGACAACGCTTTCAACATTGTACACCCTGTTAAAAAATTCACCGGCGCGTATTAGGGTACTTGGTGAGCCGATGAGAAGAATTCCGGTAATAATAGCTATTCCAGCAACGACCAATGTTATAACTTCATATCCCTGCATGATTTATCCCCTGTCCTAGAGAGTTGAATAGACCATGAAACCGCCTGCGATAAGCAGCACTGCTCCAAAGACATACCGGTTACGATAGACCAGACCATCAATATTGTAGAGTCTGTTGGTTTGTTCACCTAGTTTCACAAGTACCTTGGGGGCTACCAGCAGAAGTATTCCGATGAGAATCGAAACAATTGACAACAAAATACCAAATTCTCTCATAATGTTTCCTTAATAAAATGTGCCTTGATAATAACAGCTACACCTCGAGAATCCAAGATGGAGCTTTCAAAATTCTAATAAAGAATTGTCTCTCACTCCGTAGTCATATGTCTTGAAATAGTCCTCATGGAAATAGTGATTCAAATTTAACTCACCAAAATCTAAATCATTAAAGTTACTTCCTCTATACTTATTGGCGAAAATAGCTCCTTCAAAATAACTATTAATATTAGCAAATGTAAATTTATCGGGAGCATAGGCGATACCGTACAATGCTCCATCGATACGGATATCATCTGTGGAAAATGCTTGGCTCCATGCAACAACGTCCTCATCTACAAATATGTAGTCATCCCCAAACATCATATTGAAAGTACGTGGTCGGTTTTCGGGTGACAGGTGGCTATAGTCAAGCCCGAATTCAGACTGATCGTAAAGGTAGATATCGTCATCTGAAATGAGCACCACATTGTCACCAATCGTAGTTTCGTTGCCACCTGTGCTTTCGAGTACTATATCTTTCCAGGCTACAATAACTGCTGGACGTGTTGAATCACCCCCTGTGATGGTACACCCCTGAAAGGTGAAAGATTGCCTGCAGTAAATTGTGCTGTCTGGATATGAATTCAGATCGATTACATCGTTCTTAAATAGTTTGTTTTTCTTGAACTTGTTGACTGAATTAGAAGAAATTCCTAATGCAATAGCTATTAAGCTATCATAAGGTTCAGTGTCAAAATCTGGACTAAAAAGCCAACTTCTATAGTGTTCCCCTGAGGTGTAGTTGGTACCTGTGGCAGGAGTTACGGTATGATCAGGAGGTCTATATATATGGGAAAAGACTGTACTTCCAACATCTGCCCCGACATCAACAGTGACATCTTGTCCGATATAAAGCGAATCATTCAAGGTGAACCCACTTTGAAGTTCAATATCAGCTGTACCTTCTATGATTGATACATCTCCCCAGATTGTTTTGAGTGATTTCTTTGAGAGAAAGCGAAAATCTCGATATGCAACACTTGTTGATCCCCTGCTGGTTACCATATACCAGTAATCTGGCAGCGCCCCTCCAGTAGTGTAAGCTTCCAATGTGTCCAGAATGATAGTGGAGTTATAAAAGGAATATGATCCGCTGACATCAGCTTCTCCAAATTCAGCTTTGAAGAGTCCATATTCAATCCCTGAAACAGATGCCCATTTTGCCTGACTTGCCGAATAAAGATCACCCATCTCGGCTACCTGAGTTGAGACTTGCCTCAGGAACATGGAGACTATCAACCCCATTACCAAAGCAAGAACAACGGCCATGAGGGTGAACCCAAAGCCAGCCTGGCTTGTTCTAGTCTCAGGTTTTAGGGGATAATATTTCACTGATTTTTCCAGCATCTCAATGATTAAATACTTTATAATTTTCAGGATAGACTGATGATAGCAGTGAAACACCATCTCCCCCATCATCCATAACCAGTCTCAACCGGATCAACCTTGCCAGCTTAAGGTTGTTATTGCTCAGTGGAAAACTGGTTAATTCCGTATTGTCACCTTTGTAATATTGAAATTTAGTTATTGAGTTAGATACAGGTGAAGCAAGAATTTGCGCTGATCCTACGCCTACCTCCTGGCGCGTAAAGGTATTGCCACTTATGGTATACTCCCAGGTATTCCCATAATTATCATCAAACTTCAATTGTGAAGCGCTTGCATACACTATACTTGTTGAATCTTTAAGCATTCCAAGCTCGCGTTCAAAAAGAGTAAGTGCCAGCACACCGCGGGTGACAAGCTTTTTACGGTCAGAAACTTCATCCAGGATGTTAAAATTTATGGAAATGATAGACACCAAAATACCACTCACAATGACTATAAGTGACATTGAAATGATCAATTCCATGAGCGTAAACCCATATTTTTCATGAGTTATTTTCATTCTTCTGCGTGGACTCCTGCATAAATTGAGGATAAAACAATAGGTTCATCCAGAGTGGAATTGCTTACACTCACAATGATACGTTTATAGTTTTTTCCAGGTCCCACACTATCCACCCAACTCGACTCCAGGTCGATACAAAAAACTCTCGTATTCACGCTGTATCCCGCATAACCATAGCTACTGTGATCCCAGGTTGCACCTGCATAGTCATCAATATCATCGTAGTTTGACATGCCTGACTCACCTGTGTCTGTTCCATAACTGATACTCCAGGGCGGTTTAGTCTCTTCATCAAAACGGTGCATACGTATGGTCTGCATCACAGAGTTACCCAAGGCGATAGCTCGTAGACTCGCCTCAACCTGACTGGTCATCCGTACATAATTCTGCTGAGCCAGCATGATACCCACAATGGCAATGGCAACAATGCTCAAACCAATAATCATATCGACAATTGAGAACCCAGATTGCGGATCAGGGCGTTTCATGCGCCATCCCTGTTTCAGAGACCAGTGTAATCGTTCGTGAGTCGAGGGAGATGGTGCCACCGGAAGAAGGGGTCCCCCAATAGTTAAAAGAAACCTCCTTTGATCCTCCAAAATTTACACTTGTAATGGTCACACCTTCGTATTCCTCATCCAGGTCTGTCGAATCCGACACAAGCGTTTGAGGATCTGGAATAAAGGTGCGTGATATTGAGCTTGGTCCAACAAACATGGCATATCTATTCTCTGTATCATCTACCACTAGCCAGGTGGTATCGTGGTGGCTGATGGCGTAGGAGCGAAGATAATTCAAATCTTCAACCAGACGTTCGGCAACAGCTTTTTCTCGGACATCATCCAAAATTGCAGTCACCTTAGGTACTGTGATTCCTGTGAGAATCCCAATAATCATAATGATTAAGATGAGCTCAATGAGGGAGAAGCCGCTTTCTTTATCAACCTGGAATAGCATGGTCCAAAATCACTCAGGGTCGGAAAGATAGTGAGATGCCAGTGTCAGGATCATCTATTCTGAATCCAGCAGGTTCCTGTTCAGTTTCTGGCAGAAGATAATAAAGGTATGGACGATCGTATGGATTATAGATAATGGTTGAACTGCTAAACAGCTGAGCAACGGTACGACCATCATAAAGTGTTGTGGAATTCGCCCAGCTAAAGGTCATTTTATTATCGGGTGGTTCGTCTGGCCAAACATCCTGTTCAGCTTTGAAGAGTCCTTCAAAATACAAATTGATGAATCCCTGTTGCAATTGTGCAACGCCTGCCTGAGACATAACCAGTTTCGCTTCTACCTGGGTTTCAAGGTAGGTGGGAGTAACCACTGCAGCCAGAATACCTAAAATGGAAACAGTAATTATAGCCTCCATTAAGGTAAAACCCTTTTGGAGAAGGGACTTACTTTGATTTAGAATTGATATGTGGTTGTGAGTCTTCATTGGACGAATTATCTGATATAAGACTATGGGACCTATATTGCTCGGTTAACGATTA
>JAERTJ010000039.1 GCA_016844945.1 Fidelibacterota bacterium | reverse complement strand
TGGCTGGTATTAAGCCATCCTGTTTTTCCCAGGCTAAATGATCCAGGTTTTCCAGTGAAACCTTCATTGTCTTACCTCCACTCCTGATTCAGATAAATATTGTTTGAGCTCTTGAATATCAATGATGCGTTTGTGAAATACGCTGGCTGCCAATGCACCATCTACTTCACTCATTTGAAAAACATCCCTAAAATGTTCTCTCTTCCCAGCGCCACCTGATGCGATCAAGGGAATATGACAAATCGACCTGACCAGGCTGAGCTGTTTGAGATCGTAGCCCTGTCTAACACCATCCTGATTCATGCAATTCAATACTATTTCTCCAGCACCCAGCTTCTGGACTTCCTGAATCCAATCGAAGGTTTTCCACGAGGTAAGCTTCGTTTTCTCGTTATCACCAGTGAACTGATACACTTTATACTCCCCTGTCTCCGTATCCTCAAAGCTATCAATCCCCACCACTACACATTGCTGTCCAAACCTTTGATTCAAAGCAGAGATCAGGGATGGGTCACTGAGAGCAGGTGAGTTCACGCTAATTTTGTCGGCACCCATTTCCAGGACTTCAGCCGCCAGACCCAGGGTTGAAATTCCACCGGCGACACAAAATGGTATATCAATCACCCGGGCTACATTTTCAACCCAGCTACGATCAACACTGCGACCATCGCTGCTGGCTGTGATATCATAAAAGACCAGTTCATCTGCACCCATTTTTGAATAAAATTCAGCCAGAGGAACTATATCACCTACGATTTCGTGGTCACGGAAACGAACCCCTTTGACAACCTGACCATCGCGGACATCCAAACAGGGGATTATGCGTCTTGCCAACATGTCTGCGCCTCCCCCAGGGTGAATTTTCCATCAAGCAGAGCCTTCCCGACAATGACTCCAGAAACGCCTGTTTTTGCTACGGACTCAATATCTCCAAGATTGCCAATCCCGCCTGAAGCTTGCCATTCCAGTTGAGGATATTTAACCTGAAGTTCTGAATACAACGAGGTGTTGGATCCTTGAAGGGTTCCATCACGACTGATATCTGTACACAGGATATGTTTAATATCCACATCCAGATACTGATCCAGAATTGATTCCAAGCGCTGGTTTCCCCGTTCCTGCCAGGCAAAAGTGGGTAACATTTTGTTTCCGTCATCATCGATGGATACATCCAGAGCCAGTACAATATGCTCAGCTCCAAAATTCTTGATCCAGGGAATAACAGTCGCTGGTTCCTTTATTGCCAGGCTCCCGATGACCAGCCGTCTCACACCTGCTGCCAGCAAATCGGTGATATCCTCTGCTGTGCGTATTCCACCTCCGGTTTGTATTGCCACTCCAGCCACGGATACCATCTCGCTGATCAAATCAAGCTGTCTCCGTTTTGTATCTCGAGCACCTTGAAGATCTACAACATGAATCACCTCTGTGTCTCCATTTGCATACTTCTGAACCAAATCCAAAGGGCTATCATCGTAATAAGTGACTTTGTCGTAATCACCTTTTAACAGTCGGACAGCCTTACCCTCAATGAGATCAATTGCAGGAATAATCATATCTGTATCTCCAGGAAATTTTTTAACAGTTGAGATCCAACGGGACCTGAGCGTTCGGGATGAAACTGAACGCCCATGAAGTTTTCACGGGCAATCGCTGCGGAAAAACTGCTACCATATTCGCATCTGGCAATCCTAGGCTCAGAGAGCTCTACGCCAAAACTATGTACAAAATAGAAGTAGTCAGAATCAGATATCCCCTGGAATAGCGGATGGTCTGTGATTTCAGACAATGTATTCCAGCCCATATGCGGCAAACGTAGCCCTTGAGCATCCAGAGCAGACACCTTACCCGGAATCACATTCAGACAGCCTGTATTCCCCTCTGTAGAGCTTGAGGTGAGCATTTGCATCCCAAGGCAGATGCCTAAGACAGGCTGCGTTAACTGTTGGATAACCTGAATCAGTCCTTTTTGATCCAACACACCCATGGCATATCCTGCGCTTCCAACCCCTGGAAGGAATACACGATCTGCTGAAGATATGGTTTCTGGATTATCCGTGATAATGACATCGTGGGTCAATCGTTCCACTGCAAATTTCAACGATGTGAGATTGGCACAACTCGTATCAATAATCACCGTCATAATACACCCTTAGAGCTGGGGATTGTCTCCCCCTGCTTCTGAATAGCCTGACGCAGTGCTCTACCAAACACCTTAAACAATGATTCAACTTGATGGTGGGCATTCCCTTCCGTGGTACTGAGGTGCAGGGTAACTCCCATGGTCATTACCAGGGATCTAAAAAAGTGTTGTATCATCTGAGTAGACATTTCACCCACACGTTCTGCACTAAAATCAGCCTGAAATTCCAGATGCGGTCGTCCAGATATATCCAGTAGACACTCTGCTCGACACTCATCCATGGGTAAGGCAAAACCGAAACGCCCGATTCCCCGTTTTTGTCCCAATGCTTTTGAAAGTGTCTCCCCCAGAGCCAGGGCAGTATCCTCAACACTATGATGATCATCAATTTCAAGATCGCCGGTCACATGACATCCCAGGTAAAACCCACCATGAACAGCCACCTGATCCAGCATATGATCAAAAAATCCGATTCCGGTTGAAATCTCGGAAGGACGGTCACTATCCAGATCAATTTCAATCATAATTTGTGTTTCAGATGTTGAGCGAACGATGGATGCGGTTCTGTTATTTCCTGTCAACCTCTGAACGATTTCCTTCCACCCCAATAGACCTGTTTTGTACAGTAAGCTACTTAACCCCATGTTTTCGGCCAATTGGACATCGGTCTGCCGGTCCCCAATGACCCAGGAATGCTGAAAGTCTATTAGACCCGCCTTGAGGAGGGGTTGTACCAGACCCAATTTTGGCTTCCGACAACTGCAGTTTTCTGCTTCAAAGTGGGGACAGAAAAGGGTATCCTCAAACTTGATCCCCTGGGATTTAAAAATCGACATCAGTTTATCCTGAGGAACTTTGAAATCTGCTTCGGGAAAACTTTCAGACCCCCTTCCATCCTGGTTGGAGATCATAATCAGACGATAACCTGCTTGCTGGAGTGTCAGCAGACTGGGAATGACATCTGGTTCCAGTTCAAGTTTTTCAAGAGAGTCCACTTGAAAATCAACAGGTGGTTCCTTAATCAGGGTGCCATCTCTATCAATCAGGAGTGTTGCCTGAGCGCTCATAATTGTGCCTCGTATGCTTTCATACTTTGATAAAATTTTGCTATCTCAAGTTCGGTCCCTACAGTGACCCGCAGGGTGTTATTCAGTCCTATTTGGGATGATTGATTGCGAATCACAACACCATCATTGATTAAAGCCTCCATCAATGCTTGGGCATCTTGCACCTGGAACAAGAAGAAATTGGCAACTGATGGATAAATAGATGTGACGAATGAGAACTCCTTGAGCATATCATTGAGGATTTGTCTGTTTTTCCATATGTTTTCCACATCCCGGGTCATGCCATCAATTCCACTGCTTGAAAGAGCTTTGCAGGCAAGATCAACCACAGGCCCTGGAATAGGGTATGGTGCTGATACCTTTTGCAGTGTGGTGATAATCTCCCTGTTTGCAATGACAAAGCCACACCTCAGGCCTGCCAGGCCAAAAGCTTTTGATAGGGTTCTCAGGATGACCAGGTTGGGATATTCGTCTAATAACTTTGATGCGCTGGTCTCTGCTTTGAATTCAATATATGCTTCATCTACAATCACCAGACTCTTACCAAGAGTAGCCATCAGAATTTGAATCATATCCTCATAATCAAGCACATGCCCCGTAGGGTTATTTGGAGAACACAGATATATCAGTTTGCTAGATGAGGCTGTCTCGATAATAGTAGGAACATCAAGCTGCCAATCCTTGATTAGAGGGACTGGGATGGCTTCAACCCCATTTGTCTCTGCTGAAATCTTATACATACCGTATGTGGGTGGGCAGTATATGATTTGATCTTTATCTTTCTCACAAAAGGATCTAGTGAGAAGATCGATCCCCTCATCTATGCCACGGGTAGCGAGTAGTGTTTCTGGTTTTACTCCTGCATATCTGGCATAAGCCGTGAGCAATTCAGCTGGTTGAAATTCAGGATATCGGTTCATGCTTGATAATCCGGCTGGCGTCTCACAGGCAAAAGGGTTCTCGTTGGCATTCAACCAGACCTCACCACTAGAAGCTTCCCTCTTTGCAGATGAATAAGGTACAAGATTCTGGATATGTTTAGGTGTTATCTCAGCTAACCAGGTCATATCAGATCCCCTTCCAACCTCATGGATACAGCTTTAGCATGTGCATCCAGATATTCTTTTTGGGCTATGGTGACAATGGTCTCTGCTATCCCTTCAAGTCCTGCTTTGGTCAGTTTCTGCACGGTGCTAAATTTTTGAAAGTCCTTGAGCGAAAGGCTGTCGGTGAACCGGGCGTATCCATAGGTTGGCAACACATGGTTGGTACCTGAAGCGTAATCCCCGGCACTTTCAGGCGCCCAAGGTCCTACGAATATTGAGCCTGCGTGAATAATAGATTCAAGATACATTTCAGCATTTTCCACATTTAAAATTAAGTGTTCAGGTGCGTAGGAATTACTTACCTCAATAGCCTGTTCAATATCTCTGACACAAATGTAACGCGCATGGGTTAATGCTTCACGGGCAATTTTCCAACGTCCCAACTCCTTCATCTGAATTTTTAACTCAGCTTTGACACGGGAGATTAATTCAGTACTATCAGAAACCAGGATCACCTGTGAGTCTGGTCCATGTTCAGCTTGCGACAGTAGATCCGCAGCTACAAATCTCGGGTTTGCAGATTGATCCCCAATGATCAGCAGTTCTGACGGACCTGCAGGCATATCAATGCCTACGAGACCTTGAATCTGACTGACCTGACGTTTGGCTTCTGTCACGTAACGATTTCCCGGTCCAAAGAGTTTATCGACTTTAGGTAGGGTTTCTGTCCCAAAAGCCAGCGCCGCAATAGCCTGTGCACCGCCCACTTTGAAGAGTGTGTCTATACCGCACTTTGATGCAGCATAGATAATTTCTGGTGCGATTTGGCTATTGCGGTTGGGAGGGCTCACAAGTGCTATCTGTTTACAGCCTGCCAGCTGAGCAGGTACCCCCAACATAAGTGCTGTGGAAATCAAGGGTGTTTCACCACCAGGTACATAGAGACCCACTGACTGAAGGGGTCTAATACGCAGGGTGCATTCAATACCCCTTAGCGTTTCAACTTGAATATCGGGTTGAACTTGTGCCCTGTGAAACCGCTCGATCATTTCATGGGCGTTGTCGATGGCTTCCTTAACTTTTGAATCTAGATTTGATATTGCTGCTTCAATTTCGCTTTGTGAGACTTCCAGATCCTCCAACTCAATGCCATCAAATCGTCCAGTCAAAACTTTTAATGCATCATCACCTGATTCTTGTACCGCCCTGATGATTTTTCCTACGACTCCCTGGAGTTGCTCATCATCCTTCATGATGGGACGTTGAAGGATGGATGCCTGTTGTAGGGGATCCAATGATTGCCAGTCAATCATGATTAAGCCAGCATTTTCTCAATGGGCAATACCAGAATTGAACTACCGCCCAGTTGCTTTAAGGATTCCATGGTTTCCCAGAACACTGTTTCCTTGCTCACGGCATGGATGGCAACCTGTTGTTCAGAACCAGCCAGAGGCAAGACTGTGGGAGTTTCTGATCCAGGGAGCAGATCAATAATCGCATCAACCTTGTCAGCAGGTGCATGGAGCATGATATACTTACTCTCCTTGGCCTGCATCACACCATTGATACGTACAATGAGACGGTCTATCAACTCCTGCCGGGTTTCATCTTCAATGATGGGGCGTTGTACAAGGGTTGCAGAGCTTCTCAGGATAACTTCATCTTCCCTCAGTCCATTGGCCTCCAGTGTCACACCAGTAGAAACCAGATCACATATGGCATCAGCCAGTCCAGCTCTAGGTGCTACCTCAACTGAACCAGTCAGGTGGACAATTTTTGCAGAGACACCCTGTTCGTCCAAATACCTGCCCAGGGAATATGGATAACTGGTAGCAATGCGTGTTCCTTCCAGATCCTTGATACTGGTAAACACATCCTCTTCTGTGGTGGCAATAGAGAGCCTACAGTTGCCATAATCCAGTGAGATAAGTTGTCTAAATTCTGCCTGCTCACCAAATTTTGCCCTCTGTAAACTGACTTCCTGCATAATGTTGTCACCCACAAAGCCAAGGTCGACTACCCCTTCCATGACCAGACCAGGTATATCATCATCTCTCACGAAAAGAATATCAATGGACATGTTTTTAACATGAGTGATGAGCTTGTTCTTGGATTGGTTGATTCTCAAGCCACAACGTTTCAGGACGTCCAGTGTGGCATCGCTTAAACGACCTGATTTTTGTACTGCAATTTTTAATCTTTTCTCACTCATCTCTTATAAAACCTTTCGTCTTGTCAGCAGAGCGTCTCCCTGAGGTTCTCGAAGGGCGTTCTACGGTCACATACTTTACTTCTCTGTCAAAATCCACTATCCGGCTTCACCCTTTGGGTTTCGCCGCGATGTTTTCAGGCAGAGCCTGAAAACAAAAAACCCCCGGAGCTGGCTCCGAGGGTTTTGAATGTTTGTCCCGCCGGTGGCCAACTTTGCGCTAGCCATCCGGTATATGTGTTCCGAACAGCTACATCATATGATGATTATTAATATGGCGATGATTCGTCATTGCGTTCGGGATACTATAAATACTTGTCATTTTCATGTTGGGGAAAGTCTAAGCAATTAACTTTCTAAATACAAGACTAAATAATGCCTAAAATATTTACGTGACAAATGCTTCCTTAATGGGATATCTAAGGACATATTTACCCCTCAGCCAAATAAACATGTGGGAGTTGAAATATGAGCATAATTGAAAATAAAAAGTTGGCAATTCTAGGTACGGGAAACATTGGAATGTCCATAGCAGACGGTCTAATAGATTCAAATGCCTTCCAACCGGATCAAATGATACTTACACGGCGCAAGACCCATCGTTTAGATCGGTTCATGAAGCAGGGTGTGCACATTACCTCTGACAATCTACAGGCTGTAAAAGAAGCGAGTATTTTAATCATTGCGGTGGAGCCTCAGCAAATTGATGAACTATTATCTGAGGTTGCACCCACGATCCAAGCTGTGCAACATACAATAATTTCAGTGGTTACCGGTGTATCCATAGAACAAATCCAGGCAAAAGTTGGAGACCAAGTTGCCATTGTTCGTGCCATGCCCAATACTGCCATCTCTCTTCGGGAATCAATTACGTGCCTTGCATCAAATGAGCCAGGTGAATCCCTCCAGCTGGGAGAAACCATTTTTAATACTGTGGGTGAAACTGTTGTCATAGAAGAGGAGCTCATGGGAGCTGCAACTGCACTGGGTGCTTGTGGTATCGCCTTTTTTCTCAGGGCTATCCGTGCTGCCTCCCAGGGGGGTATTGAAATCGGTTTTCACTCAAATAAAGCCCTGCTTATTGCCGCTCAGGTTGCCAAAGGAGCCGCTGAACTCATCCTTGAAAAAGAACAACATCCTGAGTCGGAGATTGACAAGGTAACCACCCCTCGAGGTGTGACCATTGCCGGGCTTAATCAGATGGAGCACGAAGGTTTCAGCTCGGCCATGATTAAAGGGATTGTGACTTCTGCGAATAAGGCCCAGGGTGTTTATAAGAAGGATTGACAGCATCTTGCTGAGACGGTGTACTGAGTTTGTCGAAGTGTTCTCGAAGTATGACACTTCTCCAAGGGTGCAGACCCCCCTGGAGTGTGGTAATCTCAAAAAAAGCTGCTGAAAAAGTGGGATCGCCGCAGTCGTGCCTCCGTCGCGAAGACGAATCAAGGTGTGGTTCGTTTATTGGGCTCAATTGCCCCAGCCTGAAGGCCGGGGATAAGTTGTAACCAGATAAAAGGGCTTTAGCCCTACCCATTAGGAGTAAAGTCCCGTTTTCTATGGAAGTGAAGACCCCCCGCCTTAAATGGCGGGTTAAGTTAATATCAGCATTTTACGTTTGAGGGGCATTCCAAAAACTTTACCCCAGGGTATCGGTTAGATACTGTCTGAATTCCCCATAATCAGTTGACATTGAGATCGCTCGTTTTTCACGCTCCAGATATTGTGCGAGTTGTTCAGGGATAGGAATCCTTTTTCCGATTACCGGATCAACACTTTCTGGAAACTTGGCAGGATGGGCAGTAGAAACAACCACTCCCTGAGTGACACCTTTAGCGGATTTTAGATATTCCTTCATTCCCAACATTCCTACTGATGTATGGGGATCAATTATGACTTCGTAACGCTGATAGATATCTTTGATCTGATCTAATGTCTGCTGATCATCAAAACTCCAACTGCTTACTTTTGACCGAATCAGTTTAACATCATCTTTGAACAAGAATCTGATGCGAGCCATGTTGCTGGGATCACCAACATCCATTGCATTTGACAGGGTTTGATCTGAAGGTCTAGGTTGAAAGTCACCTGTCGTAAGATATTTTGGAAAAACATCATTGCTGTTCGTAGAAGCAACAAAATGATGGATGGGCACTCCCATGCGTTGCGCTATAAGGCCTGCGGTGAGGTTCCCAAAATTTCCGGAAGGCACTGAAATGACTAAATCACCAGGTTTTTGCATCATTTGACCTGCCGTGTAGGCATAGTAGAATGATTGGGGAAGCAAACGAGCAATATTGATAGAATTCGCAGATGATATCATGTGCTGATCGCGTAAATCCGTATCAGCAAAAGCCTGTTTTACCAGTCTCTGGCAATCATCGAAGTTTCCTGCTACTTCCAGTGCCTGAATGTTTTGTCCCTGCGTCGTTAATTGCTTCTCCTGGGATGGACTGACCTTCCCGCTGGGATAAAGAATAACAACCCGGATACCTGGAATACCCAGAAATCCACTGGCAACGGCACTGCCAGTATCTCCAGATGTTGCTACCAGAATGGTGAGTTCTCTGTCATCCCCGCGAATCAAATATGACATCAAGCGTGCCATGAATCTGGCTCCAAAGTCCTTAAATGCCATTGTGGGTCCATGGAAGGTTTCTAGAATTGCAATTCCATCATCAAGCTGATGAAGCTTCACATCAAGATTCATAGAATGCTCAACGATTTCCTGGAGATGCGAAACAGGGATATCGTCTGATAAAAATTTTGTTGAAATCTTCTGGGCAATTTCCATAAATGACATGGCCCCAAGCGTATCGATTGATCTACCGACGAGCTGTGGAATGATTTCTGGGAGGTATAAACCCCCATCAGCAGGCATCCCTGATAAGACAGCTTCTTTTAAACTTGCAGGTGGGGATATATTTCGGGTGCTGATATATTTCAATTTCTACTCCACCAACCGAGCGCCATCCTGGCTGATTGCCGAAAGATAGAGTTCACTTTCAAGCTTAGCATCGTAGAAAGCCAGCTGCATGGATTCACCCACCTTTTGAGCAGTATCCTTACTATCACATAGTGCAAACATGGACGGTCCTGATCCGGAAATTCCACACCCCAGTGCGCCACTCTCTATTGCTGCTGATTTTACTTCATTATATCCCGGAATCAGGCTTCCTCGATATGGTTCAGCCAATTCATCCATAAAGGAGCGCCGAATTAGGTCTTGATCGTCGGTGTGTAATCCTGTGATGAAACTTGCAATATGACCCATCTGTTTCGTGGCCGTACTCATGGGTACTGATTGGGGCAAAATTTCCCGGGCATCTTTGGTTTTGATATGCATTTCAGGATGGACAATGGCACAGGCGAAAGTTTCGGGAGTGGCTAACCGGATGACATCTATGGGATCAAGACCATGT
>JAERTJ010000038.1 GCA_016844945.1 Fidelibacterota bacterium | reverse complement strand
CGTGCCCTGCTCAAACTCCCGCACAACCATGAGTTTGAAGCTCTCTGTATATCGTGGATCTGGGGTGAAGGGATTGCGCTGTGTCCTTTGGCCTTTCATGTTGACCTCTACTTTCTGTCAACTTTTTTCAGGACGTTGCAGTATTAAAAAAGCCCTCGAGTTTCTCGAGGGCTTTTTTTTGTCGTCCAATAAAATTCTCAAATCTTACATCTGGATAATCCATACACTCAAGTGGCATTTACTCCATAACAACGAGAATATCATTCTCCCTCTGTAACAAGTCAGCCGGGATAAGATTGCCAGCAATGGATTCTCCATTAAGCCGGACTTCCTTTACACCCTTTTCAGAGGCATTGGGATTTAAGATCTCAATCGATAATTGTTTTCCTCTGAATTTTCTAGTGACCTTTACCTTATCCCAATCTCTGGGAATACATGGATCTATGGTCATGCCAGTGTAGTCAGGTCGGATGCCCAGAATATACTGTGTCGCTGCCGTGTAAGACCAGGTCGCAGCCCCTGTCAGCCAGGGTAGCCTGGATGCGCCTTCTCTTGGATGATGCTTACTGTGGGTAAACTGACAGTTCACATAGGGCTCGATTTCTCTCACTTCTGCACGATGGTTATATGCTGATGGCATGACTGCCCGTAAATACTGATAAGCCAGATCACCATGACCCAACTTGGTTTCTGCCATAATCGCCCATCCTTGGGTATGAGAGAATATGGAAGCATTTTCTTTGGCTCCCGGGTTGAACAGGGGTGCTTTTACAATCGTATGATCTACCTCCTTGTAAGGGGGATCCAGAATCATGATTCCATATTCAGTAGCCAGACGCTCATTCACTGCTCGCATTGCACTGGCTGCTTGTTCATCACTGGCATGACCACTGAGAACTGACCAGGATTGTGGATTGAGCCATACCTGACCTTCCTCATTTTCTTTAGAGCCAAATTTCATCCCATCGAAACGATAGGCCCGCACAAACCATTCACCATCCCAGGCATATTGTTGGAGATGCTCATCAAGTACCTTCAAATGCTCGCCGGCCCAGGAAGCTTCCGAGTCTTCTGCCAACATTTCGCTGATTTCTACGTAGGTGTGTAGGGCATAGCGTAGCTGCAAGGCGACAAAAACTGTTTCACCCTCCTGCCCTAATTCCAGACAATCATTCCAATCTGCCAGAAGTCCACAAGGCAGTCCGTGGGCACCACTGCGACTCAAGTTGAATTCAATAGCACGTCTGAGGTGTTTATAGACAGTGTCCTCACCCGTATCAGCATAAGGGAGTACCTTTTGAAAGAATTCCAGATCACCAGTTTCCTTGATGTAAGCTGGAATGGCATTAAAAAGCCACATTCCATCATCAGACCGATAAGCATCTGGAGCAGGCTGATCCATCTCACCCGGCGTGTGATTAAAAGGTTGTACAACTGGCATGGCACCACCGGTAGATACCTGACCTGTGATCATGAGTTCCAAACGTTCTTTAGCTTCCTCTGGAATTGTATGAAACACAGCGAGCAGATCCTGAACCGTGTCACGATATCCCAGGCCATCACGTTCACCACTGTAGACCAGACTTGCAGCTCGTGACCAGGCATAGGTCATCAAGCAGTTGAAGGGACTCCACATGTTGGTCATACTGTCAAACTCTGCATCAGGTGTTTTGACTGTCATATTATCCAACTGACTGTGCCAATGTTGCTTAAGCGCTTGAAACTCGGCCTCTATCACCTTTAAATCACTGTATTTAGAAATACATTCGCGTCCCTCAACTCCTGCTTTCCCTATTCCCATAATAATGGCAATCTCTTTAATCTCACCTGGTTCCAGATCTATATCCATTTGTAGAGATCCACACCCATTGTCACCCGTTGCCAGAGAGTTAAAACATTCTCCCTGGATCACAGCTTCAGGATCACCATAGTTATGGAAATTACCCAAAAAAACATCACGATCAGTATCAAACCCGCTTATCTCAGCCCCAACAGCCCCCATAAAGGTGTGCCGATTCCCGTCATGATTCTCAAAATCACCTGATGAATCTGGTAACAGCACGTTGATCCCATGATCTATGACCTTATCCACAACATCCATCTTTACGATATACTGGGTATATTGAAGATTGTAGGAGTCCTGCATGATATGCCAGTTGTTGGCATATTCCACAAATGAAAACGCCCTCAGACCTCGCTTCACAGAATCCTTATTGGTGACCTTCATCCACCAGATCTCATATTTCTGTCCCAGGGGCACGAAATAGGTGGTCTCAGTTCTGATATTATCATATTCAGATTCGATTGAGGTGTAAGCCGTTCCATGGCGACAGATACTTTTGTACTGATCAAGTGGTTTACCTACAGGTTGCCAGGATGCAGACCAGAAATCCTTCTTCTCCCGATCATGTAGATAGAGGTAGCGACCGGGCTGGTCCAGAGGAATATCATTAAACCTGAGTCGCATGAAACGTCCCTGGGCTGCAGATTGATAAAAACTATAACCCCCTGCATTATTGGTAATTATTGCTCCGTATTCAGTCGAACCAAGATAATTACTCCAGGATTTTGGTGTATTAGGTCGCTCAATCACATATTCTTTATTGTGATCGTCAAAGAATCCGAACTGCATGGTGAGTTACTCCAGTTTATTAATTTTTATTGAATCTGGTTCAGTTTTAGAATACTTCCGAATTTGTTTTGATGTAATCGATAAGCTCATCTACCTCGGTGAAGGCGACTGCCGTATAAGTATCGGCGGCACCGTAGTAAATAGCTATTCTACCAGTTTCAGCATCGTAAAGGTTGGCACACGGGAATGCCACATTGGGGACAAAGCCTATCGTCTCATAACTCTTTTCTGGTGTCAGAAGATAATCCCTTGTCCGGAACAGAACTTTACTGGGATCATTGATATCCAGAATCACAGCGCCAAAACTGTATACGAAACCATTGCGGGTTCCAACTACACCATGATAGAACATTAACCAACCTGCAGTTGTTTCAATAGGTACCGGTCCTGAGCCAATCTTGGTTCCCTGCCACCATCCCTGTCCCCCTTTGGACATGACATGCTTGTGACGACCCCAATGAACAAGGTCTGGGCTTTCACTGATAAATATATCGCCAAAAGGCGTGTGCCCGGTGTCGCTAGGTCTACTTAGCAGGAGATACTTCCCATTCACTTTCCTTGGAAATAGCACCCCATTGCGATTATAGGGCATCAATGGATTTGAGAGGCGCGTAAAAGTCTTAAAATCCCTGGTGGTTCCCATCCCGATAGATGGACCATTCATATCATCACACCAGTTGATGTAGTAAATGCCATCTATCTTCAAAAGCCGCGGATCATAGGCATAACTGGTAGAGTCGGGATTGCCAGCTTCATCCACCCATTGGATAGGATCAGGATCAAAGTTCCAGTTTAGGGCATCTTTACTGGCACCAGAGAAAAGGGTTGCTCTCCCATTTTTCTGATCTGCCCTGAAAACACCTGCAAATGCATCCCCGAAAGGGACGACTGCACTATTATAAATACGGGCAGCCTTGGGTATGGGGTTCCACCCAAGAATGGGGTTTGCGCTATAACGCCAGACCACATCTTGACAATCCCCAGGGCGATCCTCCCATGGAATATTAGGTAAGGCATTTCCAATGATTTTGTGACTCATGCGGCAATAGCTCTATTCAATTCAGCTGGTTTAATTCGCTTCGGCTGTATCCATTCCCCGGCGTTCTGCCAGGTCAGCACCCATCTTATCAACAGTGTCATCATCAAGTGGATAGACAAATAGAATGGCGATTGAACCTAGTCCAATGACTGCAGGAATAATGCTGAATAACATGACCAGTCCATTAAGACTCTCTGCAGACTGAGTCTGGTTAGGAGCAAATCCAAGTTGGGACATGAGCATTAATGCAATATAGGCACCAAAAGCCCAACCAAATTTTTGAGACATTGTTGAGGCTGAGAAAACCAGTCCTGTCGCCCGTCGACCATTTTTCCATTCTGCGTAATCAGCAGTATCAGCATACATAGCCCACAAAAGGACACTCAGAGGTCCACCCGTCATAGATCCAGTTATCTGGAAGAAGAAAAGGAGACCCAATTTCTCGGCAGGAATAAAATAGATGATACCCGTACTAAATACGGCGATCAGGAAGATGTAGGTAAATGCGCGTTTCTTTCCAATTTTATTGGCAACCCAACTCACCATGAGGACACCAAGAAAGGATGAGATTTGCCCAATCGTATTATAGGCTGAAGTGATCGCTTCAAAACTATAGCTATCAGACCCCATGAACGGTAGAGACAATTGTTGGGTTCCTACAACATATTTAAAATAGTGAACCGTCACACTACCGCGCACGGCGACAAACAGAATAAAGGTGATGGTTGTTGCCAGAAGGATTAACCAGGGTTTGTTGGTGACCAGCTCCATTAAGTCTTTCTTAATAGACTGCTTTTGGGCTTTCGGAGGTTGTACCCGTTCTTTTGTGCCTTTAAAAGCTATTAAAAAGAAGACCACTGCAGCAATACCATAGACGACAAAGGATAGTTGCCACCCCCTTGCGTCATCGCCACCCCCTAAACCTTTAACCATAGGCAGGAGTGTTGCAGATACAATGATTCCAGCAGCAAATGCAAACAGGAATTTGACTGATGATATTGTTGTACGATCGTTGGAGTTTGGAGAGATAACTCCTAGCAATGCTGTATAAGGGATATTTATCGCCGTGTATAACACCATAATGAGTGTAAATGTAATGTAGGCGTAAATCAATTTTCCTGTGTCACCAAAATCAGGAGTGGAAAAAACCAGGACGCCCGCAATGGCAAATGGCACACATAACCAGAGCAGATATGGACGAAACTTGCCCCATTTTGTTTGCGTACGATCTGCAAGAATTCCCATGAGAGGATCATTGACACCATCAATAATACGACTAACGAGAAAAAGTGTGGCTGCTGCGCCAACTGGGATCAGAAAGACATCTGTGTAGAAGAAGGTAAAATAAAGCATAAAAGTTTGCCAGTAGAGCACAGAAGCCAGATCACCAAAGCCATAGGAAATCTTTTCTCTCATTGGAACCGTTGGGACAGATTGTGACATATTCGCCTCTCATCGTATACCACCTGAAGCATTTTCAGGCGATCATTCATACCACTATTATCAACATATACCAGGTTGGATCCGGTTAGATAGGATCACAACTACTACAAACAAGGTTTCGGTAATGCGGTCATCTTATAAAACAAAACAAGATGCCAGAATATTCAATATTACAAACAAGATAATTGAAAAGTGACTTGAATCTACTTATTATCGAAAACGTTTAAGTAGGATTTAGGTTTCTCGACGATATCGCCAGGAATTCACGTAAATTAAATCAAAATAATGCCATAATCTGCGGGTTCGAACCATCAGTTAATCCCCTTTTAGATCACGCAGAGAACTTCCCCTTTTTAGCGTGTTTATGGTTACGTTATGCAGATCGTATTATTTGATTGGAGATTTGACTCATGCATGCGCCAAAACCTACGATTTTCACATTCACATTATTAATTCTTTACCTGACTGCTGGTTGGGCGAATGTCAACCTGCCAGCAGTTATTCAAGACAATATGGTGCTTCAGCAAAATAGCGAAGCTCAGTTGTGGGGATGGGCAAGCCCGTTTGAAAGCGTGACCATTACAACCAGTTGGGATGGGAAAGGCTATGTAGATACCACCGATTCCCATGGTAACTGGAGCATTCCTGTTACCACACCTGCGGCTGGTGGACCCTATGAGATAGAAATTCAAGGTTATAACACAATCAAGCTAACCAATGTTCTCATCGGTGAGGTCTGGATTTGTGCTGGACAATCCAACATGGGCTGGTCAGCAGCGGCTGGGATTAAGAGTGCTGAGAAAGAAATTCCTCTGGCAGATTTTCCTAACATACGCCTCTTCGATGTGGGTCATCGAAGCAGTGAAACACCACAACTCGAATGCATTGGGAGTTGGGAGGTCTGTACACCCAAAACCATGAAACATTTCAGTGCGGTCGGTTATTTTTTTGGTAAATACCTTCACGGAAAATTAGAAATCCCAGTGGGACTGATAAATATTAGCTGGGGAGCAACACCAATCGAAACCTGGATGAGTCAAAGAACCCTGGGTGCTCACCCAAACATCATGGAATCTGCCCAGCGATTGAAAGCAAACAGATGGGGACCCACTAAACCCGCGTTAGTCTATAATGGCATGGTACATCCTGTCACACCCTACACCATCGCTGGTGTAACCTGGTACCAGGGTGAGTCGAATACGGGGAATCCTGAGCACTATGAGACCACCTTTTCTACCCTGATCAAGGAGCGGCGTGGTTACTGGGGATCTGAATTGCCTTTCTTCTTTGTTCAGATCGCACCCTATGATTATGGGCAATCCCCAGGGGGTGTTTTGATCAGAGATGCACAGAGAAGGACGCTGACTCTGCCCCAGACAGGGATGGTCGTAACAAGTGATATCTCCACCCCAGATGACATTCACCCGAGAAATAAGCGTGATGTGGGAAAACGCCTGGCTGATATTGCCCTGAACAGAGTATATGGAATTAAAGTAAGACCCGTTTCAGGTCCCCTATTTAAGGAATTCAAGATTGAAGGTCGAAAAATAAGAGTCTTCTTCGATCACGTCGAAAGAGGTCTTGTGAAACCCAGGGGAAAACTGAAGGGTTTTGAAATTGCTGGTAAGGATCAAGTTTTTTATCCAGCCAAAGCCATCATTCAAAAAGGAACGATTGTAGTATCCTCGAGAAAGGTCAAAGCACCAGTTGCAGTTCGTTTTGCCTGGGGTAACACCACCCAATCCGGTCTCAAGAATGGTTCCCGGCTACCTGCTTCATCCTTTCGAACCGATAATTGGGACTTAAAATAGAATTCTACTTCGTCGTTTTAGCCAACCTGAACAGATCGCTTGCCATCATCGGATACCAGAGCAAATACAATATCATGGCAAAGGACAGGTATTCAGTTATCCCTGGTGCAAAGGGTGCGAGCAGGTGTTGTAACAGGTCAAAACTATTTCCTATAATCCCTGAGATGCCAGTAATTTTGCTAAAATTGGGACTGGTCAACATAACAGTGGATATCATCACTCCACCTCCCTGCAATAAAATACCTGTCATGTAGGAGCCAGTACTGTTCCACCAACCATTCGCCAGTAGCGCTTCACCCGCAGCCACAAATTGAATTCTCTCAGTCTCTCCAGGCGCGTTCGCATACAATTTTCCTAGGTGAACAAGCCCAAATGTTGATTCACCCGCAAAGCTCAAAATGACTGCAATAATAGTAAACATGAAGGCGAATGCAGTTGTCAGGGGTTTATCATTCCACAAGGATACCAGTAATGCAGGGAAATTCCCCAGGTAGAGCCCCACTAACACAAGCAGGGGCAGGTCGATGCGGAATAGACTTAACCATGAATGTGACTGCTGGAAGGTGAAAAATTCTTCTGCAGAAGTGATACGAGTCCCCCAGACTGCAACGACAACGATATAGGAAGCAATGATGATAAGCTGCAGTATTGAACTGGTAGCCCCAATCTTAAACAGGGTCACCACATGTTTTTGGTCAAATTTCAATTGATCCATTCTCTGCTCTCTCCTATTTGTCCTCTATTCCAGAGTTTTGTCGTAAATGCATTGTTCCTTTTTCGGTTGAAAGCCCATCCTATCATAGAAAAGCAATGCTTCAGTTCTTAGTCTATTGGTACGGACGCGAAGTTTCGCCAGACCTCGTTCTTGTGTCCACTTTTCTGCTGCGTCCAGTAGGGAGCGACCTAATCCTTGCCCGCGTTGATCCCTAGTAACTATAAACCCACCTATTTCAGCGAAAGTATCTGACTCAATTCTGTAGGCTTGAAAAACATGAATCCAACCAACCAGTTTATTCTCTGATGTACTGGCTAAAAAAACCGCATGATCAGTCGAATTAAGAATTTCAATCATACGCAACTTCGATTGCTCAGGCGTAGTCAAATATCCCAGCTCAACAGACAGTTCAGCCATGCATTGGAAATCTTCAAGCGTGGCGAGGCGAATGATTTGGCTATCCATCAATAATCACTTCTCCTAATTGGAGCTAGTTCAATTAAAATTTAAACCCCGCACTAAAATATGAACGTTGCTGCCAGGATTTTTCATTCATAGAATTAACCTTTTCACCAAGACCTGTGGAAACTTCTATCGGACCAATCAGTGAGTTTAAAAGGAGCGAGATTCCAAATCCATTAATTGCCTTGACATTGAAGGGATATAGGTGTTCATCGTCCCACTCTGGATTTGGGGCAATATTGTAGATCAGTTTAACATACCAATCCTCTGCTATCTTTGATCGGAAATCTACTCTTAATTGTAGCATGCGTTTCCAGGCCAGCTCATAGTAATCCAGCCCCATAAAGTCATGGGGACCCATGCTATAGAAACCTTTATATACCAGCGCATCATCACCCTCAAGAAGTCCAAACCTGCCTCGAAGTCTCAGATTTTCTCTTGATGATTTCTGATGATAAGAATCCCAGGTAATTTCGAGCTTTGTGTACTTTCCATCTCCAGGTAACAGGGAAGTACTGCCTTCAAAGTGAACATCAATTAGGTTTCCTGTCGTTGGGATAAGCACATCATCGAGATCATCAATACGCACAAGAACGTTGAACGAACCGAACTGATCCTTCCATCTTGGCAAACTAGCCAGCCCAACTTCTGGGCGTACGTCATTTTCCTCAAACCGAAAATCGGCCTCAACCACCATATTACGCCATGGGTGCATCCCCATACCAAATCCTACCTCCCGGCGACGATCCCGATACACAGCGAATTGATTCCCATACAATTCATAAATGGCACGCGGTTCATTTTGAAAATTGATCCGAAGCAATGGATACGCGATAAACCCACGGAAATTAATTGGATATAGCAGCCGGGTTTCGTACTGGTTTCGTCCTGCAAACTGGTACTGTCCTTCTAATCTTAATCCTGGGATGAGGAGGTGTTCATGTTTAATGCCTACAATCCCTACAAGATTGAAATAGTCATCATAACGTGCACCCACCCGCATTAAATCCGTGGCCCTTTCTTCAACAATGATAATGAGCTTAATTTGTTGCGAATCAATGGGTTGGATTTCATAGTGGATGTTTTTAAAAACCCCCAGACTATATAATTGGGTAATCCGTTTGGCTATGAGTTCAGGATCGAAAACATCTCCTTTGTGTATATCAAGTAGTTGATAAATATAGGTGTATGGCAACTGACGATTGCCCTTGATCATCAAGCCGGAAATGGTAGGGAGCTGATTCTCAGTTATATGGAAGCTCAAGGTAACATCTGTTGAACTATTCATTCGCGCCGAATATTCCACATCCTTGATACGCTCAGAGCTTCTCATGAGTCGCAAACGTTCCTCGATCATCTCGGAATCGACTGAATCACCTGGAGTCAAGCCCACCAATTCATAAAGATATTTAAAGGGCAAACTCGTGTTGCCTGTAAGCTTTACCCCATGAAGTCTGCTTGGTGTATCCTTCACAGCGAATTCGCTCTTGATATCAGCGAGGTGATGATGTGCTGCCAAATCCTCCATATTCTTTCGGTTCAAATCTGCAGCATTTTTTCCAGATTGAATGATGGCATCGATATTTTTACTACTAAAGTCAGCCGCATTTAATTCCTTAATTTCTGGTACGATTATGAGATCTGAAAGGGGCAGGTTTTGCTCTTCTCTGGCGTACTCCGAGATAAAAAGGGTCTGTTCAAGAATTTCCAGGATGGTATTTAATTCATCTTTGCTACGGATGGACCGGCCCACATTGCAGGTGATCACAATATCTGCGCCCATCTCCTTGACAATATTCGTGGGCACGTTGTTTAGAAGTCCGCCATCAATGAGCAAGGAATCGCCCCACTCGACTGGGTCAAACAAAGACGGGATGGACATGGTAGCTCTGATAGCCTTGGATAGCGAACCGGATTCCAATACTACCTCATTCCCGGTTAGCAGATCCTGTGTCACGCATCGATATGGGATAGGAAGCTGGTCAAAATGCTCGACATTCTCGTAGGCGTATGTGAGTTCAGCCAATCTGAGCAATATCTTTTGACCGCTGATGAGACCAGTGGGAGCCACAGGGCGTCCATCTTTGATCTCAAATTCTAGTTGGAAACGACCATCATTCTTACGCTCATAGTAGGGAACTAATTCCCGCGGTGGATCATCGGAAAATAGCTGTTCCCATTCCAGGGTACGGATCAACCTTTCAATCTCCACAGCATCATAACCAATGGAATAGAGGGCACCCATAATCCCCCCCATGCTGGTCCCGGCAATGTAGTCGATGGGTATGTTCAGGGAGTCGATAAGAGCTAGCGTTCCGATGTGCGCAAACCCCCTGGCACCGCCTCCAGAGAGGACCAAGCCAACTTTCGGACGGCTTTGCTGACCTTGTGCCATGATCAAGGTACACAAAAGAAGCATCAAGCAAATTCGCTTAGTCGTACTATATAGTTTCATACACATACCATCCCCGATATGAATTATGCTATTGAAAATTTTGTGCCAACCATTATAAAAACACATAATTATTGTGTTTGTGCAGGTAATAAATATTCTCGTAGTTTATTTTAAAAATGCTTAGACAAGAGATGTTCACGTCCATCCTATACTCCCCATTAGTGGTAATTTTACGTAAAAAATGAACGATTTAAATTCGAATTGTTTACTCATTTTATCAGCTCTTCGTTTACGAATTCCAGAATGCTTCAATCATATCACACGCTGTGTATCCATTCACCTATTAATCCTATATATGATACATTTAACTTCATTATGAATGTATATTCACAGTAATAGCCTCAAAACACTATCTAATTTATATGTCAGTATTATTAATAGTTGTCATTTCACATGATTTATTTTACCTTTTTAGCAACTTCTGAATCTATTTCGATCTATTAACCTTTCCTCCTCTTTTTGATACTCTCATCATAAAAGCAGTTCATTTGTAATTATTAGAGGAATCACCCATGGTTCCAACACTCAAACACCCTCCTGCTCAATCTCAGGCAATGAATTATCTGTTCGAATGGATATTCACACGACCTCGATGCGGTTTAGCGATATAAAAAAAAAGAACGAACCAATCTTAATAACAAGGAGAATGAACGATGGATATTGAATTTCATTATTACATGACAAACATCATTGCGAGAAGGGCTGGTTTTACGAAGGATGAAGCATACAAGATTGCCTATGCCTCTCAGTATGTCGATGATAACTGCTATTGTTTTACAGTTAACTCTGGACAAAAAGATCACTACGAGAATTTCATCAGTCAAACGATGAATATTTTAAAACCGAAACATGAACTTCTAAGAATATATCCAATTTTCCACTTTATGCCTGGAGAGCCTAGTGCAATGACCGCCTACAGGCGGGATGGAAAACAGCATTTGTTAAATACCACACCAGGCAATGAAAATGCGAATGCCCTACTGGATCATGCTTTCAAGAGTTCTGAAGATTTGAGACTCTATCAAATCGGCGTTGCAACCCATACTTTTGTAGATACCTGGGCTCACCAAAATTTTGTGGGATGGTACGACGAATTTAATTTCCTGGATGGGGATATAATTATTCCCGATATAGGTCATGCGGAGGCCATGCACAACCCAGACCTCCCGGCTCATCTATGGAAAGACAAACGTCTGACATATGGACTGTCACATGTTAATAACATTAACCGCTTCATGGACGCGGGTAAGTCTTTGTTTAATAAGTACACCTCATACCTAAACAATCAGGCCAATCCAGAAATCAGTTGGGATAGCGTAGAATCTGAGCTTGTAACAGCCATCGGGACTATTAAACCGAAAGGTGAAGGAAAAAAGGAACGGATAAAAAGGTATCAGGAGGTTGAAAAGGTAGAGACATATGATGATCAAGACTGGTTCAAGAAAGCCATCAAAACTGATGTCAGAGGATTGCCAGACTCCAAGGATGGTCTCGCTAAAGAATATCTCACATTTTTCCGAGATCGCTACTCATGGAAAACTTCAAACTACAAAAACACAGATTGGTACAAGTTTCAGGAGGCTGTAAAAGCCCATGAGAGAAAAGGTTTAAAGCTGCTGGCACCCACATTCAAAAAGATGGGGATTGATCTAAAAAGTAGTTAGTTGTAAAGGCATGTAACCCCAAAATGATGTATCAAATAATTTTCTACAAGGAGAGTATATAATGACTATTAAAGGTTTTTTAATTCCAGGTTTTATAGCCCTATTACTAGTTACGATATCCGCTTGCGAGACTTCCATTACCGAGAATAAGAAAAGATATGAGATTGTAAATGCCCTACATGAGTTGCAAACACTGGACATACAGAAGTATGATGAAAACAAATTTTATGCACGCATGAATATGTACATTGAGAAATGGAACAATCAAAAAAGAATTTTAAACCTGTTTCCACTCATTATTACATCTTTGGGGGTCGTTATTGGAGTATTACAAAAATTTAAAAAGAAATTCATACCACTAACCTGCGCTGTTTTGGGAGGGGTAGTATCAATTTTGACCGTTACTTCTGAGTATTGGTATTCTGAAGTAAGTAGAGAACAATTAAACAAATACATAAATGAGGCTATTTCGATTAAAAAGGATATAAAAAAGGTTATCAATCCACCAGGGAATCTCACAGAAGAGCAAATCCGAGAATACTATGATCTGAATGTTAGAGAAGAGATTAGAGAACGAGTAGATGCACTAAACGAACAAAGCCTGGTTGACCCTATCGCACACACCCCGAGCGATGGACCTCCTCATTTGTTCCTTGTTCCGGCACTTTATGCCGCTCCTTTTCCTGAGAGGGGGGTACACACAAGCTCCACTGGTTCAAGTTTGGTGGAAGCACGAGATTCAATATATCTTAGAGGTAGACATCTACTCTATTCGAATATAGATACTATTTACTCTCAGGAACTTACGAAAATCTTAAACAGTAGAGGTGTTCAAACAGATAGTGTTAGTATCTATAAGCCCTCTGAAAATTCCGATTTTATATACCCACAGGGAAAGAAATCTTATCTGGGTAATTTCAGAATAGATAAAGAGAATATAAATTTTAAAAATGGTGAATACACTTACGATGCCGAGATATTTATCGATACTACTTATACTCGAAAATACATAATGAAGTATCAAAATAAATACTGGGAAATGCCCGTGGAAAGAGTTTAGATGAAGCAGGATGTTATTCTGGATAACTAACATGTGTTTAATGCAATTTGGGAGAAATTCAAAATGAATCCCGAACCTAATAAGTGGAAAATTCGATTTGGGCAGGTTTTCAAACAGTTGCTAGCGGAGTCAGGTAAGCACCTTGAAGACTACCTGTTCTTCCAAGAGTCAGATGCTATCCCTGGAAGCATCGCTGAAGAAGGTTTTAATCAGATTGATCTCAATCAAAACAGGGAAAATTACAATAAATATTTCTCACAGGGCTCAATGACAATTCCATCACTGGACAAGGATACATCAGAACGCCTGGATGCCACTATCGTTATCGTACCAGGCTTTGGGCATCACCTTATAAAACATAGAGTATTTGAAAGTCAGATTCCATTTCTGGAGAACCTGGGGTTTAAAGTTATTTATGCTAACTATGATGATTCATTTGAGAGCAACGAAAAATGTGCACAAAGGGTCTATGATATTGTTAAGAAGGAGAGTAAGGATAATCATGACTTAATTTTCCTGACATATAGCAAAGGCAGCCCGGTTGTAGTTGAGATGCTTTTGGATGGTAAGTTCAGCCCGGTTGCTCATAAGACCAAAGCAGTTATCAGCTTTGCAGGTGCCTTGGGTGGCTCATATCTGGCAGAAACACCATCCAATACTGTGCTGTTCAAGTTACTCAAATTGTTTAGTAAAATGAGCCGCCAATCCAAATCAAGATTTAATCTTATTCCCAAGTTCATATCCTGTTTGAAGCATCCCATATTCGGAGAATGGGTAGAGATATTGAGGAAGGCCAATGAGTTCAGAAATGACCTGGAGGACCTTCCTGAGGGTATTACTGATTTAAAACGAGTCACGTGTGAAAATAATTTTGAGAACAGAGCATTATCCAATCACATCGGACTGTTTTCTATTTCCGCGGTTTACCCTGAAGAATCATTTAAGAAGGGGGTTAAATTCATTTCAAACCCTGACGATTTGGTGTTATACCTTTCCGGGAAAGACATGTACAATTATAGTAAATTTAACGATACCCAGGTTGCTCTAGAAGACTCAAAATTTCATCAAGATTTGGGTAATGTTGTTGATTTAGGAATCGTTAAGGCAGATCATTGGGGTATTACTCTATCCCAAGTTTTCTCCAGGAAGCACATTGACCCGTTTCCGCGGACCGAAATGCTCAAAGCTGCATTGATAACTGTTGATCAATACCTTTCGCAATAAAGTGGCTTACACTTCAATTGGTAGAAAGAAATAGTTCTTGAATTGAGGTGCTACATGGAACTGGATAGTTTAGTAAATCTCTCAGCATGCTTTTTATAATGCTTACTTTTCCATCTCTTATTTTTGATGTATTTGGTCAAATGGGATGTGCGCAGCTTGTTCTGAGAGGGAGAATAATGTTCACTCCCTTTGGTGGAGTGATCCTTACCCATGCGTGAGAGCAGGCTAACCATGGCTGTTGGATCATAGCCTGACCTTACAGCATAGAGTAGACCTAATTTATCTGCTTCCTCTTCATAATCACTAAGACGTCCCTGAAAAATGGTCTCATACGATTCGAGAGCCAAATCATCCAGATCCATGCTCACTTTGCCCATTTCCTCTGACTCACCCACGGTGGTGGACATCTCATCAAAAGCATTGTCAGCGATAATCATCTCTTTGCGCTCTTCCATTTCCTGCATGCCATGGCGATACACAACATGGGATATCTCATGCCCCAGAAAACAGGCGAGTTCCGCCTCGGATTTCATCATCTCCAGAGCACCTCGCGTGATAAATATGATACCCCCAGGACAGGCATAGCCATTGACACCATCCTGATCCAGAATCAAGAAGCGGAATTGAATATCATACCCTTGACTCTGTTCGGCGACAAAAGTACCGACAAGATTAACATATTCTTCCAGAGCTACATTCCTATAGAGCCCTATGGACCCCAATTTGGCAGCAACAGCTCTCCCACTCCCCTCTTCTTGAAAAGTGAATGGCTGATTTTTTTTTAACCGGGGAAGGTTATAGACTCTCCTGAACTTCTTCAGCTGCTTTTCTTTGATGGTCCTTGACTTGAACCGTTCATAAGTAGCCCTGTCAAAACTCATTTCATCTATATGATTAATCGTACTCAAATCAGACTCAAGTCGTTTTGAAAACCGCTCTGCAAATCCTTTTATCGAAGCGCTTACCCCAGCCTGAGAAACACCCACTGAAGTAGTTTTCGTGGCCATTTGCGCGAAAACATCTTTGGGTTTGCTTTTGCCCTCTAATGATTTTTGAGAAATGAAACCTCTATGACTACCGGACTTGACTTCGACCCAGCTACCCTCTTTACCGATAATATCGACATCACTCCCGCTGGGCAACTCCACAAGAAGTGGGAACCAAGCCCCTGGCCCAGACCTGAGTGCAGTTCGTTCGCGTTGAATAATATCAGCCGACAGGGCAGAAATTGCGACCAGCAAAATAAGGGTAATTTTCTTCATGATATTCCAGTCAATGATTTTGACATCTCAAATGCGTTTTGGGTGTCGGTTAATTCAATTAAAATTATTTGCTGGAAGATATTAATCACTGGTCGATATGTCCAATACTTCTATCAGCTATATCAACTCAATGAATGTCGCGGTTTGCGAATGCTAGTTAGTCCAGTAGGATACCCGAGAACCTACCTACTGGACTATATATTTTTTATCATGCCTTTACACCTGGAGAAGGATCAAAACATCAGGCGTTGAGTCTGCTGGCTACCTCAGTTAATTCGCTGCCTGTATTTGTAATCATGGTAGTTGAGCTTTTTAAGTCCTGTCCGGCTTGTTGGATACCACCAATATCACTGTTCACCGTTGCAATGTTTGAAGCAACCTCGCGAGCAGCTTGAGCTGCCTGGGAAACATTGCTAACCACGTCTTTCATACCTGATGTTGCTAATCCAATATTCCCAGCAATATCCTGAGTTGTGACGTTTTGTTCTTCAACAGCCGTAGCAATTGTGTTGACGATATCATTCACCTTGCCTATCACAGTGGTGATGGATGCAATTTCTGAAACTGTTCCTGATGTTTCCAATTGTATCGCATCGATTTTGTTACTGATATCAGCTGTGGCTTCATTGGTCTGTTTAGCCAGTTCCTTCACCTCATTTGCTACAACGGCAAAGCCCTTTCCAGCTTCTCCGGCTCTGGCAGCCTCAATAGTGGCATTCAATGCCAGTAGCTTTGTCTGTTCAGCGATTTCAATAATAGTATCTGTGACCTTGCTAATTTCAGTTGCAGCAACCCCAAGATTGTCGACGCGACCAGAAGCTGTGGCAACACTCTGAACTGCACTGGCTGTTACTTCTCTCGCCTGTTCTGCGTTCTGGGCGATTTCACTCACTGTACTGGTCATCTCTTCAGTGGCGCCAGCAACAGCATTCATATTGTCTTGAGAAGCTTGAGAGGACTGTGAGATTGAATCCATATTGGTACTCATCTCCTCTGATGCCGCTGCAACCATGTTTGACAGATCAGAAATACTAAAAGACTTATCCGCTATTTCTGTAGTAATGGAGGATAATTGAGTTGAGGCTGCACTCAAATCCTGTGTGGTTCCCTGAACTTGAACCTGAATCTGTTTTTGTTCATTGGCATTTGCTTCAAGTTTTTCAATGAATGTGTCAAACCATTTTGCCAACTCACCTAACTCATCCTTTGATTTAATATTAAGTCGAACAGAAAGATCCCCTTGCCCACTAGCAATATCCTTCATCATGTCTATTAGTTTGTTAAGTGGATTTGTGATTCCTTTCGTGATGGTGAAAGATCCCCCTCCTATGAGTAAAACGATGATTCCAATAATCAACGCACTTGTTCGCTTGCTGGCACTTGTAATCTCAACAATATCATTCATTGCAGTGTCCAGCTCAGAGAGTTGCGACTCAAGCAGTGCATCCGTTTTACTACCCACCTGCTCAGCATAAGGGTCAAACTCTACCATGAAGAGATTTCCTTTTTCTGGACCATCCTCGATATATGCGTGAGCCATTTCTTGACCCATCTCATAAAAGGCAGTGAAATCACTTCTTAATTCGTCAATATGCTTCAGCTGCTCATAATTATTTTCCTCTTTGAACATCTTGGAAAACTCATCCAGTAGTTCCATTCCCCACTTGTAGTTCATTTCAGCCTGTTCAAACCCATCATTGAGACCATCCAGTCCCCTTGTGGCAGATATATCAGTCAGCCATTGTTGGACCTGGACAACACTCATTTTGAAATCCTTCGCATGCATTCCATACACAACTGATTCATCCCTTGCCAGTACACCATTTTCTTCAATATCGTTTAACATACCGAAGTTTATGAAATTACTCCCCAGAATCATTACGATCACAATTCCCAAAAGTGAAATCAATCGTTGACCAATACTAATATTTGACAACCAGTTCATCCATTTACCCTTTACATAAAACGCATTACTTGAAATTATAGTTCACATCATGAATTATCGCCGCTATTAATGTTTTCTTTTGTCAAAAATGTTATTGGGAGGCTATTTTTTTACCTGACCTGAGGAACCTTTTTATGAAAGGGAAATTGCTAACAGCTTAAGGTATTTTATCTCTGGTAAGGAGTTGATTTTTAATGCCTATAAGGATCAGGGAAGCAGAGATTTCACTCCTCGTTTGAATCGAATTGTCAGTCTCAAAAGTCGTAATGTAAAGATTTTTTCTGATTTTATCTCTTCAGGTGTTTGGGTTCTTCCTCAGCAATTCTGCAGCAGCTCAAAAACCTTGAATCCTTCCACTTGATCGTGGAAGAGATCTTTCAGTCTGCTGAACTGTTACAATGTCAAGTTGAGGAAATGAAGAACCCCACATAAGTGAGGTTCAGATCGTTGAGAAACCCGCCCTTTCGGTGGGTTTCTTGCTTTAGGGTGGTTTTAGACGGCAAAAACAGTTTTTGGTGAGTATGTGTATGAAAATGCTGGAACAAGCTTCTGAGAAGCCTGAGGGGTAAAAATACGTCGTAAATAGACCCATATTGCAGAAAAGCGCCCCGTTCTATCCAGGATGAGAGCCATCTTCTTGATGTTTTGGGCAATAGCAACCATCAGGCCCTGTTCCTGCATCTTGGCAAGACCTCTGTAGTGAGCATAGCGATATCCATGGAGCTCCTTGGCATCTGCAAAGGAACGTTCAACCGTCTCTTTCCGTCGCGCATAAATGCGCTTG
>JAERTJ010000037.1 GCA_016844945.1 Fidelibacterota bacterium | reverse complement strand
TATTAAAAATCTTTACGGCAGTAGCCAGGGAAAAACCTAAAATTCTGCTCGATGTGACCCGAGCGTTTGCCGGAGTTTAAACCTTCCTCTGCCTGGAAAGCCAGGATCAAATTGAGAGTTACTAACTGTTTGAAAGCCAATAAGGGCTTTATATGAGTTTTGCGAAATATTTAGAGGGTATAGGTCTGGGAACATTCGTGTCCTTTGATCTTGAAACAACAGGGCTTGATCCAAATGTTGATTTTGTCATTGAATTTGGGGCAGTTAAGGTCGTAAATGGCGTTGCCACAGAACGTTACCAGCAGTTTATTAAACCACCCGTTCGTATTCCCAAATTTATCACGAAGCTGACCGGGATAACCAATGAAATGGTCCAGGATGCCCCAACTTTTGAGGAAGTTGTGGATGATCTATACGATTTTCTAGGGGATCATCCGCTGGTGGCACACAACATCTACTTTGACCATAATTTCTTGAGTGTAAAGCGTGAGGCCATCGATGGGTATCCATTAAAGAATGACCTCATGGATACACTCAGTCTCGTCAGAACCCTGCGCTATGATATGATCAATCATAAACTGGGTACGGTGGCTGAATTTTATGGCCTGTCCCAGGAAGGTGCTCACCGAGCAGATTATGATGCAGATCTGGTTGCTGATATCCTGCTCATCCTACTCTCAGAAATGAAGCGACTTCCTGCAGATGTTATCAAGGTTCTGGTCGATGTGCTTCATGGGACCGGATTGCCCAACGAAAATCTCTATAAATCGATTCAGGAATGGAATGTTTCAGGTCGGGCAATGGAGGAACTTGAGGAATATCCCAGGATTCCTTTGCCGCGGAAACCAAATATTCGTCACCATTCCACAACAGGAGATTATCCTGATCTTGACCAGATCTTCTCTAATGAAGGATTGTTATCAGAGAAGTTGGAGGGTTATGAACCGCGTGAAACTCAGGTTGCTCTGGCAAATGACATCCAAAAGTCCATGCAAAATGATGAGTTCCTCATGGCAGAAGCTGGAACTGGTGTGGGTAAGAGCCTTGCATATACGATTCCAGCAGTCCTGACCCGTAATGCGCTTCAAGAGGATGAACCCATATTCATCAGCTGTAATACCAAAAATTTACAGGATCAACTCTTTCACAAGGAAATTCCCTTCATTCAGGATGAATTGGGTTTGCCTGTCCGCGCGTTACTACTTAAGGGTAGAAATAATTATATCTGTAAAACCAAATGGCAACGCGCCATGCGGGATATCAGCTGGCGTTTTAGCAGACGTGAGAAGGAAGCCCTGCAGACTCTCGTCGTCTGGGCCCATGAAACACCAACGGGTGACATCGATGAACATAATGGATTCCACACCGTGGGGAATGCTCTGGTCTGGTCAAAACTCAATAGTGAACCAGGGTTCTGTACCACCAATACCTGTGCACACAATGACTTCTGCTATCTTGGAAAATTACGACAGGAGTCAGCCAAAGCAGATATTGTGGTGGTGAATCATTCGCTTCTTCTCGCTGATGCAGCCGCCGATCATGCTATTCTACCTCGCTATCAACGGCTCATTGTTGATGAAGCACACCTACTTGAGAAAACAGCCTATCAATTCTTTGCCGCAGAATTTTCCTACAAAAGCATGCGCGTTCAGATGGATCAACTGTTTTACAAGGGCAGGAACAAAAGTGGTATGTCTATTGAGTTGCGCCATCTTCTGGTTCAGCTTGATGAAAAGCAAAAATCAGCATTAACAAACCACCTGGATCGTCTGGAAGAGGATATCGTTGAGTTTGATAAAACCTTACTGGCTTTCTTTACTGAGTTCAAATCTACACGACAAAGGGAGATCGAGCGAGCAACCTTCACCTATAAAGAGCTTTACACACAAGAGAAGGATGTTTTCGCTCCCGTACGAGGAATCTGGTATTCTGTCATCACCAGTTTGACATCATTGACAAACCTTGTAAGAGATATTGAAAAATCTCTGGATGAGATTGATGACGACAAGCTTCCCGGACTATCAGAAATCAGTCTGAGGTTTCAGTCCTGGCGGGAGATGATGAATCAAACGCTTGAAGTTATGGATAAACAAGCCGCAGCCGACAATCCAGAAATGATCTACTGGTTTGAAATCATGCCTAAGAGTGAAATTGTAGCTGTAAAGTTCGTTCAAGTCCCACTGGAAATCGGCAAACAGATGCAAACACGTGTGTATGAAGACCTGGCATCTGCCATATTCACTTCAGGAACGCTGAATATTGATGGCAGCTTTAATTATCTGAAGCAGCGCCTTGGCTTGAGAGGACACGATCGTCTCAATGAGATGACCTATCCATCACCCTTTTATTATGAAGATCAGGCCAGAATATTCGTTCCCACATTTATGGGACCACAAAACGCAGAGAATTATACCATCGAAGTGTTGTTTCTACTTGAGAAAATCTGGAAAACTCATCCAGTAGGAACCATGATTCTCTTTACCAGCTATACCATGCTGATGAACTGGCAGGAGGAGCTTGAGGATAGGATAAAAGGTTCTGGGAGACGTCTCCTGGTGCAGTCCAGTCGGGTATCCAGAATGGATCTTATCAATCAATTCAGGAAGTATCCTGGAAGCATATTGTTGGCGACGGATAGTTTCTGGCAGGGGGTTGATATTCGTGGAGATGCACTTCAACTTCTTGTCATCGCTAAACTACCCTTCCTCGTGCCCTCTGATCCCATCGTAAGGGCGAACAGTGATGCACTGAAGTCTGCTGGCGAAAATGATTTCATGGGATATAGCGTTCCAGAGGCAGCCATTAAATACAAGCAAGGCGTTGGACGACTGATCCGAAGTACCTCTGATTTTGGTGCTATCCTGTCTTTGGATGAAAGAATATTTACCAAACGTTATGGCGATTATTTTAGAAATTCAACACCCATTCCACATGTTCCTGCAAACTCTGAACGTGAACTGGTAGATATGGTGAGAGGGTGGTACCAGACCCATGGTATCCCTCCGAGAAATGATAATTAACGGAGGTGAATATGATACTCGACGGAAATTCACTCACATTTAGGAACATCGATGCGGAGTTAAGGCACCCTACAACTCTATCGATTCATGACGCTTCTGTGCAGCTGGTTCAGAAGTCCAGAGCTGTTGTTGAAAAAGTCCTTGAAACTGGAAAAACGGTTTATGGCGTGAATACCGGTTTTGGTCGTCTTGCCAATCAAAGTATTTCAAGCGACAAACTCCGTCAATTACAGGTCAATCTGCTACGAAGTCATGCTGCAGGTACCGGCGATTATCTCTCACATCGTACCGTGCGTCTCATCCTGTTGCTGAAAATTAACAGCCTGCTGAGGGGGTATTCAGGAATCCGTCTGGAGGTCATAGAGGGGCTGATTGCACTTTATAACCACAATCTCATGCCAGCCATCAGGGAAAGAGGCAGTGTTGGTGCCAGTGGTGATCTTGCGCCATTGGCTGATCTAGCGCTACCACTTATTGGAGAGGGCTTTATTCTGGATGAATCAGGACATCCTAAACCGGCTGGACCCATCTTATCAAGTGCTGGAATCAGTAAAATTAACCTTAAGGAGAAAGAGGGATTATCACTCATAAACGGTACCCAGGTGAGTACAGCCTTTGCCATTGAATCTCTTGAGGTGATCAAGGACATATTTTATACCATTTCTGCCACAGGTGCCTTTAGCACAGAAGTAATGCTGGGGACTGATACTGCATTTAAAGCAGAAATCCAGAACGCCCGAAATCAAGAGGGACAGAAATACGCTGGTGAACTTTTGTACAAGCTCATGGCTCACAGCGGCTATCGAGATGCCCATCTGGATTGTGATCGGGTCCAGGATTTCTATAGCCTGCGATGCATGCCCCAGGTCCATGGTTCATTATATGATCTTATCGTCCATGCAGAACAGGTCTTGACTCGGGAAGCGAACAGCACAACTGATAACCCTGTGACACTCATTGAAGAAGATATGATTGTCTCAGGAGGGAATTTCCATGCTGCCCCCATTGCACATATCATGGATTATCTGGCTATTGCATTGTCTGACGTTGCTGCAATGAGTGAGCGACGCATAGCAGCATTCCAGGAAACCAGCCAGAGCAATCTGCCAATGTTTCTCATGAAGGATGCTGGTTTGAATTCAGGGTTTATGATTGCCCATGTTACGGCAGCGGCCCTGGCAAGTGAGAATAAATCTCTGAGTCATCCCGCTTCAGTGGATAGCATACCCACGTCCGCCAACCAGGAAGACCATGTCAGTATGGCGCCCAATGCTGGTCATCAGCTAAAGCAGGTCATTGCGAATACTTCAAGAATTATTTCAATCGAATTGATGTGCGCCGCCCAGGCGCGAGACTTAAACCCCCAGTATCATCTGGCTCCAAACAGTGAAGCCATTTACCAGCACATCCGTAAACAAGTGCCCTATCTTGAAGTGGATGGTCCTTTAAGTGCTCACATTGAAACGATTACAGATATGGTGACAGATGGTGAGATTTCACGCATCGTCATTCGTTATTTAGAGGAACAATCATGAAAAACATGCCGCTAATCCCAATCCTTGGTATGATCGTAATTATGCTGGGTAACTGTGCCTCAAAATCACCCAGCTATGATTTGCCCAGTGCTGGAACCAAGTCAAAACCACAATGGGTGGGGACGCATCGAGCTGCAAGGGATACTATCTTTATTGTCATTCATTTACCTGATGAGAAATCTCTTGAGATGGAAAAATCTGTCCAGAAAGCCCAATCAGAACTGCACACCATCCTTGTGAATGAGGTAGAATTGATTTTGCGGGATTACTGGGAGCAAAAAGAACTGGGTTATTCTGAGGATGAAATGTTTCACCTCCTGTCTGGACTCCCGATGACCCTGGAACAAATTATGAACCATGTTGCTGTTACTGACGGGTGGGAGAAGGATGGGGATGTTGCCATTCTTTGTGCACTTGATTACGAACAGGTCGCCGAAGTCATCATGCTGGATATGGGTATCGATGACCGATCATTTCTATCATACCTCAAACGACGCATGGATGAGTTAGCGCAACGCTATTCTCGATAGGCGAAATATATGAGATTTGTTGATTATGTGAAAATTAAGGCTATCCCCGGCAAAGGTGGAGATGGCATCGTAGCCTTTCGGCGTGAAAAATTTGTCCCCAAAGGCGGACCCGCTGGAGGAAATGGGGGGCGGGGTGGTAGCATCATCTTAAAAGTTGATACCCAGTTGCACACATTGCAAGATATCCGCTATCATCGGATTTACAAAGCCAAACGAGGTCGACATGGTGAAGGCAGTTTACGCCACGGAAAAAATGGTGAAGACATCATTGTGAAAGTTCCGGCAGGTACCATCGTTAAGGATTTGCATAATGGCGAAGTTATTGCCGACCTACAGATCGATGGCGAATCCATTGTAGCCGCCCGGGGTGGTAGAGGTGGCAAGGGGAATGCGGAGTATGTGAGTCCAACCCATCAGGCACCTCGTGAATTCGAGTATGGTCAGGAAGGACGAGAACGCGAATTTGAACTAGAACTCAAAGTCCTGGCTGATGTGGGGCTGGTTGGATTTCCCAATGCTGGTAAATCCACATTACTCTCCAGAGTATCCAGGGCAAAACCAAAAATTGCAGATTATCCATTCACGACTCTAACCCCCAATCTTGGAATTGTGAAATCGGGAGCCTATTCAAGTTTTGTTATGGCTGATATCCCAGGACTCATTGAAGGGGCACATGAGGGCAAAGGGCTGGGACATCAATTCTTAAAACACGTTGAACGTTGTAGTGTGCTCCTCTTTCTGGTGGATGCAAATGATGAAGATCCAGGTGAATCTTATCGCCTGCTGTATAACGAGGTTGAAAAGTATAGTCCGGGATTATTAAAACGGAATCGCTTATTGGCTATCACCAAAATGGATTCATTTGTAGTTGTACCAAAAGTATCAACCTTTGAGCCCATCGATCTGTTTCCAATATCCTCTGTATCAGGTGAAGGACTGGAAAATCTTATCAAAGCGTTAGCAACGAGTATCAGTGAATAAAGACCTCTTTAACATTGTCCGGATTCTCAATATTCCTGGTGTAGGTCCTCGGAAAACCCTTGATCTCCTTGCTCAATTCAAAACATTAGACAACATATTTAAAGCTTCCTATCAGGACCTGGTAAAAATATCAGGCATAAAAGACCGCATAGCCCGCGCTATTCTCGATGCTGTTGATGAAGAACTAATCGAAGGCCAGATCAAACTTATTGAAAAATTTAATGTGGAACTCGTCAGCATATGGGATGATGCCTACCCTGAGCGGTTAAAGGAAATATATGATCCACCCATCGCCTTGTTCTGCCGGGGTAACCTTGATCTTTTGAGAGGTGAATGTATCGGGATTGTGGGCACTCGAACACCTACCAGCTACGGGAAGGATATCGCAACAGAATTCAGCAGGGAACTCTCTCAGCGAAATATGACTGTTGTCTCTGGAGCCGCCAAAGGAGTGGATTCCATCGTTCATGGGTCCTGCCTGAATGCCTCGGGGAAAACCATAGCGGTTTTAGGGAACGGTGTGGATCGCGTTTATCCTGCAGAAAATAGAAAACTCTATGATGACTTGGTGGGTAACGGCTTACTCATATCAGAATTTCTCATGGGTAGTAAACCAGATGCTCCTAATTTTCCACGTCGTAATCGGATTATTTCTGGTTTATCCCTGGGTACAGTTGTTATCGAAGCCGCAGAACGCAGTGGTTCACTGATTACTGCCTACTTCGCCCTTGATCAGAATCGTGAGGTTTTTGCCATCCCCGGATCGATCAAAAGCCGCCAGAGCCAGGGTACGAATCAATTGATAAAGCAGGGTGCGATACTGGTGAGTTCAGTAGAAGACATCTTTGAAGAGTTAGGTGAAAAGTACAAAATGGGTCAATCTCAGGGACAGCAGGAACTGAGTATCAGCACAGATTCGAAAGAAGCTGCCATTCTAGAGCATATGCCAGGGTCAGATCTCATCCAGATTGATGACCTGGCAAGCCTTTCTGGACAGACAACCTTTGCACTGTTGAGTACGTTGCTTCAAATGGAGATGAAGGGGCTTGTTCAACAGTCCCCGGGGAAATATTTTAAACGAATGTTTTAATAAGGAATTCAATAATGATAACAAGTCTGATTGACTACCTCGATAAAAGTGTAACTGCCTACCATGCAGTTCTAACAGCCGAAGAGAAACTAATTCAGGGTGGATTTAGTCGACTCGATGAAAAAGCTGACTGGGATTTAAGGTCTGGTCAAAAGTATTATGCCATACGAGGGGAATCAGGACTGGTTGCCTGGCAGATGGGATCTGGCGAAGAAGCGGGAGTCAGACTCATCGGTGCCCATACAGACTCACCCGGTTTGCACCTAAAACCAAATCCTCAATACTCATCAAGTGGCTATGTCCAATTGGGGGTAGAAGTTTACGGTGGTCCACTTCTGGCAAGCTGGACAGATCGAGATTTATCACTTGCAGGAAGGGTCATTATTGAATCAGAGGGTAGATTATCTGTTCTTCCATATCGTAGTGATAAGGTTTTGCTCAGGGTTCCACAATTGGCGATTCATTTAAATCGTGAAGTCAATGAAAAAGGATTGCAGCTCAATAAACAGAAACACTTGCCACCTATTCTTGGACTCGAAACAGTTGGTGGGGAAAAGGTCAGTGAAAATCTAATTCGGGATTTACTGGCAACAGATTTGAATATTCCAAGCAAATCAATCAAAAACTGGCAATTGGAGTGTTATGATACCCAACCTGCAGCGCTGAGTGGCATCAATGAAGACTTCATCGTCAGTGGAAGAATTGACAACCTGACCATGTGTCATGCTGCGCTTCAGGCTATTCTGGATCAGGAAGGGAGTGTCGGACAAACTGCCATGATCGCCCTTTTTGACAATGAGGAGATAGGAAGTTCGACCAGCAATGGTGCAGCTTCTTCTTTTATGAGGGATATTATCCAGCGTGTCATCGACAATGGGGATGAGAGGCATCTTCTGCAGCGTGGGTTGGCAAATAGTTTCTGCATCTCAGCCGATGGTGCTCATGCTATTCACCCAAATTATGCAGAATTTCATGATCCACAACACGCAGTGAAGATGAACCAGGGACCTGTAATAAAGGTTAATGCCAATCACAGATATGCCACCAGTGCTTTTACTTCAACCGTATTCCAACAACTATGTGAAACAGTTGATATCCCATTTCAAAAATACATTCACAAAACAGATTTACCCTGTGGCTCAACCATTGGACCAATCACTGCAACGGGGCTGGGTATACCTGTTGTTGATGTGGGTAATGCCATGCTATCCATGCACTCTATTCGTGAAACAGCAGGAACCAGTGATCACGAAATGATGATTAAGGTGCTGACTCATTTTCTTCAAGCAGATTCAATAACTCAAGGATGAGTAATATAGCTATGGTGGAGGATGGGTGAGTATCTTAACCAAGCTTGAGAATAAAATAGTTATCAACACGACTCAGGGTTCGGATACTTTCGAAGACATTTTAAGCTACATTTCCCTCAGGATTGATGATTGGGTGGGTAAAAATGTGATTTGGGATGTCAACAGCCTTGACTTTTCAAAGGTTAAATCTCAATCAATTCAGCCGTTCATACTGAATGGTCAATTATTATCAGAAAAGCGTAAAGATTTGAATACTGCAATAATTGTGGAATCTGATTTGGGGTTTGGGATGATGCGTATGCTCCAATTGTTATCAGAAGGTCAGATTCGGTTTAAGTTTGGTGTATTCAGATCTAAAAGTGAAGCCATGAAATGGTTGGGGGAATCAGACGCTTAGCAATTGTGTCTAAAAATCAAATTAGTATACCAAGAAACCTCTAAAAAAATCCATTATATGGGAGCATTTGACTCACATAAATATAATTAGTTCAAATCAGACTTCCTTCCCCTCTAATAATTGATACATTATTCGGCTTTTTAGATGATTATTTGCATCGACTGATCTTAAAGATGCGTTGTGCTTTCAGGTCCGGCAACGAGAACAGGCCCAACCCCGTCAGATCCGGAAGGAAGCAGCGGTAAGCATTGTAATCGTGTGCAGGAATAGCCTGAGGCACACGCATCTTTAGGATCAGCTTTTATCAATTAGAATTGGAAAGTACAAACCTTGGCTGATCAAGAATCAACGTACATCGTTTCTTCCCTAAAATACAGACCGCAAACCTTTGAGGATGTGGTGGGGCAAGATCATGTCTCTCGCACGCTTCGGAATGCTCTGTTACGGCAGCGGTTAGCCAATGGATATATTTTTACAGGTCCCAGAGGAGTGGGCAAGACAACTTCTGCAAGAATCTTGGCCAAGGCCATAAACTGTGAAAATCCCAACGATGGGAATCCCTGCAACATCTGCAACCATTGTATTGAAATTACGGCAGGTCGCAGCATGGATGTTCTTGAAGTGGATGGTGCATCTACTCGTGGTATCGATGCGATTCGAGAGTTAAGAGAAGTGGTTAAATACCCACCGACCAATTCCAATTACCGTGTCTACATTATCGATGAAGTTCACATGCTCACCAAAGAGGCATTTAATGCTCTTTTAAAGACACTCGAAGAACCTCCACCACAAGTACTATTCATCTTTGCCACTACTGAACCTCAAAAAGTCCCATTGACGATCCTGTCCCGGTGTCAACGATATGATTTCAGAATGATATCAACTGAGACCATGGTTGCACGACTACGGATGATCAGTGAGAATGAAGGGATCAAGGTTACTGATGAAGGCCTGGCTCTCATTGCCAGAAAAGCCGCTGGAAGTCTAAGAGATTCTTTGAGTCTGCTGGATCAGGTCTCAGCCTTTGCTGAAGATGATGCAAGTATTGATTTAGTGAGACGTGTTCTCGGTGTACTGGATGCCAGTATTTATTTCGAACTCTTGCATAATGTTGCGAGTCAATCCACTGACCAACTCATCACACAGGCAAACATGTTGTTCTCCCGTGGGATCAGTATATCTGAATTCCTGCATGGTCTTAGCGAGCATATAAGAAATTTGCTTATCGTTAAAGTCGCAGGTATTACATCATACCTGGATGTGTCTGATGCAGATGCCCAGGGGCTGAAAGAACAATCAGAATATCTTGAAGAGCGTGACCTGCTCCGGATGCAAAACATTGTCATGGAAACCATCCGTGAACAACGATTCGTTAGTAATCAATTAGTCTCTGTTGAGCTTATGCTGCTAAAACTAGCTATGAGTACTAGAGCATTGGATCTGGATGCCGTACTTTCAGGCTCTACTAAACCTGCCAGGAAAATTCCTAAGATGGTACCAACCATTCAGGATGAGCCAACCCCAAAAAAGGCACCAACACAGAGTTCCCCAAAACCAAAATCTGAACCAATACCTGCGCCAAAAGTTGAGCCAACCCCTGAACCTGTACCAGTCGTAGCTCCAGTACAAAAATCTTTATCTGAGTCAAAACCAATACCTGAGCCCGAACCTCAACCAGAGGCTACTCCCGAAATTGCTCAAGCATCAGAGCCAGAAGCTGAACCGCCTGCTGTTGAATTAGAATCACCACAATCAATTCCCATAGAACAAGAATCATCTGCGAATGAGACAACTGAGCCGGTTGAAGCAGAAGAACCAGTCTCATCAACCACGGAAACACCACCAGAACAAGAAAACGCTTCAGGTCTGGATGGTCTCCAGGAGAACTGGGAAGCATTCATTGAAAAACTGGGTACAATTAGTCGTTCCACAGGCGCCTTTATGAGTGAGGGAACTCCTGGGACTTTTGAAAATAGATGCTTAACCATATCGTTTGCACCTGAACAGAAATATCATATCCAGATGCTAGGTAAAAGTATTCCTGAGATTCAAAAAGTTGCCTCAGAAGTATTTGGAACAAAAATGACCATTCAACTATTAGAAGAAAATGGTCGCAAACCAAAACAAAGAAAAGAAGATGAAATTCTAGCACATCCAACGTCACAACATCTCCTGGATATATTTGATGGTGAGATTATTGATGGTTAGCTCGAGAAGACTCTGAACACTTATAGGAGAAAACTGCAATGATGCCCAAAGGCGGAATGGGTAACCTTTTAAAACAAGCCCAAAAAATGCAGAAAGACATGGAAAAGGCCCAGGAAGAACTCGCTTCAATTGAAGTTGAGGGTTCTGCTGGCGGAGGCATGGTGCAGGTAAAGGCCAATGCTAAAATGCAAATACTTTCCATCAAAATTGAACCAGACGTCCTTGAAGATGATGTGGATATGGTAGAAGATCTCGTGTTGGCAGCTGTCAATCAGGCACTAACCAATGCCCAGGATGCAGCAAATTCACGCATGTCCCAGGTTACGGGTGGCATGATGGGTGGTATGGGCGGACTTAATATTCCCGGACTTGGATGAAAATTCTTCCTGATAGCCTGGAACGCATCACTGAGCAATTTTCTAGATTCCCAGGAATTGGGAAAAAAACTGCTCAACGTATGGCATTTCAACTTATTGAATGGAATGCTGAGGACGTTCAACGTCTTGGTGAGGTCATTGTCCAGAGTAATGAAAAATTGCAGCAATGTTCAGTCTGTAATTTGATTACTGAGGCAGACCCCTGCCCAGTATGCCTGGATACCCGTCGAGATGAGTCAATCCTTTGTATTGTTGAAGATTCAAAGGATGTTGTAGCTATCGAGGAAACCAGTCGTTTTAGTGGGAAATATCACATTCTGGGTGGTGTACTTTCACCCCTGGAAGGTGTAGGTCCGGACCAGTTGAATATTAGAAGCCTGATGAACCGACTTGATGAAGTGACTGAAATAATTATTGCCATGAATCCAAGTGTAGAGGGAGAAACAACCTCACTTTATCTTGCTCGAATTCTAAGCGAGCGTGATCTGAAGATCACCCGACTTGCCCGTGGAATTCCCAGTGGTGGTGATCTTGAGTATATTGATGGTGTAACTTTAGGAAGGGCCTTAGACGATAGGCATGAGCTGATATGATACATAATTTACCAAACATATTGACGATATTTAGAATAGTAATCACACCTCTCATTGTATGGTTACTCATCGGGTTTAATGGTTTTTCCCTTCACCTACTGGCATTCTTTCTTTTCTTGATTGCCTCCCTCACAGATTTGTTTGATGGGATGCTGGCACGGAAACTCCAAGTCGTTAGCGAGTTTGGAAAATTTATGGATCCACTGGCTGATAAAATCCTCGTCAATAGCACCTTTATTACATTAAATATTTTAGATGTTATGCCTATCTGGATTACAGCTGCTGTTATTCTCCGAGATATGATGGTGACCCTGCTGCGTTGGGCAATGCTGGCAAATGGCGCATCAATGAATACCAGTTATGCAGCAAAATTAAAAACAACTTTCCAGTACATTTCAATGTATGTGGGTCTTGTATTCATCCTCCTGGGGCACTTTGAAGCATTGGATGCTTTAGTGGCCTGGTTAGAGGAATGGTTTGTCACAGAAACAATTTTCATTATCACAGGTATCGTGACTGCCTATACCGGCTTCCATTACTTATGGATTAATCGCGCCTTTTTAAACACACTTTTTGTGGAAAAAGAATGATTCATCTCCTGCGCGGATTCACCTCCGTTGGATTCGTGGGTCTAATCCCAGGAGCTCCAGGGACTTATGGATCCATTGTAACCCTGGCATTCGCATATCTATGGCAAACCCAGGTTACAAACAATATCTATTATACCATAGGTTTGGTTCTAGTGCTTACCATACTGGGAATCATTGCATCCTCAAAAGTTTCTACATCGCTGGGCATTGAAGATCCCGGTGAAATAGTCATTGACGAAATGGTGGGGCAGTGGATTGCATTAATCGCGATTCCTGCGCACTGGGGATCCTGGCTGGCAGCCTTCATCTTGTTTCGGGTGTTCGATATCTGGAAACCATGGCTCATCGATAAATCTCAATATCTACCTGGTGGGTGGGGAATCATGATGGATGATGTGTTAGCAGGTTTGTTGGCTCTGCTTATTATTCAAGGAACTGTATTGGTCTTATGACAGCTCTAAAAGCGATTACCATCTCAATTGGTGACGAATTACTCTCCGGTAAAACCTTGGATTCCAACAACGCCTTCATCTCAAAACAGTTTGATCTCATTGGGATTCCTGTCATGAAGAAAATGATAATCGGGGACGTTGCAGCGGATATTGTTGATGCTCTTGACTGGGGATTTTCCCAAGCAGATATCATCACGCTTACTGGTGGACTCGGACCCACCCATGACGATATCACTAAAACAGTGCTATGTGATTATTTTGAAGTCGATTTGATTATGTACCCTGAACTCCTCGAGAATCTCAAGGAGAGATTCCAAAAGAGGGGATTCAAATTCTCCAAATCAAATGAAACTCAGGCTGAATACCCTGCAAACGCAGAATTGTTGCACAACCCCATAGGGACGGCACAGGGCATGCATTTCAAGCACAGAGGCAAGCACCTTTTCGTAATGGCTGGTGTTCCAAAAGAAATGCAGATCGTGATGACTGACCAGATTATTCCCAGGCTTGCAGAGATGGTACAAATCTCAATTAGCAAAATTGATATTCACTCCATTGGAGTTCCAGAGTCTACACTCTATGAATTGACAAAGCCTGTATTTGATGAATACGCCGGACTGAAAGTAGCCTATTTACCCAAACAGGGTATGGTTACTATACAAGTATCAACGGACTTGAGTGATAATGATAAGTCGATATTGGATGAGATATTCAGCAGGATTAAAGCGCTCAAGCCAAAAAATATTTACGGTCGGGATGAGGAAAGCCTGCAAACTATTGTTGGCGACCATCTTCTCAGGTTGAAAGCTACAGTTGCAACAGCTGAGTCTTGCACCGGGGGATTAGTCGCCAGCCTGATCACGGATATCAGCGGCAGTAGCTCCTATTTCAACACTGGTTTTGTGACCTACGCTAATGAAACAAAAATGGCAGTACTTGGCGTACTGGAACAGACCCTTATCGATTGTGGCGCTGTGAGTGAAGAGACTGTTTCGGAAATGATTGCTGGCACCTTAAACGTGAGTCAGGCAGATTACGCCATTGCCATCTCGGGAGTTGCCGGACCCACAGGGGGCACAGAAGAGAAGCCAGTAGGCACTGTGTACATTGGTGTCGCCAGCAAAGACAATAAGATGATTAAGCGGTTCCAGTTTGGTACTAATCGGATCATGAATAAAGAAATGAGTGCGTTTACAGCATTAAACATGCTCCGATTATTGTTAGAAGGGGAAAACCTTGGAACCCATTAGAACTTTCCTCGCAATCCCACTACCAAAAACACTCACGGGTTATTTGAAAACCCTTCCTGAGCCTATGATCAATCAAAAGGATCATATTAATTGGGTGAAACGTGAAAACATTCATATTACACTCAATTTTCTGGGAGATACAAATCCAGAAAATATTGAAGCGCATAGTTCTCAGCTAGAAAAAATTGTGGGTGCTTATCCCAATTTTGAAATTGGAACACTTGATACTGGTATATATCCACACGCCAATGATCCCCGTGTGTTATGGGTGGGAGTTGCACCGTATGGATCTGAATTTTCAAGCTTCAAGCGGGATATTGATAGAGAATTAAAAGTTCTTGGATACACTATTGATAAACGACCGTTTCAACCCCATATTACGCTCGCTCGCGTTAAAACCATCTCACGCAAAAGTATGTTTGTTCATAAATTTCTTTCAACAGAAGTTCGCGAATTCAATTTTGAAGTAAACGAGATGGTCTGGCTGAAAAGTACACTAACACCCCAAGGCGCAGAGTATGAGCAATTGAAATCATTTAAATTTAAGACAGGAGGTCAGTGATGAGTGCTGCTCAGGCAAAATCAAAAGATAAAGATAAAGCGATTGAATTGGCTGTTTCTCAAATAGAACGACAATTCGGTGCTGGCGCAGTCATGCGCATGGGTGATGATCTCATAAATCAGCAGGTCGATGCTATTTCAACTGGGGCTTTATCATTGGATGCAGCTCTTGGTGTTGGGGGTGTCCCCAGAGGTAGAATCATTGAAGTCTATGGTCCAGAATCATCAGGTAAAACTACTCTCGCGTTGCATATCGTCGCCACCGCCCAAAAAGCAGGTGGCTATGCAGCTTTTGTTGATGCTGAACATGCTCTGGATCCAAAGTATGCGGGTCAGCTCGGTGTCGATATCAAGAATCTTCTCATATCGCAACCCGATTCAGGAGAGCAGGCACTGGAAATAACTGAAACTCTGGTCAGAAGTAATGCCCTTGATGTGATCGTCATCGATTCAGTTGCTGCCCTTGTACCAAGAGCAGAGCTAGAAGGTGAGATGGGGGATAGTCATGTGGGTTTACACGCTCGTTTGATGTCTCAGGCATTGAGAAAGCTGACAGGTACAGTATCCAAATCAAATACTTCTGTCATATTTATTAATCAGATCCGTGAAAAAATTGGCGTCATGTTTGGCAGCCCCGAAACCACCACAGGTGGTCGTGCATTAAAATTCTACTCCTCTGTTCGTATGGATATTCGTCGCATTGGAGCATTAAAGGATGGGCAGGATAATATTGGAAACCGTGTTCGTGTGAAGGTTGTTAAAAATAAGATGGCTCCTCCATTCCGTGAGACTGAATTAGACATCATGTTTGGTCAGGGCTTCTCATTTGAGGGTGATATTCTAGATTTGGCACTTCAGGGGAATCTGGTGCAGAAGAGTGGATCCTGGTTCAGTTATGGAGAAGATCGTTTGGGTCAGGGTAAGGAAAATGTCAAGAACTTCTTTATCGATAATCCTGACCTTCTTCAGAAATTGGTTGGCGAAGTCAGACAATTTCTTGGAATGGATGAAGCACCTGCTGAAAAAGAATAAATTAATTCTAGATTAAATATGGGGGCTTCCAGTTGGGAGCCTCTTTTTATATTTGCCTATGCCAAAGATTACAAAAATTACCCAGCAAAAGAAACTCCAGGAGCGATTCAACCTCTTTGTTGATGGTAAGTTTGAGATAGGTGTCGATGGCAAACTGATCATGAAATATGATCTTAGTGTCGGCGATGAGTACACACCTGAACTCAAGCATGACCTGGAGAACGACGATCGAATAGAAATGGCATATTCCGGCTTGCTCAACTTTATTGGGTTTCGTGAACGCTGTGAGTTTGAAGTTCACGAGTGGTTATACAAAAAACAGTACCCGGATCTTGAGGATGAACTTGTTCAGCGTCTGAAGGATCGCAATTATCTGAGTGATGAACGCTTTGCAAGATTGTTTATTCGAGATCGGGTAAAAATCAAAGGCCTGGGGCCAATCAGGCTCAGACATGAACTCAGCAAAAAGAGAATAGCCAAGCATATTGTTGAGGCTGAGATAGAATCGATTCGGGATGAATACTCCTTTGATGAACTTGCCACTGATCAAGCCCAACGGAAGATGAAACATATCGAGAAGCCAACCTATAAAGACAAGAAGCGACTCTGGAGTTTTCTTCAGCGACGAGGCTTTGAGTCCTCATCCATCAATACTGCTCTCTCTCAATTCACTTTTATCAGGGATGAGGAACCCAACTTATAGCAAGAAAAGCTCTGAGAACCTCCAGTCTTCCCATTCACCTTCAACTTGACAGACAGCAAGACACTTTGCGTAAATAATGCAATTCGTGTCAAGAGAATTATACTTCGAGATCCTCCGTAAGACCCTTAGTACAATTCGTGTAATTCGTGTTCAAAAACTCTCACTAGCAAACATAAAACCCGAAAACCTCTTGGCTATCCACTCAACAAATCCTATGTTTGACCAACCCCAAACAAGTAGGAAATATGTACAAACAAGTCATGGACTTTGTGTCAGCGCGTCCTGTGGTCCCGCTTTCACTGGCATTTATTCTGGGGATCATTCTTCAATCGCTTCTGGAGATTCAGTTGCCGTACTTACTGATGCTCCTCATAAGCATCCTGGTTATGCTCAAACTATTCAGAAATTACTTTCAGCTACTCATCATTGCATTGCTGATCATATTGGGGTCACTCAGACTATCTATTTCCACCATCCAAACTGAATCATCACTGGCATTATTTCAGGCAGAAACTGATAGCACATACAGAGTAAGGGGAATTGTAAGTGAAATAGGAGTTACCCGCAGAGGTAACCCTAAGTACAAGATTCGTCCGCATCAAATCAACGAATCAACAATCACAGACGGAAGCCTCATCCTTTATACGAAAGATCTCAATGGACTCCCTGATGTCGGCGATACGCTAGATAGCCATTTATTGTTGAATACTCCGAGGAAACGTCGAAATCCTCATGAATTTGATTATCGGAAATATTTGAAAACTAAAAATGTCTACTTTGAAGCTTTTCTTGCAGACACGGCAACCACAGAGATAAGACCCTCAAGACGTGCCTCTACCAGCCGACTTATGGCATTTTTGAAATCCAGGATAAAGGGTCACTTCGATTCCTACCTGACCCCACGATCATCTGGTATACTATCAGCACTCATTCTTGGAGAACGCAGCGATGTTGATGATGACACCCGCAACGATTTTGCCAATACAGGTGTCATTCATGTGCTGGCAGTCAGCGGATTGCATGTGGGTTATGTCTCCTTGATACTCATGACAATCTTTGGTCTGTTTCGGCTTCCACACAAACTGAAGATGATCTGGGTGATAATTGGACTAGCTTTTTATGTCTTATTGACGGGAGGTGCAGCCTCTGTTATGCGAGCTTCAATGATGGCTGCACTGCTCATAATTGGAGGTCTGATCGAGCGCAAAACAGATGTTTTCAATATTCTCTCTGCAGCTGCCCTAATCATCCTATTAATACAACCGGGACAATTGTTCAATATCGGTTTTCAACTCTCTTTTTCAGCTGTCATTAGCATTGTTACACTATTCCCAGTCCTTAAAAACTCTATCGGACATTTAGCAATTTGGAAAAACAAGCATGTCGGTAGTTTACTGGGAGGTATCGCGGACCTGTTCCTGGTATCACTGGCGGCACAATTGGGGACGCTGGCTGTCACCATATTCTATTTCCACAAAATTCCAATAATCAGCCTCCTGGCAAATCTTATCGTAGTTCCACTGATTGGGATAATTGTAGCAACAGGTATGGCATTTCTACTCCTGGGGATGCTCTCATCAATGTTAGCCGGGTTATGGGCTGCAACTCTTGAGGGAGTTATTGATCTCATGCTCTGGGTTGTCCAAGTATGTGCACAATTCGATTGGGCGTACATCACCACACGTTCGATCCATGGGGTAGAGCTCTTACTTATCCAGGTCAGTGTATTTTGCATCATAGTTCTCAAGTTTAGGCGTGTGGTTAAAATTTGGATTATCATTCTATTGTTCTGGGGAAATTTCATGATATGGCAAAACCTGAGCATGCCTCAAAGGCTGGAAGTTGCAGTCCTCGATGTTGGGCAAGGGGATGCCATCATTGTTCACACACCTCAGGGGAAGACCATGGTCGTAGATGTTGGGTTAAGGTTTGGAGGTCGTGATATAGGCAAGGATGTGGTATTACCTTTTCTACAGGCTCGAAACTATTCACAGGTGGATCTACTCGTACTTACACACCCTCACAATGATCATATTGGAGGTGCAGAGTATCTCGTAACTCATATTCCTGTAAAGCAAGTCCTAATGCCTGATATTGAATATGAATCCTATGGTTATAAGATGCTCCAGCACACCCTTGATTCTCTTAGCATTCCCATGAGATCAGTCTACACGGGTGATATAGATACCACACTAAACCCGCTTAAGTTTCGTGTAACTGGACCCAGGTATTATGATCATTCAAGGCAGCCGTCGAACGTTAATAATACTTCGATTGTGATGCAGCTATTCTACGGGGAATCAACTCTCTTACTTACAGGTGATGCAGAGGAGGAGGTAGAACACGATCAACTCTTGTTCGGTGAACTGCTCAGAAGCGATCTGCTAAAAGCCCCTCACCACGGTTCAAAAACCAGTTCCAGTATGAAGTACTTAAGTTTTGTCAATCCAGCATATTCACTCATCAGTCTTGGTGATAAAAACAAGTTTAAACATCCTGCACCGCAGACAATTGAACGTTACGAGAACATTGGGTCTCAGATTCTAAGGACTGACCATGAAGGAGCCATATTGTATAGAAGCGATGGGAAAAAGTGGGCAAAAGTTAACTGGAAATAACAGAGTGGAGTATAAACGGTTTCCATCCTGAGCTGTATAAGTGATATTGCAGGCATCAAATATCAATAAATGGAGAAGAGTATGTCAGAGCCAATCTTAATAAAAAATGCACGATGTGTTTCCTCGAAAGGGATAGTTCAACAGGACGTTCTTATAAAAGATGGCAAAATTAACAGACTCGGTAAAATAGATGATATTTATGCTTCACAGATCATTGATGGTACGCATCTGCATCTCTTACCTGGAGCTCTCGATCCACAAGTGCATTTCAGGGATCCGGGATTGACCTGGAAAGAGGATCTTCGCACGGGCTCAATGGCCGCCGCATCAGGTGGAGTGACCAGCTTCTTTGATATGCCCAACACAAAACCCTCTACCATCACCATTGAAGGCATGGCTGATCGAAAAAAAATCGCTGCCGAAAAGTGTGTCGTCAACTACAATTTTTTCATTGGTGCTACCAATACGAATCTGGATGTTTTGAACGATGTTGAGAATGTTCCAGGTATCAAAATATTCATGGGCTCATCCACAGGAGATCTTCTGGTGAGCAATACAAATGACCTGGATAATATTTTTGGGAATGGTTCACGACTGATTGCTGTTCACGCAGAAGATGATGATATAATAAACGCTGCCCAGGAAGTTTATAAAAACTCCACTGACTTTAATCACCATCAGTTAGTCCGGCCACCAGATGCTGCTTTAAAAGCAACCACGCTGGCTGTGGAGCTTTCCATCAAATACCAACGCAGGTTGCATATTCTCCATCTGACAACACTGGATGAAGTCAGGTACCTTGAAATTCAGAAAACTAAAGCACCCATCTCAGTGGAAGTATGTCCACAACACTTTTTGCTAAGCGCACCCTACATTTATGAAAAACTGGGTGCCTATGCGCAGATGAATCCACCCTTACGCGATATGAAACATGGAGAAGCCCTCTGGAATGGTCTTGTGAATGGGACGATTGACTGTATCGCCACTGACCATGCACCCCACACACATGAAGAAAAAGCCAAGCCATTCGGTCAAGCTCCCTCTGGAATGCCTGGTGTTGAAACGTCACTTCCGCTCATGTTAGATCGGGCAAATAGGGGACTCTGCAACATCGAAGATGTCGTCAAGTGGATGTGTGAAAAACCAGTAGAGTTGTACAGGGTGAAGAATAAAGGCTATATCCGTGAGGGGTTTGATGCCGATCTCGTTCTGGTTGACATGGAGAAGCAAAAACTCATCGAAAATGGAAATCTTATGACCAAGGTGAATTGGAGTCCTTATGACGGGTGGACCACCCAGGGTTGGCCTGTCACCACCATAGTCAACGGGAACATTGTGTTTCAGGATGGCGAAATTGATGAAGCTACCAAGGGACAGGAAGTCCAGATAGATTTCTAACTATTATCTATACTTCTTGATAAAGGGGTAGACGCCCTCCGCTAGAAGTGCGTGTCCCTCTGAAGCGGGATGGATTTGATCATGTGCCCATTGGAGCGCAGGTTTTTCTTTAACCGCTTCATCAAATATTGCCTGCGTATCCAGCACTGGAAAGTTATGAGTTTCTCCTAATTCCATGACAATCTGACCATACTCGCACATTCGTAAGTAAAATGGATCTTCCCTGGTATCGCTGATGTAATACGGTGTCAGAAGCATAAATTTACATTCACGAAGATTAATTTTCAGGACATCTAATAGTCGCTGGTATCCATCATTAAAGTGAGCCAGTCTGCCTGGCAATGAACCAGTCTGGAAATCATTGTAAGCATCATTGATTCCAATTTTGATGAGCACGATGTTTGGCTGATGTTCTATGACATCTGACTGATATCGTGAAAGCAAGTCATCAATTTGATTTCCTCCAATCCCTGAATTAATGACCTTCACCTCACCAAATTGTGGATCAAGTTGAAGTTTTCTGGCAGTCATTGCTACAAAGCCATTACCGAGTGGGGGATTATCAAATCGACTGCATTCTGTTATACTGTTACCGAAGAATAATATTTTATCGTTCATCCGTTGTCCTCAAATTTGCTGCAAATTTCATCGAGCTGCTTTTTTTGAATGTTGGGAACCATGGCATCCTTCGTTGGATATCCAACCACCAATAAAAGGAAGGGTCTTTCACCCTCAGGTCTGTTCAGGATTTTTGACAAAAAATTCATGGGACTGGGTGTATGGGTAAGGGAGACCAAGCCTGCATTATGGATGGCCGTAATCAATAACCCCGTCGCAATACCTGTAGATTCCTTGGAATAGTAATTTTTAATATGATTCCCGTCAGTATCAATGGAGTACTTCTCTTCAAAGATGGCGATGAGGACGGGTGCAACATCCAGAAAAGGCTTGTTGGCATCAGTACCCAGCGGTGCAAGTGTTTCCAGCCAGGTATCACCAGCTCGGCCTGCATAGAAATCCCGTTCCTCAGCCTCAGCAGCCAGACGAATTTCATGTTTTAGCTTTGGATCTCGAATCACTGAGAAATGCCAGGGTTGTTGATTGGCACCGCTCGGGGCTGTACCCGCAGTCAAGATGCAATTATCAATGACAGATTGGGTGACCGCTTCATCGGAGAAGTGTCGCACGGTTCGTCTGGATTTCATCATTTCATAGTGTGTTTGGGCGCGTGATTGCATCTCATCTTCAGAAAAACGACAATAATCCAATGGTTTAAACTGATCTTTCATTTGAATCCCCTGTTTGGAGCATTTTTCACAATTAGCGAAGTGTAGATAATCTTCAGCCTCATATTATAAAAGATTCGATGATATGCCATGATTCATTGCATCTACTGGGGGAGTGTTCTATCCATAAATATATGAGTAGGTTATTAATGTATTGCATTTTCATCCATAGTGTCTAGCATTATCCCCACTATTTAAAGTAGCAATTCAGTGATAGGGTAAGTATGCAGAACAAGGTGGCAGTGGGAAAACCAGCGGACTATGGTCAGCTCATTTTAAAACGACGCGCCCAGCTAACACTTGAGTGTGTAGATCTTACTGGTAAGCGTATTATTGATTTTGGGTGTGGAAATGGTGCGCAGACAATCGAATTTGCCTCTCTCGATGCATCCATTACAGCTCTGGATATCAACCAATCCAGCCTAAAGATCCTGAGTGACTATTTAATCAATAATAAGATTAAAAATATTGATCCCAGACAATATGATGGTGAATCAATCCCACTTGATGACAATTCTGTTGATATTGTTTTGAGTTATGAAGTATTGGAACATGTTGGCGATGAAGATAGATCCATGGCAGAGATCCACAGAGTTCTCCGGGATGGGGGTGAAATCGTTTTCTCTGTCCCCAATAAATGGTGGATATTTGAGACCCATGGTGCCTACCTGCCACTGTTACCCTGGAATCGCGTACCCTTTTTCTCCTGGTTACCAAAGATTATTCATCAGCGCTATTCAAAAGCAAGAATTTACACAAAGGGAGATATGAGGAGACTGCTTGGTAAGCATGGCTTTTCGATCAAGCAGCAAGTGTATATTACGGCGCCCATGGATGTTGTAAAGAACGCTACAGTTCAGGGCTTCCTGCGAAAATACATTTTCAAGAGTAACACTACTGCTGTACCATTTTTATCAACCGCTATCCTGATTCATGCAACGAAACAATAGCCTCATATGGTGTTCGATACGCTTAAAAAATATGAAATATGTGAGGTGAATTTAAGAGAGAGAAGTACCAGGGGGGGGAGTCGAACCCCCACAGTGTTGCCACCGGTGGATTTTGAGTCCACTGCGTCTACCAATTCCGCCACCCTGGCTCTTTCTAAAAGCGCGCCATGATACATTCTGGCAGGGCAAGTGTCAATAAAATGCTGTGCTTTTATGTGAAAATGTTTATCATTGACGAAATAGTTTATAAATCCTAGAAGGAGGAGCTGTCGTGGAATTTAAGACGATTGCAGAGATGTTTTTAAAGGTAACTGAGAAATTTCCTGATAAGATCTTGTTTAGTGAAAAAGTAGATGGTGAATGGGTTGGAGATACGGGCCAGGAAGTCTTCGAAATGGTCAAGAATGCATCCTACGGTCTTGCATCCCTGGGTATTCAGCCAAAAGACCCTGTTTCAATCCTCTCCACCAATTGTAGACGCTGGGCTTACTCAGATTATGCCATAGCAACACGTGGAGCTACCTCAATCACGGTATATCCTACATTGATTGCAAGTCAGGTTCAGTATATCGTTGAGCATTCAGATTCAAGATTGATTTTTGCCCAGGACCAGTCTCAGATGGAGAAAGTCGTTGAAATCATGGGACAATGTCCTGAACTCAAAGCTGTCGTCTATTTTGATGAAACATTGAGCTATGATGAAGAGAACATAATCTCCTTCAATGAACTGATGGAAAAAGGTAAAGCCTTTGCGGCATCGGAAGACGCTTATGACTATAAGGCAGAAGCCCTCAAGGTTGCTCCTGAAGACATTTTAACTCTGATTTATACAAGTGGTACGACTGGAAACCCAAAAGGTGTGATGCTTAAGCATAGCAACCTGGTGAGTAATATGCTGTCAGCTAATGCTCGCCTACGGTTGGATGAGAATGATGCTCTCTTATCATTCCTGCCACTGAGCCACAGTTTCGAGCGCCTCGTAGATTATGTAGGTACGCATGTCGGTGCCTCGATTACTTACGCAGAAGGTATGGACAAGGTGATTGACAACCTGAAAGAGGTTGAACCCACTATGGCTGTTTCAGTGCCGCGTCTATTTGAAAAAATGTATGCCGGTGTACAGGCTAAATTTGCAGGTGGCTCTTTTATTAAAAGAAAAATTGCTGCCTGGGCTGTCAAAACGGGTTATAAATATGTAGAAGCACGTAATGCCAATCAATTAACACCAAAACTTATCAAGCGTAAAAACCTTGCTGATAAACTCGTGTTTAGCAAAGTTCAGGCACTTCTTGGAAGTCGATTTAAATTGTTTGCCAGTGGTGGTGCACCTTTGGCAGCCGATATTGGTAGCTTCTTTGATGCCGCCGGTATAAAAATTCTTGAAGGTTACGGACTCTCGGAGACATCTCCTGTTATTACGGTTAACCCTCCAGAGGATTTCCGATTTGGAACAGTAGGACCCCCCATTGATGGCGTTGAAATAAAAATCGCTGATGATGGTGAGATATTATCACGCGGTCCCCATATCATGCATGGATATTATAAAGATGAGGCTGGTACCCGTGAAGCTATCAACGAAGAGGGCTGGTTCCATACTGGTGATATTGGTATTATCGTGGATGGGTACCTCAAAATTACAGATCGTAAGAAAAACATCATCGTTACTGCAGGTGGTAAAAATATTGCTCCTGCACCCATCGAAGGTGCACTCATTATGAATAAATATTTTGAGCAGGCATTGGTTCACGGTGACAAACGGAAATTTATCTCCGCTATACTTGTTCCTAACTTTACCGAAGTGGGTGCATGGGCAGCAGAGAATAATATTACCGATACAACACCTGAAGCACTATGCGAAAATGAGCAGGTCTATGATATGCTTATGGGAGTGGTTGAAGAAGTTATGAAGGATTTCAGCAGCTATGAAGCAGTCAAGAAAATTATCATCCTACCCAAGGAATTTAGCGTGGAAGATGGTACATTTACGCCGACCTTAAAGATCAAGAAACGTGTAGTCGAAGAACGTTATAAAGCAAAACTTGACGCACTTTACGAATAATCGAATTAAAAAATAAGATAAAGAGCTCCTGACATGCACAGGGGCTCTTTGTTTTAGATCGGAATTACCTCCATGAAAATAGGTGTTATTGGATCTGGAAGTTGGGGAATGACTCTGGCTATTCATTTGCTCAAAAATTCACATGATTTAACGGTCTGGTTTTATCTCGAAAAAGATTTTAATCAGGCAACTGAACATAGAGAGCTACCAGCCTATTTACCGGGAGTGAGACTCCCAGAAGCCCTGAACTTTACCCTTGATATGGAATCTTGCATAGCTGACAAAGATCTGTTATTGGTTGCGATCCCATCTCATACTGTGGGACCAACCCTGGAGAAAATGAAGGATGTTATTCCAGATAGTACCATAATTGTAAACGTCGCCAAAGGAATTGAGAATAACACACTCCGTACCATGAGTCAGGTTATCTTACATGCGTTACCAGAACATCCTGCAGGTAATATTGCGACACTATACGGACCGACACACGCGGAAGAAGTCGTTCAGGAGATGCCCTCAACCATTGTTGCTGCTTGTTGTGATGAAGGTTCAGCAAAGATGGTACAAAAAGCCTTTATGACAGATTCACTCCGTGTGTATACCAATACTGATATCCTTGGGGTCGAGTTTGGTGGTTCATTGAAGAACGTCATTGCCATTGCTGCAGGTATCCTGGCAGGTATGGGTTATGGAGATAACACCTTTGCCGCACTATTAACACGAGGTTTGTTCGAGATGACACGTCTCGGAGTACATTTAGGTGCTAGAGAAGAGACATTTGCAGGACTCAGTGGGATGGGTGACCTTATCGTAACCTGTTTAAGCACGCATAGTCGTAATCGTCATGTTGGATATGAGTTGGGAACAGGGCGTAAGCTTGAGGAAATTCTGGCGGAAATGACCATGGTCGCTGAGGGTATCAATACTGCAAAGTCCGTGCATCAATTGATTGAGAAAACCCAGGTAGAAATGCCAATTTCAGAACAAATCTTTCAAGTTCTTTTTGAAGATAAAGATCCTCGCCATGCTATTGAAGACCTCATGGGTAGAGCTCCCAGGAAAGAAAGACACTCTCTGGGCTAAATAACCTTAAAATTATCATCATTTATCTCAATTAATTTTGAGGTATATAATCCCTTCACCTCATAATATTATGAACACGCCTGAAATAGGACAAAGATTCCATGCAAATGCCATGTCTGGGCACCAGATAAACATATGATATTATTCTAGAAATTACGGGTGGTTTTTCAATCGAAAGTTCCTGAATCGTTTGTATCCTGTAGGTATACGAATATATTCAATGTTTCGGATTCGAATGTAATTTCGAATCCTTGAAAAAGAGGAATGAGTGTAACGCTTAGAGGTACTTTTTTATAAATGAGTTTTGAACAAATAGGGACACAGAGGAGCTGGGAAGTTCTGAAGAATGTCCTTGCAGAGAACCATTCATTTGTTTTCTCAACCCATGTTCAACCTGATGCAGATGGTCTTGGTTCTGAGCTCGGGTTAGCAAGATATCTAAAATCTCTTGGGAAGCAGGTGCTCATCCTTAATCCCTCACCTCTGCGTGTCAATTTGGACTTTCTCCCTGATGAGGGTGAGGTTCAAGTCTACGATTCCAAAAAACATGCTCAAGTGGTTGCTGATTCAGATGTATTTATCGCTTTTGATATTGGGCATTATGATCGACTGAAGGAATTATCGAGTGATCTGTTATCTCTAGATATTGTAAAAATAAGTATTGATCATCATCCAGGTGACAAATCACAATTTGACCATACCTTTGATTTTCCGACTGCGAGTTCAACGGGCGTCTTGATATACGATTTACTAAATTCCATGGACGACAAAGCCACTCAGCAGCATGAAATAGCCTATCCAATTTATGCAGCTATGATGAGCGATACTGGAAATTTTCGATTTAATAACACCGATCCTGAAACACTGCTTGCCGCAGCCAGTCTTGTTGCAGTCGGTGTTAAACCCTATGAACTCTATGTTTATCTATACGAAGATTTAAATACACCGGGTCGTCTAATGGTTATTCGAAAGCTCCTGAATGAGCTGGAATATGAATGCGATGGCCGCCTGGCGTGGACAGTAATAAAATATGAAGACGTTGAAAAGCTTGGAGCAGCCCCTGATGATATGAATTCACTTTCTGATTATGTGAGATCAATCAAGGGCGTGGAGGTAGGTATTGCCATTACCCAGATGCCAGGTCAGCCTGTAGATATCAGTCTCCGCTCCAAAGGTCGGATTCCCATCAATACAGTTGCCAATACTTTTGGTGGCGGCGGTCATGCCTATGCCGCAGGTTGTCATATGGAAGGCACCCTTGAGGAAGCGACAAAAAATATCATTGCACGCACGAAACAGGCTATTGAAGAGTGGGATGCCAATGGCTAAAGCCCTAAAAATTCGAGTAGCAAAGGACGCAGGCTTTTGTTTTGGTGTGCGTGATGCCATCGAGAAAGCCAGAGAAGTAGCTCAAGAGCATGGTAAAGTTTACATGCTTGGAGATATTGTTCACAACGAACGGGTTGTAAGCAAACTCAAACAAGAGAATATTAGAGTCGTTGACACCCTGAATGAAGTCAAGGACGCACCGGTTCTTTTTCGTGCCCATGGCACCGTTCCAGAATTATGGAATAAAGCTATTCAAAAAGAACTATCAATTGTTGACGCAACCTGCCCGCTGGTTCATGAAATCCATGATGAAATAAAGAAGCTTCATACTGAAAACAGGAAGCTCATCATTATTGGTGACCATGGTCATGACGAGGTGATCGCAATTCAGGCTCAGGTACCTGAAGCGGTCATCGTTGCCTCCGTAGAAGAAGCTGAAGCCTTGCCGAAGATCAAGAAAGCAGGCGTGGTATCACAATCCACCCAAATGATTGAAAATGTTCAGGCGATTCTTGGTGTACTATCCATGAAGATATTTGATCTTCGATTTGTAAATACTGTGTGCTTTCCCACACGCCGTAACCAAAGTCAGATCAAGGAGATTGCTCCTATATCTGATGTTATGATTATCGTAGGCTCATTTACCAGTGCAAATACAAAAAGATTGCATGAAGTATCGCTGGGTCTTAATCCAAGATCCTATATGGTTGAAAATGCAGAGGACATTCAGGATGTCTGGTTTGATAAGGCCGGTTCTGTTGGTGTTTCTGCTGGCGCTTCATCACCTGATGATTTAATCCAAGAAGTAGTTGAACATTTAAAGAACTTACACGTGAAAGCACGTGTGTAAATATTGACAATAACAGTGTTGGAGAATTGGAATAATGACAAAAGATCTGTTTGAAGTTAAAACAGGGTTGGCTGAGATGTTAAAAGGTGGGGTTATCATGGATGTGACGACCCCCAAGCAGGCAGAGATCGCTGAAAAGGCTGGAGCAGTTGCTGTGATGGCTCTAGAAAGAATACCTGCAGATATTCGTAAGGATGGTGGAATTGCCAGAGCTTCTGATCCTAAAATGATCAAGGAAATTCAGGAAGCTGTTTCGATTCCAGTGATGGCCAAGTGCCGTATCGGTCATTTTGCCGAAGCACAGGTCCTTGAAGCCCTGGAAATTGATTATATCGATGAGAGTGAAGTTCTCACCCCTGCAGATGAAGCCAATCACATCTGGAAACATGACTTCAAAACGCCCTTTGTGTGTGGCGCTACCAATCTTTCTGAAGCACTGCGTCGTATTGGTGAGGGAGCTGCACTCATTCGTACCAAAGGTGAACCGGGTACAGGAAATATTGTAGAAGCGGTACGTCATATGCGCACCATCAATATGGAAATGGCAAATTTAAGTAAACTGAGGACAGATGAATTGATGGCGGCCGCCAAACATATGGGTGCACCCTTTCATCTGGTTGTTCAGGTTGCTGAAACCGGTAAACTACCCGTTCCGAATTTCTCAGCTGGTGGAATTGCAACGCCTGCTGATGCATCTTTGATGATGCAGCTTGGAGCCGAGACGATTTTTGTTGGGTCTGGAATATTCAAATCAGAAGATTCTGCAGCTATGGCAAAAGCCATCGTACAAGCAGCTACATTTTTTGATAAACCAGATAAACTGGCTGAAATATCTCATGGTCTTGGCAAGGCTATGAAAGGTCTGGATATGAATGAAATTACCCCTGAAGAACGCATGCAAGATCGAGGATGGTAGGGGGCTTTATTGTCTGTTAAACCTGAATACGATGATCTGACTATTGGTGTAGTCGCCATGCAGGGCAGTTTTGCCAAGCATGCCTACAGCATGGGGAGTCTGGGCATTAAAAGTCGTGCGGTTCGCGAGCCAGGAGATTTAAAACTCATTGATGGCTTAATTTTACCTGGCGGTGAATCTACAACAATGACCTTGTTACTGGAAAATGAAGGGATGTGGGAACCGCTGAACGAAGCCCTGGAAACTCTGCCCGTTTTTGGAACATGTGCAGGAGCCATTCTTTTAGGACAACAAATCGATGATGAACGTGTTCGATGCTTTAATAAAATTGATTACACAGCTGAACGAAATGCTTATGGTCGTCAAATAGAGTCATTTACAACCAGCTTGATCATGCCACAAATATTAGATCATGATTTTCATGCCATTTTCATCAGGGCACCAAAATTTCATGATCTCGGTCCAGATGTATTACCATTGGCCGTCTTTGGTGCAGACCCGGTACTCCTGCGACAGGATAACGTTCTGGTTGCATCCTTTCACCCGGAACTTACTGAAGATTCTGGCATCCATAAATATTTCGTGGATGAAATTGTGTTAAAATCGAGGTAGACAATCCATGTCGGATAAATATAAAGTTTTAAGGAAAATCGATTCACCGTCAGACTTGAAGTCTTTGACTGAGGGAGAACTGCTTCAACTATGTCAGGATATTCGTGACTATACGGTTGAAGTTGTGTCTGAAACTGGTGGTCATCTGGCACCCACATTGGGTGTTGTTGAACTCACAGTGGCTTTGCACACTGTTTTTGACTCTCCCAAGGATAAGATCATCTGGGACGTAGGTCATCAGGCTTACGCCCATAAAATTCTGACTGGCAGAAGAGAGGCTCTGAAAACGATCCGACAGTATGGTGGGATCAGTGGATTTTGTAAGCCATTGGAGAGTGACCATGATATTTATGGTGCTGGACATGCATCTACATCCATATCAGCGGGTGTTGGTTTTGCAGTTGCCAGAGATCTGAAGGGTGAGGATAATCAGGTCATCTCAATTATTGGGGATGGTGCGTTAACAGGTGGGCTTTCATTTGAAGGTTTGAATAATCTTGGCAGTCTTCGGTCTCGCATGATGATCATTCTCAATGACAACGAAATGTCCATTTCACCAAACGTGGGCGCTATGTCCAAATATCTATCCAAAATTACAACGAACCCTTTGTACAATCGTGTTCGCGATGAAATATGGAATATTTCTGGAAAATTGCCTGTTGGAAAAAGTACTGTTAGAACAGGAATGAAAAAAATTGAAGAGAGCTTAAAGAACCTGCTGGTTCCCGGAGTGATCTTTGATGAAATGGGTATCAGGTATTTTGGTCCCATTGATGGTAATGATCTTCCACTCCTCATATCCACCCTCGAAAACATTAAAGACATTAACAGTCCCGTGATGCTCCATATCATTACCAAAAAGGGAATGGGTCACGCTCAGGCAGAATTAAACCCCATAAAATTCCATGGTATCGGTCCTGCTGCAAAGCCTGGATCTAAATCCGCCAGAAAAGAAGTTCCACCCTATTTAAACATTTTCGGTGATGAACTCACAAAGCTGGCTGATAAAGATGATCGAATTGTTGCCGTTACTGCAGCGATGCGTGAAGGTACTGGCTTGACCGGGTTTGCAGAAGAACATCCAGACCGATTTTATGATGTTGGAATAGCTGAAGGCCATGCTGTCACTTTTGCCGGTGCGCTTGCAGCACATGGGATTAAACCCTTTGTGGCTATATATTCAACATTTCTGCAACGCGCATATGATATGATCGTACATGATATCGCCGTCCAAAAATTACCAGTTGTTTTCATGCTGGACCGGGCTGGATTGGTGGGGGAAGATGGACCAACACATCATGGTGTTCTTGATCTATCCTACCTGTCCAGTATCCCCGGTGTTATTGTAGCTGCGCCCCGAAATGGTGAAGAGTTGCGTCACCTCATGCAGACTGCACAGCACTACCAGGAGGGACCATTTTTTATTCGTTACCCGAAGGCTTCTGCTGAGAAGAATCGGAAGACGGTTAAAAGCAAGCAGCTGGATATTGGAAAGTGGGAACTACTCTCCGAAGGCAAGGATGTAGCTATCATCGCTGTGGGTTCCATGAATGGCATTTCTGATAAAGCTGCAAAGCTTTTGGATAAAGAGGGTATCTCTGCCGCCCGGATAGATGCAAAATTTATTAAACCATTTGATGAAGAAATGCTGAAAAAGGTGTTAAAGTCCTATAAGCAGGTCATCATAGTAGAAGAGAATAACTATCCAGGTAGTTTGGCTCAGACAATCCAGGCATATGCGAGCACGGTGAAGTCAAAGGCAAATATTCAAACCCATACCTTACCAGATCGGTTTGTCACCCATGGATCTAGAGCCCAATTGTTGGCAGAAGTCAATCTAACCTCAGAGCATATTGCCGAATCAATTGTCAAATTGATTCGTAAATAATCAGGAGTGAACAAAGACATGTCACAGCATTCATATAAAGAGAGTTTGGCTCGCTGGAAACAGAAGGTCGCTGAATCAAAGTCCCGTGAATATGACTATGACACAGTTTCCGGTTTAGAGAATGAATTACTCTATCTTCCAGAAGAGGATAGTCAAAATCTTGATAGTTATATGGATAAGGTAGGTTTTCCAGGCGAATACCCCTTCACCCGGGGTGTCCATCCCAATATGTATCGTGGACGTCTCTGGACCATGCGACAGTTTGCAGGCTTTGGAACGCCTGAGGATACAAATAAACGTTTTAAATTTCTCTTAGATCAAGGTCAAACCGGGTTGAGTGTAGCTTTTGATATGCCCACACTTATGGGATATGACTCTGACCATGCCTTGTCATTGGGTGAGGTAGGGCATTGTGGCGTATCCATCAACTCCATTGAAGATATGATGACTCTGTTTGATGGAATTCCTCTGGACAAGGTCTCAACATCCATGACTATCAATGGTCCGGCTATCATTTTGCTGGCTATGTACGTGATTGTTGGCGAACGCCAGGGTGTGTCTCCTGATAAACTTCATGGGACGCTCCAAAATGACATTCTAAAAGAATACATCGCACAGAAGGAATTCATTTTTCCTCCTGAACCATCCATGCATATAATTACTGATATGATCGAATGGTGTACAGATCATATGCCGGCTTACAATACTATATCAATATCAGGGTATCATATTCGGGAAGCAGGCTCTACTGCAGCTCAGGAATTGGCCTTTACTCTTGCAGATGGGTTCGCTTACGTGGAAGCTGCAATTGAACGCGGTCTTGATGTAGACAAATTTGCCAGACGATTAAGTTTCTTTTTTAACTCACATATTGATTTCTTTGAAGAAATTGGAAAATTTAGGGCTGCCCGACGAATTTATGCCAAACGCATGAAGGAAAAGTACGGCGCTAAAGATCCAAGATCATGGATGCTTCGTTTTCATACCCAAACTGCCGGACACAGTCTGACAGCGCCACAACCCGAAAACAATATTGTCCGCACCGCTTATGAAGCACTGGCTGGTGTTCTAGGGGGGACACAATCCCTCCACACAAATTCTATGGACGAGGTTCTGGCACTTCCCACAGAAAAGAGCGTTGAGATCGCGCTTCGCACCCAGCAGGTCATCGCCTATGAAACCGGTGTTGCTTCTACTATAGATCCACTTGGTGGGTCTTATTATGTAGAAGCAATGACAGATAAAATGGAAGCCGAAGCGGAAAAATATTTTGAAACCATCGATGAGTTAGATGGTGTCGTCGAAGCCATTGAAGCTGGTTATTTTCAGCGGGAAATTGGTAAGGCAGCCTATGATGTTGCCAGAAAATATGATGATAAAAAACGTATCATTGTCGGTGTAAACGGATTTGTGCGGGAAAATGAGTCTATAGATATCCCTGTTTTAAAGATTGATAAAAGTGTTGAAGTGAATCAAGTAGCAAAAGTACAATCACTGAGAACTGAACGTAAGCAGTCCGAGACGGATAAAGCATTAGCTGATCTGACTGAAGCGTGTAAATCAGGAAGCAATGTGATGCCACCGCTCCTTGAAGCTGTCCGCCAATCAGCAACCCTTGGCGAGATGGTAGATGCCATGAAGGTTGTGTATGGTACATATACTGAAACTCCAGTCTTTTAGGATGTTACACCACTGATATGATGATAGATATTCATAATCATATGCTACCCGCAGTAGATGATGGTGCAAAAAACAATGAAGTGGCACTATCTATGCTCAAGGAAGCAGTGAATCAAGGTGTTGAGCATCTTGTTCTGACACCGCATCTCTATGAAGCTGATATCATCAAGGGGACAGGAGACTGGAAGCGTAAAATTGAGGAAGGCAAACGGACTGTACTTGAACTCATTGATGAACATTCCTTACCTGTCAAAGTTACTGTGGCTGCAGAAGTCAGGTATCAGGAAATGCTCCCGATTATCCTTGAGGAACTTGAGGTTCTCATTGGTGGGAAATATTTATTGCTGGAATTCGCCTTTCATTCTGTACCCAATAATCTCGAACGTATCATCTACGAAATCACCAGACAGGGGATTACCCCCATCATTGCACATCCAGAACGGATCAAACCCTGGCAGCGAGAACCACAAAAACTGGAGGAACTGGTGAATATGGGTTGTCCATTACAGATGGATATCGGATCATTCCTGGGTACTCTGGGTCCAAATACAGAGAAATTAGCCAACTTCCTTTTTGACCGAGATGCTGTCCATCTCGTAGGTAGTGATAGTCATAACCTTGAATCAAGAGCTCTTTATACAAAACCTGGATATGACTGGTTATCAGATAGATACGGCGTTGAGTATGCTGATTTATTGTTAAAGACCAATCCGGGTAAAATCTTAAATGGGGAGCCAGTAGAGGTTTATCCTGTAAACCTGGAGCCAGCGAGATTGACCTGGAAAGATAAGTTATTGAATCTAATTAAAACCTAAATAGGAGTTCATCCCAATTGAATAATAATAAACTCAAATTTATCATCGGCTCACTCGTCATTATTGCCGCTGTGATATTGTTGGCTGTTCAGGGCATGGAGGAAGATGAAACCATGTCATATTCCAAAAGTGTTAGCGAGGTTCACTTACTTGGTGACCGAGCCCAGAGCATGACTCTCAAGGTCAATGGTGACCTGAAAAAAGGGAGCATTGTCAGAAACAATATGGATCTTGATTTTGTCATCACTGAAGGCGAATCAGAGCTAAGCATTCATTATATAGGGAAGGACCCTATACCGGACACCTTCAATAATGAAATGGACGCAGAGGTTATTGTCTCTGGACGATTACAACCGGATGGCATTTTCAATGCTGAACGGATTCAAGCAAAATGTGCTTCAAAATATGAAGCAGACTATTCTTCACCTGAAGTTTAAATATCATAGATAGGATATAGTATATGGCTGATCTAGGGAACATTCTCTTATTTTTTCTATTTCCGGTAAGTGTCTTTACGGCACTCACGGCTCTGGCCGCCGGGATCACAAAACGACGTGGGTTGTTAGAAGCTGCTAGACGCGGTGCTTATGCTGCGTTTGGTGTTACCACTATGGCAGTTCTTGCATTGGAATACTTGCTGATTACCAGCGATTTTTCCATTGAATACGTCGCGAGTAACACGAATTATGCTTTGCCACTGTTTTATAAAATAGTAGCACTTTGGGCTGGTCATAATGGCTCACTTTTACTTTGGACCTGGATTGTCACAATCTTTGGAGCCATCGTAGCCTATCAGAACAGACGTAAAAACAATGACATAATGCCATATGTGCTCATGGTCATGGCAATTACAATGACATTCTTTTCAATCCTGAGTGTATTTATTGCAAATCCATTTGAAACACTGTATCAGGAGATGGGGAATACCCTCCAGGAATTTGCAGTAGCTGATGGTCGTGGGCTGAATCCATTACTTCAGCACCCTGCAATGATCATTCATCCGCCTATTCTCTTTGTTGGCTACGTTGGGTCTGTTGTACCGTTTGCATTTGCCATCGCAGCACTTCTGACTGGTAAATTAGGTACTGGTTGGATTCATACAACTCGACGTTGGGCACTAACCACATGGGGCTTTCTGGCTGTCGGAATTGTTCTTGGAGGCAAGTGGGCTTATGTTGAGTTAGGCTGGGGAGGCTATTGGGCATGGGATCCCGTTGAAAATGCATCTCTATTACCCTGGTTAACTGCCACAGCATATCTCCATTCTGTAATGATCCAGGAACGAAAAGGTATGTTGAAGGTATGGAATATGGCTCTGGTTATTTCTACCTACCTGCTTTCCGTGTTCGGAACATTCCTTACACGAAGTGGTATTGTCAGCTCAGTACATGCTTTCGCAAACTCTGGGCTTGGACCAGCATTTGCAATTTTTATTGGTCTTTCCACTATCTTTAGTGTTGGTCTGTTGCTTTATCGCAGACATGATTTAAAACCAGATGAAGAGATGGAATCTCTGGTCTCCAGGGAAAGTGGTTTTCTATTCAATAATCTACTCTTTCTACTGGGTACCATAGCAGTTCTGTGGGGTACGTTATTTCCGGTTATTAGTGAGATATTTACCGGTGACCAGATCACAGTTGGACCTCCATGGTTCAACAACATCATGATACCTATTGGATTGGCAGTTCTGCTACTCACAGGAGTGGGACCTCTTCTGGCATGGCGTCACACATCAGTTGAGACCATGAAACGTAGTTTTGGATTTCCTATTCTGGGTAGTGTTGTTTTAGTAGCTATTCTTTATCCTCTTGGCGTTAAAGATGGTTGGGCGCTAGGCTCATTTGCCATCTCATTCTTTGTGATGTGGACCATTGTTGTCGAGTTCATCAAGGGTGCAAATGTCAGAAGTAAGAACTCAGGCGAGAACTTTTTCAAAGCCATGTACATTTTATCCCGCAAAAATACCAGGCGCTATGGTGGCTACATCATTCACGCAGGTATTGTTGTCATGTTTATTGGTTTCACAGGCAATGCGTTTAATACCGAAACAAGAGCAGAAGTCGCTGAAGGCGATTCATTTGGTCTTGGACCCTATACCTTTAATGTTATAGCAGTCAAACATGCTGAAACACCAAACTATTCTTCTGAGACGCTTGAAATGGAAATGTATCGAGGTGATCGTTTGATTTCCCTCATCTCTCCGGAAAAACGTTACTACTTCGCCTCTGAACAACCATCAACCGAGGTCGGTATCTATTCCACGCTCAGGGAGGATATATACGCAGTTCTCTCTGGGATGAGTAATGACGGTGAACGTGTCATTGTTCAAGTATATCGAAATCCTTTTGTGAGTTTGGTTTGGATTGGGTCATTCATTCTTGTAGTAGGAACCTTGTTTGCCATGGTTCCTAATTTACGAGAAACGAAAGGAGGAGTCGAGTAATGAGCTATCTGGCATACCTTACTGGTTTGGCTTTTCTCATCTGGATTATCATGCCTCTTTTCAAGAAGGACAGTACCTGGATCTCTCTGTATATGGAAGTTGAAGAGTTGGCTGATCGGAAGCAAAGAGTCTATGGAAACATTGCAGATCTTGAATTTGATTACGCCATGGGACGACTGAGTGAAAAAGACTTCACCAGTATACGACACTCGTTTTTAAGTGAAGCGGGCCGTGTGATTGAGAAAATTGAGGAACAGAAATCCGGTGATCTCATGAAACGCATAGAAAAGGATGTAGCAAATCTCGGTAAGAGGAAGAAAATCAAAAAAAATAAGAAAATAGATAAAAAGGGCTCCTGTCCCGAATGTGGAACTGAGAATCTCCCTGAGGCAAAGTTTTGCATGAAATGCGGAAAGGAGTTGTCATGAGAACGTATATGCTCAAGCAGCTCCTGATCTTGCAATTGATTGTCACTACTCTGGTTGCAGGAGATTTGAGAGTAAACATTGTGAATGGAACCACCAATTCAGCTGGAACTGCACAACGGGTTGTTTTGATTGATCTATCCGCAGGCATGACCGAACTCTCTTCTGCTGATAATGTCTCTGGTTCAACAACCTTCAGCGATATCGCAACAGGTGGACAGTCCCAGTATATGCTTCGTGCTACATTTCAAGATGTGCATTACTCAGAAATGTTTGTCCCCAGCCCTGGTGTTACAGCCTGGGAAACTACTATTACCGTATATGAGACAAAAAGTGAGACCTACGATGTAGCGGTTAGTGTACCATTCTTCGTGATTTATGGATTTGAAGATAAGCTTTACATACAAAAACGGATGGTCATAGAAAATCGCTCAACGCCACCTGTGACTTTCAGGTCTATACCAGGGTTGGTTAATGTGCATGTTCCTGAAAATGTCACTGACTTGGAGTCAATAACATTTAAACATGGTACCATGCCAATAAGAAGTACGGCATTACCATATGAAGATGGACAAGTATTGCCTAACCCATTGAAACCAGGTGTTTCGGAAGTTGATCTGGCATATTATCTGGAATATGACCCCAACAAAACCATTGTAACTGAAAAAGTGGGCTATGACATTGATCATTTTCATCTGTACACCATGCCAATGGATTTAAAAATATCTCTACCTGGTCTCTCAAGAGAAGGCACAGATAACGAAAATGGGCTTGCTATTTATGCGATCGATAATGTGAAGGCTGGAACTCTATTCGAAATCGAAGTTTCGGGTAAAGGTATGGCTGAAGATGATGGGCACAATCATGAAAATGAACAGCAACAGACTACCGGTCGAATTGTAGTGGAAAACAGGATTGATCAGAATACTGAACTGCTCATTGCTGGTGTCCTGGTCATGGCACTCCTGATTGCTCTTTTTATATCGGTCACCCAGCAGAGTGAAGATTTAAAGCAAGAGTCCATCTCTTTGTTAAAAGAACAGAAATCAACTTTATTAAAAGAATACGCTGGCCTTGATGATTCAGATGCAAACAAGGAAAAGCGCGATATGATTGTTTCCAGACTTGTCTCAGTCTATAAAACTCTGGAACGGATAAAGTAGATTGTCTACACCAGCTCTACAGGTTGAAGGGGTCTCCAAAGATTTTGGGCGGATTATTGCGCTTAGAGGGGTGACCTTTTCCGTTCAGCCTGGTGAATTTGTAAGTATTCTTGGTCGAAATGGTGCTGGCAAGACCACACTACTAAACATCATTAGTGGTGTTGCTCGACCCAGTGATGGTTCTGTCCAGTTATTTGGGACTGACCCAAATGATCGTGAGAACAAAGCCAAGCTGGCTGTCATATCCCATGAGATGTTTTTATATGGAAATTTGACAGCCGTGGAAAACCTTGAATACTATAGCCAGGTGTATAATGTGCCAGATGCCAGCCAACGAATTGATGATGTGCTTACAGATGTAGAACTTAAGCACCGCCGATTTGACCTGGTTGCGACATACAGTAGAGGAATGACCCAACGCCTGACGATAGCCAGGGCGCTTCTTCATGAGCCATCATTGTTGCTTCTGGATGAACCATTTACTGGTCTGGATCAACATGCCATCGGGATGTTGATTGCCTTACTTAAAAAGCAGAAGGAAATGGGACGTACAATTATTCTTACGACCCATGATCTCCATACAGCAGAAATATTATCCGATCGTTATTTAATCATTTCCAAGCATAAAATAGTCAGAGATGGATTGATGGCTGATACCACGCCTGATGAGATTCGTGAAACCTACTTCAGCTCAGATAAGCAAGAGGTGGGTGTATGATGCGGACAGCACTGGCCATCCTCAAAAAAGATCTACGGATGGAGTTTCGTTCAAAGGAAAGTATCCTTGCTATGTGGATATTCTCCTTGCTCATTTTTGTCATCTTTAACTTTACCTTTGAAGTCTCAAGACTGGTGATGTTAGAAATAGCCCCCGGCCTTCTCTGGGTAGCATTTGTATTTTCTGGGATGTTTGGTCTCAATCAATCCTTCGCACTTGAAAAAGAGAATGGGAACTTGCGTGCCATGGCGCTGATGCCAGTGGATGGCGGACAGGTTTATCTTGGAAAATTCCTGAGTGTGACATTGATCATGCTCATGTTTGAGGCTTTAATATTCCCCATCTTCATCATCTTTTACGACTTACAACTCTCCGCACAAACGTTTATGCTCATCCCGGTGCTTCTGGCAGGAACTATAGGATTTACGAGTTTGGGCACAATCCTATCAGCAGTCGCCGTCCATACACGAAATCAACAAATTCTATTGTCGTTGTTATTATGGCCCCTGGTATCACCCATTATTATCTGGTCTGTGACTTTGACTGGAATGGTACTCAGCGGTGAAATCACCCCGGCATTCTACCCACTCTTACTCAGGGTAGGTGCATTTGATATTATATTCTTCACCCTTTCATTTATGCTGTTTGATTTCATCCTTGAGGACTAGGGTTGAGCTATCGCAGCTTTAAACATAGGTAAAGTAACATTATGAGATCAAAAATAGATAAAGCGCTTCTGGTTTCACTCCTGATTGCGTTTCTTGTATGTATCTTCTTGATATTTCAATGGGTTCCACCCATTAAAGCTTCCAATCCAGCAGAACAGATCGCGCAACGGATATTTTATTTTCATGTGCCTAGTGCCTGGTTAGGATTTCTGGCATTTTTTGTCGTATTTGTTGCCAGTGTTGGATATCTGGCGACCCGAAATAGAAAATATGAGCTTATCTCTGTTGCATCAGCTGAGATAGGTGTGTTGTTCATATCCCTAGTGCTCATTACAGGTCCTATTTGGGCTAAACCTGTATGGGGAATCTGGTGGACCTGGGATGTCCGCTTAACATCGTCCCTCATTCTGTGGCTCATCTATGTGGCATTCCTCATGTTACGCCGCTATTTGCCTGATGGAAGTAAACGTGCCAACCTTTCAGCAGTTGTAGGAATTATCGGCTTTATTGATGTACCCATTGTGTACTATTCGATTCGCTGGTGGGAAACTCAGCACCCCAAAGCCGTGATGGCCAGTAGCGAAGGGAGCCTGGCAGCACCCATGTTTTTCGCATTCATGTTTTCGCTGGCTACGTTCACTTTGCTGTATGTTTATCTGATTAGGAAACGATATCAACTATTAACCCTGGAAGACACCTTAAATAAGCAATTCAAAGAAATGGAGATCTTATAAATGGATGCCTTTGTTTATCTGGTTCTGGCCTATGGATTTATCTGGCTCGGAATATTTGGATTTATGTGGTACATGAATAAAAAAGCAGATCATCTTGATCAGGAAATGACACTTTTAAAAGAACTGATTGATTCTAAAAAGTAAAGGTATCCAGGGATGTCTAAAAAAATTGTGCACGTAGTCGGTACAGGTACGATCGGTGAACCTCTCACCGGCTTGCTTGCTGACTATAAAGCGAGTCTAGGTATTGACGAAATCACTTTTCACAAAAGGACGCCCCTGAAGAGCGAGCATGCTAAGGTCATGCGCCTTCTCAAACGTGGTGCCAGACTGGTCACAGATCAGGAAGCTTTTGAAGGCTTTGAGGATATCGGTTTTAAACCTGCCTTTTCAACTGTTGAAGCTATCGATCGCGCTGCTGTTGTCATCGATTGTACTCCTAAAGGTGTGGGACATAAAAACAAGGTTAAGTATTACCATAACTATGATCATAACACGCTTGGATTCATTGCCCAGGGAAGTGAAACAGGTTTTGGTAAACCATATGCCAGAGGTATCAATGATGAGTCCTTGATACATGGTGAAGATAGGTTTCTCCAGGTTGTTTCATGCAATACCCATAATCTGTCATCTCTCGTCAAAACCATTGGTATGCACAATGGGGACCCCAGTAACCTTGTGGATGGACGCTTCGTCATGGTCCGAAGGGCAAATGACTTGAGTCAGGCAAATGATTTCATTCCAGCACCAGAAGTTGGTGCTCATAGCTCAGAAAGATATGGGACCCATCACGCAAAAGACGCAGCAAACCTGTTCAGAACACTGGGACATGATGTTAACATTTTCTCTTCTGCTATGAAGTTGAACACACAGTATATGCATATTGTGCACTTCAATCTCAAGATGAAAGAACCCATGCAGATGCACGAGGTGATTGATATCTTCGAGAAGAACCCGCTGGTTGCAATCACGGAGAAAAAACTTTCAAGTCAGGTCTTTTCCTTTGGAAGAGATCATGGGCATTATGGCAGAATTCTGAACCAAACCGTTGTATCTGCCCCTAGTTTACACCTGATCAATGGTGGGACAGAGCTGGTCGGATTCTGTTTTACACCACAGGATGGCAATTCACTCCTGAGTTCCATTTCAGCTGCAACATGGTTTATGTATCCCAATTCTTATGAACAGAAAATTCAATCCTTATCTGATTGGTTCTTTGATGAGGTCTAAAAACAGGATATTCATCTAGATATTTACCAGGCGGCTCCTCAACAAAAAGGAGTCGCTTTGCATTATGCTGAACCACACCGCATTTTATCAGTCCTTAAAGAAAACACATTGGTTTAGCCCCAATCTTAAACTTCTTGTCGCTTGTTCGGGGGGAGTTGACTCGACAGTGTTGCTACATCTGTTGAATAATATACCAGAACTCCATCTTGAAATAGTCCATTTTGATCATCAGCTCCGAGGCTCAGAGAGCGATAGGGATAGACGCTTTGTTGAAGCTCTGGGGGACAAGCTAAATTTAATAGTCCATATCGTCCGTCAGAATGTTCAGGCTTTTGCGCAGCAACACAGGTTGAGTATCGAAGAAGCAGGTAGCAGACTTCGGAAAGAAAAGTTCTTAGAGCTGAAGATCAGACACAATTGTGACCTGGTAGCCACCGGACAGCATAATGATGATCAAGTCGAAACTATTCTAATTAATCTTTATGTAGGATCTGGTATACGCGGATTGATGGGGATCAGTAGTGAAGTTGATGGTATCATCAGACCCCTCTTGAACGTTTCTAGACAAGAGATTGTGACCTTTGCCAAGAAAGAAGGGCTGGAATATCGAGAAGACCAATCTAACACTGATACAGCCTATTTGAGGAATAATATTCGCAGGAATATCATTCCAAAACTCATGAAACCTTCAGATGAGTCGATTGAGCTTTTATTTGAGTCCATCATCAGTCAGGGACATTCCTTAAATGCAATGATTGAAAGATGTTCGGAAACTACTGTAATAAAAGAATTTAACGCCTATAGCGCACCAAAAATAGCATTAGGAATGAGGAGGCTTGCCGACTATTTTTCGCCGATTCAAAAGGCGATTTTTGACAGAGCTTTTCAATTAATTTCCAATAAGCCACAAGGATTATCAAGTAGTCATTTCCAATCCCTTCAATTGTTACTTCAAGAGGATGCCATCGGCAAAGAAACTCAGTTGCCTGGGAGCATTGTTGCTGTTAGGGATAGAGACCACATCTCTTTCTTTACAGATTCTGATTTCCAGTGGGAAGAACAACTGCTGAACTCAGGTCAAACAGAAGTTTTCCCCTTTTTTAAAATTGGGTATGAATCTGCTACCTTGAGAAATCACATCGAAGATGGTCACTACTTTTGGTATGTAGCCCCAACAAGTGAATACACCCTTAGAATGAACAGACCTGGAGATAAAATCACTGTGGATGATTCTCAGCGATCAGTTTCTGTGAGGCATGTTTTACAGTCAGCGAGATTATCACCACATCTGAAACCATTCTTTCCAGTACTGGAATATAAAGGTAAGATCGTCTGGATACCTGGACTACGAACAGCATCCTCGGCTATGGTTAATCAGCCAATCGTGTTGGAAGAAGTGAAGCACTGTATAAAAGTTCAATTTCAAAAGGGAACGTTTGAATGAAGACACGTGTAGTAGAAAATATGGGTAAGTATACCGGACAGGTTCTAGAAGAAATCTATTCCAAAGATGTCCTTGAAAAAAGAATTGATGAACTGGCAAAGCAGATATCTAAGGATTATGCAGGCAAAGTACCAATTCTGATAGGAGTCTTAAATGGATCCGTATTTTTTCTGGCTGATCTGGCAAAACGCCTCGAGATAGACTGTGAGATCGACTTCATCAAAGTTTCCTCCTATCACTCAGGCACTCAATCATCTGGAACGGTTCGACTTATCAAAGATATCAGTTGTATTATTACTGATCGAGATGTCATCATCGTGGAAGATATTATTGACAGTGGTCTGACTGCCCGGTTTTTGAAACATCGCATTCTCGAGAATCAACCCAATTCAGTTACCTTTGCATCTCTGCTCCTAAAACCTGACTGTCTCAAGCTCAAATTTGAAGCTGAATATGTAGGATTTGAAGTCGCAGATCGATTCCTGGTAGGATATGGATTGGATCTTGATCAGAAATTCAGGAACCTACCCTCCATATGGGCATTTCCTGTAGATATGAATTTGTAAAAGGAAATCAATGAACGCAGACAATAGATCAAACCGTAATCAGGATAGACCCCCGAAAAAGTCTGGGGACAATCCACGTAGAAACGATAGAAACCCAAACCAACGCCGTAGACATCCACGTAAACCTTATAATAAAGCAGATAATAAACGTGATAATAGAGGTGGACGAGATAATAGGGATAATAGGGATAATAGGGACAAAAAAAACAGAGATACTAGAGTTCCCAAATCCACACCGGCAAAAAAATCCACAAACATTAGAATAACTCGACCTGCAGAGGGTAATGAAAATTGGCAAAAGGGCATGAAAACTGCCTTGTTGTGGGTCATTATTATCATGACCGTACTCTTTTTTGCTCAAATGCTGAAAACGGATACTGAACCCATCAAAAAGCTTGTTTACACGGAGTATCGTGAGTTGTTGCTGGATGGTAAAATTGAATCAGCAATTCTTATAAAGAACCAATTCCATGGAAAGTTAAAGCTGCCTGAAACTACTGTTATAAACGGTGTTACAACCGAATACGAGAAGTTCTGGGTTGTGTTATCTCCAACCATAGATAGCGAAGTTACCGCTGTCTGGGATGAAATGGGTATTGAATATGAATTTCAAGATGAATCCAGAGATTGGGTAGATTATCTATTCCAGATCCTGCCCTGGTTCCTGATCATCTTTTTCTGGTTCTTCCTTATGCGCCGCATGCAATCAGGCGGAGGGACAAAAGGAATCTTTTCGTTTGGTAAAAGTAGAGCCAAGGTCATTGACAATGAAAAACCTCAGACCACCTTTAAAGATGTTGCTGGCTGTGAAGAGGCCAAAGACGAACTTCGTGAGATCGTTCAATATCTGAAGCATCCAAACCGCTTCCAGAGATTAGGTGGAAAAATTCCTAAAGGCGCACTGCTTGTTGGTCCTCCTGGAACAGGTAAAACATTGCTTGCAAAGGCTGTTGCCGGTGAAGCCAATGTCCCATTTTATTCCTTGAGTGGCGCTGATTTTGTTGAAATGTTTGTAGGTGTAGGTGCCAGCCGTGTTCGAGATCTTTTTGAACAGAGTAAAAAGAATGCACCCTGCATCATTTTTATTGATGAGTTGGATGCTGTGGGTCGACAAAGAGGTGCGGGACTCGGTGGTGGACATGATGAACGTGAACAGACCTTAAACGCACTCCTGGTTGAGATGGATGGATTCGAAACAACTGACAATATCATCCTCCTCGCCGCAACCAACCGACCAGATGTACTTGATTCAGCTTTATTGCGTCCTGGTCGTTTTGATCGTCGCATCATGGTTGATAACCCTGATGTAAGAGGTCGAGAGGCAATTCTTAAAGTTCATTCCAAGAAAATTCCTCTCGCCAAAAATGTCAGGCTGGACATTATTGCTAAGGGTACCCCTGGAATGTCAGGTGCTGATCTGGCGAACCTTATCAATGAGGCTGCATTACTCGCTGCCCGTCATAAAAAGCAACGTGTAGCCATGGTCGACATTGAAAATGCCAAAGATAAAGTGATGATGGGGACAGAGCGTCGCAGTATGGTCATTACGGATAAAGAGAAAAAGACCACTGCCGTTCACGAAGCTGGTCATGCCATTGTTGCCCGACTGACACCAGGCACTGACCCTGTGCACAAGGTAACTATCATTCCCAGAGGAAGAGCACTTGGACTAACTGCCCAACTTCCTGTTGATGATCGCTATAACTATTCCCGCGAATATATGGATGGTATGTTGGCTATACTCATGGGTGGACGTGTCGCTGAAGAAGTTGTTCTAGATCAAATGACTACAGGTGCTGGGAACGATATCGAACGGGCAACTTCACTGGCCAGAAAAATGGTCACTGAATGGGGTATGAGCGACAAAATGGGTCCCATGACCTATGGACAGAAAAAAGAAGAAATCTTTATTGGTCGTGACCTGGGAATGCACCGAGATTTTAGCGAAGATATGGCCAAGAAAATTGATGCTGAAGTCCGTAAAATTATTGATACAGCATACAAGAAAGCCAAAGATATCATCACCAAGAACAAGGATAAGCTTGCTGAGATCACTGAACTGCTCCTTGAAAAAGAGAGTATTGATAGTATCCAGCTTGATAAGATACTGGGTATTAAAAGTGAGAGTTCCAGTACAGCCCGGTCTGACAAAAGGCCTGACAGAAATAGGTCACGCACCAATAACCCAAGACATCGTCAAGACCATAAAGCTTCGAAGGCTTTACCTGAAAAGACAGAGAAGGCAGAAGTTTCCGCACCTGCTAAATCTGAGACTGATGTAAAGCCAGAAGTAAAAGCTGAGAATAAGACCGAATCAAAGCCGATTGAAAAATCTGCAGAGGGTGAGCCTGAAAAGATTGAGGAGAAGAAGAAACCAACTCCTCCACGAAAACGGGCACCCCGCAAGAAAGCCCAAAAACCTGAGACGCCCCCACAGGACGATTCAGCAGAATAAATAGTAACCATTGCCCATGTCCAGGAAGGTATAATGTCCAACGATATAGGTAGAAAATGGTTAATTAGAAATCAGGAGTACTGTTTGGATGATCCCATGATTATGGGGATTCTAAACGTTACTCCTGATTCTTTTAGTGATGGTGGTAGTTATTTCGATCCAGTTCATGCTGTAGAAAAAGCTCATACGATGATAACCGCCGGTGCTGATATCATCGACATCGGGGGAGAATCAACTCGTCCTGGTTCTTTGCCTGTTATCGCTGAAGAGGAATTAAAACGAGTAGTCCCTGTTATCGATGCACTCTCAAAGTCTTCGGATGTGTTAATCTCTGTTGATACTCAGAAGTCATCTGTGGCTGAGGCAGCACTTCAGGCGGGTGCACATATTGTAAATGATGTCTCTGCAGGAACGAACGACGAATCAATGTTTAATGTGGTTTGCAATTCACGTGCTGGATACATCATGATGCATATGCAGGGTACACCTGCTACCATGCAGTCATCTCCTGAGTATGATGATATCCTGACTGATATTAAGGGTTTCTTTAACAGTCGTGTCCAGCTTGCCCTTCAAAAGGGGATACAGGTGAATCAAATGGTTCTGGATCCTGGGATCGGATTCGGGAAAACACTCGAGGATAATCTCACCATTCTAGCCAATATTAATACTCTACGTATCTCAAAACTGCCCCTTTTAATTGGAGCCTCGAGGAAGTCATTTATTGGCATGGTTGATGAGTCAACTGTTGATAAAAGACTGGGGGGATCACTTGCAGCTGTCATCGCCACATACATAAATAAAACAGATATATTTCGTGTGCATGACGTTGCAGAAACAAAGCAAGTTCTTGATATCTTCACTGCCATTCAAAAACATTCGGATTAAATTGGACTAATGCCTGACAAGAAAAACATGATTCTATTCGTCCTGGGACTTCTCGTAACTGTAGTCACTGTTTACTTCTGGCGTTTCGAACTCTTTTCACTCGCTTTTCTTTCGGTGCGGGTCTATGATGTGGTCGACATTCTCGCTGTCGCCTTTGTACTTTTCTCTCTTTATAAAATATTTAAAGGTACCCGAGCAGCACAGTTGCTCTCTGGAATACTTATTCTCATCTTGCTTTCGGTTATCGTGAGATGGGCAGAGCTACATGGAATGTCGTGGCTGCTTTCAAACCTGTCCACAGTATGGGTGATTGCTGTTGTGATTCTCTTCCAACCAGAACTCAGGCGCATACTCATATACCTTGGACAGAACCCTTTTGTCAGATACCTCTTTCGAGTCAAGAATCTGGCAATGGTCGGTGAGATCATTGAGGCGGTGATGATTTGCCAGGAGCGTAAATGGGGCATGTTGATTGTTATGGAAGGTGAAGTTGGTCTCAAGCATATCAAAGAGAAGTCTGCTTCCATAAATGCCAGGGTGTCTGCTGAATTACTGGTTTCTATATTCAATCCCACTTCTCCATTACATGACGGTGCTGTAATCATCAGTCATGAGGTCATAGAGGCAGCTAAATGTATTCTTCCATTGTCTGAAGAGCCTCATGGTGCAAGAATGAAGCTGGGGACGCGACATTTGGCGGCACTAGGTCTATCAGAAGAAACAGATGCACATATCCTGGTTGTTTCAGAAGAAACGGGAACACTATCTCATGTTCATAACGGGATTATGAAGCGTGGCCTTGATGAAATTCAACTCCGCAAAGTCCTAAACAACTTAATCATCTAATTATGCGATTTCTGCTGGTATGGAGTCTCTTACTGGGCTCTGCTCTCCTGGCTGATACCCTCACTCATTCACCTGTATCAAGCGGGGTCCTATCGATTCAATGGAAAATCGATATCCCAGATTCAACGGATATTAGCTTTTCCTCAAGGGGTTTGGCCTATCCGGGGTGGAATGCAACAATTGTTTCAAATGGTATTGAATTTCCTGTAAAATCGAAACTAATATACACATCAGGTCCTCCACCAGAATTTGAATATCAACTCGGCAGCTCGCTTCAACTTGAGTCAACATACACACTCATCCCACAACAAGAAATGGCTAAAGGCATAGACCTGTCTGTTGCTGAAAACCCATCAACTGATTTTGAGATGGTGACAACCAAATTGGTGAGTGAAACAGAAGGTGTTGCCCTCTGGGCCATTAATGTCATGGGTGCTAACTATGATGAGGCATTGGGGGAATGGACTATCCCAAGGCGGGTCCTCTTGAATATTGAATCAGATATTACATCGTTCCATGAGCTGACAGATGAAGATATCTATTTAAATAGTTCACCTGAAACAACCGTGTCAATTCAGACGAATAGCCAAAGTGGGTTCGGTAAAGGCAAGTTTAAGTTGTATGTCCTGGAAGATGGTATCTATCGCATTTATTACGATTCCCTTGCCAGTAGAAATGGATTTTCTGGAGAGGCAATACCTAGTAGAACCCTAAGTCTTCGACAGAATGGTAATGAACAAGCCATCTATGTTAGTGATGGGGGTGACGATGTTTTTGGTGCAGGAGATTATTTCGATTTTATCGGCAGACAAAAATACTTTGAGGGACCGAGCCAGTACTATGATCCATTCACCGACATAAATGTTTACTGGTTGGATTGGGGAGGAGCGGATGGTTTACGTCTTGTAGAAGAATCTGGCGCATTGGTCGATTCGGAACCGGTTCGGCCACAATCCTTTTGGGATATCCAACATATCGAAGAGGATATAGCCTTTGAACGTCTGGGACAGGTTGATACTGACAAACCGAGTATAACCAGGGATCACTATTTTTGGGAGGATGTCAATTCTGGCGCTACCAAGGAAGTCGACTTCTTTCTCGCCGACCCCTTCAGAGGATCCAGTGAAAATGTAGAAGTGTCTGTGGGTCTACATGGATTGACCTACAGTGAAGTGGTTGGGGAAGTTAAAAGTCATACCTTGTATGCATTTCTAAACGACAACTCTATTGGTGATGCAAGTTGGGTTCAGCAGGAAGAGTATGTTTTACACGCTCCCTCTGCATTGAATTTATCCCACAACATTCTCTCTTCAAATGGAATGAACAGCCTTGCGATTTTCGCACCGGTGAGTACAGAGCCAGGTAATTATGATAAAATCGTATTGAACTGGATCAAAATTGGATATGAGCATTTGTTACAAGCCCATGATGATCACCTTCGGTTTAGAAAATCTTTTATTAATCCATCAACCAATCTAGAATTTGAGATTCAAGGATTTAGCAGTCACGAAATGGTGGTTTATAAGGAAGGACTTTCAAAAATCACAGGTTTTTCGATTCGTGAAAACTGGGATGCAACCTTACCTACCTATAGTTTGGTCTTTCAGGATGAAGTGACAACCGCCACACCGGATTATTGGTCATCCACCGTATCGGGTCTCATGCAACCCGTGAAAATGGTAGCTGATACAGTAGCAGATCTTCGTCAACAGGATGGTGACTTTATCATCATCACCATCCCTGCTTTTACAGACCATCTTGAAGCTTATGTGACACATAAAGAGGAAGAAGGTTGGAATCCTGTAGTCGTCTCAGTTTCAGATGTTTATGATGAGTTTAATCAAGGGATAAACTCACCCTTTGCCATAAAGTCATTTCTCAGATATGCAAACAACAACTGGCCCTCAACACCTGAGCATGTCTTGTTTATTGGTGATGCAATTTCAAACCCTCAACAAACAAAGAGAGATACAAGAATTCGCAACATACCTACCTTTTACATGCAAACCTATGGATGGGGTGCAGGTGAGGCAGATTACTGGTTTTCACTGATCAATGGGAATGACTATTTGCCAGATTTACATATCGGTCGCATCCCATGCAGTAATATGGAAGACCTGGAAATCTCTCTCAATAAACTGATCAAATATGGATCGAGTGAAAATTTTGGTTCCTGGCAGAATGAATTGATCACCATTGCAGGATTTGATGCAACCTTCAAAGCCCAGACTGAATCTCTGTTGCGGTCAACTATTCCAAAGGCGTTTATCCCATCTCGTATCTTTATTGATAGAGACTCTGAAGGACAAATATTCTGGGGTGACACAGATTCCCTGGTTGAACAGTGGAATCAGGGGAAGATGCTCATAAACTTTTTGGGACACGGCGGAGGGGCTGTCTGGGCTGACAGATCCCTATTTGTCCGAGATGATATCAATTACCTGGATGCCAGCACGCCACCTGCTCTCGTCACCAGCATGACCTGCTTTACAGCATCCTTTGCTCAAACCCGGGGGCTGGGTGAAGTAGTTGTCTCAGAGTCGCCTACCGGGGCCATTGGCTGGTTCGGATCATCAGGTGTAGGTTGGATAATCAATGACTACCTACTTATCCAACCCATGTTACGTCGGCTCCTTGAAGATGACAGGACGGTGGGTGAAATAATCAATATCGCACGAATGGAGTATTTTCTGGCAAATAGCGGTTATGATTATCTAAAACCCTCCATGCTTTTCCAGTACAACTATCTCGGGGATCCAACAACCCGGTTACTATTACCTTTTAAAAGTAATGACCTTGTATCAGAGAAAAGTATCTATGCAGCAGGCGAGCAACTTATGTTCAACTATATGGGTGAATCAGAGGGTGAGTTAAGTTTGTTACCTGTAAACGCGACTGGGCACCCGTGGTGGACAACTCCTCACTTATACGAAACTGCTCAAATTGATGCCATCCTGGTGAATCAGGAAAACGATGCACCCACGGGTCTAAGCCGAGCAATTTATACCATAGATCGAGGAATTTATGAATCTGCCCTGCAAGGTTATGTGCAATACTCAATATCTTCTGATTGGTTTGAACATGAGCCACCCACTGCAGATGAATTATCAGGAGATATTTCAACACCTCTCAGGGTAAAATATCATTCAAACTCAACACCTGCAGACAGCTTGGTGATTGTCTTCTCGGGAGGCAATCAAGATCGGTATTCATTGTCACGGATTGAGGATTATTGGGAATTTTCAGGGATCAGTAATCTTAGCAGCGGAAGTAGTCCATTATCCTACTCATTTAATGCCTATGCAGCAGGTGTCTATCTACAGAACTCCCCAAGCTTTAGACTTTATCTACCAGCAGATATCACACTGAGTGTCAATGCGTTACGATCTGGTGTTGAAGAGAATCAGTGTGGGATCTTTATAGATTATCGCATGGGTGGCGTTCAAACCTCCACAGGTCAACTCCAATACGATGAGACTTCTTCAAACTTCAATCAATCATTCAACCGAGAGGTAGTATTGCGGGAGGGGAATAACAGTATCTTCATCCCGACATTCTTTGATGATGGTTCCACTACTATAAGTGTCACCATCTCAACAAGCTATGATAGCAATGTCAGTGATAACTTGATGACAACCTCGGTAGTCTCAGATTATTATCAGATTTTACCCGGCATTGGAATTACTTTCGATGGAGAAAACACAGATTCTCTTTCAACCTGGTCAGATCAATCTCTTTATTCAATTAGATCTGACAGTTCCTGGATTCAAGTACATCCATATCAAAGTGAATTGTCTCAAGCGTCAGGTGTGGGTTTTTATCAGGATTCCTTAATTTATGAGATTAAAACCTCATCAGAGTCTGTCCATCTACAACTTGAGTCGCCCAAGCAGCTCTTTCAGAAGAGACAGGGACTTGATGTCTGGCAAATTATACCTGCTATTCCAGCCGACATATACCCCATAATGGGTACAGGTCTAGTGGCAATGGGGCAAAAACAGGATTTTACAGGCCCCAGCACATCAATGATGATTGAGGGTCAACTCTTCTTTGAGGGTGACTATATACTCGAGAACAGTGAGGTCAATTTACTGGCTGAAGATATAAACGGTTTTACCTGGGATATAGATGCAGTCAACATCATTGTTGATGGAACCACAATTGATCCAGTGCTAGGGGACACCAGCGATACTGGACGTATTATAAGTGTCTCAGCTCCTCTTGACCTGGAGGTCGGTGAACATTCAATCACTTATTCCATTAGTGATGCTCTCGGGAACTGGTCTGAAGAAATTACAGTCTCAGCAGTGGTAGCCGGGAATGCAGAAATCATAGATTATGGTAACTTTCCCAATCCATTTGAGGGTGAAACCCTTATTATTTATGAATTAACTCAGCCATTAGAAGATGTGGTCATTGATATTTTCACTCTCTCCGGTTATAAATTGCACACAATCGATCAATATTCAGCCAGAGTCAGTATCGCTCTGGGCGCCATCGGATATCATGAAGTCCCATGGAATGGTCGTGACCGGCATGAAGATTTTGTTGCCAACGGGGTCTACTTCTACAGAATCAAAGGCTTACTTGCAGACGAAGAACTGGTGGGTCCTATTGGTAAAATGGTGAAGAATAGATGAAGTATTGGTTTCTTAGTTTCCTGCTGGTCTTCTGTGCATCCTCAAGTTTGCAGGCAGGTGAGTATGCCGATGCGTTCCTGTTAAGTAGCCATCACCCCCATGCGCAGAGTCTGGGGTTCAGCACGGTAGCGACAACCCTTCATAGTGGTCACGCACTCAGTAATCCAGCAGGGTTTGGACATAGCAAGAGGTCTAGCGTCAGTCTGGTTTATGATCATTTTTCTGATCTTTCCAGCAACCTTGCGCTGGAAGCCATTTACAGGCCACAGGGTAATTATAAATTTGGAGTCTCACTCATTCACTCATCTATCCCTGATTTATTCATTCGACCCAATCTTTATGCGCTCACACCTCAGGCGAGGCGGGATTCAGTGCTGTCATCAGGTGGTAAATCTAATGATCTCATTGGATACCGTGAAGCGGGCGTTTTTCTATCCATTGCCCGTGAGTTTGATTTTGAAATAAATCTGGGTTGGAAATTCTTCAAAATACCTTGCCGCATGCCGCTGGGATTCTCAGTGAAGTATATCGATAAACTGTTGGTTGAGAACCGAGGGCTGGGATCAGGTTTTGATTTTGGAGGACAAGTATTCTTCTCCATGGCAGGTATGACCCGGCATTTGGAGAAAACCGAATTTGGCATTGGACTATTCGTTAGTGATATACTGAATACTCCAGTTTATTGGACAACAGAGCATCAGGATGCCATTAAACGAGCATTCGTGGTAGGATATTCAATAACCCAACATCTAGATCGTCTGGGTACAGACGTGACCTTTAGCACATCTAGAGCTGATCGGTTTGGGGGCGAATCCCATTATGGGCTTGAGCTGAAGGTCAAAGACATGCTTTATATGAGGGGAGGACACGATGGAGAGGCCCTGTCCTTTGGTCTTGGCATTGGCTTAAAAAAGTTTATTATTGATTACTCGTTTAGTCAACTTGAATTGGCTAATCGTCAGAAAATAGGCATTAATTACCATTTCTAATGGTATCAAGTAGACAACGGGGTTAAGTGTGCAAAAAAGATTTTTAATTATCCTTTCCATTTTATTCATTTTTCAAATAGGGTGGGCTCAGAACAATAGTGACCCACGTTATATTATTGATCCTGAAACCGGTAAACTTAGCATGGTCATTCGTGTCTGGGGTGAGGTAAAAAATCCTGGAGTCACAATGGTTCCCAGCGATGCAGACCTAATATCTCTGCTCAGCTATGTTGGCGGACCTACAGATAAGGCAAAACTAGACAATATTCGTATTCTCAGGTTTAATGAGAACGAAGGAGAATCAAGAATCGTGTTTGCAGATGTCGAAGCATATCTTGAAACTGGTGACAGCAAATATATCCCAGAAATATATCCCAATGATACTATCATTGTTCGTGGAACGATCTGGAAGATTCTAAGCACCGCCACGCCATATATCAATCTTGCCGTTACACTGGTAAACGGGTACTATCTTTACAGCAGGGCAATAAATTAATGTTTGACGAAATAAAAGATGAAATGGGTGGACTAAAGCAGCGTCTTGACACGCTGAGGGGGCACCTTTGACCTCTCTGAGGTTCAATCTGAGCTGGATGAACTAAAAGCTCTATCCGTTAAGGATGACTTCTGGAACGATACCGGGAGCGCTCAGGAAACACTTAAAAAAATAAATCTACTTGAATCCCATATCTCTGATTGGGAAAACGTCCTCAGTCATGAAGAAGACCTTGATATCCTACTGGAACTGGCACTAGAAGATCAGGATGAGAGTCTTTCACCTGACCTTAAATCATCACTCCGCAAATTTCGCAAAACCCTGGAAGACTATGAGCTAAGACAACTCCTGAGCAATGAGGATGATGCATTGAATTGCATTGTCACCATTCACCCAGGAGCAGGCGGGACTGAATCCCAGGATTGGGCAGAAATGCTTTACCGAATGTATACCCGCTGGTTTGACGCAAAGGGCTGGAGCTGGAAAACACTGGATTATCTCCCTGGTGAGGAAGCTGGACTCAAGGACGCCACCATTGAGGTCAAGGGCAACTTTGCCTTTGGATATTTAAAGGCAGAAAATGGAATTCACAGATTGGTGAGAATCAGTCCTTTCGACTCCAACTCGCGCCGACACACATCATTTGCCTCCGTTTATGTCTATCCTTTGTATGAGACAGAGATTGAAATTGTTATCGATATGAATGAGGTAAGGGTAGATACCTATCGTGCCAGTGGTGCCGGGGGGCAGCATATCAATAAAACTGATTCAGCAGTACGGCTGACCCATGAACCTTCTGGAATCGTTGTACAGTGCCAGAATGAGCGTTCTCAGCACAAAAACAAAGAAACTGCCATGAAAATGCTGAAAGCTCGACTCCATCAACTTGAAAAAGAAAAAGAACAGGCCAAGATGGATCAAATGGCATCCTCAAAAACTGAAATAGGTTGGGGAAATCAAATACGATCCTACGTTTTTCATCCCTACACCATGGTGAAAGACCATAGAACTAAACACGAAACCGGAAATATCCAGGCGGTGATGAATGGTGATATCGATGGATTTATTAAAGCATATTTATTGAATCAAATGGGAAAAGAATCCTGATGAGTGAACGAACTTTAAATGAAATAATGGATCAACGCAAAGAAAAGATCCAGAATCTTACTGAACAGGGAGTGAATCCATTCCCACATAATTACGACCGTACCCACAAGGTCGAACAGGCCCTTGCTGATTTTGAAGATTTACAGGGTAAAACCGGTATTAGTCTTGCCGGTCGTCTCATGTCTCGCAGGATTATGGGTAAAGCCAGTTTTGCAAATATCATGGATGGCAGCGGCAGGATTCAGCTCTATCTAAGTAAGGCTGATGTAGGTGAAGATAGTTATGCCATATTCAAACTCATGGATATTGGTGATTTTATTGGTGTAAATGGTGAGCTGATGACCACCAGGACAGGGGAGAAAACACTCAAAGTTCATAAAATGACTCTGCTGAGTAAGAACATTCGCCCCTTGCCCAACGTCAAAGAGAAAGACGGTGAACTGTTTGATGGGTTCGAGGATAAAGAGCAACGCTATCGCAAACGTTATCTTGACCTTATTGTGAATCCAGATGTAAAGGACACCTTTGTAAAAAGGGCTAAAATCTATAAAAGCATACGGGCTTTCTTTGATGAGTCAGAATATCTGGAAGTGGAAACACCAATTTTGCAACCCCTCTATGGTGGTGCATCCGCGCGACCCTTTAAAACACACCACAATGCTCTGAACATTGAATTGTTTCTTCGGATCGCTGATGAGCTCTATTTAAAAAGGTTAATCATTGGTGGATTTGAGAAGGTGTTTGAGTTTTCCAGGAACTTCAGAAATGAGGGCATGGATAGAACCCATAACCCTGAATTTACAGCCATCGAATGGTATGAAGCCTATGTGGATTATTTCTATCTCATGGAGCAGGTTGAATCTCTGTTTAAACATTTAGCAAGAGACTTGGAGCAGAATGAATTCGAATTCAATGATCATGTGATTGACCTGACCAAACCTTTTGACCGGGCACCCATGGCTGAACTTGTCCAAAAACATGTGGGTATAGACTTATCCACAGCCGATACAGCAGAATTGTTAAAAGTTTGCCGCGACAATAAGATTGATGCTGCATCTGATTCAAATTATGGACAATTACTGGATGCACTCTTTGACGAAATGGTACAACCACACTTGATCCACCCAACATTTGTGACTGAATATCCAAAAGCTATCTCCCCACTGGCAAAACCAAAGCGTGATGGTGATGGAACCTTTGTAGAGCGCTTTGAATTATTTATCGCTGGAAATGAATTTGCAAACGCATTCACTGAGCTCAATGATCCCATTGATCAACGTGAGCGTTTGGAGGCTCAAGCGGCATTGAGAGCTGCAGGTGATGAAGAAGCCCAACCCGTGGATGAAGACTTCCTACAAGCTATGGAGTATGGAATGCCACCGACAGGAGGTGTTGGGATTGGATTGGATCGTTTGATTATGCTATTAACAGGCAATCGTTCTATTCGGGACGTGTTGCTTTTTCCACAAATGCGTCCAGAATCCAAAGGATAGGTTCAAGCACTGAATCGTGTCCTATACGGGATATCTTGCCACCCGCTACCTGTTTGGTAAACACAGGGTTCCCTTTATAGCCTTTATTTCCAGGACAACCATGATTGGTATGGCTCTCGGGGTCACTACTTTAATTCTGGCCCTGGGTGTGATGCGTGGTTTTGAATCAGTGGTTACTGAGAAAATCATCGGTTTTGATACTCATATCAGAATAGAAAAACTGTTTGAATCCGGTTTTGATCTTGAAGATGAAGCAATTCAAGAGATTGAATCTATGCCAGGTGTTGAGCAAATATTCAGGATACGTAAAGCTGAACTCATGCTAAAAGCAAACGGTATCACGGAAGGTGCGCTTCTGGAAGTCATGCCTGAGGATGCTCTGGCCAGATTGTATTCTGTAAGTTCAAATCTAACAGGGGGTGAAAGTCATCGTACCGGTCTGATAATTGGTGCTGCACTTGCAGACATGCTGGAAGTAGAAGTTTCGGATCAGATTCTGGTTTATGATTTAGGGTCATTCACGGATCACGCAGGCTTGCCCTCCATTGCGACAACTGAAATACATGGAATCTATGAATCTGGAATGGTGGATTATGATAAAAGCTATCTATACTGTTCACCGGAAACCATGGATGCGCTATTTCCAGGAGGGAGAGACACTGACGATTTTGGAATATTCCTCACAGATTTATCCATCACTGATGAAATCATGCATCAAATCGATCAAATTTTACCTTATTCACACCTATCCATTTCATGGCGAGATAGACATCAAACTTTGTTCAACTGGATGAAAACCCAACAACTACCGATTCTGGTCATATTTAGTCTGATTATGATTGTGGCAATTGTAAACATTGCCAGTACACTGATTCTCATCATTATGGAGAAGCGTACTGAGATCGGAACCTTAAGAGCACTTGGTACCAGCAAGCGTAGAATTCGAAGAGTCTTTGCGTTTGAAGGTCTCATGATGGGTTTGGTCGGGACATTCTCCGGTATTCTTCTGTCCCTGCTTCTGGCATGGCTGCAATCAACTTTTGGTTTAATCTCACTTCCCAGTGATGTTTATTTTATGGATAAAGTATCGATTATGATTGGACTGGTTGATGTTTTAGCTATTGCATCAGGCGTCATCATTTTAGCCATCTTATCATCACTCATACCTGCCATGCAGGCAAGTAGACTTCAACCAGCAGAAACGCTGAGGGATGAATGAGTCAGCTGAACTGGTATATGGCGAGGCGTTATTTCTTTACCAAAAGATCAAATCGCTTTATAAGTCTGGTGGGAGGGATATCCATTCTGGGTATTGCTCTGGGTGTTATCGCTCTAATCGTTTCCATGGCTGTATTAAACGGGTTTGAAGGTGAAGTGACTCGTCGTATTGCAAATTTTATCCCCCACGTTGTCATTTCTCCAGAAGGTAATATCGAAGATATCCGTGAACTTGTCCCAGAAGCAGAGTCGATTTACTTCAGCACAGAACGTAAAGCAATTCTAGAAGTGCATGATGAAAAGATGGTCATGAATATTAGAGCCATTGATGTGGAACAATGGGAATATTTACAATATAATTATCAGAATGAATCGGGAGCGTCCGGTCGTTTAGGTCGTGCCGATGATGATTTACCAGGCATCCTCATTGGAGCAGCGGTTGCAGATAAATATTTTGTTACAGTTGGCGACACCATGGCAGTGCAGAGCCCACTTGATGCTAGACCTGGGTTGTTTCGAATTCCGCAACGTCATTTTGTAGTCACCGGAATATTTCGCTCTGACATATTTGATTTTGACCGTAGCCTGGCCATCATTTCATATGTCGAGGGTCGGAGGATGTTCAAATCAGCTGGCAATGAGGTGATCCATCTTCAATTGAGTGATTTCAATCTTGCCAGAGAAGTGAAGGCTCGACTTTCAGCATCCATGCCTGACCTGTCGATAAATACCTGGTATGATCAGCATAAAACACTATTTGATGCCATGCGTATGGAGAAATGGGGTAGTTTTATTGGTCTGAACATGATTATCCTCATCGCAGTTTTCAATATTGTAAGTTCACTGATGATGCTGGTCCTGGAAAAAACAGGGGATATAGGTATCTTGAGGGTAATGGGGGCTCATTCATCAAACATCAAGCGCATATTTAATTTGCAAGGGCTTATCGTTGCCATTCTGGGTGTGGTCCTGGGTGTGATCATTGGGACAGGGCTAGTCCTATCACAGTCTCATTGGGGTTGGATTACATTACCAGACGATATTTATTTAATTCCAGTTTTGCCAGTGGAAATGTATTGGATTGAAGTCCTGATTGTGGGTGTAGTTGCTTTTGCAATCGTTTTACTGTCAATCTTGTATCCATCCTCAAAAGCTGGAAAGCTGTTGCCCTTAGAGGCAATAAATTACAAAAGGTAGAGTGAAGCGTATGGACAATATTCTGCAGGTCATCAATATGTACAAGAGCTATCCGGGAATCGGAGAAAAGCTGCAGGTATTTGAAAATATCAACATGACCATGGATCGGGGTGAAATTGTTGCAATCAACGGACCATCTGGGATTGGCAAGACAACCCTGTTGAATATTATTGGTACACTGGATACAGCAGATAAGGGGGATTTGATTATTTCGGGGATCCAACCGCACCATCTGGATGATACAAACTTAAGTCGCTTTCGTGCAGAGAACCTAGGGTATATTTTCCAATTCCACTACTTGTTACCAGAATTCACAGCACTTGAGAATGTGCTAATTCCTGCAAAAATAATTGATCTGGATAAAAAAGTAGCTCTCATGCGGGCAAAAGGGCTGTTAGATGCAGTCGGTGTCTATGAAAGAAGTGATCATAAACCGTCACAGCTTTCTGGAGGTGAGCGTCAAAGAGTGGCTGTGGCAAGGGCATTAATGAATCGCCCTGAATTGGTTCTGGCTGATGAGCCAACAGGTAATCTGGATCCGGATAATGGGAAACGACTGATCGATCTGATTCAGTCAGTAAGGGAAAACTTTGAGCAATCCTTCCTGATTGCCACACACAGTCGATCACTATCAGCAGCATGTGACAGAGTTATTTCACTCAACTAAACAAATTCCACTCACACTGTTTTACTAAGGGGTATTTATGCCCTATATTGCTTGCTGTTGAAAAATGAATAATTATTGAGGTTATAAATTGAAAGCAAATTTCCATAAAAAACTCCAGGCCGTAATTCAGCTCTCTAAAGAGGAAGCGATTCGACTGGGGCATGCGTATATAGGTTCAGAACATTTACTCCTGGGTATTTTCAGGCAGGGCGACAATAAAGTCATTGATATTCTCCAGTCTCTGAACATTGATCCAACCGAGATTAAGAACCACATTGAGGAACAAATTAGAACCTCCGGTGGAACGATGATACTGGGGACATTACCCTTCACAAAGCGTGCGGAGAGAATTTTAAAGAATACGTATCAGGAAGCCCGTGATTTAAATGCAGACATAGTTGATGTAGAACATCTGTTGTTAGCCATTCTTAGGGAGCAGGAGGGGATTGCAGCTGATATGTTGGCTCAATTCAGTATTGATTATGAAATTGTTCGAGACGAAATGGAGTTCTCACCAGAGTCAGGTGCACGAGACAGTGAGACAGTTAAGGGGAAACCACAGAGTAAAACGCCTGCGTTGGACCATTTTGGTCGGGATATGACTGCCCATGCAAGGGCGGGTAAACTTGATCCAGTTATTGGAAGAGATAAAGAAATTGAACGGGTTGCACAGATATTGAGCCGTCGTAAGAAGAACAATCCAGTTCTTATTGGTGAACCTGGCGTGGGTAAGACTGCCATTGCTGAAGGTCTTGCGCTCCGAATTATTGGTAAAAAAGTACCGCGAATTCTGTTGAGCAAGCGTGTGGTGTCCCTTGATCTGGCAGCATTGATTGCTGGAACAAAATACCGAGGGCAATTCGAAGAGCGGATGAAGGCAGTTACTTCAGAGTTAGAAAAGAATGATGATATCATTTTGTTTATCGATGAACTCCACACCATTGTAGGTGCTGGCTCAGCCAGTGGTTCCATGGATGCCAGTAATATGTTTAAACCTGCGCTGGCACGAGGTGATCTACAGTGTATTGGTGCTACCACTCTGGATGAATATCGTAAATATGTTGAGAAGGATGGGGCATTAGAGCGTCGATTCCAAAAAGTCAACGTAGAGCCTCCTTCACGTAAAGAAACCTTGCAGATATTACATGGATTGAAGGATAGGTACGAAGCCCATCACAATGTTCAATATAGTGATGAGTCTCTGGAGTCTGCAGTTTCCTACTCAAGTAGATACATCCAGGATAAGTTTCACCCAGATAAGGCAATAGATGTCATGGATGAAGCAGGAGCCAGGGTTCATCTTGCAAATGTTGATATTCCTGAAAATATCGTCCAGCTTGAAGCAGAGCTGGACAATCTGCGGATCAGAAAGGAAGATGTAGTCAGGAATCAGGAATTCGAATTAGCAGCTTCGCTTCGGGATGATGAACGAAATCTTACCCAGAAGCTTGAAGAAGCGAACGAAGAGTGGAATACTGCCATGAAGATTGATCCTCCTCTGGTTAAAATTGAGGATATAGCAGCAGTTGTTTCTCTGATCACCAGTATTCCTATCCAGGATGTGGCTGAAAGCGAAGCAGAAAGGCTCCTAAAGCTCGAAGCTGAGATCACTAAGCATCTGGTAGGGCAGGAGCATGTCATCAAGGCTATGGCCAAAGCACTGCGTCGCGCCAGAAGCGGGTTCCGTGATCCTCGCCGTCCCATTGGTTCATTTCTGTTCCTGGGACCCACAGGCGTGGGGAAAACAGAAATGGCAAAAGTACTAGCCAAGTATATCTATCAGAATGAAAAAGCATTGATCAAGATGGATATGTCCGAATATTCTGAGCGATTCAATGTGAGCCGGTTGATAGGTGCGCCTCCTGGATATGTTGGTTATGAAGAAGGCGGAACACTTACAGAAGCAGTGAGACGAAACCCATATTCTGTTGTGCTGTTTGATGAAATTGAAAAAGCCCATCCTGAAGTCTATAACATGTTGTTACAGATTATGGATGAAGGTCAGTTAACTGATAGTCTGGGTCATAAAGTAGATTTCAAGAATTGTATCATGATCATGACATCAAATCTTGGCATAAAGAATCTTACACAACCTGGTATTGGTTTTAAAAATAAAGATCAAAAGGCGATTCAGACTGAGCAACAGTCTAAGATAAACAAGGAAATGAAACAAACATTCAAACCTGAGTTTATCAATAGATTGACAGACTCATTTGTTTTTAACTCCCTGGTGCGTAAGGACTTAATCCGGATTGTTGATCTTGTCCTGGAAGATGTAAGCAATTATGCCAATGAGAAAAACGTCAAAATAAAGTTGAGCCCGGCAGCCAAAGCGCTAATCATTGATCAGGAAATTGATAGCGAGTATGGTGCACGACCATTGCGTCGAATTATTCAAAATATGATTGAAGATAGAATCGCTGAAATGACCCTCAGAGGTGAAGTGAAAACAGATTCAGTCGTCAATGTTTCTGTTAAAAAGAAGATCCTGACGTTTTCTGTTGTCAAGGGACCCAAAAGAAAGTCTTCTGAAAGCAAGGCATCTCTCAATCACGAATGACACAACTCGTGATTAAAAAGCTAAGCCCTGTCATTTTAATCCCGGTCTACAACGGCCGGGATTCTGTTATTACGCTGGTAGAAGCTGTACAGGCGCTGGTCGATTGGGAGATATTGGTCATTGATGATGGATCGGACACTTCCTTGGAAGGTGCTTTCCCAGCGAGTGTCAGGCTGATCCGACATGCAGAGAATCGCGGCAAAGGAGCTGCACTTCGTACTGGTCTGGACTATGTCTACCAGGCTGGATTCAGTCACGCTGTGACCCTGGATGCAGATGGTCAGCACGCCCCCGAAAGGTTGGAGGCTTTTTTTGAAGCATCCCAATCGAATCCCTCAGCCCTCATTGTTGGTTCCCGGGATCTGGTCAACCACTCCATGCCTGTTCATCGTCGATTCTCCAATAATGTCACCAGTCTGCTTATCTCCTTACGAATAGGAATGCTGGTAAGGGACAGTCAGGTTGGTTATCGTTGTTATCCGCTGAAATACAGAAGCTTATGGAATTCTAGTGAAGATGGTTTTCAGTTTGAATCCGACATATTTCTCAGGGCTGCCAAGTTGCGATTGGGCTTGCGCTGGGTTGATATACCCGTAATCTATGGGGAACTGGGGAGTCACATGAATCTGTGGCGTGATACCCTGAAATTTATTCGCATGTACATTTTGAGTTTGATCAGGATTTAGGAGGACGTTGTCAGGTGAACTGGGTGAGGGGTCTATACGATTGGGTTTTGCATTGGGCTGAGACGCCCTATGGTCCAGCTGCATTATTTATTTTGAGCTTTGCGGAGGCGTCGTTTTTTCCGATTCCACCAGATGTTCTCCTGATCGCCTTGGCATTGGGGATGCGCACTCGAGCTCTACATTTTGCACTCCTCTGTGCACTAGCGTCTGTCTCAGGGGCTATCTTTGGATACGGGATCGGCGCCTATGCTTGGTGGGCCCAGGACGGGTCCTTCAGCGGATTTGCCCAGTGGTTTTTCAACAACATCCCAGGCTTTACAGAACCCGTCTTCTTTAGAATTCAGGATCTCTACGAAACCTGGAACTTCTGGCTCATTTTTACCGCAGGGTTCACGCCAATACCTTTCAAGGTGTTTACGGTAAGTGCCGGCGCTTTCGATATCAATTTCTTTATGTTCATCCTGGCTTCCATCGTGAGTCGTTCAGCCAGATTTTTTCTCATTGCCGGTCTGATCTGGAAATTTGGGGAACCCATCCGAGCCTTTATTGATAAATATTTCAACCTACTGGCCATTGCCTTTACAGCATTGCTCATTGGGGGATTTCTCATTATCAAACTAATGTTCTAGAATTTGTACTGAAGGTGCGATTTTTTTCACGAGAGATCCCAAACGTGTGTTTGCGTTGAGGGGGCTTGCCAGTTATTATTGGCCGCACTATCAAGGTGTGGCTTGCAGCGCTCATTGAGGGTGTTGAAATTGGAGTCAGATGTGGCAGCTGCTGAATTTCCCCTGCAGTTGATTTTGAAAATTCGGGGTGTGGCGCAGCCCGGTAGCGCGCTTCGTTCGGGACGAAGAGGTCGGAGGTTCAAATCCTCTCACCCCGACAGGTCGATTATTTAGCGCGGATTCAGATCCGCGCTTTTCATTTTAAAAGAGGTACAATATGGCAGAGCGGTATCCATTTGATCAGATCGAGAATAAATGGCAAAAACATTGGGATGAGAACAAAACCTTCAAGGCTCTGGATCACCTAACGGACAAACCTAAATATTACATTCTGGATATGTTCCCATATCCTTCAGGTGCAGGACTGCATGTCGGTCATCCTGAGGGATATACGGCGACTGACATTATTGCACGATATAAAAGGATGCGAGGATTTAATGTGCTTCATCCCATGGGCTGGGATGCATTTGGTTTACCTGCTGAACAGTATGCCATTGAAACGGGTACACCACCTGCCATTAAAACCGCTGAAAACATTGCTACGTTTAAGCGTCAGATACAGTCCTTGGGTTTTTCATACGATTGGGATAGGGAGGTCAATACCACGGATGAAGCCTACTACAAATGGACACAATGGATATTTCTTCAGTTATATAAAAAGGGCCTGGCATATGAAGCGGAGGTAGCAGTAAACTGGTGTCCTGAGCTGGGCACAGTCCTGGCTAACGAAGAGGTCATTGACGGTAAATCTGAACGCGGGGGGCATCCCGTCATTCGTAAACCCATGCGTCAGTGGATGTTAAAGATTACTGAGTATGCAGAACGACTTCTCTCAGACCTGGATGATCTTGATTGGTCAGAATCAATAAAGGATATGCAAAGAAACTGGATTGGTAAGAGTGAAGGCGCTGAGGTAAGCTTTCCCATTGATGGCTATGATCTGTCATTAGAAGTCTTTACCACAAGACCAGATACACTATTTGGTGCAACCTATATGGTCATGGCACCTGAGCATCCATATGTTGATCAAATTACTGTAGAGGGCAAGCGTGAAGAAGTTAAAGCCTACGCGGTGAAAGCAGGTCGTAAGAGTGATTTAGATAGAACTGAACTTGCGAAGGAGAAATCTGGCGTTTTTACAGGTGCTTATGCAATTAATCCTGTGAACGATGAGTTGATCCCCATATGGGTCAGTGATTATGTCCTTATGAGTTATGGAACGGGTGCAATCATGGCTGTCCCAGCTCACGATACAAGAGATTACGAATTCGCCAAAACATTTGACCTGTCAATTGTGGAAGTGGTTTCCGGGGGGAACATTGAAGAAGAGGCATTCACACAAATTGAAGATGGCTTTATGGTCAATTCTGCTACCTCAGATGGATCTTTTTCTATCAATGACCTCAAACCTTCAGTTGCGATCAGAAAAACAGGTGAATGGCTGGAGAAAACAGGTAAGGGGAAGATTGCTGTCAATTACAAGTTAAGAGACTGGCTTTTTTCACGTCAGCGATATTGGGGTGAACCCTTTCCAATTCTACGTGATGGGAATGATGTTATCCCACTGTCAGACAGTGACTTACCATTGACGCTTCCAGTCCTTGAACGGATCAAACCATCTGGAACGGGCGAGAGTCCACTGGCAAATGCGGAGGAGTGGTTAAACGTTGTTGACCCGTCGTCCGGTAAGGTATATAAGCGTGAAACCAACACAATGCCACAGTGGGCTGGGTCTTGTTGGTATTATTTACGGTTTATCGATCCCCATAATAATGACCAGGCTTGGGATCTTGAAAAAGAAAAGTATTGGATGCCCGTTGATCTGTATATCGGTGGTGCTGAACATGCTGTATTGCACCTGTTATATGCGAGGTTCTGGCACAAGGTACTCTTCGATTTGGGATATGTATCCACCCGGGAGCCATTTCAAAAATTAGTAAATCAGGGTATGATATTGGGAATGGATGGGGAAAAGATGTCCAAATCTAGGGGAAATGTGATTAATCCCGATGAGGTTGTCGCTCAATACGGTGCCGATACCATGCGTTTATATGAAATGTTTATGGGACCATTAGAGCGCTCTAAGCCGTGGAATACCAGTGGGATAGAAGGTGTTTATCGTTTCTTGAATCGCTTATGGAGACACTTTGTAGACGATAATGGAGCATTGATCGAACTCAGTGATGCACAACCGGACACCGAAACTCTGACCATGATGCATGCCAGCATTAAAAAGGTTGGTAATGATCTCGAAGGCTTAGCGTTTAATACTGGAATTTCTCAATTGATGGTATTTTCTAATCATTTACGTTGTTTAGACATAGTGCCCAGATCTGCACTAGAGTGTTTCCTTAAGCTATTAAATCCTTTTTCTCCGCATATTGCTGAAGAAATGTGGCAGCTCTTGGGTCATACTGAGGAGCTCGCCTATAAAGCCTGGCCAGAGTATGATGAGCAATTGCTTGTGAAAGACCTCATTAAATTGGCTGTACAGGTCAATGGAAAGGTGAGGGCACAGATTGAAGTTGAGTTGGATGCTGATAAAGATTCAATTCTCAAGCTTGCTCATGAACAAGGATCCATACAGCAACATACGGAAGGTAAAACAATTGTAAAAGAGATTGTAGTGCCAAACAGGATTGTAAATATCGTTGTAAGGTAAATATATATAAAACTATACGTAAGGAGGGCAGAGATGTCCTTTTTACACATAATCATCACTCGACATAATATATATTAACACGCACTATTGAGAAATGTCAGGATAATGAGGCTGTGAGCCATTTATGGTATTCCTGATCAATCGAGTCAATAGATACGCTGATGATCTCTGGTGTCTCGTACTTATGTTCGCCTTTTATTTTAGACATCAACTCATCAGCACGCCTGCTATCAGTTTTAAAATAGATTAGAAATTCACGCGTATCCTGAATTTTATCTTTCCACAGGTATAGACTTCTCACACCTGGAATAATCTGGACACAAGCTGCGAGTTTTAATTCTAATGCAATCTTCGCAAGTTGAGTCGCATGTGCTTCAGAATCCGTAGTCGTCATAATCATGCAAGCAGATACCATGATTATATATCTCCAATAATTTATGAGGTTTTTGAATTATCCTTGAAAATAGATCCCAAGTTGTCATACGTAACTTGAATTGAATATAATATTGCCATGACATAGACCACTGTTTATATTCGCCGCGCTTTAAGCTTTTTGCCGGGTGGTGTAATGGTAACACTAAGGTCTCTGGTTCCTTCATTGGGGGTTCGAATCCTCCCCCGGCAACGCTTTGACAATATGGATATGATATCGATTCTAAGTGCAAGTTCGATATTTATTTATAATTTGGCGCGTTCGTCTAGTGGTCTAGGACGCTGGCCTCTCACGCCGGTAACAGGGGTTCGACTCCCCTACGCGCTACAAACGATAAAGATTTAGGTCTTTATTTTGACATGCACCGGTAGCTTCCGTCTACGCTCATGGCTTCGACGGGACAGGCAATTTCGCTACCGGACCTAATGCTTTGAGAATTGCCTTTGAAAACTGCACCGGTAGCTCAATTGGATAGAGCGTTTGGCTACGGACCAGAAGGTTCCGGGTTCGACTCCTGGCCGGTGTACGAATAGCCCCTGATTATTTCAGGGGCTATATTTTTTTTCTCAAAACATCAATGATTCAGGAAATGTTTAGCTTGGTTATTCTAATGGATAATCACCTGGTTCCGTTTCCTCACATGCAATTAAAGCAATAATGATTAAAGCGGGTGTTAGAATATACTTTGAATGAAGCACCTGGCCCCCCCTTGTCTTATCAATGCTATAAACGAATATTTACAAAATTCTCTCCCGAAGGATAGTCTTATTTCGATTCGAAAACCCAGACTGGGGACCAATTTTCATCAGGATCAATCGACTGCCAACCAGGAATTCGAATTTTCAAGTATACCTCACTTGGGTTAGTTGGGCGTCCAGTGTATCGGCGTTCGAGACTGAGGGTTTGCTTGAAAAGTTTGATGGCAAGATCCCAATTGCGTTGCTCCACAGCTTCAAGTGCATTGGGCCAGATTTCCAGAAGCCTGTGGTCTTCTGAAGTGAGGTCATGAGCATATCCAAAGACTTCATAGCTTACAGATACATTTGCCTTCCCCACCAGCCGGGTAGCACCCAATCGGCGAAGAATAATCTCAGGTGGCATTTGGCGGGCTGTGGCTTCACTGATATGTGTTAATACACCGTACTGTTTGGCAGAAGACTCAAGTCGGGCTGCGACGTTTACCGTATCCCCCATCATTGTAAAATTCATGCGGCCTTTGCTGCCAACATTACCGACGAGCATTTCACCACTGTTGATACCAATTCGCATTTGAAGATTCTTTATTTCTGGAGGCCAATTGTCCCCCTCACTATCCCACTTCTTTCTGAGGGTCGATAAACCTTGCTGCATGGCGATGGCAGCTTTGACCGCCTGATGGGCATGTTCTGCATCTGTTACAGGGGCACCAAAGAATGCAATGATGGCATCTCCTTCGTATTTGTCCAAAGTCCCTCGTAAATCCATAAGACTATCGGTCATATCAGTAAGATACTCATTTAACAAACTCACCAGTTTTGTGGGAGACAATTTCTCTGAAAACTTGGTAAATCCCTGGAGGTCACTAAAGAAAGCTGAACCATTCACCTGCTGACCACCTAATGCAGGGGATTCTCTCGTCTGATACATGAGTTCCATTAGCTCGGGTGCGATGTAGGGTCCAAACACACGTTTTAAAAACAACTTCTCCCGCATCTCATTAGAAAACACCAATAGATAGGACAGCAGACTTATCAAAATGGCAGGACTGAGTGGTAACATATATTTTGGATGGTTTGACCAGAGTAAATAAGCTGCAAATACATATATACTCATCTGACTGATCAAGATCAGAAACCCATATCTAGGTTCCAAACGATCGAAACCAAGTAGGATGAGGAATGACATACCTGAAAGGATTACAATTAAGATGATAGCAGGGATGTCATAGAGATAATCGGACTGAAGATAATTACTCAATACCGTTGCCCAAATTTCCATGCCAGGATGCAAACCGTTCTGAAGAATGGGTGTCGGTTTGAGGTCCCGTAGTCCGGCAGCATCTGCGCCAACTATCACAATTTTGTTCTTGAATGTTCCGGATGGTATACTGGGTTTTCCCCCGTATTTGATTGCGCTCGCAGATTGAATCACTGATTGAAATGACATGTATGGGAATACACCCTCTGGTCCAGCACCGCCATACCAGCATATTAATTGATCTGTTTGTGAATTGAGTGGGAATGTCATGCTATCAGCCTGGACTGCATCAGTTCCGTCTGTTGTCAGATAGAGAAAGGCCGCCATTGCCAGACTGGGAATTGAATAATCCGGAATGTTCAAGAACGGTCTTGTATGTCTGAATATTCCATCATGATCAGGTTTTATATTCGTGTGACCCAGAAGAGGATTGGCATTCATCAGGACTTGAATGGGAAGTTGTATCACGCTGTCATTCAGAGTGTTAGAGAATGCAGAATCTCCCCTCAAGAGGAATGTTTCCCCAGAAAGATCAGGCTCGGAATGCATATTTTCAAGCATGGTCCCGAGAACCACATTATTGCTATTCCCTATAGCAGAGGCAAATAGACCGTCTGTTTGTTCAGCGTCCGTTTCGGATCTATCTGCATCGGAATGGGTGAAAAGCATATCAAAAATAACCAGTCCAGCACCCTCATGATCCATATACTCAACCAGATGTGCGTAGAACGATCTTGGCCAGGGCCAGGATACATCATTTTGTGCAAAATAATCTAAACTTCCATTATCAATACTGATGATCACAATACTTGAATCAGGTTGAAGATCTCCAGTCCAGGTTCTAAATCGATAATCAAGAAGCCTGGATTCAATATCCTCAATCAATGTGATCTGCATGATGGCAAAGGTCAATAATACCAGGACCAAAGCGAGTGCTAGCTTGAAGCGTTTGAGATGGAAGTATTTTGAAAAGTTTATTTCCATGGATGATTAATTGACCTGAAAACGTCATTCCCCTGCTACATTAAAATGCGATGTTTAAAAATAGTAGGATTTATGGGTATGGAAATACATTTAACTCTCTCTTGTTACTCCTGAATAAAAAAGTCTACTTGTAGATTGAATAGATAATGTCTACTATTATTCATTATATAATTCGTAAGTAGGGACAAAATTATGCATATGAGCCGACCATTGATTTTCATTGTGGCATTCGTTTCGTTGGGGTGTACATCATTAAAAAGGGATCGCGTTGATGAGCTATTCCAGGCTTACGCAGGTGAAAACCCCGGGGCGGCAGTGATGATCATCCATAAAGGGTCAATCCTGCTAGAACGTTATTATGGATTGGCTGAACTGGAACACAAAATCCCGGTTACAGCACAAACGAACTTCCGGTTGGCATCTGTGACAAAGCAATTCACAGCCATGTCTATTCTACAACTCATGGATTCGGGTAGGTTGACTTTTGAGACCCCACTGGATTCCATATTCCCCGAACTGCCTGCATATGTGAGTGATATCAACTATGGTCAATTACTTCACCATACCTCTGGACTGATTGATTATGAAGCACTCATTCCAGATTCAGCAACAATACCAGTTAGGGATCTGGATGTTTTGGAGATGCTGATGGAAGTGGACAGTACCTATTTTAGTCCCGGGTCAGATTACAGCTATAGCAATGGTGGCTATGCCCTATTGGCACTTACAGTGGAAAGGTTATGGGGAACGTCTTTCCCAGAATATTTGAAACAGAATATTTTTGACCCTTTAAATATGACTGGTTCAGTGGCCTTTGTCAGTGATCAGAATGAAGTGATGAATCGTGCTTATGGATACAATATTGTAATGGATCGAATTGAATATAGTGATCAAAGCATGACGTCTTCTGTTCTCGGTGATGGAGGCATCTATTCCTCAGTATCTGATATGTATAAATGGGATCAGGCTTTGTATGGAACCGGCCTGGTGTCAGAAGCATACATGGACTCAGCATTCACACCCTGGCTGGAAACCTATGGCTGTGGTTGGAGAATTGAGGATTACAAGGGTAATAAGCGGATCAGTCATACGGGGAGCACTTGTGGTTTTCGAACGGTGTATCAGCGATTTCCAGACTCAGAATTTTCAGTCATCATACTCACAAACCGTAGAGATCCAGGGGTTCAGTACCTGGCTGAGGCGCTAACTGACATTTATTTGCTTGAGGAATGATTTTAATCAACCGGGAAGTCCGCTTCTAATTCTACGCCCAGCCCATCTGCAACTCGATTTACAAAAGCGAAGTAGGCAATGATGCAACAGGCATCGTGTATACCTCGATCATCAAGACCCGCACTTCGAAGGGCTTCAACATCACCTGCCACAATGCTTGCAGGATTTCGGGTTAAATTCTCAGCATACTGAAGTAACGAATGATCCTGTTGATCAATTTCAGATGGTATGGATTCATTTTCCAGTGCTGTTATTAAATCATCCTGTTCCTGAACAGACATACCCTTTGCCTTTAATAACCTTCGGAGACCCACCCCGTGGTGCTTAATTCAGTAGTGACACTTATTAATTGCAGAGACTAATACGGCTATCATTTCTCGCTGAATTCTGGTCAGTGGTCCTTTGCTGTACATCAATTCTTTGTATAGCGTATAATGATGTTTCATAATTCTACTATGCACGCCATGAATCCTGAGAATATGATCTGTATCGTTGACGCTATCCGCAGATGGGATGTCCTCCGGATTAATATATTTAATGAATGCCATGGGATCTCCGTTATCCATACTGATTGATTAAAGTCAAAGCGTTTCAATCAAATAGTCCATTAGCTGTTGATGGACTGCAAGCCTATACCTAATTGCTATTCTTATTCGGATGAAAGGATAATGATTTGAACCACAGATGTAAATGGAAAACAAATATTACCGTTTCCTTGATTCATGCCTCGATATACCTATCTTTCCGCTCAAAAATAATCGTGCACGGGAGATACTATGGAGTGGAGAGCCAGCCATATACTGGTCAAAAATAAATCATTAGCAGAAGAACTGTTTAAACGCCTGAAAAAGGGTGCGCGCTTCGAGCAACTCGCTAAGGAATACTCTACCTGCCCCAGTAAATCCAAAGGGGGTGACCTGGGATGGTTTGGGACTGGACAGATGGTTCGACCCTTTGAGGAGGCGGTTCGAAAAATGACACGTAACCGGCCCTCAAAGCCAGTTTCAACACAGTTTGGATACCATATTATCAAAAAAACTGGTGAGCGATGAGCGACAAGATCGAGGCTTATCGGCATAAAACCCGTGCTGTCATTTTCCTTATGTCGACGGCGATCAAGTCAATTTATGGCTCAAAACGTACACTCATCATCGATCATTCCTTTGGGGATGGATATTATTGCGTTCTGAAAGAACAGAAGGTCATAGCTCCTGAAGAACTTACCAGGATTTCTCAGCAGATGGAATCGCTTCGTGAAACCTATATGCATATAAAAATTCGTCCAGCAAAACCTGAGGACTGGTATCATCTACTCACCCCCCGTATTCATACCGTACGACCACCTGTGTTGATGCTTGGCGAACACATCTCAGCCTCATATGAGTTTACCACATTGGATTTAACCAGTTTACCCGATTTTAAATTGGTGGCTTACGATCGAGGATTTTTGTTGAGAATTGGTGATCAGCATAATGAAATGCTACCCTTTACAGACTCCCCTAAGCTATTTCAAATGATGAAAGAGCATGAAAAATGGGGTCGCATCTTAAACGTTTCATCGATTCACGATTTGAATAAGCAAATAATGGAGATGGGATTCAAACAATTGATCTGGGTCGCTGAGGGGTTGCACGAGAAAAGGTTAGCAGCTGTTGCTGATGATATATCCAGTCGCAATCAGATACGTATTATTTTTGTCGCCGGTCCCTCCTCCTCAGGAAAAACCACATTCACCAAGCGACTTGCTATCCATCTTGCTGTAAATGGAATCCGATCCAAGTATCTCTCTATGGATGATTTCTTTTTAGATCGTGACAAAATCACCCCTCAGGCAGATGGTAGTCTGGATTTTGAGAGTGTAGACTGTATTGACCTTCCATCTCTTAAGCATGAAATACAGCAACTAATCTATGGCCAATCTGTAAATAAGCGCCGATATGACTTTGTTGAGGGAAAACAGGAGATTTTGGACGACAAAATGCGTCTGGAATCAGGAGAAGTATTAATATTTGAGGGTATCCATGGGTTAAACCCGCTCATCCATGAGGGGATGCCAGAAAACAGTTATTATCGTGTGTATATAAGTGCATTAACGCAGCTTAACATTGATAATACACATCCTGTCTCCACCTCTGATGGTAGATTGATTCGTCGCATTGTAAGAGATCATCGTTACCGGGGGTATAGTGCTGACGATACTATAAAGCGCTGGAATTCTGTTCGACATGGTGAATTAAGCAATATTTTTCCTTTTCAAGAGCACGCTGACATCATGTTCAATTCTGCCCTGATCTACGAACTATCCACTCTTAAGCGATATGCCCTTCCTTTGTTAAAAGCCGCTTCAAAAAACACAATTCGGGATCGTCTCATTACGCTAATGTCACTTTTCCATACTATCCCAGACCGACACGTACCTGGTACGTCTATTTTGAGGGAGTTTATCGGAAAGAGCTATTTTACCTATTAATGATTCGATGAACATATTACTTGTATTAGCGGGTGAACCACCCGACAAACAACTCCTACAGTCTCAAATAGATAAAACTGATCTTGTTGTTGCAGTTGATGGTGGCTTCAATACACTAAAGAAATATTCTTTATCTCCAGATTTAATTATTGGTGATCTGGATTCTGTTGAACTGCCTGAAAATAATACTATTCGTGTTGTACACACACCTGACCAGAATTTTACAGACCTTGAAAAAACGCTGGAGTATTTGCTTGAATCCTATACGCCAAATTCATTGATATTGCTCGGTGCAACTGGGGGTCGGACGGATCATTTGCTTAGCAACCTGCATGTTTGTGCATTAGTTGATAATTCTGTAAATATTACAATTCTAAGCGAAAAGATCATTTCTGACAAAATAGTTTTGGAAAAAATAATCCGGTTAACTCCAAACACTAATATCGACCATGAAGTCAAGCAGGGCAACACTTTGAGCGTCCTGCCAGTCACTCAATACAGCGGGTTGGCAACCAGGGGTTTAAAGTGGGACATTGAACATCTGGATAGCCATCACAACAGCTCGAGTCAGAGCAATTTAGCCATTATTGATGACCCGCAGTTCAGTCTTATGTCAGGATCAGTATATATCGCAGTGTATCAGTAATATAGAAGATATACTTATCAATCTACATTTATTAGATATTACCCTGATTCTCGGCTACTTTCTCCTAGTTCTTATGGTTGGCATTCGAAACACAAGGAGTGATTCTGTAACTGACTACATGGTCATGGGTCGTAAGCTTTCACTCCCCGCTTTTGTGATGACCCTGGTGTCCACCTGGTATGGGGGTATCCTTGGGGTCAGTGAGTACAGTACCAGCTATGGCATATCCAACTGGGTTATCTTTGGGCTACCCTACTATTTGTTCGGGATCGCATTTTCCCTCTTAGTGGCAAAACGTGCACGTTCATTGCGGGTGAATTCGCTTCCCGAAATTCTGGTCACAGATTATGGCAAAACCGTTGGTAGATTGGCTTCACTATGGGTTTTGTTGCTGGCTAGTCCTGCTCCATATGTACTGACTCTGGGAATAATCCTGAATTATTTTCTGGGCATCCCTCTGATTGCTTCAATCATTACAGGGACATTATTCTCACTCATTTATATCCTTCAAGGTGGGTTTACTTCTGTAGTTAAAACTGATATAATACAGTTTTATATGATGTTTTTAGGCTTTGCGATCCTTTTGGTTGTGCTTTCAAATAGTTTTATGAATCCAATAGAACTGTGGCACGCTCTCCCCTCCTCGCATAAATCATTTACGGGTGGTCAGAGCCTGGGTTACATCATTGTATGGTTTTTTATAGGGTCATGGACATTGGTTGATCCCGGGTTTCATCAACGCGTATATGCGACTGCAACACCTGAAGTTGCCAGGCGCGGAATTATGTTCGCCGTACTATTCTGGTTCATATTTGACTTCATGACCACCCTGACAGGATTATATGCATTTTCCTATCTCCCCTCTGATTCGATACCATCACAGGCATTCCTTAACCTTGGAAACGCAATTCTGCCCATAGGTCTTCAGGGAATCTTTTATATCGGTATTCTTTCTACGGTTATGTCCACATTGGACAGTAATACACTTATATCTGGAATCACGCTTGGAAAGGACATCCTAGGCACATTTCCATTGTTTAAACGCTTCCCCACGAACCGTCTCATAAAAACGGGGATGATCCTGGTGCTTTTGGTCGGTGTTGTCCTGGCAATCTGGATTCCATCTATTATCGATCTATGGTACACATTTGGTACTATAGCCATCCCTGCCCTGCTCCTGCCAACCCTGAGAAGTATTTTTGGTAAACCTATGCCAGCGCGGGCTGTTCGCTTGAATCTAACACTCGTGCCAGCATCATCGATCCTCTGGCTTGCTTTTGGAAAAGCAGATAATTACAATTATCATTTTGGACTGGAACCATTCTATCCAGGACTTATTTGTAGTATATTGATTCTTATTATATTTAACCATTCGAAGAAGGAACAGACTCAGTGACATCAAATCTCAAACAGATGACCGTTCTCATAACAGGAGCTAGCGCTGGTATTGGCGAAGCTTGCGCCCACTCATTTGCTCAGGCAGGTGCTAATATTATTCTTACAGCACGACGATTAGATCGACTAGAGAAACTAGCAGGTCTTCTAAAAACAGAATTTTCAGTTAATGTTCTTCCACTCGCCCTGGATGTCAGAAACAATAATAAAGTCCAACAGATGATCAATAGTCTCCCTGAATCCTTTAAAAATATTGATATCCTTGTGAATAATGCCGGATTGGTACTGGGTGTGGAAAAAGCCCACCAAACCCCTACTACAGATGTTGATATCATGGTGGATACCAATGTGAAAGGTGTCTTGCACTTAATTCGCCATGTTGTCCCAAAAATGATTTCCAGGAATAGCGGACATGTAATCAATATCTCCTCTATTGCAGGTCATGAGGCTTACCCGGGTGGAAGTGTGTATTGTGCCAGCAAACACGCCGTTGATGCCCTTACCAAGAGTTTGAGGATGGATGTTGTGGACACCCCTTTACGGATTACCGCCATTTCACCGGGACTCGTGGATACTGAATTCAGCATGGTACGGTTTAGGGGTGATGCTCAAAAAGCAGCAGCAGTATACAAAGGTCTAGAAGCACTTGTTGCCCAGGATATTGCAGAAGCTGTCCTTTTTGCAGCATCTCGACCTGAGCATGTACAAATAGCAGATATGATTATTTTCCCAACCCAGCAGGCTGCGGCAACCGTAGTTCACAGGTCAGATTGATTGAAATCACATGAAAAAAAAGGTGTGTCCAAGCTCAATGTCGTTCATATTTGATACATTATCATATTAGCGTTAAAAAAAATAAACCCGAAAGGGGTGAAAAAATGAAATCAAGAATGTTTAGATTGACAATGATTCTTGGCTTATTGGTACTTTTTACGATGAGTTGTGAGGAGACTGAGGATCCAGATCTAGTGACTCCCGAAGACTCATTAGCGGCCACAGCTGCTCTCGATAGCGCCCATAACTCACTAGAGGATTTGATGTCTAGCATGTATGAAGAGGATCCAGATTCCCTGGAACAGCTATTAGATATGATGGATTTCAGCGAGCCCTACGCCTTATATGCTAGAGCACACATGCTTGATCATCGAAATACTGAAGCAAGTTTTGGATTTGCCTTCACAGGATTTCTGATGATTTCTCAAGATCAGGCGCTCCAGGATATGTTGCTTCGATGGGAATCCTACTTCAGTGTGAACGAACCCTTTTTGATAGAGAAATATGAATCACCCCTGGGCAAACGCGGATACGGTCTACCCACAGATGTTTCCGGGATACGAGTACCTATTGCTCCACTGGTTGCTACCCCCTTTGCACTCAGTAAAATGAGTGTCGATGATGTTCCACAATTCAGTGAATTTCAAGCATTGGTAGGTAGCTTGTTTCTCCCTGTTATTGATGAGAGTATTGAAGCTCTTGAGAGCATTGAAGATAGTCTTGATTTTGTCTTTATCATCAGCCCGGCTATGCAGGGTGAACCCGAAGCATCTGACATTGAATTAGATTTAACTGAGATTTACGCTATTGAAACAGGATTGTATGGATTGAAGAGCCTTTTAAAAACTGTTGTAGCGTATAATTTTGAGTTTGTTTCATTTGATTCTGCAGGAATTGTGACTGAGTTATCTCAGGATTCTGATTTTGTGACACTTTATGATGATCATGGTGCAGAGGATCTGGATATCGCACTTGAATCTGCACTTACAGCCTTTGATAAAGCGCTGGCAGCACTCGCATTTCTTGAAGGAGAAAGTGATGATCAGGACAATGACTTCATTCAGGTTGAAGATGATTTTGACTTTAATATGGCGCGAGATGATCTCACAACTGTGAAATCTGCACTCGAAGGTCCTACAATGTTCCATTATGACTATTGGGATGAGGATATGTATTATGAGGATAGTACCCGAATCGACATTTCACAGTTTTTCTTAAACCCAATAAATGACTTTAAAGATATTCTACCTCCTTATACCGTAGGAACAGAAATAGACTACTCATATGACTACTATTCAGTGTCTGAGTATCTAAATCTTACGCAAGATACGGTCATGATAGATGGCTTGAGCAATACCAATATTTCCATTACACTACACTACTACATGGAGGGAGTTGAACCGACAATATTTGCCATGGTGAACCTTGGCTTTATTCAGTATGACTTGAGCACCGCTAGCCAAAGTGATTTACCGCAAGTCATATGGGAATATTATGCAGAATTTATGGATTATATAGAGCAATACTCTTCAGAACTGGTACAGTTTCCTCTAATCGATTTCTATTGGTCAGGGAATGTCACCACCGGTGAAAGCCTGGTGATTGAGGGGTATTTTGAAATCAGTTATGAGCAACGAACTGCAGCTTACGTGTATCCCACAATTAACTGGAACACAACTGACTATAGCACCTGGGTTACAGAGTGGACGAACCCAACAATAAATGGTATTTTACCTGATTTGGATGCAGCAGGACTGGTTGAATTTCTTGGTATGAATGAGGATAACTGGAACGACTAGGTCTAGTATACATAATATAAAGGGCAGTCGATCTGGCTGCCTTTTTTATTTACACCCTAAATAATCCCAAGCTATGAAATTCATTTGACTTAATATATCTCATGTGCAGCATTAGTTCGAAGTACCATAAATTAGTTCTCAACTTCATCATGATCACATTTCCCCTATTGGGACTCACACAGAACAACTTTGAACACGTACCTACAGTTCATCAAAAATCCTTAGCCGATTTTTACCATAGCTTTGGTATACCGTTGGAGTATTCCCTATCGAATGGAAGTTCCTCCAATACGCGTTTGGGTGCATCTTCCATAAGTTACAATTATCGCCTTAATCAACGCCTATCTATGGACATTACGGTAAGTAGTGTGAATCAAAAATTCCAAATCAAAGATTCACTCGAAACTTATTTTAATCTGAATCGGGAGAACAGTGAGTCGCTTGCTCTTGGACTTGATTATACATTCAGAAACACCACCCTTGATTCCCGAGTAAGATTTAACAACCAAGGCTTCCTTGAATCTATAAATATGCAAATTGATCAGCCCCTTAAATCCCTCAACTTTCTTGCCGGGATCCAAATGAATCAGGATGTTTATGCTGCAAACTTTGGAAATCATGAGTATGTGTTTGAGGGAGATCTATATCTTAATCGATCTCTTCTGTATCTTGATTTAGCCTATGTCTCAAAATATGGTGACCTGAACCTTAGATACGGGAAATCACTAAAATCAGGAATTGCTTTCCCAAATTCACAAGCCCTGCGGTCTGAATTACTACCTCATATTGAAAACCTGAGTTTCAATTATGAATACCAGAACGAACAAGACAGAAAATTCCATCTATTCATCAAGGTAGCAAAAGATACAGTAAATTCGAGTATCGAACAGTCTAAAGAGAATATTGGTAGCATTTACGCACTTGACCATGAAGATATATCATATGGGGCGACATATTTTAGTGGTCGTTTGGGGTTATCGTTATCAAAGAGGTTCATCCAGGGAAAAATAAGTGGATCATTAAAAGCTTCCCGCTTTGGAGATTTATTTACCCAACTATCAGGTGCACGATATTTCCATCTAATAGAAGGAGATGCCGAAATCTCTGAACTGCAACTAATATGGAATTCGTTATTGTCGAATAAACACAATTTAGTTTTTACCAATTCACTATATCTGGGGCAGGGTAATATTTTTTCCAGGCACTATGTTTTTCAACTATTTGACCCACTAAACAACCTCAAAGCGCAAAGCATCAAGGTACAGCAGTTTTTAGGCATTGATCTTGGGTTGCTTCTGCAACTTCATTTAAAACCTGAGTTTCAGGTAAATCTACTGGGAAACTATCTCATTCCTCTCGCTATGGATATTGAAACTCATCCTAAGATGGAAGTACGCATGAGTGAAATAAGAATGGGCACTCGTATCAGTCTTGATATGGTCTTCATGTTATAAAAAAAGGGCAGTACTACCACCCTTTTTATTTTATGTCAATCTATCATCTCGATTAAGTCTCAGGCAGCGGATCAGCCTTTAAATCTTCAAATGATTTTTTATATCGGTTCAGACCAGATTTTGAATATTCGAAAATCTTCTCCATCCCACTTATTTTGACAAGTAAAAGTGGACTAGCCTCCGCTTTCAAATGGAAATCCATGTCAAGGGTTTCTCCGTTCTCGAAACCAAGATGGATGGACTGGTAGAATACCTTATCAACTGATATTTCATCAGCAAAATTGCTACCCTTCAGATTTTCAAGAGGTTTTAGCATATTTACGACCTTTTCAAGATCAACCTGCTCACCATTGAATGTCCAAACAGGTCCCTGTCTTTCCAGCATATAGGAATACTCACCTTCCATACGAACCCGATTGATCATATTAACGTCAAGATCGGTCATGGTTCGGTCCCAAAAGTTGCTGGCTGTCATGGATTTGAATTGGCCAAGACTTGATTTAACCGCGTAGACCTCATCCTGACCAGCCGCTCTTACAAAGGTTTCCTGATAGTTGGCTCCCTGCTTACCAATGATGAGTTCCAACAATGATTTGCCAGATTCTGATTTCAGAATGACCATTGGACTGCTATCAATCACTTCATACTTTTCATGCTTCTCGGCATTCTTTGTGATGAGTCTATCAACCTTCAACGATGTGACCTGGTCGAGAATCCTATAATACCGTGTGGTATCAACAGGATAATCCTCCACACGCCACACAGATTCGTTCCGGACAAACTCCAATGGATTTTCTGCGGAATTGACAGCCACACTGGAAACTTCATACTTTTCAACTGCAAACAGGTCAGAATCTATATTTTTGGTATCGACGTTACCCGTCTGGGTTAAAAAATAAATCAATGCTAAAACGACAAGTATGCCTGCAGCATATAGGGTTTGATTGTTTTTCATGATCAAGCTCCTGCCAGATTCTTTGATTTGTTTCTTATATACCAGCGAATGAGACCAAAAAGCACAATCAGTAATGGTGCTAACAAAATATTGATCCACTTCAAGGATTGACGTGTACCACTACCCATTTCATCCAGCTGGGAAGGCTGAACGTTCTTGGATCGTATGGAAATCAAACCATTCCGATCATGGAGCCAGTCAACCGTATTCAATAGGAAAGTTAGACTTGCAGGTACCATAAACTGCTGAGTGGTAAACGTTGCATTCCCTACTGTAGCCATCACAGTTGATGTCATAGACTCGCCAAGATGCATTTCAGGGAAGGAGATGCTATCAGGACGGGCACTACCGAACCAGGATGAATGCTCACCTTCAATAATAGCCGAGATGGTTTTAGAGCCTTCTCTATACATATAGTCAGGAATCTGTTGGCCAGCAGAGATGTTGATGGAACGCGTACGTTGATCCGGCATGGCGAACCCTGTCATGTCTGATGTCTGCATGAGAGATGTGAATGATACTTTGGTGGTGTCACCTGCTGGTGATACTTCATTCACAAAGAAGAAACCCAATTCCTTCAAACGATTTACAATGGGATTATCCTCATTCAGAGCGCTGATACGGGGTGCATACGGATAATCCACAGCGACAGGTATCTGCAGGAATCCCAGGTTCTGCATAGCTTGTACCTGATAGGATGTTTTATCCATGAGTAGTTGATTGCCATACTTAACACCAAAATGCTCCAGAAATGGGAAAATGTTGCTGCTATTCTCCTGAACAGGCATGTACTGGTTCTGCATATCAATAATCTTCGTATTCAGAAAAGCTGCCAGACGCCCCCCTCTGAGGAGATATTGATCCAGCTTGTAAAGATCGTTATCAGTGAAGGTTCCAGTAGCACCTGCTAAAATCACTGTATTGATGTCTTGGGGTATCTGTTCTTCTGAAGTCAGATTCACTTCAACCAGCTCGTAGTTCTTCTGAATTTCACCCATAGCTCTGGCAACACCCTCTTCTCCAAGGGATTGTTCTCCATGACCTGTCAACCAGCCTATCTTTGGCAGAGCGCCAAGGCTAAGCTTTTTAATAGCTCCCGTCATATCATATTCCAGTTGCTCAATCTGCTGGGCAAATGGGATGATCTCTTTCTGATCGCCATACAGGAAGACGATACCCAGATAGATTCTCTGGACTTTGATTTCATCACTCTCAGTAATATTGGCTTGAACCGGTTGGATTCCATATGACATGGCTTCCTGCTCGAGTTCCTGATCTTCACCTGAGATTGGAATAAATTCATATTCAAGGGATGATCCAGCATAGGCTCGGTACTCATTGAGCATATCCAGAACGTATTGTTTTACAGAAATCAACTGACGGGGAAAATTCTCTGAAAAATATACCTTTACAGTGATAGGTTCATCAATATCCTCTAGAATATCGCGGGTGACATCACTGATGGAATAACGTTCATTCTCTGTCAGATCAAATCGAATAAAAAGCTGTTGTGCAAATAGATTGATGACGAACACCAGTCCGATGACAATGAGTGTAAATGACCATGTATTTTTGTTTTGCATAATATTAATCTCCCCTACTTGTACTTACGGCTAGCAAGGGCCGTGCTGCTCACAAACAGAGATACAAATATCAGAGATATGAAATAAAGCAGATCCCTGGTATCAAGGACACCTCTGAAAAAATTCTGATAATGAAATCTGATACTCAGGTTCTCAAACAGGGTTGCCAGAAACCCTGAACCGTTCGCCATACCGTTCATAAGAAAGAATACTGCAATCATTACAATACCGACGATATAGGCGATGATCTGGTTACGAGTAAAACTACTGGCTGCCAACCCGATTGCTAGGTAAGTAGCGCCCAGGAAGAAGAAGCCGATATAACTGCTGATAACAATTCCTGAGTCAAGATCACCGACAAAAGAGATAGATATTGGTGCGATCAAGGTACCTGCCAGAATGATTGCAAATACAACCAGAGTGGACAGGTATTTCCCCAAAATGATATGCATATCCGTAATGGGCATGGTCACCAGGAGCTCCAGTGTATCTTGATGTTTTTCTTCAGATATCAATCGCATGGACACCGCGGGAGCAATAAAGAGGAGTACGATGGCACCATAATCAAAAATCCCACGGATATCTGCAATGTTAATGGCAAAAAATGGGTAATCACCATAATCAAAGAATAACCAGTTTGTGATTACCAGAAATGATGATATGACGATGAAGGCAATGGGTGAGTTGAAATAAGTCTTCATCTCTTTTCTATAGATTGCTAGAATTTCAGACATGAAATGATTCCTTAATTGGTCAATTTTCTAAATACATCTTCAAGGGTGAATGAAGATGGTGAAGATTCGAGTATTTTCCATTTATTCTTAACCGCCAGGTCGAATAGCTGTTCACGGATATCGCTTCCAGCATCAACTTTCAAGGCTGCTTCTAGATCACCATTCTTTTGAAGATTGATATCTTCTAGATGAATGACCTCTATACCTTCAAGGGTTTCAATAAATTTTGATTTATCAGCATTCCTGAGGACCAGGTCAAGATGCATCTGACCAGCGATACTGGCTTTCAGCTCTTCAGAAGTTCCCTGAGCGGCAATCTTCCCCTGATCTATGATGAGTACGCGATCACTGGTTGCCTGGACTTCCTGCATGATATGCGTGGAAAAGATGACTGTCTTACTTTCCCCCAGTTCACGGATCAGATTTCTGATTTCAATGATCTGATTGGGATCAAGGCCAGTTGTTGGTTCATCTAGAACGAGAATTTCCGGATCATGGATAATTGCCTGAGCAAATCCGACACGCTGGCGATACCCCTTTGATAATTCATGGATATCCTTGTGGATCACACTTGATAGCCCGCAAACCTGGATCACACGATCCATGGCACGTGTCCGCTCTGAGCCAGAAACCTTCCGAACGTCTGCAATGAAGTTGAGATAATCTCTCACACCCATCTCTTCATAAAGGGGTGTAGACTCTGGTAAATAACCAATTTTTGTTCTCACACCCATGGAATCGTTGACGACATCCAGCCCATCGACCGTGATGGTGCCATGAGTGGGCGGCATGTAGCAAGTGATCATCTTCATTGTTGTGGTTTTTCCGGCACCATTGGGCCCCAGAAAACCAAGAATTTCACCTTGCTCCACAGTAAAGGAAACGTCTTTTACGGCATCAAATGCTCCATAAGACTTGGTAACATTTTGTACATCAATCACGTGTTATCTCCCTGATTGTTTTGGATCTTTGTTCTGTTCACAATTGCAATGGCAGCATTCAATGATTCTCCTGATTCGAGTTCATTGGTTGTGCCTTTTGCAAATTTTATAAAATCTGCTTTCTCCAGCAGTTCTTTGGTCTCACGTGTCAACTCATCTTCAAACTCACTCATCGCCTGCATCTTTTCATACAATTCAGATGTCGTCAACTCAAGGGCATCAATTAAAAATCGATTTTCGTAATATTCTTTTAAAATGTGGGTCAGGTCGGAATGAAAATCCTTGAATTGCTCAAATCTAAGATATTTGGAACGTTTGAGTTTCTCAAAAGCTCTGAGTGCGATTACATGAGCATCTTCAGGTGGTACAATAATTTTAGAGGGCGTAATGATAACTGAATCTGACTTTTTGTATCGCTTAAACAGATAATAAGCAAGATAGCTTAGCAGAAGAACTGCTAGAATAACCAGAAAATAAAACAGATTAAGGGGTGTCCGAATACGATGTAAGTCTTTGATGTCTCTAAAAGTTGTGTCACTGGCAGTCAGAATGGATGTAATCTCCAATACAGGACCGCGGAGAAAAAGACTATCAATATTACCACCACTCTGCGTGTATACAACTGACGAGGGGAAGGTAAAAAGCCCAACTGAATCATAGACTGCTGTCTCAAAGCGCAGGATAGAGCCCTTTTCATCAGGTGCAACTTCCATGTTTAAGATTTCGATCCCAGTGCCTTCCATATCAATATCCTTGATAGATATGGAGGTGGCATCATCGTGATCAATTGTCCAGCCAAAACGGATAACATCGCCCAGTGAGCCATTGAGACTATCTGCCTGAAATTGAGCATCCATCGCAAAAACAGAGAAGTTTAATATGAGGAGGGTAAGCACCGAATTTAGAATTTTCATCTTCGTCTCATTGCCCGTTTTCTAAAAAAACCAATCAGCGAATCCACATATGGAACATCCGTGCGAATAGGCAAGTAATCCAGACCATTTGATTTAAAGAAAGCCTGAAGTTCAGCAAATCGCTGACTGGATCTTTCCTCAAAGGCGCTCCGGACTGATCGTTTACCTGTGTTTATCAGGGATGTCTCCCCTGTCTCGCCATCGTGAAGCTGGACTAGCCCCAGGTTGGGAAGACTAATTTCCCAGGGATCTTGAAGATGAAATGAAAGCATGTCGTGTTTGCGACTCGCTTGCTTAATGCTTCGTTCATAGTCACTATCCAGAAAATCAGAAATCATAAAAGTGACAGCACGCTTGCGGATCACTCGGTTCATGAATTCAAGAGCCGTATTGATGCTTGTGCCCTGGTGTTGTGGTTCATGATCCAGAACTTCCCGAATCACCCTGAGGACATGGGAACGACCCTTCCTCGGTGGAACGTATTTTTCAACACGATCAGTGAAGATGATTAGTCCTACCTTATCATTATTCTTAACGGCTGAAAATGCCAGGACAGCGGATAATTCTGCTGCAAGAGCACGCTTCATCTGTACCCGCGTACCAAAAGCCCCTGAGGCTGAGGCATCAACCAGGATCATAACGGTCAATTCCCGCTCTTCTTCAAACAATTTTACATGGGGAACACCGGTTCGTGCAGAGACATTCCAGTCGATGGTCCGAATTTCATCACCAGGGGTATATTCTCTAACCTCGGCAAACTCCATCCCTCGACCTTTGAAGACGGAGTGATACTCACCACCAAACACCTCATTAACAAGGTGTCGGGTACTCAGCTCAATTTTCTTGACTTTTTTTAATAAATCACGATTTAGCAAAACGTATTATTCCCTGCGAAATAATTTTCATCTAACAAAAACATGGATCAGACTCTTGAGAAGGATCAGGGAACTTCCGTAACTTCGAAGATACGCTGAACAATGTCTTCACTGCTCACCTCTTCAGCTTCAGCCTCGTAGGATACCAGCACACGATGCCTCAGGACATCCATACCAATCGCCCGGATATCATCTGGGGTCACATACCCACGTTGATTGATAAAGGCGTTTGCCTTGGCTGCCAGCGCCAGATTGATGGAAGCACGGGGTGAAGCTCCATATTCTATCAAAGCATCCAGATCGGGCAAGCCAGCCTTCAGTGGATCACGGGTAGCCATAACAAGTGAAACGATATACTTGAAGATTTTGTCGTCGATATATATTTCATCCACAACTTTGCGAGCTTCCAGAATATCCTTCTTTTTGATAACGGGTTTGATATCAAATTTTGGTTCAGGGTGTGCCATGCGTTTGATGATTTCAAACTCTTCTTCATCCGTGGGATAGTCGACTTTGAGCTTGAGCATGAATCGGTCAACCTGAGCTTCAGGAAGTGGATAGGTCCCCTCCTGCTCAATGGGATTCTGGGTTGCAAGAACCAGGAAGGGTTCTTCCAATTTGTAGGTGTTATCGCCAATTGTTATTTGTTTCTCCTGCATGGACTCTAGTAGAGCTGCCTGGACCTTTGCAGGAGAACGATTGATTTCATCAGCCAGAATGATGTTCCCAAACAAGGGACCCTTTTTAACATTGAATTCACCATTTTTCTGATTGTAAATCAGAGTACCCAATAGGTCAGCCGGCAAGAGGTCCGGAGTGAATTGGATTCTATTAAAGGTTGTATCAATCAGTTCTGCCAGGGTTTTAATGGTTAGTGTTTTAGCCAGTCCCGGTACACCTTCCAGAAGAATGTGACCATTTGACAATAATCCGATGAGTACTCTCCGGATCATTCCTTTTTGTCCAACCACAATTTTGGCAGCTTCTGCCTCAAGTGTTTTCAGGAACAGGCTTCTGTCCTTAATTTTTTCATTAAGTTGGCTAAGGTCAAATGTCATAATCGTAAATCCTGTGTTTATGAAGTCTTGCTTAAGAGGTGTTGCAATTCTGGAATCTCTTCTAACGATTTACCCAGATATTTCAATTCGAATTCAACTGAGGGAGCCATTTCATGGTCGGGATAGGCTTCAATAAATTTTGAATAATATTTTGTTGCTGCTTCATTGTCACCGAGTTCATTGGCATAAATGTAACCAATAGAAAAGAGTGCTTTGGGAGCTTGTTCTGAATCAGGGTGAGACTCTACAATATCGTCGTAAGTTTCAATGGCTTTCTTCAGATTCAAGATGTTCTTATGATAAACCTCAGCAAATTCATATTTAACTGTGACTAATTCAGGATTATCGGAGAATTTTTCAAACCAGATCGTGTACATTTTTACTGCAGCAAGATTTGCCTGGGCAGCTAATGCCTGTTTGGCTAAATCACGTAAATCTCCAGCAGAATAATCACCAATATCACTCAGGGTTGCCTGATAATACAAATCAGCCTTGGGAAGGTCTCTTAATTGGTTTGATGCCAGGTTACCGGCAAGGATATTAGCCGCAATACGTTGACTGGCTGTTTCTGCTTTCTGAATTGCTTTATCAAATGATTCGAGAGAAGCTTCATACTCTTTTGCGCTCTGCAATTCATTACCCTGTGAAAGGTATTCATCATAAGTTTTACCGCATGAAGTCAATAGCACGCCTGCCATGATAATACCTAGTACAGCTAACTTTTTCATTCTGTTGTTTCCTCTTGATTCTTTCCCTGTTGAAACGATTACTTCAAACTATTTATTTGTCCATTATGTTTTGAACACGGCTCTTTTACACCTATGCAGAAATCATGTTCCCTGCATTATAATTTTTCTAAAAGGCGTATGCTATAGCAATGTGGGTCTGACCTGTTTTATTCGCGTTCTCAGTACCCATAGGAATACCGTAGTCTATCCTGGCTGGACCAATTGGAGTATCAATGGTCAAACCTACACCCAGAGCAGTTTGCATATCAGATATTTTTGCATCTTTCATCTCTGGCCAGAGGTTCCCCACATCCACAAACAGCTCACCACCAAGAATCTTATAGATTGGAAATCGTAGCTCGAAATTTGTGTAAAACCTGAAATTTCCTCCCAGGGGCAAGCCTTCACTATTCTTAGGGCCCAGCATCTGCTGCTCAAACCCTCGAATACTCGTATTCCCTCCAAGGAAATACCTTTTTGCATAAGGAATTTCAATGTCTTCATCTCTCTGAAATGCCATGGCAACATTGATATTGTGGGCAAATACTAGTTCTGAGAAAATATTCCAATAGGTGCTAAACGAAGTTTGTAGCTGCGTATAGTCGTTTTCACCTCCCAGCAAATATCCAACAACTCCAGGTTCGATGACAAGTTTGAAACCTTTTTTCGGATAAAAGAAGTTATCCCGCTCATCCCAGGTGAATTTTATACCAATTTTGCGAGCTTCCTGGTAGAGTTCTGGTGTGTCCACACTATCTGCATCAGCATTTGACCGGCTCCATTCGGCAAGACCCTGCGTCTTGATTTTTCGAAACCAACGGTAAGTCATGATTCCGCGTAAACCATAGGCGGTATTGGTAAATTCTGTTGTCGTATTTTCTACGTACCAGTAAAAGGGATTGATAGTAAGGGGAATTCTATATTTTGCCAACCAGGGCTCTACATAGAAAAAATCTAGTTTGAACTGCTGGGGAATAAAGATAGCAGGGTAAATGGAACTCAACTTGGTTTCTACTCTGATGCGTCGGCTTTTATCGAAGAGGTTATTGTGATACCAACTTCCTGAAACACCAATACTCAATACTGGATCAGCATTAACAGTGGCTTCAGGATACCCTTGTTTTACCCCCAGGTTCATATCAAAGGCCCTGAACTTGGCCGGTAGAACTTCTACATCAATGTCAATGGTTGAAGAATCGAGATCAACAGTACCCATCCTGATGTTTACACTATTAAAAAGGCTGGTTTCATAGAGTCTACGTTTCGATTCTTCAATATTGGTTAAATTGAACAGATCACCAGACTGCACGATGATTTCACGTCTGATTATTTTAGCTGGTATTTGTTCCAGTGCTTCAACATTGACAGCACCGATATTCAGCTTTGGTCCTTCCTTCACTTTTATAAACAGGCTCACAGAGTCTGCCACGACCACACTGTCCAGAATGTTGATCAGGGGATATCCGTTATCACGATACACCCTGAGCATGCTTATGAGTTTTTCGCGAATCTTAAATGTGTTGAAATGTGACCCGGGTTGGAATTCTATAAGATCCAGGTACTCTGAAGTGGAATAAAGCGTATTCCCTGAAAGGGTCACATCTTTCAGAACGTACCGTTTCCCTTCAACAACCTTAAAATAAATGCTCACCACATTGGGATCACCAAAACTGAGTGAGTCAGTGATGCTTGCATCTAGAAAGCCATTTAGTGTGTAATAGTCGTGAAGTCGGTCTATCTCTCTGGCGAGATAATGCCTGTTATAGAAACTTCCTTTACTGAGAAGTCTTTTCTCTTTGAGATGTATTTGGTCAAGGAGTTCATTACTAGAAAGATGCTCATTCCCCTGGATGTGAATTTCAACAATTTCAGGAGCTTCATCAATTTCTTGAGCTATACCTGAGAGTGAAAACAGGCTAAGTAAGATAAAACCCCTGAGGAAGACAGATCTTAGTAGGTGAATTTCAGCCTCCCGTTGAGTTCAATCTCTCCGCGCTGGTTCATCTTGCTTGTCACAGATACATTACTATTGATCTGGTATTCCAGGCCAAAGTCATAGTCATTTTGACCATCAATATTCTGAACATCACCTTCATAAGTGACCATCAAATTTTTCATGACGCGTTGTCCTAGTTGTACTCGGGCGCCAGCGGTAGAGTCAGCTGTTAAATCGATACCAACAACATCCAATCCAAAGACTTCTCGACCAAACTTTGAGATTTGCTTTTCTACCAGCATCTCCGAATAGGTAAGCACCGGGTTGAGAGCAGATTCAGAATCAAAACTTACTTCAACCATTTTCTGATTGAGTGTCAGGTATGTGAGGACATCACTTTGTGTGATTTGAGCATTCTCAACATTGATAACAAGTTCAGGTTCAATCAAATCACCGCTAAGAATAAGGGTCACCGGTTCATTGTCTATTTTGATTTCTGCTTCCATATTAATCTGAGGGTTAAAATCCACAGTATTAAATATGATCTCACCAGATCTCAGATTGAGTTCATTGCCAAGATAATAAAAGGTACCTCCCTCTTGTACAGTGAGGGTTCCAGAGAAGCGCATGACACCATCACCATAATCCAGGAGCCATAATTCACCTTCGAATTCAGCTTCCAACTGATCATTTGAAATCAGAAGGTCACTGGCAAATTGAGTATTCAGGCTATATGTAAAAAGACTGCTATCCGTCTTGCTGACGGTTTCTTCGTAGGTTTCCTCTGATTCAAAATTGGCATAGTACGTCGCACGAAGTACTGGAATAATTGCAGAAGCATCCAGTGTATCCTGCCCCTGGAATTTCAGATCTGCATTGGCGATAGCCTCGATCAACCCGTCAGTACTTCGATAATAGACCTCGTTTGCTTTAACATCTAAGTCAAACCTGGGATGAAAAAAGGAAGTCATATCCATGGTGCCACTCGCTGAAATATCCCCTGCAAACTCCTGAGTCGCGTTTACACCAAAAAGATCCCCGACATTTGATGCAAGATTACCAATGAGACCTTGAATATTCAGGTTAGAGCTTTTTGAAAACAACATTTTGCCTGAGAAATGATCAAAGGTCAATGTGTTGTCCACGAGTGTCACCTCTGAATGAATATCGGTGATCGGGTTACCCAAAACTGAAATTTGGAGTAGACCATTGTGACCTCTGATTTTTCCATTGCGAATGGGAGCTGACAAGGGACCAGATAGTCCGAAGGTGCCCATAAAGTCACCCTGAATGACATCAATAGCTGAAATATATGAGGATAGGAAAGGCAATTCATTGAGGTTGAATTCAAACTCAAGCCCCATGTCTCTATGAGAAACAGCCATACGGTCCTGTGCAATAAAATCCATTGAAATGGGCATAAACCCCTGACCCGTACCATAGCCCCAATTGCTCACCATGGAAAGCGTGTCAAAGGTGAGTAAATTTCCTTCATAATTGAATTCAGTATATGCGTTTGAAAATTTGAGTGTATCAAAGGATGCATCGCTTAATGAGAGCTGGGCATCCAGCTTGGTTTTCTCAGGTGTACCACGAATTGACAGCGTACCCGTTGACCGACCTGAAATTGGAAATCCTGCTATTTTTGGAAACTTCAAATCTTTCAGCTTATAGTTCTCAGTTTGAATTGAAAAATTTTGAGGCGTTGTGCGTACACTTTCCTTTGAGACCTTGTATCCCCAGGGCAATTGCCCCAGAAGAACAAGACTGCCCCCATCTGAAAAGGCATTAATTGAATTGGCAATGGTGGCGGCACTGGTTAGTCGAATATCTATATTGGCTGAATCACTTGGGTATCCGAGAGTCATTCCGTCATCTAGAAAGAAAGTTGCATCAATAATAGGATCGGAGAGCGAACCGGTCAAATGGGCATTACCTGTGGCTAGCCCACTGAACTTTGCATTCACTCGAAAGAAATTGAGAATTTCTCCAACATCCACCAATTCAAACTCTGAATTAATATTTAACCCTGATTCGTTTGAGAATTCACCTTCCAGCGAAACGCCACCATTGTTAAACGTAAGCACACTTATCGGGAGTAAAAACCGTCCATCATTTGTGTGCTCAACACGTATTGTATCTGCTATTTTGAGTTGATTGGAGGATTTAAGAATATTTAGTTTATTCAGTTGGATGCCATCAGTCTGGTAGTAGCCGCTCAATGAGACCAGATTGTCATCTCCCTGGAGGTGTACATCTTCAATGATGTAATGATCTGGCGATACATTTGCCTGAATGGTGTATGATTTCAGACTATCTCCAAAGAGAATACCTTCTTCCCCGAAAAGTGCAAAATCCCCAGAAACCTCGCCATCCGATACAGTGAGATCGATTTTTCCATTTCCAGAGAGTGTCAATTTCTTTTTATATGAAAGCGCAGTAGGATGAATGTCTCCTGCAATTCGAGGAGATTTGAGTGATCCGGAAAGGTTAAATTCACTTGAGATATCTCCCGTTATAATGTCACCCACGCCAAAGTTGTGTAAAAAGTTAAAATCCTTAAATGCCAGATCACCAAGGATATCCAGGGAATCTCCGGTGATCTCACCGGAAATTGATAGTTTATTGGCTGCCTGCGATATAAACCCCTGATGTATTAGAATCTGATTGGTGTTTGATACTTCAAGATCAGCTTCCAGTGTATCAAATCTTAATCCATTGTACATAAAGGATACCAGTTTTGGGGTGACTTGATAGTTCCCATCACTACCAGAAAATGTTATTTCACCAATAGGATCAGTAAACGGAATACGTTCATACTCTGGTAGTATCGAAAAATCTGTTTTAAATAGTTCTGCCTGGCCATTCAATTCACCCCTATCATTCTGATGAAGTGAAACATTCACATCTTGCAGTTCTGCACCGATTGAAATATCAAGGTCAAGACCACCTTCTGTTTTGCTAAATGAGTGTAGGTCAAAGGGCATGACTCTCTCATTGAGTTTGATCAACCCATCTCCAGAAACGGAAACGTCTTTACCTTCCAGGGTAATCTCCAAATCCAGATCCAAAGTTGCAGCATGGAGGGATGCAGGTAATTCCAATGACTTCAAGCTTTGAGGGGCAATATCTTTCGCTTGGATGGAACTGGAGATACTACCAGCGGAGACAGCTGCATCAAATTGAAGCTCTTGTGCATTTGATATGATCGTCAAATCATTGATATCCAACTGTCCTGATGTATCTATCTCAGCGAATCCGGAAATCTTCAACGTATCTTTATTGTAGGCTGGGACGATTACTTCACCATGATGAATCTTAAAATGTGAAAATCCATCAATCATCCAAATGGTTGAGCTGAATTCTGGTAGTTTGATCGTTTCTGTCACATTATTGACGAGCGTAATGATCTTACCATCATTGCCATGAAATTGATTTACAATTCCAGAAATGGAACCGTTGGAGCTTAAATTATTACTATCAAGATCATTGATAAGTTCAAGATCTAGTGAATAGCTATCCACAAACAATTCGTGGAGGATCATCTCTCTGGAATCCCATTCCCAGTCCCATTCGACAAGTCGTAATTGGTTGGCCTGAATAAGCGTATCCCGGGTATGATCATTTGACATTATAAAATGGTTGATCCCAATCGAATTGCCAAGAAAGCTACCCGTTAGCTCTCCCGATACATGAATCCGATTGGGAATGAGCGATGAATTGTTCACATAGCTGAAAATAAGATTTGAAAACAGATGAGTTTGGAATAAACATAGATAGATCAAGATACTAATGGCACTTAGTAATCCCCCTCCTATCCATTGTGCTACTCTCTTCTTCATACCTCTATCTGCTCCTTAACATGGCTTTGAATTTACAGCCATATACGGATATATCTACCCCTTAGCGCCTTGAGAGTTCATTGATTTGTTTATGCTCACAACAATATTTCCCCCATCATTCCATGCTTGGAATTGGAACAATGTTAATAATATGAAAAGCAATGACCAGGATAGTGTGAACTACCTGATCATTGCCTTATTATATAAACGACTGTGGAGTTTGCACTCCCCAATCTATGTTTTACTTTTTGGTATCTGCGTCGTCTACCACTTCAAAATCAGCTTCTTCAACTTCTTCTTCATCAGTGGATTTAGAAGCCTTTGGACCTGCATCACCTGTTTCAGCTGAGGGTTGTTCACCTTCGTCCTTAGCAGCTTCATACATGGATCCAGATGCCTGATTCCAGATTTCAGTCAGTGAAGCAATTGCGGCCTCAATAGCAGCTTTATCAGAGCCTGTCTGGACTGATTTAAGTGCTTCAACTTTTTCCTCTAGCATTGCTCGCATCTCACCCGGTACTTTTTCTCCATATTCTTTGAGATTTTTCTCAGTTTGATATACGAGTGCATCAGCTTGATTACGAATGTCTATGAGTTCACGTGCCTTGGTATCTTCATCAGCATGTTGTTCAGCATCTTTAATCATTTCTTCTTTTTCAGCATCAGACAAACCACTGGATGCTTCAATTCGAATAGACTGTTCTTTACCAGATGCCTTGTCTTTGGCAGATACATGCATAATTCCATTTGCATCAATATCGAAAGTCACTTCTACTTGTGGCATGCCACGTGGTGCTGGTGGAATCCCATCCAGAATAAAACGACCCAATGACTTATTGTCTGCAGCCATTTGACGCTCGCCCTGGAGAACATGAATTTCAACCTGTGTTTGATTATCAGCAGCTGTGGAAAATGTTTCGCTCTTCTTGGTTGGAATGGTCGTGTTGCGTTCGATAAGTTTGGTGCAGACACCACCGAGGGTTTCAATACCCATGGAAAGCGGTGTCACATCAAGCAGAAGAACATCTGAAACTGAACCGGATAAAACGCCACCCTGGATAGAAGCACCCATGGCAACAACTTCATCTGGGTTCACACCCTTATTAGGTTCTTTTCCAAATATTTCTTTAACAATCTCCTGTACTCTTGGAATACGAGTAGATCCACCCACCAGAATGACTTCATCAATATCTGAGGCAACCAGACCAGCATCTTTAATGGCGCTGACACATGGCTGACGTAAACGCTTGAAGAGATCGTCAGTGAGGTCCTCAAATTTTGCACGGGATAATGTGAGTACCAGGTGTTTGGGACCTGTTTGATCGGCAGTGATATATGGGAGGTTGATTTCAGTTGAGCTTGTGCTAGAGAGTTCAACCTTGGCTTTTTCTGCAGCTTCTTTCAGTCGCTGCATGCCCATGGCATCTTTAGAAAGGTCAATTCCTTCAGTTTTCTTGAACTCTTCTACCAACCATTCAATAATGGCCTGATCCCAATCATCACCACCAAGGTGGGTATCACCGTTGGTAGATTTCACCTCGAAGACACCATCACCCAGTTCAAGTACTGAAACATCAAATGTTCCACCACCAAGATCGAAGACGGCGATTGTTTCATCATTTTTCTTATCAAGACCATAGGCTAGTGCTGCAGCAGTCGGCTCGTTGATGATCCTCAGAACATTCAAACCGGCAATTTTACCTGCATCCTTGGTTGCCTGACGTTGGGAGTCATTGAAATAGGCGGGAACTGTGACCACAGCATCATCAACTTTTTCACCCAGGTATTCTTCAGCAGTCTGCTTCATCTTTTGCAGAACCATGGCTGAAATTTCTGGTGGTGAATAAGAATCATCTCCAACCTGAACCTGACTTCGTCCACCAGGACCACTGATAATCTGGTATGGTACTTCTTCTATCTCGCGTCCAACTTCATTGAACTTGCGACCCATAAATCGTTTTACTGAATAAATCGTATTTGTAGGATTTGTAATTGCTTGACGTTTTGCTGGCTGACCAACAAGACGATTCCCCTCTTTTGCAAAAGCCACCACTGAAGGAGTGGTTCTTCCACCTTCTGCATTCGTGATAACAACGGAATCTTTTCCCTCGATCACTGATACGCAAGAGTTTGTGGTACCTAAATCGATACCGATAACTTTACCCATTTTTCACCTCATCTATGTGTTTCATATTATTTGTGGCAAATCTCATCGCCTCTACATTGACAATAGCTATGCCAACCAGAATTATGGGTCATAATGGCGTATATCTGAAGATAAAAGGGTCTATATGGCAGAGATGTGCCAGAATATGAGCAGAATTAATTATCCTGACGATAGTGGTTCACAATTGGCATACGACGACCAATTCCAAATGCTTTAGAGGAAACACGAATTCCAGGTGGCATCTGCTGTCGTTTATATTCGTTTATTCTGACTTTGTGTAGCAACTCTTTTACAAGATCAGGATCCCATCCGTTTTTAATCAGGGTCTCCATATCTGAATGTTCTTCAATGATGGCATTCACAAGTGGACCCACTACCTCGTAGTCAAAGGGATCAACCTGGTTTTCCCTCAATTCAGCGCTGGGTTCTTTCGTAATTGTATTTTCAGGAATGACATTACTCTCTCGACATTCATTAAAATACCGGGCAATCGCGTAAACCATACTTTTACCGATATCGCTGATAACTGCCAGTCCGCCTGACATATCACCATAGAGCGTGCAGTATCCCAGCGCAATCTCAGTCTTGTTGCCAGTCGTCAGTAATAAACTCCCATCCCGATTTGAAAAGCTCATGAGGATATTACCACGAATACGAGCTTGTAGATTTTCCTCGGGTAAACCACTTAGTGGTTCATCCACTACATCAGTATATGTCTGCTGAAATCCGTTAAATATGTTGCCGATGGGAACGTTTAGATATTCCATCCCCAGATTTTCCGCAAGTAGCTTAGCATCACTAACACTATGATCTGAGGAATATTTGGATGGCATGGCGATTCCCAGCACATTTTCAGGACCCAATGCATCAACAGCGATGGCTGCAGTGACAGCAGAATCAATACCACCAGAAAGCCCCAGGACAGCCTTACGATGACGGGTTTTCCTGAAATAGTCACGTACCCCCAGAACAAGTCCACTAAAAACCTGGGCTTCTTTTGATGGCATGGGCAAAGTCTTTGGAGATGATATATCCCCCTCAAGCGGTAGAGTGATCTGACAGATACTCTCTTCAAACTGGGGACAGATATGAACCCACTTACCATGTTGATCTGAAACCATGGACATTCCATCGAAAACCAATTGGTCTTGTCCACCCACCAGATTGACATATATATACGGTTTATTGAAACGCTGTACCTTGTTGATTATAAGGCGACTACGCTCAACGTATTTGTTTGTTACAAAGGGTGATGCTGAGAGATTTACAAACAAATCAACACCCTTCTCACCCAGAATATCACAGATCTTGTAATCGATATTTTCATCCCATAGATCTTCACAAACATGAATACCAAGTCGGAGTTCTAATCCATTTCTGAATACCACAGGTACTGGACTATTATCTCTACCTGGTTTGAAGTAGCGCCACTCATCAAAGACATCATAAGTCGGTAATAGCGATTTGTGCACCCATTGCAACAATTTTCCATGCTGTAGGACTGCTACACCATTATATGTATCTTCACCGTCATAATGAATGGCTCCAACCAGGGTCAACATCTCACCACTTGCTTGCGCTAATTCATTGACCATTTTCAGGTTATCAATGACAAAATGTTTTTCAAGAATGAGATCCTGGGCAGGATATCCAGGGATATACATCTCAGGAAACACCAATAAATCTTTTCCTGCTGCTTCCATTTCCTTCATAATGGCTAGTGCGCCATCCGTATTGGCGCGTAATGCACCAACCGTAGGGTTGATCTGGGCGATGACAATATTCAGGTCAGACATTAATTTGCGTCCCAATGAGATTCAATATGGTTTCCACAGCCTGCTCCGGTGAATCTACAGCTTTCAATCCTGGTATATCCCACGTTTGGAAGCCGACGGCAGGCTTTTCATATCCAAGGGTATAAGCTATTTCAGATAAGGTTCCATAATTGCCTTCGATGGCAATGGCACCATGAACCGATCTGACCAGAATCCCATTCCGTAAATCACCCATACCTGTCATAATGGGAATTTGGACATATTGATTGGCTTCTTCAGAGGTGGAGCCCTTTAGAACACCGACGGCAATACCCCCTCCATCATGGACACCACGGCTGCAGGATTCCATGATTCCAGGACCGCCACCGGTATAGACAAGTATGTCCTGCTCACCAAGTAGCTTACCTACATCATAGGCGAATTGTAGTGCCTCATCACTGGCTTTTCTGCCACCGATGATTGCAATTCTTATCGTATGCTTGGATAGGATCATGGATTCAAGCGAGTAATCGTCCGCGGGAATGGAATAGTTTCTCTGATGTGTTGGAGTCCGCATAACCAGGATACAACTCGCTCAACACCAAGACCAAAGCCTGAATGAGGAAAAGAACCGTAACGTCTCAAGTCGAGATACCAGTTATAATCTTCTTCTGTAGCGCCATCTTCCTTGATGCGTTCAATTAATGCTTCGATATCATCCTCACGTTGGGATCCCCCAATGATTTCACCATACCCTTCAGGTGCCAGCATATCCAGAGCCATCGCTTGTTTATCGTTCTCTGGATCACGTTTCATGTAAAACGCCTTAATGGCTGATGGATACCTGTGAACCATGACGGGGCTTTCAAATTGACTGGAGATAATTGTCTCATCCCCGCCGCCAAAATCATCGCCCCATTTAAAATCCACACCGTTTTCCTGAAGAATTTTCACTGCATCTGTATATGAGATACGGGGAAAAGGCTTTTGAATAGCTTCCAGCTTACTGATATCTCTTTCAAGGGTCTCAAGCTCAGGTCTACGATGTTCAAGTACTTGGGAGACGATATAGGACACAAAGTCCTCAGCAACATCCATGTTCATGTCAAGATCATAGTAAGCCATCTCTGGCTCAACCATCCAGAATTCCGTGAGATGCCTGCGTGTTTTTGACTTTTCGGCACGAAATGTAGGACCAAAGCAATAGATTTTGCCAAATGCAGCTGCACCAGCCTCACCATAGAGCTGACCACTCTGAGTTAGGAACGCTTCGTCACCAAAATATTTGGTTTTAAAGAGTGTTGCAGTTCCTTCAGTGGCAGCTTTCTGGAATATAGGTGTATCCACCAGAGTGAAATCGCGATCATCAAAATAATCCCTGATCGCTTTAATGATTGTATGCCTGATACGTATGATGGCATGTTGACGCTTAGATCTCAACCAGAGGTGACGGTTATCCATGAGGTAGTCTGTACCGTGTTCCTTTTTTGAAATCGGATATTCGTCGGCCAGTGCAACTAACGCCATGGACTCAACTAACATCTCATATCCACCCGGTGAACGAGGTTCCTCTTTCACTAGACCTGTAACCATTACAGAAGACTCTTGAGTGATTTGACCTTTTAAGTCAAATGAGGCTTCATCTGCGTCAAATTTGGTGATTACACACTGCATGATACCAGTACCATCTCTTAGGAGTAAAAACCAGATCTTACCCCCTTTACGGACGCTATAGGCCCATCCCTTAAGGGTAACAGTCTCTCCCACAAAGTCTTTTGCGTTTTGAATAAAATATTCTTTTGTATCTTTCCCGGACATTTGTATCCCTACCATTCTTCCGTCATTGATTCTATGATAAAATCAACCAGTTTTTCAATCGTTTCTTCATACGCATCTTCGCGCGTCAATTTTTCTTCGTCACTGCGTTTGGCATTTTCATCTTCGCTGAAATATGTACCAAATACAGAGTAATTCTTTTTAAATAGCTCTTTTTCCCTGATGTGATCATACCAGATCACCTCGCCCCGAAATTCGAGTCGATATTCTAAAACATTTTCGTTCTCATCAAAGCTATTAGGCTTGTCAGTAATGCTATTAATTTTGCCTTCAATATGTGAATCAGGTGATTCTTTGGCAGACAATGATAAGAGTTGTTCATTTAGCATTCTTTCAGTAAGAGCCGCTTCGAGATCTGTCTCAACAGCAAATTCAGTCGTCAAATTCCTGAAGGTGATCAATTCCACATCGTGGAGATGATCGGGGATACTCCCTTTGAATGAGTAGATACCACAGGTGGATAAGATTCCTGCAATCAGGATGAGCAGGCTAACTTTCTTTAACAATATCATACTCTTTAATCTTTCTGTAAAGTGTTCTTTCTGCCATCTCCAGAGCCTGTGCTGTTTTTCGCTTATTGAAGTTAAAGCGCTCCAGACTCCGGGTAATCAATTCCTTTTCAACTTGAGCAGCAGTCAATGCCCCCAATAATGTTGGGTTCAGGATAGCTGGTGAACTCTCACTATCGATTTCCTGATTGTGATCATCAGGTAAAACCTCCAGTGCAGGATGGTATTCTTCAGAGGAGCTACCTTCCTGTGGACGTGGTACCACCCCCTGGGCTATTAGTTCCTTCATTTCAGCAATTTCACGCCTGAGCATAAACAGCTGCTGGAGAATCAATTCGCGTTCAGCCTGATCTACATTACGATCCAGTTTGACTGGCAGCAAAGGGTTCATTTCGGTGGGTGTTGATTCAGCATTTAAATAGCGGTAAATCACATCTGTCTTAATTACACCTCCCTTTTCAAGGATGACCATACTCTCGATAAAATTCTTTAACTCACGAATATTACCCGGCCAGCTATGTTGCCGCATGACTTGAAAGGCTCCTTCAGAAAACCCTTTAAACAAAATCTGATTTCGAACGGCACAATCATTTGCGAATTTGTTTGCCAATGCTGCAATATCTTCACGCCTGTCTCTCAGTGAAGGAACTGTGATAGTAATGGCTTTGAGTCTATAAAAGAGGTCCTTCCGAAAAGATCCTGCTTCAACTTCTTTTTCCAGGTTGCGGTTAGAGGCAGCCACAATCCTGACATCCACCTTCATTGAGGTTGAGGAGCCGACTGGTAAAAACTCTCCTTGCTCCAGAACTCGTAACAATTTCACCTGAGTTTCCAGGGGTGTTTCACCAATTTCGTCTAAAAATATAGTTCCACCATCAGCAGATTGGAAATATCCCTTTCGATCACTCTGAGCCCCGGTAAACGCTCCCTTCTTGTGACCAAATAATTCGCTCTCAATGATTCCTGCAGGAATGGCTCCACAATTGACAATGACAAATGGTTTATGTGAACGTCTGCTATGCTTGTGAAGAGCTGAGGCGACCAACTCCTTACCTGAGCCACTTTCGCCTGCAATGAGCACAGAAATATCCGTAGGTGCCACTTGCTCAATGGTTTCAAGCATTGACTGTACACCTGTTGACTTACCTAGAATGCCAAATTTCTGCTGTAAAGTATCTGTACGATTTGTCTCGAAATAGATTGAATTATCCATCACATCATCTCATCGTTTCATTTCGTTTTCAACTTTTTTTATTTCATCTCTGATCATTGCAGCCTTTTCAAAATCAAGTCCTTCTGCCGCCCTAAGCATATCTTGTCGCATCGTATCCAGTAGTTCACCTGTAACATATTCCACATCATACTTCTTCAAGCTTTCACGAATGGCTTCCTGCTTGCTCTCCATGGCGTCGGCGACCCCGGTGATGCCCTTTATCTCTTCTTCGGTTTTGTATATTGTGGTTGGTGTGATGCCATGCTTCGTATTGTAGGCAATTTGTTTTTCCCGGCGTTGCTGGGTTGTATCCAGCAAGTATTGCATGCTGTCAGTCACTTTATCAGCGTAGAGGATAACTTTCCCGCTTGAATGCCTGGCTGCCCGACCTGCGATCTGCATCAGAGATGTTTTGCTTCTGAGAAATCCTTCTTTATCCGCATCTATGATTGCCACCAGGGATACTTCAGGAAGATCCAGACCTTCTCGCAGCAGATTAATTCCTACCAGGACATCAAACTCCCCTAGTCTCAGGTCACGGAGAATTGAAATCCGCTTGATACTGTCAATTTCAGAATGGAGATAGCGGACACGTAAATGATAGTTGGTCAAATAATCCGTAAGGTCTTCTGACATGCGCTTGGTTAAAGTGACGACCAAAACCCTTTCCTTGTTCTCTACCCGTTGATTGATCTCTTCCATAAGATCATCAATTTGACCTTTGCTTGTTCTTAGTTCGATTTCGGGATCCAATAAACCTGTGGGGCGGATGACCTGCTCAATGATGACACCATCAGATTTTTCTAATTCATAGTCTGCAGGAGTAGCCGTCGTAAAAATCACCTGGTTCATTGAATCTTCAAACTCAGGTAGCTTTAATGGTCGGTTATCCAGTGCAGAAGGTAAACGAAATCCATAGTCAACCAGGTTACGTTTTCTAGAGTAATCTCCATTATACATACCCCTGAACTGAGGCAGTGTCACATGAGATTCATCAATAATCATCAAAAAGTCATCCGGAAAGAAATCCAGGAGTGTAAAGGGCCGGTCCCCAGGTTCACGCCCTGTCAGATGCCGACTGTAATTCTCGATACCTGAGCAATGTCCTACTTCTCGAAGCATTTCCATATCAAATTTTGTGCGTTGCTCAATCCTCTGTGCCTCAAGAAGTTTGTTATTCACCCGGAATTCTGCGACTTGTTCCTTTAGCTCCTCATCGATACTATCCAGAGCCTTATGGATGTGCTGATCGGAAGTGACAAAGTGACGAGCAGGATAAACCACACAGACATCATCCTCTGAGACCACCTCACCAGTCAATGGATCGATGGTCATGATATCGGTTACCTGGTTGCCCCAGAATTCAATCCGAATGGCGTTTTCATTGTAGGCTGGGAAAATTTCAAGAACATCACCACGAACTCTGAATTTGCCACGTATAAAATTGACGTCATTGCGTTCATAGTAAATATCAACCAACTTGCGCATGATGTCACGTTGGTTATAGGACTCCCCCTTATTAACAATCACCAGGGACTTTTTGTATTCTTGAGGATCCCCTAATCCGTAAATGCATGAAACTGAAGCCACAACGATTACATCCTTGCGGGATAAGAGAGCACTCGTTGCCTTGAGTCTCAGCTTGTCAATTTCCTCATTCATCGACATATCCTTCTCGATGAATGTGTCAGTTACTGGTAAATAGGCCTCAGGTTGGTAGTAGTCGTAATAAGAGATAAAATATTCGACACCATTCTCCGGGAAGAAGGATTTAAATTCTCCATAAAGTTGGGCAGCCAGGGTCTTATTGTGAGAGACGATAAGGGTCGGTTTTTGCACAGCCTGAATCACGTTGGCGATGGTATATGTTTTTCCACTACCCGTCACACCAAGCAAGGTTTGAAAGGGTGATCCGGACTTAACTCCTGAAACAAGTTCATCAATTGCTTCAGGCTGGTCTCCGCTGGGAGAGTAATCTGTAATGAGTTTAAATTCTGCCATAATGACGTAAAATATACAGTTATGACAGAGAATCAATGATCAAGAGTGGTATTTTAGTAAATAATTACGTCTACTCCCAATTGATGGCTCAAGAGGCGATTTTTCTCATATCATTCTTAATGATTTGCAAAGCTAGCGTTGCATACTAACCATTCAATTCTTAAATAGCTCCATGCAGGATACACAATCGATCATATTCTTTACCATTCTAGTTATATCAATCATCGCTTTTGTGAAAGAATGGTTCCCTATTGAAGTTACCTCTCTCATGGTCCTGGCAGCTTTGTTGCTCACGGGTCTAATTGATAAGCATCAGGCAATCAATGGTTTTTCCAATAAAGCGGTCATTACCATTGGTGCCATGTTCATTTTAAGTCATGCATTTACCAAGACTGGCTTTATTAGAGTATTCACAGTTTGGCTTGAAAACAATGGTCGCGGTAGAAACTGGGCTGTCACAACACTTTTTCTGATTGCTGTAAGTATTTTTTCTGCTTTCATCAATAACACTGCAACTGTTGCCATCCTTATACCAGTTGCAACAGATCTCTCTCACCGACTCAAAATGAGTGCTTCCAAGATTATGATCCCACTCTCATTTGCTGCTATCGTCGGTGGTACATGTACGGTGATTGGTACATCAACTAATTTGATTGTGAACGATATTGCCTATGAAGCAGGCTTTAGGATTGGTGTTTTTGAACTCAGTAAATTGGGTATCATCCTGGTCGCAGCAACATTGGGTTATATACTGATAGCACAGAAATGGATTCTGCCATCCCGTGTCCCTGTTTCAGGTTTAACCAAAAAATATCATATGGGCACCTATCTGACGGAAGTGAAGATTCCTGCCGCTTCCCCACTCAATGGTAAAAAGTTTATGGATCTTAATCTGGGTGAAAAATACGAGCTAACAGTTCTGGAAATTATTCGAGATGATGATCACATCACAACCAACATTCGAAATATTATATTGCATGAAGATGATATCCTCATCGTTCAGTGTTCTGTAGAAAAACTACAGCTATTCAAATCCGAGCAGAAAGTTCTGCTCTTGACTGATGTAAAAATGAACGATAGTGAGTTGGCTGATAATGAAAACATTCTCATGGAGGCCATGATTTCTCCTAATTCCAGTTTGGCTGAATCCTCCTTAATGGAAACTGATTTCAGACGCCGCTATGGATTATTTGTATTGGCCATTCGGAGATACCGTGAAATCATGAATCTTAAAGTAGCCCATATCAAACTCAAGCATTTTGATACCCTCCTAATATTTGGATCTCGGACAAGAATGGCAGCCCTCAATACCGATCCAAATTTTATCGTCCTTGAAGAACTGGATACAACTCTCCACAAAATCAAATACTGGTGGTTAGCCGTAGCAATTATACCTGTGGTCGTAGGTATCGCGGCTCTGGATATCATGTCCATCATGGAAGCAGCTTTGCTGGGTGCCATCGTTGTTATGGCAACAGGCATCGTGCCCGCCCAGGAAGCTTATAAATCTATCAACTGGACCGTAATATTTTTGATAGCCGCTCTTATCCCTCTGGGAGATGCAATGGAAACTATTGATCTGGCAGATCAGATTGGTGGACTTATTACAGCAGCCAGTGGGAGTTTTGGCGATATTGGCCTAATAGGCATTCTTTTCTTTGTGACGATGCTAATGACCTCTTTTCTATCGCATACGGCTACAGCTATCATTATGACGCCCCTGGCGATAAAATCTGCAGGTATTCTGGGTCTGGACCCCATGCCCTTCATCATGACAATCATGTTTGCTGCATCACTGTCATTTATGACACCCAATGGATATCAAACCAATACCATGGTCTTTTCCCCGGGTGGATACAGGTATATGGATTTTATGAAAGCGGGAATTCCGCTACATATCATCCTAGGTATTCTGGGTGTGGTACTCATTCCCGTTATCTGGCCATTGTAGTCTAGCGATGTAAAAAAACCCGAATTCATTCAGGTGTTTCAAAAAAGATCTATAGCGTGACGAACTCCCAGCAATCAGCTTCCTGAACGCATTCCTGCCCTTGTATACCTTTATTTCTTTTTCACGAATTGCAGCCTGTTCTCTTGAGTCATATTCTTCAAAATAGATCAGCTGAAGGGGTCTTCGATATCGAAGGGATTTTGTTTTACCAGAATTGTGCTCACGTAGTCTACGTTCAAGGTCAGAAGTGTGTCCGATGTAATAACGGAAATCCTTCTCACTCTGAAGAATGTATGTAAAGTATTTCATGTTTAACAGGGTTGTGCGGAGGTGGAGAGACTCGAACTCCCAAGTCCTCACGGACGGCGGTTTTCAAGACCGCTGACTTACCAATTAGCCTACACCTCCAGTGTAGCATCACATCAACATTGATGTAATTGGATCATGCGGAGACGGAAGGATTGAGTCGGATTACATCCTCCTCGTACTGCGTCCTACGGACTCCGTTTCGAACCTATGGTCGAACCATACACTTGTACATGTTCGAATCAATAGAGTTCAAAATACTCTGCGGAGACGGAAGGATTCGAACCTTCGGTACGCCAAAACGTACAACGGCTTAGCAAGCCGCCGCCTTAAGCCACTCGGCCACGTCTCCGTTATTAAAAAGCGAGCAAATATAATTGCAGTTAAACCTATGACAAATGAAAAGTCAAAGGAGTTATTTCAATTCGTGTTTTGGACCAAATTTCTGGCTGAAATAGATAAACGGTGTATCAATAAAAGCGACGATGAGTTTAAGGACATAGGTTGTCAGGACTATCTGCCATACCACAGTCATTGGCAAGACGTTGTCCGGATCCAAAAACAATCTGGGAAATACAGCAAAAGCGAGAATGGCAAATGTCATTGAATCGATAAGCTGACTCGAAGCAGTGGATAAATTGTTTCTTAACCACAGCATTTTGCCAGAGAACTTCTTTTTCCATAACTCAAAGGCCCATACATCATGCAGCTGCGAGATCAGGTATGCTATCAGACTGGCGAGTACAATCCCCGGGGCAAATCCAAATATTGCATCCATGCCTGCTGAGGCACCCCAGTCATTGGGGCTTGCCGTGTAAGCGATCATAAATTGTGACATGATCAGATAAAATAATGTTGCACCCAGTCCAATAAAGACGCCCTTTCGTGCTGCAGCCTTGCCATAGTACTCGGATAGAATGTCTGTGCTCAGAAAGATAGCGCCATATAGCACATTGCCACCCGTCGCCTCAAAACCAAATAGGACGATCGTCTTGGTCACAAACACATTCGCCAGAACATAGTTGACAGCAATCAGACCGTAGAGCCAGGTCTTCCCAAGACGAAAGGCGATCAGTACCAACGCTAATCCAATCAAGGTCTGGAAAAGGAAAATAATTTCATTACTCATTATCTTGTCTCCAATGTGATTCCAGAACTGATTTCAAGCTTTGCGGCATGCGAGTGGGCTTGCCATTCAATTTTAAAAATGCGTGTATAGTTTTTCCACGGTTAAGAATTTTTGTAGGGTCAGATTCGTTTATCAGGGTGTATAGAATTTCCATTCGACCTTTGGGGAACTCTGCAACCTCAGTAATACAGGTAAGGTGATCATCAAATCCTGGTCCAGAAAAATAATCAGATTCGCTATGCACAACGGGCATCATGATACCCTGTTGCTCTAATTCTTTGTAGGTTAGGCCTAGCGATCTCATCATATCAGTTCGAGCTGCTTCAAAGTACTCATAATAACGGGAATAATACATCACCCCCATTTGATCTATATCTTTGTAGCGTACTTTGAAATGATAATCATACCTGATCATTTAACTTCCCAGGCACCCATCTTTTCAATTTTCTCGATCCGTTTGGCTAGCATCTTCTCGACTGAAACCTGGGTGATTTCAGCGAGTTCTTCGAGGATGACATCTTTCACAATTTGTGCAGTGCCTTTATAGTCCCGATGGGCACCACCCAATGGCTCATTAATAATCCGGTCAGCTAAACCCATCTCCCGGAGGTCTTGTGCGGTCACACGCATTGCCTCTGCAGCTTTTTTCTTCTGGGTTGCATCCCGGTAAAGAATGGAGGCGCAACCCTCTGGGGAGATAACAGAATACCAGGTGTTTTCCAACATGATGAGCCTGTCCCCTACACCAATACCTAAGGCTCCACCTGATGCACCTTCGCCAATAACAATGACGATGATTGGCACTGTGAGATGACTCATTTCAAATAGATTTCTGGCGATGGCTTCGGCTTGTCCACGTTCTTCTGCTTCAAGTCCCGGATAAGCACCGATTGTATCAACCAGGGTCACAACAGGTAGTCCATATTTTTCTGCCAACTTCATGTGGCGTAATGCTTTACGGTAACCTTCAGGATAGGGCATTCCAAAATTTCGATACAGGTTATCCTTTGTCGTTCTACCCTTCTGTTGACCAATAATGACCATTCTCTGGTCATCAATTCTGGCGATACCACTCACGATGGCTTTGTCATCTCCAAAAAGTCTATCTCCGTGCAACTCAACCCAGGAGTCACACATAAGTTCGATGAGATCCAGTGAATGAGGTCTATCAGCATGTCTTGCCAATTCAACCCGTTGCCACCTTGTCAGACTCTTATTGATTTTTTTCGACTGATCAACCAGCTTTTTCCGGAGTTTCTTTATTTCATTTTTCATATCCACGTTGGAATCGCTGGACATGATTTCCATTTCGATAATCTTTTGTTCGAGATCATGAATTGGTTTTTCGAATTCTAATACTGTTTTACTCATATTATTTTCCTAACAAGGACTTAATGATAATTTCAAGATCGAATAGAACAGAATGATTGTGAAGATAGTAATTCAGTAAGGCATACCTTTCCTGTTCACTAAGTTCAGAACCACCTCGGACTGATTCGAGAGTAAAGATACCACCTTTTACCTCCCACCCCTTGTCATCCAGATCAAGAGGAGATCCAACCAGGCTCAACTTTCCCCGAATCACCAGAGGAAGCAAGCTTAAATTACTCCAAAAATTGTCTCGTTTATTTGGAGATATATATTGTGTATACTCACGAGATTCTATGCTAATAACTCTGGGTTCCATGGATTTTGACCGGATGAATATTTTTTGAATCGGACGCATGAAAATATAAATAAGTGGAGCAATAATCATATCTTCGATTCGTTTAGCTATTCTGGATCCCGCATGGTAATATTTAAAATCCATATCTACGAACTGCACAGGCTGAAGATTCTCAACAGCTGATTTTCCCACAATAAAGGATAAATTTCCAGGAACCAATTTGATTTTGACCCCCTTCTGACTCAATATAGGCAGATAGTCAAAAACCTTCTTCAATTCAATATTGTCAGACGTAAAAATGACATCATCTACTCGATGATATTGAACAAGGGCCATTAAATCGTTGAGTTTACCAATGATTCGCTCATCCTTCTCATGGCTCTCATCAATTTCCACAATGCCGATTGGCGTATAACCGAGACCAATATTTGTCAAAAGTTTTGAATAGATTTCTCCTGCACTTTCCAGGTCACCAATTATCAGGGTTCGCTGCGTCCCGAGCTGATAGTTCTCTGTACGCCTGGAGGATGCAATAATACGCCACCCAGGTATCCAGAACAGAGCGCCAAAATAGCTAATGAGCATGACGATTCGTGAAAATGCATAATCCTTGAAGAAATATGTGAGCGTGACGTTGATCAGAAATCCTAATGTAGCAGCGAGAATTGAACGACTGACTGAATAACGGTATGTTCTGTATAATCCAAGACTTGTGATCACTGCCAGCCAGCTTCCCACATAAACGGGAAGTACATAAATATACTGATTCAGTACATCAAAGGTTTGAAACTTGACAAAAATAGCAGCCAATGTTAGTGCAAGAATTCCAGTGAAGTCCAGGAAGAATGCAAATGCATTCTTTCCAAGTTTACTCAGGATGGACACAGTATATCGAACGAAAATTCCACCTCGGAGCAGCCAATGAAGGGGGAAACGACCCGTTGAAGAGAAATGTTTCCGGGCAAAAATATCCATGGCTCGATAGAAATGGGTCATGGTATCCCAGGCAGCTACCTTTGAGGACTCACCTTTGTAATGGACGATACTAGTTTCAGGCGAATAAAAGACCTTCCACCCTGCTTCACCAAATCGAAAACACCAATCCAGATCTTCACCATACATAAAGAAGGTTTCATCGAGATGACCGACTTCCTCAAGCGCCTCCCGGCGAATAAACATACAAGAGCCACTGATAGCTTCAACCTCATAAGCGTCATCAGGATCAAGGTGAGTAAGGTTATAGCGACCGAATAGTTTAGATTTGGGGAATATGTTTGCCAGACCTGATAACTTGGTGAAAGCTACCCAGGTTGTAGGAAAGCTTCTCCTGCAGGCAAGCTGAAGGGTACCGTCATCATTCAATATCTTACACCCCAAAAGACCTATTTTGGGATCGGACTCCATGACCTGGATAAGTTTCTCAGGCGTATCTTCCTGTATAAGCGTGTCGGGATTCAACAACCATACATAATCACCAGTTGATTCCTTTATCGCCTGATTATTGGCTTTTGCGAATCCAAGATTGTTTGTGTTTTTAATGAGGCGAATATCAGGAAACTGATTCTCCAACATCTCGATACTGCCATCTACAGAGTGATTATCAACTACAAATATTTCAGTGTTTAATTGATGGGTAGCTTTTTGAATACTCTCCAGCGCTTGCTGCAAGAAGGCTTTTACATTGTAATTAACAATAACAATGGAGAGCTTCATAATATCAGATTGTTAAGATGAGTTAGATCAAATCTTTCCCAAAAGTGCCATCATACGTAGCCACCAGACCCGCCAGATAGCCTCACGAATTATCGCTTTGGACATTTTGCTCTGGCCAACAGTACGGTCTATAAACAGGATCGGTACTTCTTTGACTCTTTCAGGCGCTTTTCTCCAGGCTCGAAAATTCATCTCAACCTGAAAGGAGTATCCATTACTGCGAACTTCATCCAGCCTAATCTGCTTCAGGAAAGAAACACGCCAGCATTTGAATCCACCCGTTCCATCATTTACAGGCATACGTGTGATGAACTGGATATACTTACTGGCAAAGTAACTCAACATGAGGCGCTGTAATGGCCAATTGACGACACTGATACCATTTAAATATCTGGAGCCAATGATCAAATCATTGGTTTCAATTTCTTTCAGGAAGGTTTCAATCACTTCAGGATCGTGTGAAAAATCACCATCCATCTGCACAACAGTATCATACTCATTCTCAATGGCATATTTGAAACCTGCGATATATGCAGTTCCAAGACCCATTTTACCAGCACGCTCCATGAGATTCAACTCAGGTGTATCTTTCTGGCGTTCCTTAATCAGGTCGGCGGTACCATCTGGTGAGCCGTCATCAACGATCAGTATATCCGTCTTGACCTTAAGCGATAGAACCTTGTCTATGACCAGTAAAATGTTCTCTTTTTCATTATATGTTGGTATGATTGTTAAATTACGCGACATCCATCTCTTCCTTTAACAGAGCCAATTCTTCACCGATACTCAGGATATTATAATCCAGCTCATTTTTCATTTTTTCACAAATCAAACCACTCCGCATGGGTCTCGGTGCTTTTTGATTTAGCTCCACCGTCGAAATTGCATTAATTAAGCTTGAGGACAACCCAAAAGTATCTGCAATTTTTAATGCAAAAGTATAACGCGAAACGATCTCTTTTGATCCAAAGTGCCAGAGCCCCCATGCCTTTTTGTCTAAAACAATACGTATAACCTCCGCCAATCTACGGGCATAGGTTGGATTATTGTACTGATCATCCACAATCCTGACGGGTTTAGCCTGCTTTAATTCACCTACTAGCCAATCGACAAAACTACTCTTGAGTTGTTCTCCGTGGCCATACATCACATTGGGTCGAATGACCGTAGCATTTGCTTTAGAGGCCAGCACAGCCTGTTCACCTGCAAGTTTCGATTCAGCATAACTACCACGGGCATCACATAAATCAGTCTCAGCATAGGGTCCAGATTCACCACTGAAAACATAATCCGTTGAGATGTGCACCATGGGGATGCCCAATTCGGCACAGAGTTCGGATAACATTTTGGGAACATTTGCATTGACAGCAAAGGCAATATCGCGTTCATCCTCAGCTCGGTCAACATTGGTATAAGCAGCTGTATGAATTAATGCATCTGGCGCAATTGACTTCAATATTTCTTTAACCGCTTCGGCATTGTTCAAATCCATTATAGACACATGAATTCCTGCTTCATCAGGATAGATTCCCGGGTTTAAATCCAGACCAAAGATCTCATGGTCATGGTTAAATTCTTTTACCAGGTTTTGACTAAGCATTCCATTAATACCCGTAATCATCAAACGTTTCATGTTATAGAATTAATCCTGTAATTTGATTTTATTAAATGACACTAAGGCTGCAATTAATCAGGTTGGTATACCTCGGTGTCAAAGGTTCTCAGAATGGTCTCCAACTGCCTGATATAAGGCATCTTGGCCTTGTTAGGTGCATGTACAACACCAGAAATCACGTAAACTCTATCCTTTACCGGTTCATAGAAACCATAGGCAATAAAGGGACCACCCTTAATCTCAGATTTAGATTCCCAAAGCCCGTAGAATTTATAAGCTGAATATGATTTGAACCAGAAGGGCTCAACAGTGAGGTAATCAAGATTGAGGGTTACATCCCTTATCTTTGTCCCAAATGTAGACTTTAAAATGTTCTCAACCTGTATTTCCAGATCTTCATCCGTCGGTGTTTCCCAGCTTGTGGCTAACCAACGATATGGAAAATCTCTTCCCAACCATACAAGATTTGTCTTGGCATTATTTTCAATTTCTACAAAATCATGCATCATTCTAATATAGAATCCGTGTTGATCGAAATATTTTTGAGCCAGTTCAAATTGCTCACCTGCTCTATAGATGAAATTCGTATTGCGTTCATACATGACCTTTTCAACAAAATCAAAGATTTGCTGCTGGTTCACTTCTAAACGCCCCCGCAGATCCGACAGGGTTTTGCCAGCGACTACAATAAGGGCTTGACCTGCAGCATAGGCATCAGCCTGTTGGTAATAGCCCCTGGGATTGTTACGCATATTCTGAATGGTTGTATCAGGCAGCATGGATTTAACGTGAGGTGTGACCTTGCTGTTTTCTTCAAGCCGTGTTATGATCAACAGGTTTTTATTGAGAATGTTGGCATTTAGATCATCAGGGTCAATGCGTTGAAACGAATAAAGATTTTCCGTTGGTGGCGTCTGATACACTTTGCCTAGCTTTTTAGCCAGCACAGGCTCACAAACCTCCCAATTTCGATCATCACATACCACAGTAATGACATAGTCATAGCCAATGGCTTTCTCTTTTGGTCGTTCACATGAACTGACTCCAAACAGCACAATTAAACATAACGCGATGATCTGATTGAATCTTTTTATCTGCATCCTACTCTCTCCAGCTCTAATCCTATAATATTTTGACCTCAAATCTATTCTATTCACCCACAAGAGACACACTTTAATTAAGCACAAGCTCAAAATCTGCCAGTCCCTCAGAAATGGATACCGATGTCACCTTCACTCGAACAGGATCACCTAGACGATAGCTTTTCCTGGTTCTCCGACCTGTTAAAGAATAATTGGCTTCCTGGTAATCATAATAGTCATCAGTGAGACTTCCTGCGTGTACAAGTCCATCTACAAAGCTTTCTGCCAATTCAACAAAGAATCCAAAATGAAGGACGCCTGAAATAACACCATCAAAGTCTTGACCAATTCGCTTACTGAGATACTGAAGTTGTTTCATTTTCATGTGATCGCGTTCTGCTTCTATGGCGACCCGTTCGCGCTGAGAGCAATGTTCAGCTAGCTTGTCTAGCGCTTTCAATGAGGGAACCTGCTGATCCTGGAATCCGGAATACATTTTTAAAAGTCGGTGTACGGTAAGGTCGGGATAACGACGAATCGGTGAAGTGAAATGTGTATAGGCATGAAATGCCAGCCCAAAGTGACCTTTATTGTCTACAGAGTATTTCGCTTTGGTCATGGAACGCAAGGCGACCTTCTCAATAAAATGCCTGAACGGGCTTTCCCTTACCACCTCGACCAGCGCTTGATAGTCCATAGGTTGTACGGGAACAGAAATTCTCTGAGGAATCTTAAGCTGCATTAATATCCCTTGAAGCTTAGCGATATCATCTGCAGAAGGCGTTTCATGAATTCTGTAAATACCTGGTAATTTTGCCTTCCTGAATTTTGCAGTTAGAAACTCTGCGGTCACTCGATTTGCAGTCAACATAAATTCTTCCACGAGACGGTGGGCAGTGAGTCGCTTGGAAGGTTTAATATCATGGGGGAAACCCGTCTCATCCAGGCTGATGATAGGTTCTGGGATATCGAGGTCTATACTTCCCCTTGCCTTTCTCACCCGAAACAGTATTTGTCGCAGTTTTTCCATCTCATGTATGTGTTGCTCCAGAGGATGATTTTTACCCTGAATAATTTCTTCCACTTCCTCATAGGTAAAACGTTGGTCTGAATGAATGACAGAGTTGAGTATCCGGTAGTCATTAACCTGACCATCATGACCAATGTCCATCATGCATGTCAGACTCAAGCGATCGATATGTGGTTTTAATGAGCACAAATCTGAAGCCAATTCTTCTGGTAGCATATGAATTGCTGATCCAATCAGATAAACACTGGCCCCTCTAACTCTGGCTCCTCGATCAATGGGACTGCCTGGGGTGACATAGTGAGAAACATCGGCAATGTGGACCCCAAGCGTCCACCCTGCTTTGTGAGCCTGGATTGAAATTGCATCATCAAAATCCTGAGCAGTTTTAGGATCAATGGTGATAGTGGTTAAATCTCGTAGATCCTCACGATTTTCAATCTCCGATTGAACGCTTTCCTCGGAGTAGGATTTAGCCTGTTCAATGGCACGTGGGGTCCAATTTGTAGGTAATTCATGCTCGCGGATAATAAGTGCGATATCAAGACCTGGATCACCAGGGTAGCCAAGGACTTCTTTGATCTTTACCAGGGGCTCGGGTTGTTCACTGTCCCATTGTATTAATTCAACTGATACAATGTGCCCGTCTCTGGCTTTTCCGGCCGACCCCTGTGCCACCGTGAACCGGACACGAATACGTTTGTCCTCAGGAATGACCCATTTCCCAAAGCGATCCTGCTGAAAGACGCCTACAAATTCGGTCTGGTTACGGCGTATAACTTCAATAATTTGAGCCTCAGGTTTGTCTCCCTTTTGTTTTTTGAGAATTTGAACCCGTACCAAATCCCTGTGTAAGGCATGCTGCATATGCTGAGCACGTACGAATACTTCGCTGCCATCTTTTAGCTCAACAAAACCAAAGCCCCTACTTGTCACCGAAAGGACACCCGTCTTTTGTTGTTGTTTGGGTTTATAGGCATATTGGCGTCGCCCTTTTTGATCGATAAGCCCCTTACGATACAATTCCAGCAGGATGACCTTCAGAGTACGATAGTCTTTTTCACGGATTCTTGCGGCTTTCAGAAGGACCCTGGGTTTATACCAGCGCCCATGATTCCGTTTAAACGTATCCAGGACTTTTTTTTCGATTAACGATCGATCCACGGTACACCTCCGGAGTATTCGATGTGTAAATAACTATTTTTCATATCTAGTCCAGCATGTGAAGCGACGATGAGTTGAATGGGACCGCGTCCACTTCTAAGTTTTACACCTACTCCGTATCCCTGGAGTGTTTTGATGCTTGAATCGTCAAAGTATAGTCCAAAATCAGTAAACATGAGCAGTTGAGATTGTAATCCCATTTCCAGGATTAAATTGTTCTGAATACTTGTGGTGCTAGCGCTTCTTATGACGTTCTCTTCATATCCCCTAACACTGGCGACACCTCCAATAGGAAGCTGGATTGAAGGGTCCGATTCAGAACTGACAATGTTTTGAATGGTACCAGCAGAGCGTTGGGAAAAGAAGAATGCGCCTGGTAGGGGTAATTCACTTTCCCAGCGGAAGACAAATTTTCGGACCGCAGCAGGTTCAAAATTCAATTCCTGAAAGAGAGAGGTTTTTAATGATAAACCACGATGCAATTGATAATTGAGATTGGTCTGTCTGTAGCCTAAACCCAATAATCGCTTGTTGTTTGCAAGCCATCCCGGGTGATTTAAGGCACCTTCGTGGGTGATGAGTGTCTGACTTTTTACAAAACTGAAAATGAGGGATTTCTCCCATCCCATACTCCAGTCCAACCCGAGAGAGGTTTCTAAAACCTGGTAATTCCCCTCAATCACCTCCCGACCGAATTGAAGAATGCCTTTCAGTGGCATATTAAGCATCCAGGGGTGTTGGTATCCGAATTTAAAAGATTCGGAATTCTGATTCAGACGTTTCCAGAACAGAGAGAGTGATTTGCCTCGTCCATCTATGTTAGGGACATGAATATTGATATGCCCATGCCACTTTAGTGAATCTGAGGTTTTATTCTGGCTAAAACTCGCCAATAGTTCTGCGTTGAGTTCCGGTTTCTTTGTGACATTATAGTTCAAATGAAACATTCCGGATTCATCCCGACTAATGGCTTCCCTATCTGAAAAACGATATCCAAGACTATTCACCCTTTGAAGTGCGGTGGGAATTTGCTCAACAGATATTTCTGATGATCCCATGGTGAATTCATGATGGAGGTAAATCTCATCCTTTTCTGAAACATTTTTGAAATGGATGTTTGAGATAGAAATAACCTCACCACGTTCTAAAATGGCATGGAGAATAGTTGAGTCTGAAGCGGCTACCATCAAATCCAAACTGGCATTCCAGTACCCCTGCCCCCTTAAGTCCTCTAAAGTCTCAACTAAAAATGTGTCCAGACCCTGGGAATCAACACGTATGGAATCTACTTGTGAGGGTGAGTCCAATATAACCGTCAGCGAATCAGCAAAGATGGAATTGAGCCACAGAATAGTAATTGCTAATATAATGTTGAGTTTTCTCAAAAGTGTGTGCGTCCCTCAACTCTGAGATATTGTTCACTCCGGTTTTCGCCACGTTCCTGTAAGCTGTAGTTGACTGAAATTTGGAACATGCTTGAGAAGGTATAGCGACTATTGATCGTGTATTTCCAATTCTGTCCGGGCTGACGTCCATTGAAAACTGAGTAGGGTATTCCCGCAGCATCTGCATCAATATTTGAAAGTGTTAGCCGTTGATCTACTCGGCCACGCTTCTTGATCCTTAGCTTATGATCCAGTTCAACGAGTTGCTCAGCATATTGCAGGTCAAGGTGACGATCTTCCACTGAGGAATATTTGAGCTGCATGATAATTTTCTGAAACGGGGATAGTGTCAGTGTATGGACTAAACTGGGGCGCAAAGATACCCAGCTCTCAGTTGCCAGAGGATTGTATTCAACATCTCTAACTCGTTTCTCGAAAAGCATGCCTATCTTTGAAAGATTCTGATTATTCCAGGAAAATTCGCTGTCGAATCCATGGGAAAGAAAGGAGTTATCCTCATTACCATAATTGTATAGCGTGGACTGGTTGTCGGTACTTTTTCCAGAGTAGACTATTTTTTTCAGCATGAATTCTCGACCCGTGAGATAATCCATTTTGAAGGATATGGAGGATTGGTTTTGAATAACCGCATCGCTCTCAACTTGCAATTTCAGTCTTGAATCATAAGCCAAACGACCTTTAACACCCTGGATATTCTTTTTCCCATAATCCCTAGATGAGTATTCGATACGGGTCTTGTTTTCGCGTTTTCTTACCTGTTCCTCAACATCAGAGAAGATACGCTGCCTGATAAATCGTCCCCCGGTCACAGGGATATAATCACTTATGTATGGGTCGTAACTAAAGTCACCATATCCCGTATCAACCTCCAGATAATGGTAATCATACCGTGGGATATGTTCTTCATCGATGGTGTAATTCTCCTGAAATCTTACGCGATCATTCAGCATCTTTCCAGTGAATTGGAGATTTCCTAAATAGTAGGTTGTAGCAGCGTTCGTATCAGCTTGATGCTCACGATACTTACCTGAGAGCTTACCTGATGTGTTCAAAAGGTCCTTAAACTGATACTCTCCTGACCAATCCTGTCGCCTATCACTCCATTGGTGCAGGTTTGATGTGGATAGAACTGAATGATCCTGGTTTGTTTGGCGATAATCCTGTCTTTGATCATAATTGACTTCAATGAGGTCTGTTTGATTCACCTTATAGTTGAGCCCAATACCAGCATTTACGTGATCATTGACCGGGTAATAATCTGAGGTATTCCCCACCTCCACATCAACTCTCAAGTCAGTTGACAACCTGCCAGTATTTAATTTTGATTGAAAGTTATGTGTCTGACTCAGAGAAGTATCCATCTGGGTGATAACCGAATTATACCCAAGAGAAAGTGCCTTATCCGTGTTCGTTTTTGTTTCTACTTGAAATTGTTCACCGATCACCTCATCAGATCTGGTAAATTGTGCGCCTGAGGTTTTGATATAACTTTTATTGAGTTCACCAATACGGATGACACCATATTTCAAATCTTCTTCTTCCGCAATCCGTGGAGAGATTTGCCATTTTCGATAATATTCAACGGATTCCAGCACATCATGACTCACAAATCCCGATTCATAATATTTATCACCCACCTTTATTTCGAAGCTTTGGGCTTTTGTTCCCACACTTCCATCCCAGGCGATTTTATTCACAGATTCAGGTTCAGATGAATAGGTATTATTAACTTCCTGTGAGACACCCAAATCTAATGCTGCATCGATGTATTTTGAATTAAAGCCACTTGATAATGAGAGGATCGACAAGGCACGAGGTGCAAAATATTGATTCGTCGGTAGATATTCACCATTCACCAGATCAAAAACATAGAAGTTTCCATCACGATCCAATTCTCTTCTATACTGACCCCTCTCAAGGCCAACATAATTGAATTGAGCGGAATATTCTCCCAGTGCGACCCCTGTATATACCAGAAAACCCTGTGGATCCATCGAATATGAACCATTAATCGAATCCACAATTATCGAATTCTGATGAACAGTATCCGTTGAAGTTGGTAAGGGGCTGAAGATTGCTTCAAGGTCACTACTATTTATGTTCCCAAGCGGATTGTTCCTGTCATCACGCAAATCCCTGAACGCAACCGAAACAAAAAATGGGGAGCCTGCCTGGTCACCATAGGATACACCTGCACTCATGAGTTGCTTCCCAAATGAATATGATGCGAGATAAATATCCGGGACGTATTCAAACTCAATGGATATGCGTGAATTGCTGGATAATATTTTATTCTGAGTAAAATGTATTTCGGCGGCATTATAATCGATGATATAGTCTGCATCCTCACCACGTTCCAGGGTACGATCATCTACCTTTACCTGCTCGGAACCAGCAAGTACAATGATGAACTTCTCACCATTTTTCCCAGTAAGACGATAAGGACCCTGCTTGCCATCCTTCCCCTGCATTTGAAGTAAATGATAATTGCCATAGCTGAATCCAAGAGCCGCATTGGCACCATAATGTGAGTGTTGAGCAGCTACTGTGATCCCTTCAATCGATCTATCCAGCTTACCATACTTCCCATTGCTCAGTTTCAGGTCAATATCACCGATGGCAGCATTCAGCTGCGGTCCATCAATACCGATATAGACGCGATCAAAGTCATTTAGACGTCTTGTATTGCCAATGGGTTGCAGCGGAGATGTTTTGTCAGTTAGAACACCAGATACTCTATAATTTTCGCTGAGAGCCCCACTGATCTTGAGATACATACTTGATTGGAGAGAGACGGATGCATTGCTTGACACTTGAATTCCGCGACTGATACTACCTGTTGCAGCTAGACCTTTTTCAGTAGCCTCCCCACGTGGTTTTTCTTGAGTTGATTTCTCTTTCGCACTGCTGTCATTCTCAGCGATATACAGGGGGAAATCCAACACATATATCTTTTTCAATGCCAGGGTATCGCTACCAACAATAATTTTCAACGAATCATCGGTATCTAGTGAATCCCTGAGCATCTCAGTAGCATGAGATGGCTGAGTAAACATCATAAGACACACGAAAAAAACCATTGAAAGCGGATGAGATATTCTTCGTTGTGTCATTGAAATATATGCAAAAATGGTTTTGATTTATTTTCCCTAATTGACAGTAAACGATCCTCAATTGCAAATCGTTCCAATTTATCAAGCAGGTAGACTCACCAGGATTCAGCCAGAATGAGAATATTATATATTATATGTGTGTATGCGCTAACCCCATACCCTCGTTGATAGAATAGACTCCCCAATAGAATACCTCCCACCACACGTTGCATAAACACTGGAAATGAATAAGGCTCCATAAGAAGATGGAATGCGGCAAATACAATTGCTGAGAGAAGTATTGCCAGAATAATGGACCAGTGATGGACGAGATTCAGACCACGAGTAAAAATGACCATCATTGCGCCGATAATAACCAGCCTGAAAATGAGTTCTTCAAAAATACCTGCTCCTATGGCCAGATTAATGTTTGATATTTTGTCCTCGAAACTATAAACCTGTAGGGGTAGCCGCGTGAACATTTGAAGTGCCATAAACAGAAGAAAACCCCAAAACATGCTTTCCAGTAACATGTAAATAATATAGTCGGCTTTGATTCCCTGTTTTTTTTCAATTTTATAGCCGCGTACCATTACGATGAGGAATATCGCAAGCAGGATAAGTGAAACAGCCAGGGGATTCCGTAAACCGATAGATTCAAACAGACTTCTGAGAAGGACTTCACCGGTGTTGCGGAGTTCGAAAAATGAGTCTCGAAAAAGAATCAATACACCCAATTCATAGATTGCCAATGCAGGCAGAGTCAGGATTAGACTATAGTGGATGGTTTGGGAGCTGTGTAAGTATTGCCTGAGCGGAGAAACTTTTTTAGGCATGCAACACCTGATTAAATGTTGATTAATGCACTGGGTTAGTCATTGAGTTTGAGTACTGCCAGAAATGCTTCCTGAGGGACTTCCACACTTCCAACCTGTTTCATACGCTTCTTACCTGCTTTTTGCTTCTCCAGCAGCTTACGCTTACGTGTGATGTCACCACCATAACATTTTGCAGTCACATTTTTTCTCAGCGCTCTCACCGTTTCACGAGCGATGATCTTTTGGCCAATAGAGCCCTGGATTGCGATTTCAAATTGTTGGCGCGGGATCAACTCTTTAAGCTTTGCGCAGAGCTTCCGTGCATGGTCATAGGCTTTGTCTTTGTGCACAATCTGTGAGAGTGCATCTACACGTTCTCCAGATATAAGAATATCTAACTTGTCCAGAGCCCCTTTTCTAAAGTCTATGGGTTCATAATCGAAGGAAGCATACCCTCTTGAAGTGCTTTTGAGCTGGTCATAAAAATCAAATATGATTTCTGCCAGCGGGATCTCGAAATAAATCTGAACTTTTGATTCATCCAGATAATGAGTTGATTTGTACACACCGCGTTTATCAATAATGAGCTTCATCAAATTCCCGATGTATTCGGGAGGTGTTAACACTTCAGCATCTACATAGGGTTCTTCGATATGGTCAATATCACCTGGTTCGGGTAAATCGCTTGGTTTATCCACCAGGCTCATGGAACCATCTTTCTGGTGTACCTGAAATTCAACGTTGGGTTGAGTGGTTATCAGATCAATGGCGAATTCCCGCTCAAGACGTTCCTGGACAATTTCCATATGAAGCAAGCCGAGATATCCGACGCGAAAACCAAAGCCCAGTGCACTTGAGGTTTCAGGTTCCCATGTCAGGGCTGCATCGTTAAGATTCAGCTTTTCAAGAGCTTGTCTGAGATTGGCATAATCGTCAGAAATAATCGGGTAGACACCAGAATAAACCATGGGCTTGACTTCACGATAACCAGAAAGTGCTTCTTCAGCACCATGTTTGGCTGTGGTCACAGTGTCACCCACACGGATTTCACTGATATTTTTTATATTTGCGATGATGTATCCAACATCTCCGGCTCGCAGGGTGTCCCCTTTTACCTTTTTCAATTTGAAATAGCCCAGCTCAGCAACTTCATGCTCATCTTTACTGGCCATAAATCTCATAATTTCTCGAGATTTGAGCTGACCTTCCAGGACTCGAACATAAGCGATAGCTCCACGATAGGCGTCGTAGGTACTATCAAACACCAGGGCACGCAGTGGTACATCATCATTGCCTTCTGGCGCAGGGATGCGGTCTATAATGGCTTCCAGGATTTCTTTAATACCAATGTCGGCTTTTGCAGAGGCCTGGATAATCTCATCCTCATCGCATCCAAGCAGGTCTACGATTTGTGATTTCACGTTATCTATTTGAGCTGCCTGTAAATCAATTTTATTGATAATTGGAATGATTTCAAGCCCACTATCAATGGCGAGCATGGCGTTACTCACGGTTTGGGCTTCAACCCCCTGTGCAGCATCAACCAGGAGTAAAGCGCCCTCACAGGCTTCAAGACTTCGAGAAACTTCATAGCTGAAGTCCACATGTCCTGGGGTATCGATGAGGTTTAATGTGTAATCGATGCCATCATTTGCACCATACTTAACCTGAATGGGGTGGGATTTGATGGTAATTCCACGTTCCCGCTCGAGGTCCATATCATCCAGAACCTGATCCATCATCTGCAAATTGGATAGTGTGTGGGTTTCTTCTAAAAGTCGATCTGCCAGGGTTGATTTCCCATGATCGATGTGTGCAATAATGCAAAAGTTTCGGACGTCAGTTCTAATCATAGGGCGCAATATAAGCTTGAATATCCGGCATCAAACACAAAGGAAATATGACGTGAAAACCGGCCCAGGCTAGCAGTATTAAATTATTGATTTTTAGCTGATTGTAAGAATTTGTCAGGATACAGAGCTAAATTTAAGATAGAAACTATTTCCGCCCATGGGTGATTCTTCGATTCCAACCTCTGCTTCATGTGCTTCTGCAATCCTTTTAACAATTGCTAGACCCAATCCCCTCCCCTTCTTTTCACCTTTCGAGAGTTGAACGGATCGTTGGAAAACAGCATCTCTATTCTCAGGTGATATCGTGGATCCCTTATCATCCACTCTGAATACAAGCTGGTCGTCTTCATATCCTAATTTCATCCAGATCTCTCCACCATTTGCAGCATACTTTATAGCATTGCTAATGTAGTTCTTTGGAATTTCTGATAGTATGGGATTGAATGTGTGAATTAGAGACTCTGGAAAATCAAGATGGAGTCGCATGCCAGCTGTAGCGAGTTGAGAAGTGAACTCACTGCCTATCTCAGTAAGCATTTGAACCAGGTCTGCTTCGGTTTTGGATATTTTCTCGCCAAGGCTCAATTTTGAAAGAACTGTGGCGTTTTCGATAACCTTCATTAGACTTTCGCTGCTATTTATGAGCAGGTCATAAATATCATTTTCATCATCTTCAGCCATCAACATCTCTGAAACAGAGCTTATCACGCCAGCTGGATTCCGAAGATCATGCGTGATTACATCCAGAAGTAGTTCCTTCATGCTATTTGCATTGGCCAACTCAGTAGCCAATGTACGCAACGAATTGTCCTTGCGGGCTCGGTCGATAGTCAAGGCGACCTGACCAGCAGCCAGATCGAGGAGACGAACATCTTCATTCTCGTAATGGGAAAGACCGTTGTATTCCTGGAGAACCAGTGCGCCAATGACATCGTCCTTGACTTTGAGGGGGATTCCCAGCCAAACACTTGGTACATCTCCTTCTAATATGACTTGTCCAACACCAATCAATTTTCGGATTTCTTCTTGCCCTACGTGAATGGTTTTACCTGTAGTAATGGTACGAGCGGTGAGGGAGGTTTCAGGGTCACAGGGAATGCTATCAGGCATACCGGTTCCGTAATAGTCCCTGTCAAATGGGAAGTATAAGGTGTTATCGTCAGAATTAAGTAGTGCCAGGAAGAAGTTAGAGCTACTTATAATATCGCTGATATAGTGGTAAATATTTTCATACAGGATGGTTACATCTTCTGCATTTATAGCTGCTGATGTGATAGCGAATAACACATCACGTAATTTTTGGTCACGTTCAGATTTTTCCTGTTCCCTTTTCTGTTGGGAAATATCCTCTTTCATTGAAATAAAGTGAGTGATTTTATTATTTGTATCTCGCATGGGCGAAATGGTTAATCGCTCCCAACACAATTCACCATTACGCTTTGAATTGATGATCTCACCTGACCACGTAGCCCCTGTATTAATTGTGTCCCACAGTTCTTTATAGAAGGCTTTATCATGTTTACCAGAACTATACATTCTGGGATTCTGCCCTAAGACTTCTTCGGCTGTATACCCCATAATTTCAGTAAAGCGTGTATTTACGTACTCGATATTACCTTCAATATCGGTAATTATCGTCATAACTGGACTTTGAGCAACAGCCTGACTCAATTTTTTCAACTCAATGGTCGCTAATTTTTGATCCGTCACATCCAGTATGTGGCCTGTACTTTTGACAGCACCGGAGCTGTCTACAAAAGAATTTGCTGAGAGAATGACATCCCGTACACTGCCGTCAGGTTGGATAATGTTGATTTCATATTCGCTGGGTGGATTTTCACCGGCTTGACGTGCTTTATAATATCTTATAACCAGCTCACGGGAATCCCCGAGAAAATCCATAAATTCATGATTGATTATTTCACTCCTCGGACGGTCGAGTATTTCGCAGAATCGATCATTAACATAAACAAACTTAGAACTACTATCTACCAGATAAATACCTGTGCTGGATTGTTCCACAATAGCAGTGATTTGAGCCTCCGATTCAGCAATTCTCCCTTGAGTGCGCACCCGCTCCTGTTTGAGCAAGAGATTATTAATGCGTTGTGAAAAGAATTGAGAGATATCTGAGATAACCAACTCTTCTTGAGTATAGTCATCTCCTTCAAAAGCCCAACTGTAGCCAAACAAACCAACGACTTGATCTTCAACTACCATGGGCGTATAAAAATTATCACCACCCATAATCGAGTTCATGATGCTATCTGGCATGATTGGGTTATCAAACCCAAGCTGGGTTTTTGTTATTTCAGCACAATAGGTTGAGAAGACTTCATCACTCAGTGATTCAGACTTACCTGTTGAAAGTTGATCACCGGTAAACCAGAGCGCTACCCAGTATGTATCAAATATTTTGACCTTACCCATAGCCTCATTAAATCGATACAATATATCATCAAGTGAATCCGATGATCTCAATTTACCGAGGATGGCTCCTTTGATTTGTAACAGGTCATTCACTCGCAATATTGCCTGGTCATTTGCAAATCTGGAAAGAGCGATGGTAATCATGGTGTAAGCAGCTTGATCATCTACCGGTTTGTGAAGAAATCCATAAGGATCAGCCTTTTCCAGAGCCATGGAAATATGTGCATCATCCCCATATGCTGTCGCGAAAATGACTGGAATGGGTTGCTGTTCGTGGATCCGTCTGGCTGTCTCAATTCCATCCATATCTCCACGCAATTGGATATCCATGAGTATGATCTCAGGATTTTTTTCTTCAGATATTCTTATGGCATCAGGACCTGTACCCGCAATTCCAACTATCTCACAATTGTGTTGCTCGAGGCGGATGGACAAATCCTCTGCGGCGAGCCTTTCGTCTTCAACGATGAGAACGCGGGTTTTCTTTTTGGGATCATGATTCATAAATAATACCAGTTTTCAGATCATTTCATCATTAAAGCATGCGATTATCAGCATTCGGCTCGTGATATTATCGACTGATTAGGAGAGTTCTGAAAGAATTTTTGCGATTCTCTGTCCGGCTTTTCCTTCCCAATTGTCGATTGGAAAACCATCAACTCTGTCGCCGTCTATTATGGAGACAATTTTATCTCGCAACACATCCACATCATAACCTATCAGTGTGTTGGTTCCTCGGGATAGGGTGATTGGACGATTTGAGGTGTGACCCAGGGTGAGACATTGGACACCTAATATAGTGGTCTCTTCCTGAAGGCCTTGAGAATCAGTTACTACCAGTGCTGCATTTTTGGTAAGCTTTAACATGTCATGATAGTCCTGGGATGAAATAATCTGGAGATTTTCTGTAGTATCCAATAATATTTCAGGTGTTTCCTCAAGGAGCAGAAGGGATTTTGGATGAAGGACGACATAAATGCGGAGTCCTTCAGAGAGTTGTTCAAGCATCATAAAAAATGCCGTGAGAAAGTCTCTGTTGCTCAAGATATGATCATGGTGCAGGGTAACCACAATATAGGATCCTTGTTCAAGACCATAACGGCTCAAAATAGTGCTATCTTCAGCATAACCTAAATTTTGAAACACAGCATCAGCACGCAGGTTTCCAACTTCAAGTATCTGGGAATTATCAAAGCCCTCACGGATGAGGTTGATTACAGACTCTTCATTTGAAGTGAAAAGGATGCTTGATAGTCGGTCGATCATTACATCATTTTGTTCTTCTGCAAGGGATAGGTCATGACACCTGACCCCGCCATCTATATGGGCAATTCTAATTCTGTTTCTAGCGGCAACCAATGCACACCCCAGGGCTGAGTCTGAGTTTCCAATCACAACCACAAGATCTGGGCGATCCAGGAGAATCTGATTCTCATAAGCGGTCATTATTGAAGCAAGTTTTCCAACACCTTCGATCCTGTCAATCTCCAGAAAGATTGAGATCGTTGTAAAGTTAAGTTGCTCTAACAGTGTATGACTCAGTTCAGCGTCATAATGCTGGCCGGTATGGACAAACCGAAATTCAGTAGGATTATCACTATCTTGAATCGCAAGATTCAAAGCTGCGGCTTGAATAAAATCCGGTCGGACACCAACAATTATATCAATATTTTGCATACTCGCTCCACTTTGTTCGTGATAACATAGGATATGCAACACCAAATAGTGTCATATTTATTTGAGCCATATTGCTGGATTCTAAATAAAGTATTCAGGTTGATCTAAATACTCAAAATGTATACCTGAGTGTAGCGCCAACCTGGCGTGGATCTGCATAGCTCATATACAGCTTATCCTCATAATTCGGTGGTTCAAGACCAAAATAAAACCCTCGGGTTGCATATTGAGTGTTCAGAACATTGTCTGCCCATACAGTCAACATGATGGACTCATTCCAGCGATAAGTCAAAACGGAGTTCAGGGTCTGGTAGGGCTTGGACATCTGATCATGACTTTCTGAAAAATAGAACGCATCCTTCCGGGCATAATCAATGCTCAGGGAGACTGCTTTATTGAGAATGTAATCAGCGCCGAACCGATAAGAGTATTTTGGTGCATGAGCAAACTCACGATCACCCAAAGTAATGAACTCACTCGCAGAGACCTCAAATGAATACTCATCTGTTTGGGATTTGAGCAGGCCTAATGTACCTGAAAGATTAATTTTTTCTCCGAGTTGCATTCTGAATTCGGATTCTAAACCAGTGACATAACCCGAGGAAGCATTCCCTATATAATAAGTAAAGCTATTAGGATCTGAGGGGTCTTGCTGACTGGAGAGAGATACTTGTTGATCCATCCGTTGAGTATAGAATCCTACCAGGGAAACCATTGAGATCCTGGAAAAGCCACGGTAACCCAATTCAAAATTATTTACGTATTCTGGTTTAAATGGTCGATGAGCTTCTATTATCCGTGGATGTTGGTTGATTCCTCCTGCTTTGAATCCCCTGGCTGCATTTACAAAGGCCATGGTTCTTTGGTTAAACTTATAAAGCAATGCCAGCTTCCCACCGTTGAGTTGATCTTTTATGGCGAATGAGGTCATTTTGTCATCGTTATAGTCAGTGTTTCGTACCCCAACACGAAAGTTTGTAGAAATCTTGAATTTTTGATTTGGCATGAAATCAAATTGCCCATAAAACGATTGATTATTGAGGAGGAATTCACTCAGAAGGGACGATTCATCCCCTCCAAACAAGTATCCCTGAGCATCGTCTTGCTCAGTGAGACTTTTATGGTAGGCACCAAGGATGATTCTAATTCGCTCACCAGATGAAAGATGCCTCAACCTAAGTTCCTGAGTCATTGTTTCTCGATCGCGATTGATCAGATCAAAGTAATCATAACTCCAGCCCTCAACGCTATAGGGTTCTTGAGACCAAAAGTCATCATTTCCCCAATCGCTGTCATAGCTGTGTTCAATATCAGCTTCTGATCGGCTCAATATCGCATTTAGCGAAGTTCTTACTCCAAAGTCATACCTTAGATTCACTACCCCACCAAATAATTTCTGGCTGTCTTTTCCAGGTTTATCTGTGTATGTGGTGTAGGGGCTGTTATCAGGACTCCATCCATCATAGCCATTGTCGAGGAAGACATTAAGGAGTGTTGTTTTAATCCTGAATGCTGATGCGGGTTGCCAGATGAGATTGAGACGACTCATTGTTTCCTGGCGTTCATTTGTGTTGTCCTTATTCAGGTATTCATTTTTACGAAACCCGTTGTTATAGCCCCGGTAAAACGCCATACGAGCCTTTAGAGCGGGATGATTCACCAGATCAAGAGCAACACCCAGATTCAGCGTGTTTCCAGAACCAGCAGACACAGTCACAAAATTGGTTGAATGTTCCCCGGGTTCTACAGATCTCATTACGATAAATCCTGCTAGCGCATTGGGTCCGTAAATTGAGGACTGAGGTCCCCTGAAGAGTTCAACACGATCCACATCAAATGTCATCCCAGCCATTCCAATACCACTCAAATCCAGATCATCAACGCTTAAGCCTACAGAGAAGTTAGGTGGTCCGTCACCTGCGTATTGTGATCGCTCACCAATTCCTCGAATTTGAAAATAACGAGGTCTAGAACTACCCCCTGCCCAATTGAGATTAGGGACAGAATTGATCAACGCCTGAAAATGGGGTTGACTGGAATTACGGATATCTCGTTGGCTGATCACCGAAATCCCAGATTCAGAGTCAATGAGAGATTGTGTCGTCAGTGCACCATAGATTTTTACTGATTCACCCATCATTGTGATGGGGACAAGATGTATAACAGGTGTTATCTCATTCAAAGGGAGGGTCAAAGATTCAAAACCAATGTGTTGGATTTGAATTTCAGAATGTGAAACATTATCGAATGAGAATTGACCCATCGCATCTGTGATCGTGCCCTGTGAACCACAAAGGATTTCGCATCCTTCGAGGGGAAGATTGCTTTCAGCATCTACAACAACAGCCTGGATCGATGTTGATTGTGATAGGACGGAATTGGATAGAAAAAGGATGGAAACAAAAAGAACAAAAATGTGGTACATATTTTCTCCCTACGCTGGCATGATCCAGATCAGGTTCAAAGGGTTTGATCTCAGCCCGGACTCCGCGGGAGTCACCGGGCACCCCGAATAACGATTCAATATAAGACTTACTTCACCGAGCGGAGAATAAATCTGGAAACTTTTTTTGATGGGATAAAAAAAAGAGGTCAATCCAATGAATGACCTCTTTTTTGAAAATATCGATAAGGAGATTAGCCAATAACTGCGTCGACCTTTGCAGTGATTTGCGGTTTTGGAACAGCCCCCACCAGCATCTGTGCAACTTCACCATTCTTAAATATTAAAAGACTGGGTATGCTCCGAATGCCATATTTTTGTGCAACTTCTGGATTTCCATCCACATCAAGTTTGCCGACCTTGAGTTTACCATCATATTCGTTAGCGATTTCAGCAACAACTGGTGCCACCATTTTACAGGGCATACACCATACAGCCCAAAAATCAACGAGAACAGGTAATTCGGAGTTGATAACTTCTTCTGCGAAGTTGCTATCGGTAAATTCTTTTACATTTTCGGCCATTATATCTCCCTTGGCGTTCAATTCTTATTTATAAACCTGCAGAAGATAAATGCACCGCAAGGTATGTCAAGAACAACAGTTCACCATTTTAACTATGCCTTAATCCATCTAAATATCTCGGGTAAAGTGATCCGTTTTCCGTATAATAAAATACCGGTTCGGAAAACTTTTGCAGACAAACGAATAGTCCCAAATACACTCACCATTAACACCAGAATAGTAGACAATACCTGCAGGAGCGTCGTTTCACCCACTGATATTTTAACCATCATAAAAAAGGGTGTCACAGGTGGTAGGTAACACAAAATATTCACCAGGTCAGAGTTTGGATTTTCAATGACTAGAGTCCAGAGTATGATGGGGATAATTGCCACGAAAGTGATGATTTGAATGGCTTGTTGTGCTTCCTGTTCTGAATCAAAAAGAGCACCTACACCAATATAAATACCAGCATATAATAGATATCCCAGTATAAAGTAGACAAAATAAAGCAACCCAATAGCCGGTGTAATGATTGACAAATCAAAGTAGTTTCCTGCAAAAGCTCCAACCGTGAGGTAGATTGCAGATTGCGTAAGACCAAGAAGTC
>JAERTJ010000036.1 GCA_016844945.1 Fidelibacterota bacterium | reverse complement strand
GCTATCCAGGCTGATGTGGATGCGGCTATTGATGAAGCTCAACTGACAGAACTGAACTCAATCATCCTCAAGCTGGAGCGTCAAGAAGCTAGAAACGCTGCTAAAGATGAACTTCTTGCCAAATATGAAGAAACTTACCCGGATCACCTGAAAGTGGTTGGGGAAGTTTTTGATAAAAGGCTTAAAGCCAATATTCGTGAACGCATCATGGCTAAAGGTCAGCGAGTTGATGGTCGGGGATTGAAAGATATCCGTAAGATCACAGCTGAAGTTGGTGTCTTGCCACGTGTCCATGGTTCAGCTCTTTTTACAAGAGGTGAAACTCAGGCATTGGTAGTAACTACACTCGGTACAAAACTCGATGAGCAGATCATTGATAATGTGGATGAAGACTATAAGAAGTCTTTCTACCTGCATTACAATTTTCCTCCTTATTGTGTTGGTGAAACTGGTAGAATTGGATTCACCAGTCGTCGCGAAATTGGTCACGGAAACCTGGCTGAACGCAGTTTGAAGAATTTCATGCCTGCTAAAGAAGATTTCCCATATACCGTGAGATTGGTATCAGAGATTCTTGAATCAAATGGTTCATCATCAATGGCCAGTGTTTGCGGTGGCTCATTAGCCCTTATGGATGCTGGTGTTCCAACCAGTAAAACTGTTGCTGGAATTGCCATGGGTCTTATCAGTGATGGAAAACGTTTTTCAGTGCTTTCAGATATACTCGGAGACGAAGATCACTACGGTGATATGGATTTCAAGGTTACGGGTACTAAAGACGGTATCAATGCCATCCAGATGGATTTGAAGATTGAAGGTATCAGCGCTGAATTGATGACTGAAGCTCTGCTCCAGGCCAAAGAAGGTCGTGAGCACATCATCGGTATCATGGAAGCAGCCATGCCTGAGGCCCGTGAGGAATTATCTCCTCATGCACCACGTTTTATTACCATCCGAATCAAGCCAGATCAGATTGGTGATGTGATTGGACCTCAGGGTAAGATCATTAAAGCAATCCAGGCTGATACAGGTGCAACAGTTGAAATCGACCAGGAAGGTATCGTATTTGTCTTTGCTGAAAGCTCTGAAGGCGCAGAAGCCGCAGCAGCTCGCATCGAAGCGATCGTACGTGTACCTGAAAAGGGTGAGATATTTGAAGCCAAGGTTGTGAGAATCATGACTTTTGGTGCATTTGTTGAATTCCTACCAGGCAAACAAGGCTTGATCCATATCAGTGATCTTGAATATGCCAGGGTTGACAAGGTTGAAGATGTGCTAAATATCGGTGACACGGTTCAGGTTAAACTGACGGAAGTCGATGATAGCGGACGTTACAACCTGAGTCGCAAGGCACTTCTCGAAATGCCAGAAGGTTACGTCGAACCACCTAAGAAACCACGTCCTCAACGGGATAATCGTGGTGGAAGAGGCGGAAGAGATCGCGGACGTGGCCGGGATAATAATCGTCGGTAAATTACAGAAGTGACCTCACTTCGTAGACAATCGACTCTATCGAACGGACTGACCATCGTTACTGAAACGGTGGACACAGTCCGTTCGGTGGCTTTGGGCTTCTGGGTACGTGCCGGAAGTCGCTATGAGCCAGCCAGTTTATCTGGCATTTCTCACTTTCTAGAACATACAGTATTTAAAGGTACGAAGAATCGTTCTACTTTTGAAATTGCTTCCTCCCTGGAAAGTGTGGGCGGGCACTTAAATGCCTTTACCACAAAAGAATACACCTGTTATCATGCGCGTTTCCTTAGCGAGTATCTCGAAGATGCAGTAGACGTCTTATCTGACCTCTTACTCCATCCAACTTTCCCTGAAAAAGAAGTGGATCGGGAGAAATCAGTGGTACTGGATGAATTGCGGGATAGCAGGGATGTTCCTGAAGAGTCAGCCTTTGATACCTTTGAGGAATTTCTCTACCCTGAGAATTCATTGGGAAAACCGATCCTGGGAAACGAAGAATCCATTCAGGGCTTTACTCCAGATGCACTCGGTACATATCTGGATGAAAATTATAGTCCTGACAATACCATTATTGTAGCTGCGGGATATGTGGATCATGATGCATTGGTTAGCATGATTGAATCTCGGTATGACAGACCCAATCGTGGGGTGAATGCATTTGAGGCATTTGAAGTGGATAGTTATGTCCCGGGAAATGAGACACGCACAAAGGACATTCAACAGTGTCACCTCATCACTGGAGTTCCCATATTCTCTGTTTTTGATGAGCGACGATATGACATTGCTGTTCTAAACTCAATTTTGAGTGGAGGAATGAGTTCTCGACTGTTTCAGAACATTAGAGAAGCTCATGGGGTGGCATATCAAATATTTTCCTTTGTGAATCTGTATCGCGATACGGGGTCTTTTGGTGTCTATCTGGCTACAGATCCTGCGAAGAAGGAACTTGCCGTGGATCTCACCTTTAAAGAATTGCAGAAAATGGTTGATGATCCTGTCAATGATGCAGAGCTTGAAATGGTCAAGGCACAATACAAATCAGGTATCGTCATGGGTGACGAATCCATGGAGCGCAGAATGATGCGTTTGGGACGACAGCAGATATATTATGGTCAGAATATTAGTCTGGACAAATTTCTTGAAAAAATTGAAGCAATTGATATAGACAGAATTCAAGTATTGGCACGGGAATTGTTCAATCCCTCCAGGTTTTTCACAAGCATATTGGAACCGGCAAACGGGGCTCAGGGGAATACACCAGGTTAGGGGCTCAGCTAGCTGACCAAGTATTATTATAGGAGGCGAATATGATCGTCGGAGTACCGAAAGAGATTAAAACGAACGAGAATCGTATTGCAATGACTCCAGGTGGAGTTGAATTGTTGGTAGCTAATGGTCACAAAGTCATCGTCGAAGACAATGGTGGTATCAATAGTGGATTCACCAATGAGATGTACCTCAGTGCTGGCGCTACCATCGAAGCAGATGTCGATAAGATCTGGGCTGATGCGGAGATGATCGTTAAGGTGAAAGAACCACAACCCGTAGAGATTGCCCGCACATGTGAAGGGCAGATTGTCTTTACATATTTTCATTTTGCTGCTGATGAATCACTTACTCGGGGATTCCTGGATACCAAAGCCTGGGCAGTTGCTTATGAAACCGTTGAAGATAAAAACAACAAATTACCACTCCTGGAGCCCATGAGTGAGGTTGCCGGACGCATGGCAACTCAAGAAGGTGCAAAATTTCTGGAACATACCCTTGGTGGCCGAGGTGTTCTCTTAGGTGGCGTTCCTGGAGTTAGACCTGCTTCTGTTCTGGTCCTTGGCGGAGGTACTGTTGGTACCCACGCAACCAAAATAGCAGCTGGCATGGGTGCAAATGTAACGATTATGGATCTTGATTTAAATCGATTACGCTATCTGGATGATATTCTACCTAAGAATGTCACCACCATCTATAGTTCACCGGCAAATATTCGAAAATTATTACCAGAAGTTGATCTTGTCGTTGGTGCCGTTTTACTGCCTGGAGCCAAAGCTCCTAAACTCATCACGCGTGAAATGCTAAGTCTGATGAAACCAGGATCAGTGATTGTTGATGTTGCAGTGGATCAGGGAGGGTGTGTTGAGACCTGTAAGCCCACCACCCATGAAAATCCAACATTCGTGGTTGATGGTGTGGTTCACTATTGTGTGGCTAATATGCCAGGTGCTGTACCTTACACTTCTACAAAAGCATTAACCAACGCTACTTTGCCATATGTTATCAAACTGGCCAACATGGGTGTTAAAGATGCTCTGAACTCAGATGATGGGTTTGCTCCCGGTCTGAATATGGTTGATGGTAAGGTAACTTGTGAAGCTGTAGCTGAAGCGTTTGGACTAGAGTATACACCACTTGATCAGGTGTTGAGCTAAATTTGTCAATCCCTGTTTATAACAGGGGCCTGGTATATCATAAGGTCTCTGAAAACTTTGAATGGGGATTAACAACAACTACTCCACAGCAGTTTAAAGCCCAGATGTTGGCTCTCCAACGTTTGGGCTTTTCTTTTTCCCGAATTAAAGATCTCGATTCTGTAGAAAATCCAATTCTGGTAACATTCGATGATGGATATTCATCTGTTATGGAGCATGCAGCTCCTGTATTAGATGAGATTGGAGGCGTTGCTACTGTCTTCGCCATCACGGACTATGTGGGAAAAAAGAATACCTGGGATTATTTCCCGGCGGCAAAACAGGTCACCCATATGGACTGGACCGAATTACGCATTCTCCACGAGCGAGGTTGGGAGATAGGCTCACACGGTCGCACCCATAGAAGATTAATTGGAATGAGTCCCAAGCAGTTAAAAGATGAGTTGCGAAGCTCGAAGCAGGAGATTGAGGAGCGTCTGGGTAAGGAGGTCACCACTTTTTGTCCACCCTTCAACGCCTGGAGCAATGATCTCCTGGAAGATATTGAGCAAGCCGGATATACAAAAATAGCCATTTCGTATCCACTTGCAAAATTGCCAAAATGGTCTGGTGAGTTTGTACCCAGATTGGGTGTATATCTCCATGATATGCTGCCATTATTCATTGCAAAGATCAAAACAGGCCCGCTGGCACCTTTGGAAGTCTTACAACAACAATTGATCAATATGGCTGGGAACGGCAAGCTCTTAGAGAGTTGGGTTGACCCAGAATAATATTTTTCCAGGAACAGATTCATATTCACTCATAAAAAAAACACCCGAATCAATACGGGTTTCAGTTCGTGGAGAAACCCGCCCTTTCGGTGGGTTTCTTGCTTTAGGTTGGTTTTAGACGGCAAAAACAGTTTTTGGTGAGTATGTGTATGAAAATGCTGTAACAAGCTTCTGAGAAGCCTGAGGGGTAAAAAAACGTCGTAAATAGACCCATATTGCAGAAAAGCGCCCCGTTCTATCCAGGATGAGAGCCATCTTCTTGATATTTTGGGCAATAGCAACCATCAGGCCCTGTTCCTGCATCTTGGCAAGACCTCTGTAGTGAGCATAGCGATATCCATGGAGCTCCTTGGCATCTGCAAAGGAACGTTCAACCGTCTCTTTCCGTCGCGCATAAATGCGCTTG
>JAERTJ010000035.1 GCA_016844945.1 Fidelibacterota bacterium | reverse complement strand
AAACATGAGCTTAGCATATGGATTCAACACTTCGGAAAAGTCGAGAGGGGAAGACGAGTCGAGGATTTACGCTCCTGGAAGTGATTGTTACCATCTCCATAGTTGGTATCCTTGCAGCAGTGGTGACCCCTACCTATCTGGAGACCCAGAATGAAGCTAAACTCATCATGTCCGAAACAAATATTTCAAATATTAAGCAAGCCTTTGTGAATCTATACTTGCAGGGTTTTATCGAGCGCAAGGGTGATGTCTGGCCTGATGAACCTACGGACAATAAAATGACCTATGACTGGGCCAACTCAACCACTGTCTACGACGGGCGTACCGTTTCCCAGTTATTCAATGGCTCAAAAATAATTTACAATCCCTACGACCACCCCTATTTGTACACAATTTTACCAGCAACAGCCCATGAGCAATCAGGGATACAGATTGAAGACCCCGATACGGGCGTATTACAGACTTTTAGACCTTAGGTGAGACCGGATGTCAGCCATGTCATCTAAATCAGGATATACAATGGTTGAGCTGGCCTTGGTCATCTCAATATTAGGCGTAGTTGCCGTTATCGTATTCCCGAAGATTGGTAGTGTTCTTGATGACATCAAAGAAAAGGCAGTCAGTGAACGTCTTGTTCAAGACATAAATTACATACGTAATTATGCCATAAGTCGACATGATACGACCTGGTTGGTAGTTGAACCTGCTGGGAATCGTTATGCCCTGTTTACAGGTCCCAGTTCCGGATCCAGGACGCTCATCCCCGATCCTGAATCCCTAGAACAAGACACCCTGGATTTAGATGATGATTTCAGCGGTGTTGGAATCTCAAGTGCCACATTTGGCGGGAGTTCCGAAGTATCATTTAATTATTGGGGGACACCTTCAGACGGAGGGACCATTGTCCTGAACTCGCGGACAATCACTATTGTAGCAGAAACCGGAATGGCTTATGAAACACCGTAGACATTCACAATCTGGTTTTTCCATCATAGATATGATTATGGGTTTGAGCATCATTGCCATCGCAATCTTCGCCATACAAGTTGCCCAAAACAACTATGTGCAGATGAGTAGCCGTGTGGAGGTGGGTTTGCGAGCAGTTTCTTTAGGAAATTCAGTGATGAATGTTATTCGTATGCACCGTTATGACGAAAATCTCAGCTCGCCCTGGAGTACTTCCTATGGTACAGATACCGGTGAAACCACTTCTGCGGACTATGATGATATTGATGATTATGCCGGTGCAAGCTGGGATTTTAGCAGCGATGGATTTTTGGGGTTTACAGTAACAACAAGGGTTCATTGTGTTGCTCTGGCAACGAGTTGGACCGATAGCGTAGGACCTGGAGCCTCATTTAAGCGCATTATTGTATCTGTTGACCATGATGGACTGGAGAGTCCCATGGTGTTTTCATCACTCATGGCAGGTATTTAATGAGAGTTGAATTCAAACTACAGGATTTGTTCTCAAGACCAATCAGACGGAGTGGCTTTACGCTTATTGAGCTCATTATTTCCATGTCATTGATGGTCATCGTAAGTGGTATCCTGGCCGCAATAATCATTTCCAACTTTAGAATTTTGGAAGAGGTCTCTGATCGCAAAAAATATGTAACTCGCGGGTTATCTGCCGTAAATCTATTTCAGCGAGAGGCTGGTATGATAACTGACTCGACTAATATTGTGATCGCTGATGATCAACAATTCAGATTTAATGATAAATATGGGAATACCTGGGATTATGCTGTCAGTTCCTCCGATTTTACTCGTCTTGAAGTAGGAATTGGAACGGCCAAGATCCTGGCTACTCCCGTAATCAATGCCTCCACGACATTTCAGTACTTTGGAGGAGATAATGCTGAGCTGGCAAGTACACCTCTGAGTGCTAATGATCTCAAGCTCGTCCGCCTGATTAAGCTGAAGCTAACCATGGATGATGGCTTTGATGGTGTTTCTTTATTGTCTATCGTTTACCCGGAAAATTTGAATATCTATAACAAGCCATTGGAGCGTTGATAAGGATATGACGCGAAATATGAACCCATATTCTCCTCAACCGGACCAAGTTATGAACCTGGCCCATGAAAAGAATGGAAGGCATGGGCAGTCGGGATTTGGGTTTTCCGCCATAGCCATTGTCATTGCTCTCATTATGGGCTTAACTGTCACCATGGTATTCAGACAGGTCGCTACCCAGTCCGCAGAACTGGGGGAAGTTTACTCAGCAAGTCAAGCCCATTGGACGGCCATGTCCGGGATAGAATGGGGTATCCATAAGGCTGAACTTGGGGAGAGCGATGTATTGGGGACCTTTGACTTTTTTAACAGCACAGTAACAATAGACACCAGTACAGCCGATGAATCTGGTACACCCCTTACAACTAATTTTTATCGCGTGATGAGCGAAGGTCGGATTGGCGAAGCTCAAAGTAATTTCCGTATCATCGCGGCATTTTCACTCCTCACTGCCTGGGCCGATGTATCTATCATTGAAGTCAATACAGGTAAAAATCAAAAATTTGATCTCACAAAAGATTTTACCCTCAATGACTCCATTTATTTTGGCGAAGATGTTGTTGTAGAAGATGGAACAACTTATGGTGACCCCGGTGTTGGCGAAGCGACTCATATCTACCATCATCCTGACTACGGGGTTACAGTTTCTACTGGAGACCACGCAAATTTGACCTATGGTCTTTATCCCTATGGAACAGGTGAATTATATCTACCAGATTTTGACAATAGCTATTATGATGACCTGATTGCCGTAGCTGATGCTATCACAAGCACAACAGGCAATTATATAAATGGTAAAAAGACATGGAGCAAAACCACCCTGGATTTAAGTATCTACACTGATAATACTGTGTATGTAAAAGGAGATGTCACCATTGAAAGTAGCAATATTACAGGAGGTAGTATTGATGCTCCAGGTATTTTGGTCACCAACGGGAAACTCACCCTAAAGAAAGCTAAAGCAAAAAAGAAGGCACCTCCATCGGCTAAGACAACAGCAGACGACAACATAATTCTAATTACGAAGAAGGATATCATCGTACAGGACTCTACCTACTTCGGATTTGATCACACTGATTCACTCACTGCCGAAGATCGGCCTGTCACGACAAACGAACTCTATGCTAAAGATGATCTACAGATTAAAGCTGGGACTACCGTATGGGGGCAACTCTACTGTCGGGATGATATCAAATTGGAAGGCGCAGTATATGGCATCTGCCTGGCTCCCAGCAAATTTACTTTTGAAAAGGTCACAAGCTATTTGGAGGGGGCTGTATTTGCCCATGAGCTAAATCGGGATCGCCTAGATAATGGTCAGATGCACTTGAATCATATTTATCATGATGAGTACTTTAAAATCATTGATTTCGGGGTCGAGGATAATTCCCTCTACGAATACTAACCGGCCTTACGTTTGACGATGAGGGAGTAAAAGATGAAACTTTATACATATAGAAAGCACCATCTTGGATTCATTGCATCTTGCTATTATTATCTACGCCTAAACTGAGTAAAGGGAAAAAATGAGAGAATTCGGTATAATATTATCCATAATTTCGATTCTGATTGG
>JAERTJ010000034.1 GCA_016844945.1 Fidelibacterota bacterium | reverse complement strand
ATCGTGGAGCAATAGATCCATTACAAGATACCCTGGCGAATCAGGATAAACATCATAAACACCAGAATAAGAATGCTGATTAAGTAATATGGGTTTAATCTTTTTATCTAACCATCCCTCCTACTGATCAACCTCTAGCTGAGGTGGGCAATGATCAGCCAGATATCATCTACATAATTCTGATGGGAATCTATAACCAGTCCCTCAGCCTTTAAATCTTTCAGGACTTTATCCATTGAAACTCGATGAGACTTGGCGGGACCCCGTTCACGCTCAGCATTCGGGTCCCAATCCATGATCATTATCTTACCCTCAGGTTTTAAAACACGTTTGAGTTCCATCAGGTTTTCGGAGGGAGAATGAAATTCATGATAAAGATGAAGGAGCACGGCTGCATCGACCGAATCATCCTCAATATCCATTTTAATTTCTTCCACCTGCAACAGTTGTACGTTGTCGGGTGGATTTCTAAGATCTAGGAGACCCAACATGGATTCGGACATATCCGCAGCGATCACCATTCCTTCACCCATGGCAGCTGCTGCAGGGAAGGTGAAAAAACCATTTCCACAGCCCAGGTCAAGGATGGTACTTCCTGGGGGAGTTCCCAGCATCTGTAATAAAACATCAGGTTTGAGTTCTTGATACCGCTCTGCTGAAATGAGCCGTTCAGCTCGACTGGGATCAAATTTATGTGACATAGGATTCTCCTGATTCGAATAATTCAATTAGATCTTTTCTTAAAACTTCACTATGGGTATACTCAGATTTGAATCCATCCCAACGCACGGGTAACACACCAACACCTGTGCTTGAAATAAATGCCTCATCCATGTTCATGACATCATCCTGGATAATAAGCGATTCTCTTACTTTCAAACCTCTACGTTGGGCTAACTCCATAATGGTATCTCGAATAACGCCTGGTAAAACCCCTAACTCCAGAGCCGGTGTTAAAAGAATTCCATCTTTGATAAAGAAAACATTCCGGATTGCACATTCAGTGACATAACCATCTCTATTTACAAAAACTGGCTCGAAAGCTCCTGCATCCTCCGCATCCTTTTTTGCCAACATATTGCCCAGGTAATTGCCAGATTTGATAGCAGGGTGAAAGCGCAATATGGGATAATTCTTTTCTTCAAGAAATACAACTTTCACTGGCCAATCCGTCACCTCATTTATGCTACGAGATGAAATATATATCGCCGGATCAGCAGTCGACCTCCATGGTGTTCCAGTACTTACTCCCCTGGTAATGATGATGCGAGCCAAAGCATTTTCTAACTGGTTGCTTGATATGAATTTCTTCAGGATGGAAGGGATTTCAGCCAGCTGAAATTCTCCATCCATGTGAACCGTATTCATACCACTACGCATACGATCCAGATGCTTATCCAACCTGAAGGGTTTCCCTCGGTTTACCCGGATGGTCTCAAAGAGGCTATCTCCATATAGAAAACCCTGGTCGTTAAAAGGTATGGAAGCGTGCTCGGCTTCAACCCATTTTCCATTTGCATAGATTAGCATATTGTTTGAGTCTCCATAGCCTGTAGGATAGCATAAATCCAGGCTGTGGCAAACGGGAATGATTTACGACAAGGAGTGGAATTGCTTTTTACTCAATTGATGATATTGATACCCTTTGAAATGTGAAAGCACTCAAAAGAGCTCAGAATTAGGTCTTAACCTGGTATAAACAACAAAGGACCCGAAGGCCCTTCATTGTATGACACCCACTTTGGGGGTCTGTTATTTGCGGACAACCTCTGCGTTCATGATATCTCCCAGGACTTCGCCGCCACCTGCAAGAATCACCTTTACGTTGGGATCATCCCCTTTAACTTCAATATTGCCCTTCACTTTTGACTTTGAGTCAATGGTGATGACAAGTTCTTTATAACCTTTAAATGTTGGTCTTTTATGATCACGATCGATGATGATGTCACCATACACGATACTTTTCTCAGTAAGGTCTATATTCCCATTCACCGTTGAGATATCACCAACAATACTGGTTTCTGTTACATTCATACTCCCATTGACTGTCTCCATGCTTCCAGCGATTTCCACCTCGCTTTTACATTTGATCGAGCCGTTTACCGTTGAGACATCGCCTTCAATTTTAACTTCCCCGCCCAGAGTGATTGATCCATTGACACAAGAAACCTCTTCAGCCTTTGAATTACGGTCAACACTGATAGATCCATTAACACATGAGATCTCTCCTACCTGGCTGTTCTCACCGATACTAATCCTGCCATTAACGGTGGTGCAATTACCATCTACCATGGCTTCGTGACCCACATTTATGGTACCATTAACGGAACGGAGGCTACCCTTTTTGTGTTCACCATCTGCAACAGAAATACTTTTATTTACATGGGTATCCGAAGATGCGCCACAGGCTAAGATTAAGGTAGCAAAGGCGACGATGGCAGTATGTTTCATAATTCTGATCTCCCTGGTCATTTTATTTATTCCCCTCATAACCCTATAAACCTGTCTCAATTCGGGCTGAGAAAAGAATCAGAGCACTGATGGCAATTGCGTTGATAGCGGATAGCAAAAGGCTAAACACATTACCCATGAAAATTTGATGTTTGATGACCAACTTCATGATAAATCTGATTTCTCTATAATAGGATCATTGTTCATGCCTTCAAGTATATCCAAGTCTTATGCCATAAGACATTAAACATTTTGTATCATATTATTTTTATTGAATTAATAATGATTATCAAGAATCATTTATTCACAGATGATACCACTTTTAATCATCATTATGATATGTGCGCATATCATCATGATATATTCACTCAGGGTATGATTCGGGCTATGTGTTGTCAGGATTTAACGGGATCAAATAAGTCAGCGATAACAAGCTGGTTGCGTAGGGCAGCCAGTGTCAGTGGAGCACTTTTTCTCAGGTAGCTTTCCATGGCATGGATCTCAGCTTCAGGAATGGAATAGCGGGATATGAATTTAACGCGGAGGGGTGTATCCCTATCCATCGGGCTGGATGGTCTTGCATTTACAAGTTGTTTCACCAGGAGATCATTAGGATTAAGAGCTCTGGACTTAGACCCCTTGTTTGCCAATAACTCCTCAAACATCCCCTCCTGATATCCATAATGTGTACAACCCAGAAAAGCATAGATTTCCTCGGGTGTCTCAGGAAATTTCTTCAATGCATCCCTGACATATTCTTGTAGCAAGGTTCGACAAGCAGCACCACTGGCATCATTTGATATGGCATGGGCTAACTCAGGGCATTCCTGTGGGACTACTCTTGAGCTATCAGCCTCGATGAGACGGGGATATGTTCCTGCTTCTGTTGTCGTCTCAGTTGCAAAAACGATGAGCCCAGCATTTGGCCTTTTTCTCATATTCTGATTGCACAACTCCACCCCTGCATCCACAATTCCCCTCACATTAACTGGACTGTTGGTTGAAAAGGAAGTTTGATCATAGATCACGCTAAGCGTGTTACAGGCAATGGCAATTTCATCCGGATGAAATCGTGAATAGGCAGCGTGTAGGAATGTATCAAAGAGTTCGATCCGCTCCGCCTGGGTTTTGAGGGCATTATAACCAATCCGATCATCGGGGGTGGCATTGACATACAGCAATTCAATACCTGCCCCTGAATTATTTTGCTGTAATGTTTTTTCTAAACCTGCGCAGACAGATAAACCACCTAAGCCTGAATCTGTGATCATCCATTTCATTTGTAAACTCAGCTTAACTTGTGTTCGTAATGACCGGTAAGCAAATCAGTTAGAACAGGAAGATGCTTTTCTTTCATCTTAAGAATATCAGTGGAAGGGAGTTCGTAGGTAATAATTGGGATGTTGTGTTCCTTACACCACGAACCAAATGAGCCAGGAGTTGCATACCCAACATCGGGAACCATTTCCATATCAGTTCTCAGAGCGATGTCATTGGCAATGGATGAGGAGTCAGGGTCATCAATACAGGCGAGAAATCCATGTAGCGATACAATCAGCTGTGGTTGGAGAGCATCTATGAGCTCCATGATTGCTCGGGTTTCCGTTTCCGAACCTCCGCTGCGCCCTGGACTCAAGGCAATATTCTGGGGATCGTCTGGACGATTGCGGTAGTATACTGGGGTCGCTTCCCAGTTTGAGGTGGGGTAATTTCGATTCAAATCTACACCCCTGCCGTTACAGCGTGTCCCTGCAAGAATACCATCTGGATTTGCTGAAAGAATCACGGCTGATTTTAAATCTGATGGGGAAATCGAGCGAAGCGCTTCAGAGAGCAGGACTGTGGACAGGCTTTCATCACCATGAATGGATCCCATAATTAGAATTTTTGGGGCTAATCCAGAGGGCTCATATATCTCAAGCGGCCAACCATTTTCAGTTTTGCCAAACTGTCGAGTTTTATGATGCATGGGACCGTACTCGGAAATTGAACGAGTCATAAGGGATGGAATTGTACCTTTAAATCAGGCTCGAGCCTGTATACCGTTAGACGGTTGGGCTGCCGGTGTATCTTGACTCTTCAACGGAATCTGAAAATAAAAAATACTACCCTTGGGCTTAGCATCTCGATACCCAACTTCGCCACCGTGTTGTTCGATGGTCATCTGGGAGACTGCAAGTCCAAGACCAGAGCCCAGACCTTTTGCAGTTTTCCTTGAGCTAAGTTGTGCATATTTATCAAAAATTTTGTGTTGCTGGTCTGGAGCAACTCCAGGACCATCATCAGTCACACTAAAATAGAGGAAGGATTCACCTGCTATTTGAAGTTTCTGCAAACCAACTTCGATTTTTGTTCCCTTTGGCGTATGCTCAATGGCATTTCCAATAAAGTTGGTGATAACCTGCTCAATCTTAAGGGCATCACAATGGCAGGGAGGCAAGCCATCCTCGGCTGAAAAGGTTACTTCTGTATTCCGTTGGCTGGCAACAGGTCCCAACAGTTCAATGGAAGTACCTATAATGGGTTTGATGGCAACTTGAGTTTTATTCAATACCATTTTACCCGCTTCAAATTTGGAAAGATCCAACATCTCGTTCACAAGCTGGAGCATTTTCTGACTGGTTTTTCTTATGGTAATTGCAATCTCGCGAATCCGCTCATATGGTTTTTCACCCATTTTTAGCAGCTCGGCAAATCCAAACACAGAAGTAAGTGGGCTCTTCAAATCATGTACAAGCATCGCAGTAAAATCAGCTTTGATACGCATCGCCTGTTCCATTTTCTCATGCTCGGTCTTGCGGATGAGACGACTCCGGTAATAGACAAATGCCAGTATGAGAATCATCATGGCCAATGAAAAGGCAAACACAACCCACATTACTGTGAACTGTCGTTTGTATTCAATCTCTTTTATAAAGGCGGCACCTTTAAGTTCATCAAGTTCACGATCGCGTTTATCCAATTCATAGCGAATTTCAAGCTCTGCCACACGTCGATTACTTTGCTGACGATTTATCTCGTCTCGAGTCAGCTGTAAGGCTTTTTGATAGATCAGAGCTTTACCCGCTTGACCAAATCTGGAATAGGCTGCCGTCAGTAAATGATTCGCTCTCTCAATGGTGAGCAAATCCTGAATCTTCTGGGCGATATTTAAGCCAGCTAACATGGATTCAATAGCCCGAACCTGGTTCCCCTCCTGCATGTACAATTCACCCATTTGCAGATAAATTTCAGATGAAATGGCATCTTCATTGGCAGATGCAGCCAGTTCCTGTCCCTGTTCATAATAGAAAATACTCTTCGGTGTATCCCCTGCCTCCTGGTAAACTCGAGCAACATCACTGAGTGCAACAGCAATTTCCCCGGGGTCCCCAGTTGTACGCTTCATATCTAACGCATCGAGAAAATATTTTTGAGCAGTGTTTAATTGGAACTGGTGATAGGACAACTCACCCAGGCTGGTATAAAGATTTGCCAGAAGAATGAAAGCAGAGTTCTCATCAGCTATGACCAACGCTCTCTGCAGGTGCTCTGTTGCTTCATCAAACCGACGTAGTGTCATCAGGGATTGAGCCAGGCGATTCTCGCTGACGAGCACACCCTCAAAATCATTTCGACTTTCATGTATACTGAGAGCTCTCTCGAAAAAGCGGAGTGCTTTTTCAGTTTGTCCCCACTGAGAGAAGACATCACCAATAACCGTAACAGTAGCAGCGATCTCTTCTTCCTTTTCAATATCCTCAAATATCATCAAAGCTCTTAAAAAATAATCCAGACTTTGATCACTCTGATTAAGAAGACTATAGGTTGTCCCAATCGTCCGCAAGGTCATGGCGATTTGATAGTCATCTGAGAGTGATTCAAAAATATTTAGAGCCAGTGTAGCATGGTCCAGTGCGTCCCGATAATTCTCTTCCTGTATGTAGTACAACGTAAGGTTTGTGTGTGCTACAGCCTGGCCATATTGATCCTGAAGTGAAGTTGCCAGATCAAGAGCAAGGTTAGCATATCGTTGACTCTTCCCCCATTCTGTTCCTGCGTGAGCTTCTGATAGTTGATTCATGAGATCAACAGTCTCACCTTCGGTGGTACTTCGAAGAATTCTCTTAAGGCTATCAATCTCTGTTGATTCTGAAGCAGTCAACCCAGTTACGAGGAGGGAAAACAAACATATCACAAGCAATCTGACGTGTACTTTTTTAATCAAGGCTTCTCCACTATGTTTTAAAAAATACTTTTGCCGTAGTCACTGTTTGAATCGGTTTAATTCAGAAACAGTGGTAATCTAATTAATATACAATGAAGTGTCAATTTGTTGCTACACTATTATCCGAAACATTCTGCATTTCCAGCATATTGATTTGGAAACAAATCCCCGATTGATATATTTACATACCTATGAAAAAGATTATAATTTTTTGCCTGCTTTGGACAGTGAGTCTTTCTGCTCAGGATGTAATTGCAGAAATTAAATTGGACATGAAAAATCTGGACGATGTTCCCCGGCAAGCCGTTTCACAGCTGGCCTATGATATTAAATATTACATCGAAAATACTGAGTGGACCTTTGAGGAATTACCGACTGATTTTGTTATACAGGCAACCATTTATTTGGACGGGTATTCTGAATCCGGGTCTCAACATGTCTATACTGGAAAAGCTTTCTGGGGTAATGGGGATGATCAGAAATATTTTGACAAAAGTTGGCAGTTCGCTTTTAATCAAGGTGATGCACTTACCCGATCAAGAACTACAATTTCGATCACTTCATTTATAGACTACTGGGTCCTCACCATTTTGGGGGGAGATCTAGATACCTGGAATGAGTTTGGTGGAAGTCAGCTTTATACTGAAGCCCGACAAGTCGCTCGCATGGGTACAGGAGATTCCTATTCCCTGGGATGGAAAGATCGCCTCGAGGATATCGAAAAGATAAGTAGAAGTCAAAATTTCCGTAAGATGAAATTCGGTTATTATGAAGCAATTGACCAATGGGATTCAGGTAGTAAGGATCTGGCACGCCAGACTTTGGAAGCTTTTATGCGCAATCTGGAGCAAAGCAAGAGGCAACAGGACTCCCGTATTTTTACCCAGAATTTCCTCAACGCAAAGCATAAGGAATTGGCTGACTTTATCTATGAAGTTGGTGAACTATCCTTTTTACAAAGACTCATGAGAATCGATGAAGATCACAATGATTACTATAATCAGGTCCTGGTCGATTGGTAATCATCCATAAGGAATATTGACTTTGTTCCTGTTTGTCCTCAAATGATCCTCATTAATACTGAGAGATTATATCTACGCCGAATGACACCAGATGATAATGATTTTATTCTGGAGCTTCTAAACACCCCAAACTGGAAAAGATTTATTGGTGATCGCGGAGTTGATACCCTTGAGTCAGCCAGTGAATATCTTATTGAAAAGGTTATACCCGCTTACGATAAGTTTGGTTTTGGGTTTTATGTTATCGAACGTCGTGAAGACAATATGCGGGTTGGTAATTGTGGATTGATCCGAAGGGAGGGTCTTGATCATGTGGATATCGGGTACTCCCTCCTGGAGAAATTCGAAGGTCATGGATACGCTTTTGAGGCGGCTCAAGCTGTTTTAAACTATGGTTTCTCAGTGCACAAGCTTGAACATATTGTTGCCATCGTTTTAGCTGAAAATCACAGATCCATTCATTTAATCAAGAAGTTGGGTCTGAAATATGAAAGCACAATTAATTTACCGGGGGATGATGAGGAGCTCATGCTCTTTGGCATTAGCGCACCCAGGGAGGAGAACAAGAAATGAAAACGCTACAAATGACGGTCACCTTCATACTTTTTTTTAGCCTGATGAGTTGTCAGGAGACATTAAGTAATGATGAATGGCTCGCTGAACTTCCACCACCATGGACGCTGACACAGGATCAACTGGATCATACCTTACCTTTGTTTCAAGAACGATTTCCAGAATTCCAGACCCGGTTAAAGTATATCGCTTTATGGCGTGTCGGTACCCCTTATGAAATCTTTAAACTCGGTGAGGAGGTCGAACCGGACCCAGACCCCATCATTCGTTATGATGTGTCCGACTGTACGGGACATAACCTTACAACTCTAGCTGCAGCCAAAAGCAATAGCTGGGATGAGGCTCACGCAAATATGATCGATATTCATTATAAGCCAGATTCTAACGGTGTTAAATCTCCCACATATACCTCACGCTGGCACTATACGGTAGATAGAATTACCATGAATCCAAATACAGTTGATATCACCCAGACCCTACTCCCAAGATCTGCCCTTGATTCAGTCAATATAACCCTGAATCGCAAAGCAGATGGTGAGGCATTTCTTGACCTAGGCTGGGAACGAAACCTGACGGCATACTATATTCCAAACGAGAAAATCACTGCCGACTTGCTGGCTAAATTGCCTGCCATCGTTGGAGTTACCTTTGTAAAACCAAAATATTTCAAAATGGGAATTGTCATGGGGCATGAAGGGATGATCATTGACGGAAAGTATGTGCTTCACGCCTCCCAGAGTGCTGGTGAAACTGTGAAACTTGATTTCCTCGAATACTACTTTCCAGAGGATGGTGCCTTTTTTGGAGGTATCATGATATTTGCATTCAAAGAACAAGCGTAAACCTGAAGATCGGGGAGTGAAATCATGATTACCAAAAACTTATCCACAGACAAGCATAGTCAATTTGTAAACATTTCAGGTCTGGTACAGCAGGCTGTTTCGGAGAGCGGAATCAAATCTGGTATTGTCACCGTTTTCGTATCTCATACGACGGCGGGAATAACCATTAATGAAAATGCTGACCCTGATGTCACCCGGGATTTAACCAACATCCTGGACCGTTTAGTTCCCTGGGATCATCCAGATTACAGACATGCAGAGGGAAATACAGCAGCCCACATGAAAGCTTCACTCATGGGGAATTCTACACAGGTGATTATTGAGCAAGGACGTCTGCAATTAGGCATATGGCAGGGTATCTATTTTTGTGAGTTTGATGGACCCAGACAGCGCAAAGTCATGCTCAAGATTGTTGAGGGTTAATCAGGGAATTTGATTCCTGAAAAGATCTTCTGAAAAGCGAGCCCCAGTCTCGGGGTGTTGCAGGGATCTCATTAAGACAAAACTATAAAGCAGTGGGTTGCTTTCCTGGATTTCATTTAGGGCTGGAATAATATCATCATCCAGGTAACCCAGCAAACCCAAGGCATAATTCTGGTTCAGAATTTCTACGGCGGGAAGGGGATAATCACTTCCATACAATAATCGAGGGTGCAGGTCATCCCGAGCTAACATTGTCTTTAGTGGATCGCCAACCTGATTAATTAATGCCATGGCAGAGATATCAGCATAGAGCAGCCCCTCATATTGTGGATCATCAAACATACGCATAAATAACTCAAAGTTTTCTACCACACGACCGTCTTCATCTTCGATATCTACAGATTTGCCCGCTGTACTACAATGGCAGACAATCACTTTGACCTGTTTTGCTAGGGCATTCCTGAGGAGCAAGGGGTTTCCCAAATGCTGACGTCCTTGAGAATCTAGAGCATTTTCAGTCCCTGCATGACTTAGCAATATCATATTCAAACTGGACATGGCCTCGAAGAAGGGAGTACAGAACTCAGATGATGGATCAATAGCCTGAGCATTAGGCACCCATTTTACAACTCTTACTCCCTGTGCAGACCATTTCTTCAATTCATCTATGGCATCCTCTCGGTAGGGGTGAATAGAGATGGCTGGCAGGATATTATCCGGATACTTTTGACTCAGGCCCACGACATATGCATTGGGAACATAGATCTCAAAACGGTCTAAGTCTATTTCACCACTTTCCAGGTACAACCGATCCAATGCCAAACCCCTCACCCGAAATGGAACGGGAAACTCATCCATCTGAGACAGGAGGTAACTTAAATATTGTTGGTCAGCCAGAGATTCATCTTTCACGCTACCGGCTTCCAGGAAGTAATTAAAACGTGTGAGCTTGATGGGATGAAATATTGAACGGGCATCAGAATGAACGATTATTCCGCTCTCAGAACTCCCCAAACCTAGAATGTGAACATGATTATCAATCAGTGTATCACCAATAAAGGGCGCGAAAATCGTATCAACAAGAGTCTGTGCATTGGGGCTCAAACTCCTTTTATCATTTTCGCGTTCAGGAAAACACGAGACTATTGAGAGCATCAGAAAGAGCGAAACAATTGAACGGCTCCTCCTGAAATAAAGAAGGGAACACAACTGTGCTCCCTTCCCAAATGTAACGACGGATTTAAAGTTTGGTTTCAGCAACCACACCTGCAACATGATCAGCAGTCACTTTTAAAGCGGCTTTCTCATCATCATTGAGTTCAACTTCAATTACTTTTTCAATACCACCGGCACCAATCACACAGGGCACACCAATAAAGAGTCCATCTACATCATATTCACCTTCACAAAGCGCTGCACTTGGGATAATTCGCTTCTTATCCATGAGATAGGATTCTGCCATTTCAATTGCAGATTGAGCGGGACTGAAAAATGCTGAGCCATTGCCCAATAGTTTTACAATTTCCCCACCTGCCATACGGGTCCTTTTTTCGATAGCTGCCAATGTTTCGGCATCCAACAATTCTGTGACTGGTACACCACCTACTGTTGCCAGGCGAGTGAGAGGCACCATGGTATCCCCATGCCCGCCAAGAACCAGGCAGGAAACATCTTGAGTTGAATAACCTGTCTCCATAGCGATGAATGCTTTGAAGCGTGATGAATCTAGAGCACCGGCCATACCGATAATTTTCTTCTTAGAGAATCCTGAAACTTTGTAGAAGGCATAGACAATCGCATCAAGTGGGTTTGATACGACTATTACAAATGCATTAGGAGCATATTTTTTGACATTTTCAGCTACATTTGAAATAATTTTCAAATTGATACCCAGCAGATCATCACGTGACATACCTGGTTTTCGTGGGACGCCAGCGGTGATAATCACAACATCGGAATCTGCGATATCGGCATAATCACTGGTTCCAGTAATATTTACATCATATCCTTCCAGAGGGCGTAGTTCCATCAGATCAAGGGCTTTACCTTTTACTGAACCCTCAAAATCAGGGATATCCAGAATTACCACATCACCCAATTCCTTTTGGGCTGAAATCAGCGCTAAAATTTGACCAATTTGTCCCCCACCTATCAGGGATATTTTTTTTCTACTCATTTTTGACTCCTTTTAAGGGATTATCATTTTGCATTAATAATCAGAGGTTCAATTCTTATGCCACAATAATGAACTTGCGCATATACTGCGTTTGTTAGATTCCTTCTCCTGTGCGTTTCCCGCCTTTTATAATGGTCTTCCAGATATCCTCAATGACCTCTTGGGGTAAACGTCCAGCTGATTTTTTTACCAACCTCTGAATGAGTTCTGATTCTCGCTCTGGAGTAAACAACGGGATGTTCTGTTCAATTTTCAGGCGTCTGATACTAATCGCTTCATTCACTCTATCCTGAATCAATTCCAGAATTTCAGAGTCCAACTCATCAATTTTTTTTCGATGTTCAGATATTTTATTATTCATGTGAGCTAATATAGACAAAAAGCAGGTGATGTGACTCATTTTCAATTCCTAATTCGTAATTCACATTTCCTAATTACATTGTAGCATGGTTGAACGTACATTTTTTGCTGAATGGGTCCTCCCCATTGTGTCTGATCCTCTTCGTGAAGGCTATGTTTCCATCGCTAATGGGAAAATTACTTCAGTGGGCAAACAGGCTGAATTTTCGGGAGATAGAAAGACCATCCAGGATTTAGGACATGCAGTTGTATGTCCTGCATTGGTCAATGCACTTTTTCATCCTGACTACCCTGTAGCGGATCCTCAAGTAACACCCAGAGGATCATTTTTTAACTGGTTGCATTCAGGAAAAAACGTAACCCGGTTGAGCACCAAGTCTGAAGTTGAGAGCGAAATACTTAGTGCCATAAAGCGAGGTTATGACTATGGAACTGGCGCAATAGGCGTTCGCACACGTCACCCGAAAATCAGTCAACATCTTGAACACTCCGGGCTTTACTCTGTCGTTTTTCAGATGCTCCATGGCTTTCGTGAAAGCAGTGCTTTTGAAGTCTGGAAGAATCGGGCTCAATTTAGTGATACACAGCTGACTCATTTTTTCCATGCAGGTGAATTTCTATTCAACCTGGCGCCTGAGGTTTTCAGACAAATATCTCGAGCAAATCACAGAACAGCCTTACCCATGTCCTTTATAAAGGATGAGGACACTTTCTTTATGAAGGGACAAGGTAGAATCTATCAATACCTCCTGGGTAAGGAGGATATGGATTACCGTTGGCAACCCCCGCGTACATCCCCCCTTCGGTATTTTCTAAATAATGCCTTTGCTGCCAAAGAAACCATTTTAAGTCAGGTGATTCATCTGGAAGAAGATGAGCTTGATATTCTCAGAAACCGTTCCGAGACTTTTCATTTATGTCTGCACCCACGCTTTGACCGGCAGTGGGAGCTGGGAACAGCCCCTGGACAATTGATTCAGAATAAGGGATTCAATGTTTGTCTGGGTACATTTGCAGAGCATATGGATATTCGTGCGGAAATGCGCTCGGCTTCAGCTGAATATGGATTTAAGCCAAATGAGATCATGCAGATGGCAACTCTGAATGGTGCACTGGCTCTGGGTATTGCAGGTAAAATTGGCAGTTTGGAGTCCGGAAAAGATGCAAAACTGTTTTCGATTAGATCTGAAAACAGTATCGCAGATCCCTACAATATTATTCTATTCACCAATGAGAGGTTAAGACCCGTATCCTGATACGAACTTCAAACAGCTCATCTGTCTGAATCATACCCCAATTGTTAAGTTGAATCAATCCTGGATCAGAAGTTCCAACGCAATCCTATGGTTGGTAGTGCTTGAACACCACTTCTAAGGCTCCCGTCGTCACCACGTACAAAATTGGTGCTGATCTCTAGCTCAGAGCCAATAGAGAAATTTTGATTTGCATTGTACCAGATTTGGGGCTCACTAAGAAACACCAGACGTTTTCCATCTCTTTCATCGTTGTCCTCTGACCACAAATCAACAAATCCTGAGAACTCAATATTCCCATCAAGTAAAGGCATAAACCAGGTTGTTGTTAGTTGAAAATCAGGTTTGGTTTTATCTGTACCCTGTGCTTTGCGATAGAGGATATCCAGGGGAAGGGCTATAAATCCAATATCTAAATAGTAATTGGCTCCAAACAACCATACCTGACCAAGAGAGCCAAAATCAGCAACACCATCATTATATTGGATAGTCGCGGATACGTTTTTCATTGGTAAGGTAAACGATCTAGCAATCTCCCAATATGCAAGAGAAACACCTTTGACTCCAGCAGCATCATAGTCCATGTCAACAAACCAAAATGTTGAACCGTAAGTATCAGGTTTGAACATCTCCAAAGTTGAAACGATATAGTTGCGATCCTCAGAGGCCTCATAATGAAGCTGCAAATTTTGCGAAAGTACTACTGAGTTTAAGATTAATAGCAGGGCAATTATTTTGCGGTTCATCATGATTCTCCCAGAAATATTTAGTCTTCCATCTTTCGTACAAAACGACCAGGTTCACCTGGATCTTCAACAAATTTCATACGCCGCAAATAACGTTGGTGAACAGGGATATTGCAATAGGTTACATAGGTGTGAAAACCTTTTTTTTGAACAAGATTTCGAAACTCTCTAAAGAAATATCGAGCGCTTTCATAATCTCTGTAACTTGGTATTTCATAGTCCAAATGAATTCGGATAATGCCATTCTCCTGGTGCTCATAGATAAATAGTCCTACTGGTACCACATTACGTGTAATAAAAATGGATCTGTAGGGCTTGAGTTCATCAAGCTTAACATCAGGAAAATGCTTACGGATATCCATTCGGTAAAAGTCAATGAAGCGCGGGAGAAATACACTCGAATCCCAGGAAATGGGTATCAAATGAAAGTGTTCCTTGGTTAGCGTGATTCGAATTAGGAAATAGGCATTGACACCAATGATAAACCCGTTGACGATCATCACGGGATATAATTGTAACATTGCACCATAAATGGTAAAGGCAATCGCGCCTATCAGATTTAGCCATCTTAATCGACGAATATTTGACATGGTCAGAGAAATAGCCACCACAACTGAGGCTATATAACCCAGCCACTCAGTCCATTCTATACTCATAAGAGTTTGAGACTCCCATCTGTGCCATTGAGTCGTACGTTCGCTCCCAGTGGCAAGGTCATTTTCCTCATCCCATGACCATAGGCAACACTCGAAACGATTGGGAAGTCAACATCACCTATGATATCACGCACCAGTTCCTCCAGGGTAAAATCATCTTCATCTGCGTTTTCCCAGGCGTCAATAAATTGACCGAGCATAAGTCCGTTTATGCTTTCATCACCGTGAAAATAACCAGCCATCTTGAATTGGCTTAACATCCTATCGATGTGCTGGACATTCTCACCAATATCCTCTAATACCATTATGTTTCCAGCAACATCAGGAAAATAGGGGGTTCCCATAAGGTTATTAAATAGAGAGAGACAACCTCCAACCAACTGTCCCTCACCCTCTCCTGGGGAAAGTACAGTAGGTGGCATATCTGAAGGGTTTTTAAGAATTTGACCTTGAATGGGGTCCATAAGCAGGTTCCAGAAACATTCCTCAGTAAAAGGATCTATGCCTCCTTCCATTGCCATTTCCACAGCTGCCATCACCCCTGAGAGTGAGACCAATCCCGTTTCTACACCCAATGCGCACTGGAGTGCGGTCAGATCAGAGTAACCTGCAAACCACTTCGGATGTTGAGCAATGAGTTCATAATCGAGATCATCCAGATAACGAGGTGTTCCATACCCGCCCCTACTACAAATAATCAGGTCAATCTCATCATTTTCAAACGCCCAATGAATATCTGCCAGCTGTTCAGGTCCCTTCCCAGACAGATATTTATTCTTTCCCCTGAGATTGGGTGATTCCTTAACCTTAAAGCCTTTAGACTTGAGGTACTTAATGCCTCGATCTAGTTTTTCTGTTTTAGGTGCTGAAGAGGGAGAAATAACTGCAATTGTTGAGCCTGCTCGAATGGGGTCCGGGGTGATCATTACATTTCCTTTTTTCAATACAAAATGGGTGGTTCCTCAACGGATTTACCCAAGTGCTAATTATAAGTCGTCCAGAGCTTCTCTCGCTTGTGCTTGGAGACTGCGATCGCTTGAACTACTGCTGTTGGCATTGATAGCCATGTTAAACCAATCTGAAGCTGCTTTATCATCACCGAGTTCATCATAGCAATATCCAATATAGACCATATTCCTGATATCTTTCTTATCAAGGGTATTGGCTTTTTTGAAAAACTCCAGGGCTTCCTCAAAAGAAGCTTCAGGCGGTGTCGCGTATATGATACTGGCAACCTGACGCTCAATCCAGGACAAATCAGAAAGGGCAAAATGCCAGCGACCCATGACGTGGTAATTGCCTGCATCGGATGGATCATATTTGATGGCCAACATGGTATGATCTCTCATACCATAAGAGTTCTTAATTTTTTGCTCTGTGCCTTCAGCCTCACCGATCTGACCGTGATGTATGGCATACCATTTATGACCACCAGCACTCCTGTCATTCAGGGCTAACGCTCTCTCAGCATAGTCACGACCATCATAGATAAATTTCTTTTTGTGTTCAACATCATTTGGTTTTTCATCGGCAAAGTCAAAGTATCCACGACTGATTTTCCAAATCACTTCTTCGTTCTGACCGTCTATTGATTCGGCTTCCTTGAGAAGTTTCATAGTGGTTGCATAGTCTTTGGCTTCATGGGCAGTTTCAGCCTGTAACAACAACTCTGCAACGGGATCAACAGACATTGTATCATCGGGAGTTTCTTGTGCAAATCCAAATAAAGCGAGACTCAGGATCAGCAATAACAGGACACTTCTTTTCATACTTCCTCCTTATGCGTTATTCTTGAATGATGTCATGGTGGTCGAATAGAACTACCCGCTGCACCATTTTCCCCGCTCCATTAAATTCTTCCAGAATTGTCCGATTTTCAGCATCGATATATTTATACCGTCGTTCGATGAGACGTTTCCCCTCCAGATCATCTTTTAAGATCTCGCGATCCTTGCGTCGATCATCCCTATAAATCGTAATTTTGGAGCACAAGGTTTGTCCACGTACTCCAATAATAAAGTAGCCTGTCTCACGCTCAAATTCATTGTATTCCCGACGAATCATAAAGTTTGAATTCGCAGGGACAAAGGTTTCCCCAAAGATGGTTCTAAACAGTGACATTTCGGTGGGATCGTTTTGAAAGATCATCTCTTCACGCAGGCGTCCTGCTGCATCATAGATGCGTTGTGCTTTGTGATTTCCATAGTCATCAAATTCATTCTCAAGATGTCCCTGGAGTTCCTGTTGGGCATTAAACTGTTTTAATAAGACAGGATTTTCATCCTCCATTTTCACATGCGTATAGGCGGTGTCCTTTAATGTGTCCAGGGGTACAAAGCGGGCAGTTCCCGGCTTTCCCCACCCCGCATAGAAATAGCTTGTGTCCTGTGCGAAGACGCCCGAAAGGAGTAAATATATGATTAATCCGATATGTGCTTTCATGCTTGGCTTAAAAAGTACACGGAGTGTTAAAAATACAAAGTGTTATGTGTTACACACTTGATGGAGTTGTCTTAATTCTGAAGAATCCGTTAGGCGCACTCCCCTCAAATAAAAAAGGGCAACTGACTCCAGTTGCCCTTTAAAAGTGATCTTAGCAAAAATGCTATCTCAGGAGAGTGACCTTTTGAGTCAAATTCTGATTCCCAGCCCTGATATTTATCAGGTAAATACCTGAGGGGACATTGACTGCTTTGTTATCAGTCCCATTCCAGGTAAGCGTATAATCCTTGGCAGCCGGTTGGTTTGCAATGGATTGGGACCACACCAATTCTCCTGTTAGGCTATAGATATTCACACTGAGATCAGTTGCTTCGATCAAGTCATAGGAAATAGTTACGCTTGGATTGAACGGATTAGGGAAGAGTCCCTTAATATCGAATGTGAGAGGCCGTACTGATGCATCGGGTATAACGTAAGTAATCTGGACTGCATCCTGCGTATGGTCAACCCTTTGTCCTTTATAATCCACATCCGAAAGCAGGTATGAGTAGCTAATACCTTCCCGAACCTGAGCATCTGTAAAATCGTAGCTGGAGGCACTATTTGTTGAGCCATTTCCTTCAAGTGCTTTGTGTGTACTGAAATGGGCAATTTCTGTCCAGTTTTCACTGACAGTTTTACGTGAAAGGATGAACCCATGATTCTCAATCTCAGAATCGGTGACCCAGTTTAATGCTACACCACCAGAGGTGGAGCGAGCTGAAAAGGATGAGAGTTCGACGGGAAGTGAGGTATCATATCCTCCGAATGGATTTTGACCACTTGAAATTGTAGCACTGAAGTAGTGGCCAGCAGTTGCATCCCCAGTTCCATCTGTAAAAATGTCACCTGGAGCACCACCGTACTTATATCCACCACTACTTACTTTATAAGCAATAAAATATATAGAACTTGGCTTTCCACCCATTTTGCTCCATGGAATTTTAGCCTCCAAATCATTCCCAGAGTTTGATCGAGTGATTTCACTTGATGTCTGACTTGACCAGCCGCTTGAGTAGGTTCTAAACTCATCATAATCACTCTTTATATAAGCGACAAAATTGGATGTGAATGGAGTAGTTAGGGTCGTTCCGTCATATGTGAATCCTGTTATAGTACCGGTACCATTTGCAGGCGTTGAATTGGGATCAGTATCAACATAAAGTACTATTGCTTCACCTGTATTATTTGATGTTCCACCATAGGCTATGTATAGGTTTGTATTGTCCCAGGTTAGATAGACATCGACGTTTGAAGAGGTAGTGTTCGATGCTTTCTCATCAGTTTCCCAGCTTGTGCCATTTGTACCATTGGAAACCGTACTTCCTATTGAACCATCTATATCTAAGCCTCTGGCAGTACTTCCAGTACTCGTCCCATATAATAGAGAAGAAAGCACTACTATAATGGCAGTTGTAAGTTTTACTTTTTTCATTTTCCCTCCAAAATCATTTCTCAAACAAGTCTTTAAATATATTTATCTATTATCCTAATTCAATATCATCATGCTATTTCAGCAGGCTGATCTTCTCACTTTTTTCAAACTGTTCAGTCTTTATTCTGGCAAAATAGATGCCAGAGGCTGAAGCCGCTCCTTGCCATTGATACGCATATCTACCTGGACTCATGAGCTTATTTTCCAGGACAGCTATTTCCTGACCACGTAAATTGAAAATACTCACACGCACCTGTGTTTCCTCGGGTATGTCTACCCTGATGTTTACATCCGGATTAAAGGGATTGGGGTAAGGGGGATGTAAAGCATAAGCAGTAGGCAGTTGACGCTCCTCAGCACTCACTACATTGTGTATGATAATGTTGATATTGAGCGTATCACTGGCACCCGGCAACCAACCAGGGATCAGCAGAAGAAATAATAGCAGTATTATGAGTTTAAGCTTCAAGCTGGTTTACTTCCTGGTTGCCATGCGTAAAACCGACTCGCCACCCTGGTTGTCATTCACAATAAACTGAATATCAGAATAGGTGCCCGCCTGGGTAAAAGTCGGTGTCCAAGTGAAGGTGGCTGTGCCATCAGAATTATCAGTAAATGTTGCCCCATCTGGGAGATTGCTGCTGGTCCACGTCAGGTCATCACCATCCACATCTGATCCAGTAAGATCAAAGGTCAGTTCAGTTCCCTCAGCACCAGTCTGGTCAGATATGACTGCAATGGTGGGTGCATCATTCACATTGCTCACCGTCACATCAAAGGTTTCTGTGTCCGTACCCCCGTGTCCATCATCAGCTATAACGGTGATGGCTACTGCTTCAGTAGTGAAATAGTCATCAGCGGGTGTTAAAAATAGGGTATCATTACTGACCACAGCCAGGACTGTCGCTGCATCACCACCACTAACGGAATAAGTAATGGTATTATTCTCAGCGTCTGTGCTGGACAAGACGATTGTAACCGGCGTGTCTTCTGTCAATCCCTGATCTCCGATACTGGCCAGAACAGGCGCAGTATTGACTGTCACCGTATAAGATGAGTTCACGTTTGTCGATCCATCCCAGAAGCCACCGCCGCCACTTGAATATCCACCATATTTGTAGTTCACATTGTCGCGGGAGAAGCGACTGGCAACATAGAAAGTCCCTGCGCTACTAATCTCATTGCCCAGATCTACTTTGTATTCATCATTACTATTCCCATTGGTATCCTGATGATAAGTTGCTGCAACCCAGGTCCACCCAGCACCAGATGGGTCAGAATCAGTTTCAGAGTAACCAATCCAGGCATAAATATCTGCCCCCTGTCCAGCGGCATCTGTGACGCCTGATTCATAGACTTGAGCAAAGGTCCAAAATTCATTGTTTGTCTCAAATGATCCTGTACTGGGGTATTGAAAATTACACCAATCCACATCATTATTCTCGATGGTGATTGTGATGGTTGCATCAGCTGATTCGGCATTTACTACTGATCCCAATACCAGTAGAAAAGCTACAGAAATGACGACTAGTTTACGCATGATTAAACTCCTATCCCTTTATTAAGTAGCGTAGAATATCGCAGAACAAATCGCTGGTATCAACACTAGATGTTTATAGGCAAGTAGTTTAAGGGAGTGATGTGATATGGGTCTTAGTCTGGATGTGTTAAAGGAGGTGTGATATGCTTCGAGAGGGCTTCGACAAACTCAGCCACCACCTCTGCAAGACGGGCTGTTTATTGCGAATGAGAATGAGGGATTGCCGCAGTCGTGTTGCCACATCGCGAAGAGGAGCCGAGATGTAAAGCCGGAGGGGGATTAATTACCCCGGCCTTCAGGCCGGGGGTTTGGAGCTCTCCCCTGATCGGGGCTTTAGCCCAACCCTCTGGGCGTAACTTTTCTGGGTCCAAGTGACCTTTGCCGACAAGCGACCTCTTTGGAAAGCCTCGGTCTCTAATGCTTCGAGAACCTCAGCAAGACAGTCCAATTGTTTCAATTGAGAATGAGGGATCGCCACAGTTGCTGCGCGCCTTCGCGAAGACTGGGAGAAGTTAGGTTTTACGTTCTTTTTTCTTGGCAGCGGGGAAAAGGATATTGTTCAGAATTAACCGATAACCTGGCGAATTGCGATGGAGAGATAATTGTGTGGGTGGATCACCAACAAAATGCTGATAATCCTCAGGATCATGACCCCCTAAAAAGGTAAATGTACCTTTACCAGCGGTCCCATGGATATACTTCACCTGCTCCTGCCCAGGAACATCCCCCATGACCACGACGTGTTTTTTGATGAGCGATCTACGAAACCCCGTAGTCTGCCCCATAAAGCCCTTGATAACACCTACATGGTTCTGGGTAAGCATGGTCGGGACAGGATCCCATTTGGCAGAAAACTCGAATAAAGTAAAATAGTCAGCCTCTGCTCCTCGGGTACGGGGACGATTACTGGGTGGCTCATCAATATCACTATACTCGTAGATCATTGGATCTGTAATGATGGTGTAATTCTCAAATGCCAGCGATTTACCAAAATTGAGTTTTGACTGAGCCTGGGGATCAATTGGGTCATGATCATATGGGGTTGCAACCATATCAACACCCTCTGCCGATAATGCAATATCCAAAGCATCCGTGGCACTACACATGGCGAACAGGAATCCTCCCTTAACGACATAGTCACGAATCCTGCCGGCTACAGCCTTCTTTTCATCTGAGACACTGGCATATCCACGTGAACTGGCAAAGGCTTCATATTCTGCCTGTTGCTTACGGTACCAGGCAGCATTTCGATAGTTGCGATAAAACTTTCCGTATTGACCGGTAAAATCCTCATGATGAAGATGCAGCCAATCATAATCACCCAACTTTCCATCAAGTACTTCTGCATCCCAGATTACATCATATTCAACTTCAGCATATTCGAGCGCCAATGTGACGGCATCATCCCAGGGTTGTTTCCCAGGTGGTGAATAGACCGCAACTTTGGGAGCTTTCTCCAACAACACAATATCCATATTGTTGGTCTCAATGGTTGCATAAATATTGAGTTCACTCCCGGGAGGTGCCACCTCAAATTTTACATCTCTTAACCTTAATTCCCGGATAATATCAGAATAGTTATCGATGAGGAAACTCCCCCCTCGATAATTCAGCAACCATTCAATATCAATATCCCGCTCCAACACCCAGAAAGCCACACCATACGCCTTCAGGTGATCCGATTGTGTTTCATCCATGGGGATTAGAATCTTCTGGCTAAAAAGGGTGAGACTTAACACACTGAAAATGACAACTAGTTTGAGTAATCTCATGAGCCTTCTCCAATGAGGGTGCGCAACCGAATTCTAACATCCTGAATTTCAAGATAACCGGGATGATGGACGATCACTTCTTCGTAATAAGGAATTGCAGCACTCGGTTGACCCTGTGTGTATTGCAGAAATTCACCTCGCCAGACCAATACATTGGGACGCCAGTCAGAATCCGGATAATTATCAAGGAATGCATCCATCAGTTTTACGGCGGGTTCTGTTTTTCCCACTTCCAGCATCAACTTCATAGCTCTGACCTGCGCTTCATCGGCAATCGTATTCTCAGATCCATCGATCTGAATCAAAAGGTCGGCTGCTTCGATGAGCTTATGCTGACCCACAAGCCGTTCCGCTTTCAGGTAATCATGCAGTAAGGGATCATCCGGTGCACCATTTCCATCCAATAGAGCCATTAGCTGTAATCCATCATTAAAAATCGGGTCAGCAGGTGAGCATGCACCACTCAGGTTCAGCAGTTCTTTCTGGAGGGCTGGAATATCACCTTGATGGATAAGAATCTTGATGCGCGAAGCGATAATGGGTGAATCATCTACATCCATATTCAATCGCTTAACCACACGGTCCAGAACCTCTTTGGCACGTGTGGTATCACCCCGGACCAACCAGGCATCAACCAGACGACGTCCTCCTGAAAGCCTGGTATCCCTATGCCGTGCGTTTTCAAAAACATGCTGAAAGCCACGAATCGCCCGATCAACGTCCCCACTCACCATAAGCTGAATTTCTGCGACATGGAAGGATGCCAGAAAGGCTTCGTGGGTCTGAGGTAATAACGTCTGTAAACTATCATAGAGCTTCAGGGTTCGTGTCAGCGATACATCTTGATCACTGGGGATATGGATATCCAATTCCAGGAACTGGTTGCCTTTAAAGTAGTCACTCAAACTGGCATATGGCTTCTGGGTTTGAAGTCGATATTCATATGTGGAAGCCAGCTTCAAGAGTGCTTCTCCGATTTGCTTTTTATCACTTGAGGTGGCAGAGATGTAAAGGTATAAATCTGCAGCCTCAACCCAGGCTCGTTCAGCCAGGAGGTCATTTGCTATCCTGAGAACATCATCTAGAGCGTTGCTCAAATCAGACTCCAGGACAGTGCGTACGCATTCCTTGTATTGTTTCTGATGAAGTAAGAGTTTTGAGTATGACAGGACCAAGACCTGGTGATCTCCTGGTCTGGCCAGGAATTGTTTAAAGTTTGAGCTAAATGTAGCGAAAGCCCCATCGTTTTCAGTCAGCTTGATCAACTGATTGCTGATATGATCCAACATGCCTGGATTTTTATCCAGGTGTGCAATGTATTCCTTACTCGCCATATCATAGTTACGACGGACAGCGTATAGCCTGGCCAGATCATATGCAAATGCATGGGGATCTGACAGATTGTCCCTGCTTTCCACCAATATCTGGATTGCCTCAGCAGTCGCTCCAGCCTGTAGCATGGCATTGGTAATGGTGGTGTATTTAAAGCGGTCCTTCTTATTACCCTCCAGGAGATGTTGCCAGTCAGCCATAGCCTCTGGCTTTTTATCCAATACATACAATAGTCGTCCCTTTTCAGCCGCAAGACGTGTGTTACTTGATTGGGTTTTTAGGATGTCCTCGAGAATCTGAAGTAATGTCTGTGCATTTGACGCCCCTTGCAGAAGATTTGCAACACGAAAGTACATATTGTGATTCCGTGGATTTTTATACAATAGCTCAAGATACAAATCAACGGCTTCTTCTGTTCGCCCGAGACGTGCCAGTGAAGCAGCCCGTTGCTCCATTTGTTTATCAGGGGAAAGGGTACGAATGGGTACTCTTTGTGCCCTTGCGATCTGAATACCCATTTCAGGTATCAATGTCATGAAAAAAAACAGCAGACCTGTAAGGAGATATCTATTCATTTATTTCTGCTTCCAGTCGATCAAAATACTCCCTGATGAGTGCTTGTTCTTCTCGTCTATAATCTTGTTTCAGGCTAAAAATCAATTCCTCATAGAGTTGGTTTCTCGCTTCACCAAGACCTTCCGGGAGGGATCCAGAACCGTCCCAGAGTGGATTGGTTCCGGCTGTCTCTGATTTACGTTTCTTACTAAAATCTCGTTTGGTGGCAGATCGTTGTGCATCCAGCAAGCGACTTAAAATACGTTCCTGCTGTTCATGAATTTTCTGAGAGGGTCGTTTGGATTTCAGCTCTTTGGCAACTGCTTCCATCTCTTCCCCGATTTTACCCAGATCTCCCAGCATTCTTGAATCAGAACCCATCCCATTTTCAATTTGAGAAAGTGCCTCACGAAGCTGCATTTGCTGTCGGGCTAACTGCTGCATCATGGATGGACTGCCCATCCCCATCTGCATCATTGTCTGTTGATTCAGACCTTGTTGCTGACCAGCCATCTGCTGGAGTTGCTGCATATAATTACTGAATCCACTTGACTCACCAGATTGTTGGAGAGATTCCATTGAATTTGCCAGTTGGCGAGCCATCCGGTTAAGGCTTTCACGGGCTGCAGATTGAGCCTGAGACGATTTTCTTGGATTTCTGGCTTCGAGTTGTTGAATAGCTTCCTGCATATTTGCCTGCACAGACCCCAGGGATTTTCCCATGGCTGGAGAAACAGCAAAAGTTTTATTACCCAATTCCTGGAGATCAGCTGCTAATTGTTGTAGTCCCTGCATAAGACCCATCTGCGAATCAGCATAATCCCGCAACAATGAACTTTGGCGTGATGTTTTTGCTGTGGGTTGTTCTAACGCTTCTTGAGCCTGGGAAAGTTTTAAGGTGTTGAGCAGAGACGAGCGGAATTCTGACATGACCTCAGCCATCATTTGTTCCTGCATGGCGGATTGCATTTGGCTGGACTGAGCGGCCATTTCTTGTAGAGATTGGCTGGCTTGATCGGCTGGAGGCTTGGCGCCTGACATATCACCTTGTTGCATCATGGATGTAGCCTGTTCCAGGTTTTCACTAATCTGCTCGTTCTGCATCTGTTCCTGAAGGTCTTGAACTCCTTCAGAAGAAAGGTCCTCTGACTCATTCAGGAGATCCTCAAGACTCTCTGCCAGCTCTTGAGTTTTATCAAAATCATCTGCGATTTTCTCTTCCTGAGTTGCTGCCTCAGAGGTTTTACCCTGTTCCATATCCTGGGTTAATGATTCCTGACGTTCAGCTAAATCATTGAGTCGAGTTGCTAACTCATCAATCTTCTGCTCAATTTCAACTTGCTTGAATATCTCAAGAGTACGCTCAACACTTTTCTGGAAGTTTTCCATGGCGGATTCAAAATCTTCCAGAGCAGCCTCCATCTCCCGGGGATTTTCCTCCTCCATGGCTTGCTGTAAACGCTCCATGGCTTCCTGAAGCTCAGGGGTGATCAGTTGCTCCATGAGTTGTTGAAGCTCAGCATATTTATCCAGGGTTTCTTCACTGAAAAGGTTTTGCTCATCAGCCTGGGACATCATTTCATCCAACTGTTCACTTATATTTTCCAGCTGCTCCTTGAGGTTGTTTACCTGTTCAATGGCTTCACTTGCTTCCTGCTGTTGCTCCCAGGAAAGATTGGGATCTTTTTGAACCTCCAATGCAAGTTCGTTTACCTTCTCCCTGATTTCCTTTACCACTTCCAAAACAGATTCCTGCTCTTGCTTAACTTCCTCATTCCCCTGGGCAAATTCTTCGAACATTTCATCAAGAGATGGGAGTCGTGCGATCCACTTTTGCGACGAAGCTCGTTGAGGTCCTTCTACACTATTATTATCCCAAACAGTAAACCAATACTGAACTGCATCCTCAGGCATGATGCTGATCCGGTTCATATCCCAGACATAGTTGAACTCCATAGTGGATACGTCACTTCTGGGCAACTCAATCCCAACTTCATAGATCGTGGTGTCTTCCATGAGATAATCTGGATGCTGAATTCTGTAATTGAGGACTAGTTTTGAAAACCCAAAATCATCATCGATCTTCAGCCGGATGGGCAATTGCATGTTTTCACCAATGATGACATCCTGCCCTGGAACCATTACTCGGACGATGGGTGCAACATCAGTGCTCACGTATATCGGATAAACCAGTGGATCAAGATTGGTTACATCCTCAAAATCAATGAGTTCAAACCAGGTTTCGTCATTCCTTTTTAATGTGAATGAAACCTTAAATCTATGTCCATCCATCTCTATGGGAAGTATCTGACTGTCCTTGAAGTGAAGCCTGGCTTGTGCCAGTTCTTTGGATGCCAACCCTTCCAAAGTAACCCTTGAACCCTTAAAGCCACTGATATCCAAAACATTTCGCGTGTATATCTCCCCAGGAAGTCTGGTATAGGCAGGAGGTCTAATTTTCACTGTTAAATCCTGTACAATCGGACGATTAATGACTTGAACGGGAAGGACGTGTGATTCGATCGTTTCCCAGGGCTCCCAGGGTCTATTGTTCTTGACTCGAGCTACAGCCTCAAAACTATTCATGACATGATTCATGGGGATATTGAATTGCTGGTCAAGCACATTTAAGGCATATGTATTTGTATCCTTCCGAGTCATAATGGTTAACTCTACCTGAGGAATTTCTCGACCGTTCACCTGCCCCATTATCACTAGACTATCCCCTGCCAGAACATGATTTTTACTGGGCTCAAGACTTAGTTTCAGTGGTAAAGGATAATTAAACTGAACAGCCGGTTGACTCAGCCGAGCGATAGCTGCATTGGTGTCTTGAAAATTGATCAGATAGAGTCCTGCAAGAGCCACAAGACCAATAGATACTCGTTTAAAATAATCAATGATTTTCTGTCTGGGGAACATGAGCCCAGCTGGAATTTTTTCCACAATCTGTGAACCTGCTTCCACGGCAGCGAGATGCAAACTGTCAGAGATACCATCCTCTGAATGATGTTTACTTAACTGGACTGCATTGAGTATTCGGTCTCCAACATCTGGCAATTTTTCACCAATAACTTGAGCGAGATATTCTGGACTCGTGATGTTCAACCATTGCCGTTTTAGTAAGAGATAGGTACCAATAACTGCCAGCGCAATCAAGATGACTGTGGCACTCAGGATAGATACCAGAGTTGATTTGAAGTCCGGATCAAAGTACCGGAAGCTCTCCAACCAGATGAATAGTGTCACGACGATCGCGACCACAGTGAACGCCCCAACTCCGAGTAACGCGCCCATCCCTCGAGCATGGCTCTCAGCATGTTTGCCTAACTTGAGTAGGTCAGCTTGACTTGGCATATGTGGTTTATTGGGAATGTTCATGTGCTAATGTGTGAAAGCATAAACCAGTATATTTGTTCCCATTTCAAGGGCGGCGCGATGCTTTAGAGCCCCATCATTGTGAACTTCTAAATCCTCCCAGCCGTCACCCAGGTCACTTTCATAGGAGTAAAGTACAACCATTCTTCCATGGTGAAATAGTGCCAATGCTTGAGGAGGTTTCTCATCGTGTTTATGTATTTTGGGGAGCCCTGAACTCATTTTGAAGAAAGCGCTGAATATGGGGTGGTCATGTGGTAACTCAACCCAGTCCTTTTTGGGAAAGACTTTTTTCATTTCTCTGCGAAAAGATTCATCCATGCCATAATTGTCATCAGCGTGCATAAAACCTCCACTGTTCAGGTAGTCACGCAAGCGATGAACTTCCTCTCTGCTAAATTTCACATTCCCGTGACCTGTCATATAGAGGTAAGGATGGTTATAGAGATCAGCATCTGTAATTTTGACCCGGTATTCCTGAGGGTCCATGCGAATATTTGTTTCACTACTTATAAATTGGATAAGATTTGGCAACGAACTTGGATTGGCATACCAATCCCCACCCCCATGGTAATGCAGACGTGTAATAAACAGATCCTGGGCAGACAGACTTGTCATCCATACCAGGAGGAGTAAGCCTACTGCGTGTTTCAAACGTAAGATCAAATGAGCTCCCTTATCATCCAAACTCCAATTATCAGGGTCATGGAACTTTTAATCACTTTAGCTGCAAGGCTGCCAACCAAGGCACCGAGAGCAGCCTTCCTTGCTACTGCAATATTTTTCCCTGCTTGTTTCTCTCCCCAGTAGGCACCGAGGTAGGAACCAATAAATAGTCCCAGTATGGCACCTAGAATAAAGAACAAACTACCTAAAATGATTGTTCCCAACAATCCTCCAATAATTGCGAGGAAAGCAGATCTTTTTTCAGCGCCACTGTATCTGGCAGCAAAACCAGCCAGTGCATACTCAAGAATTTCCAATAATACCATGATCCCCAGAATGACCAGAATTTCATTCATGGAAATAAGGACAAAGCCACCAATCCAAGCCCAGATGAAGATAAACAGGAGCATGAGGAAGCTGCCTGGTAGATTCAACCAAATGGTCACAGCTGAAACAGTGGTAATGGTCAAAATCAATAGGATGGTCAAAATTTCCATAGTCTATTAAAGTAATGACCTCAAGACCTGTTGTCAGTCTTTTTAAATTCAGCATTACTTGCAGGGAGAATAGCCAAAATATATATTCACGCGCTTTTTTAATGCCACCCTACCCTTCGACAAGCTCAGGGTGACAGCTTCCGGCTTCGTCTAACAGACTTCGCCGCGACACGCAGTTGGTAGAGCCAGAATTCGGACATTGAGCTTATCGAAATGTCCAGTCTTGCTTACAATTTGATAATAATGCCACCCTAGCTCAGTTGGTAGAGCAACGCATTCGTAATGCGTAGGTCAGGAGTTCGACTCTCCTGGGTGGCTCACTTTCCACGGAACCATATGTTGAACTCATAAAGGATTGATGCCTGGTAGAGTTCGACCATGGAGCCTGCTGGCTCACTTATTATTTATCATTAAAGATTTAGTATTGGATCTTTGCAAGGGCGATGCTACTAAGTTTCACCTTGTTCAATGGGTCCCTTGCACTCTATGGAAAGATCGTCAGTATCATTCTTCTCGTTCAAGTAGTCTGAGAGGGGTTCTTTCCGACGGTCATCTATGAAATGAAAGACAGTCAGTATGGGATGTCTGAGCAACATACGCGGACCAGAGTAACGCATGACTTGCCTGATATCTTCCTTGATCCCTGGTTTGTAACAATGTATAGGGCAATTTTTACAGGAAGTTTTTCCTTCATGGAAGGGACAATGATGCAGTCGGTCCAGGGCGTAATTCTGTAATTCCAGGCATTCATCGCAGTCCTCAACTTTCAGACTATGGTGATTGCGACAATATATTCCAATCATTGCCTTTACAGTTTTTGCTTCTCGTTCCATTCTATTTGTAAATATAGACATCTCTTTAACTTCCTTACCAGCGGTTCAATATCTGGCTACCCTTTGAAATATATATCCTGTGCGAGTGAGTACTTCACAACGACAAAATCATCAGCTTCTGTATAGTGTTCAACATATGAAAGCCCTGACTTTTCCATCACCCGTCTAGATGCTCCATTTTCTGGATCAGCAATTGCTACGATGACAGGTACATTAAGTTCCTCAAAACCCTTTTTAATGAGAGCTCGTGAACCTTCTGTTGCCAGACCTTTACCCCAATATTTCCGTTTGAGACGGTAGCCCAATTCAGTTTCATCGTGATTGGCATGATTTGGACGCAGGTGAAACCATCCAATAAATTGATTGGATTTTTTCATGATAGCTGCCCATATCCCCTGCCTATCATATTTTTCATAATAGCTAAATATTCTGGGCATCACTTTCTCAGCAATATATTCACGCGCAGTGGGCTTCCCTCCATTGATATATTTTGTTACGAGGGGGTCTGAATCCAAATCGACAAGATTATCAATATCCGCTTCGGTGAATTCTCTAAGGAGTAGTCTATCCGTTTCCAGGTATATGTCCATAAAATCAATATTCCCTTTATGTTCAAAACATTATAAACCCTTCTACTCGTTCATCCAGACGAAATAAGTCTCAATTTAAAGTATTAACTAAAAATTCGATTTTACTAAAAAAAATGAAGATTTATCGAAAAAACCATCATTTTTGGGTTGCACATCGATGATATAAAGTGAGATTAGGCTTTAATGAAAAAGCCCGCCATCCTGCTACTGGAAAACGGACACCACCTTAAAGGATATTCTTTTGGCGCTATCGGTACCACCGGTGGCGAAGTCTGTTTTAATACCAGCATGACAGGGTATCAGGAGATCCTCACCGATCCCTCATACTGCGGTCAAATTGTCACCATGACCTCCCCTCAAATCGGAAATTATGGTGTAAACCCCGAAGATATTGAGAGCAACGGAATTCAAGCGAAAGGATTCATTGTTCGTGAAGCCAGCCCCGTCTACTCAAATTACCGAGCCACACAAAGTCTTGATGATTATCTCAGCCAGGCGGGGATCGTCGGGATTCAAGGGATAGACACCCGTGCATTGACTCGGGTTTTGCGTAACGAAGGTGCTATGAATGGTATCATCAGTAGTGAAACCCTTGACCTGGATACTCTGAAAGATAAACTGGATCAAGTTCCAAAAATGACCGGTCAGGATCTGGTTAAGCAGGTCACCTGCGACAAGCAATGGCGATGGGAAAGCTCAAATACAAGCTCCCGTTACCGAGTTGTGGCGCTGGATTTTGGTATCAAACACAATATTATCAGGCAACTCGTTGAAAATGAATGTGATGTCACCATTGTTCCAGCTACAACGTCTGCCGAAGAAATCCTTGCCCTCAAACCTGACGGTATCTTTCTGTCAAATGGTCCCGGTGATCCTGATGCCGTTAATTACGCCATTGAAACTGTCAAATCTTTGGCAGGTAAAAAGCCTATGTTCGGAATTTGTCTGGGTCATCAAATCTTATCTTTGGCTCTGGGAGCCAATACATATAAGTTGAAATTTGGTCACCGTGGTGGGAATCATCCCGTCCGAAATGAACTGACGGGAAAAGTGGAAATTACCAGTCAGAACCATGGTTTTGCAGTAGATCCTGAAAGCTTACCTGATGTCCTGGAAGTCACCCATATCAACCTAAATGATAATACACTAGAGGGTTTTCGTTGCACCCACATCCCAGCCTTCTCAGTTCAATACCATCCTGAGGCTAGTCCAGGACCCCATGATTCTCGCTATCTGTTTAAAAACTTTATCACTATGATGGAATCCCATGCCAAAAAGAACTGATATTAAATCCATCCTCATTCTGGGAGCGGGTCCCATTGTTATCGGACAAGCATGTGAGTTTGATTATTCAGGTACACAAGCCTGTCGTGCGCTCCGGGAAGAGGGCTATCGAATCATACTGGTAAACTCTAATCCTGCAACCATTATGACGGATAGAGAGTTGGCAGATGCAACTTATCTTGAACCCCTGACCCCTTCAATCGTTGCTGCTATCATTGAGAAAGAAAGACCAGACGCCATCCTCCCAACTGTGGGTGGACAAACCGCGCTTGATCTGGCGATCAAACTGGATAAACAGGGTACTCTGAAAAAATTTGATGTTGAACTTATCGGTGCTGATGTCGAGGCGATCAATAAAGCTGAGGATCGTGAGCAATTCAAATCTGTTATGGATAGTGTTGGTATTGATACAGCCAGAGGCGGATTTGCTCATAGTGTTGATTCTGCTCTTAAATTGGTTGAACGAACGGGTTTCCCTGCAATTATTCGTCCCTCATTTACAATGGGTGGTACAGGCGGGTCAACAGCATATAACCATGAGGAATTTCGTGACCTGGTAGACCAGGGTTTATCAGCCAGTCCCATTGGTGAGGTTCTGATTGAAGAATCGCTCCTGGGTTGGAAAGAATTTGAAATGGAAGTTGTCAGGGATAAAAATGATAATGCCATCATCGTGTGTTCAATTGAAAATATCGATCCCATGGGCGTTCATACAGGTGACTCTGTAACGGTTGCACCTGCACTTACCCTCACGGATAAAGAATACCAAAAAATGCGTAACTGGTCCATTGAGTGTCTCCGAGCGATTGGCGTTGAGACCGGAGGGTCAAACGTTCAATTCTCTGTAGATCCTGAGACCGGTCGCATGATCGTAATTGAGATGAATCCAAGAGTGAGTCGCTCTTCTGCCCTGGCTTCAAAGGCTACGGGGTTCCCAATCGCCAAGATTGCTGCAAAACTGGCTGTGGGTTACCTCCTCGATGAGCTTCCCAATGAGATCACAGGAAAAACCCTGGCTGCTTTCGAGCCAAGCATTGATTATATCGTAACTAAGGTACCCAGGTTTGACTTTGAAAAATTCCCAACCGCAGATGGAACCCTTGGGGTTCAAATGCAGTCTGTGGGTGAGGTCATGGCCATCGGTCGTACGTTCAAGGAAAGTATCCAAAAAGCCTATCGTTCTCTGGAAGTGGGGCTTGTGGGTTTTGAACCTAAAAAAGTAGTTGGTAGAGATCTGGATCTCAAGAAAATGCGTTTTGCTACTGCATTTCGACTGGTGAAAATCTGGAAAGCTTTCGAAGAGGGTGTGGATCTTGAGACCCTTCAAAAAATCACTCAGATTGACCCATGGTTCTTGTATCAGATTCAAGAACTGGCTTTGGATCCCGTACCAGCATGGGATGCCGAGACCATTCGTGACTATAAACGAAGGGGATACTCGGATATTCAGTTAGCGACGCGTCTGGACAAGAGTGAGATTGAAATCCGTGAGTTTAGAAAAGCTGAAGGCATCCTGCCTACGTTCAAAGAAGTTGATACTTGTGCTGCTGAATTTCCTGCGCGAACTTCATATGTATATTCTTCATATGAAACTGAAAATGAAGTGAGTGCTCTGGAAGGCAAAAAGGTGATGATCCTCGGTGGTGGCCCCAACCGTATCGGACAGGGACTTGAGTTTGACTACTGCTGTGTTCAAGCGGTTTTTGGTTTGAATGAATTAGGTTATAGTACGATCATGGTCAATTGTAATCCAGAGACAGTATCCACAGATTTCGATATTTCCGACCGCCTCTATTTTGAGCCACTTACCTTTGAAAACGTAATGAATATTGTGGATCTGGAGCAACCCGATGGGGTGTTGATTCAATTTGGTGGTCAAACCCCGCTCAATATTGCCAACCGTCTTCAGGATGCTGGTGTTAAGATTATTGGCACCAACCCCTCTGCCATCGACCTTGCTGAAGACCGTAAGAAATTTGGTGCTATTCTGGATGAGCTCGAAATTCCTGCTCCAGCCTATGGAACAGCCCTCTCCATTGATGAAGCCATTGAAGTAGCGGATCAAATTGGATACCCCGTTCTCGTTAGACCATCCTACGTGTTGGGTGGACGCGGAATGGAAATTGTCTATACCCAGGACTCCCTTAAGAAATACGTAGCCCAGGCTGCACTGGTAAGTGGTGATCATCCTGTACTCATCGATGCTTTTCTTGAAGATGCATTTGAGTTTGATGTGGATGCGCTATGCGATGGTGATGAAGTCTATATTGGTGGCATTCTGCAGCACATTGAGGAAGCGGGTATACACTCAGGTGACTCAGCCTGTGTTATACCTCCCTACCGTTTACTCCCAGCTCATAGAAAACGAATTGAAAAATATACCAATGATCTTGCTCTCACACTAAAAACTGTGGGATTGATTAACATCCAGTTCGCCATGAAAGATGGAATCATCTATGTGCTTGAAGTGAATCCTCGTGCCAGTCGGACCGTGCCCTTTGTAAGTAAAGTGACCGATGTACCCATGGCTAAATACGCAGCACAGCTGGCTGCGGGTACGAAATTGAAAGATTTAGATTTAGCACGGGAGAAGCATTCCCTGATCGCTGTCAAAAAACCTGTTTTCCCCTTCAATAAATTTCCCAGACAAAATGTATTCCTTTCACCTGAGATGAAATCGACAGGTGAGGTTATCGGACTGGATACACGATTAGGTGCCGCTTTTGCAAAAGCTGAAATTGGATCAGGGAATCTGTTGCCCACTGAAGGATCCATTTTCATTTCCGTGAATGATCATGATAAAAACAACGTCATTGATGTGGCGCGGGATTTTCAGGAGATGGGATTTAAGATTACTGCTACACATGGAACTGCACAGGTGCTAAAAGAAAACGGATTGGTTGTCGAATCCATCCATAAAGTCAACGAGGGACGACCTCACGTTGTGGATCACATAAAAAATGGTGAAATCCACCTTGTGATTAATACGCCCATGGGAGCTCTGGCACGTGAAGATGAATATGCCATTGGCAGATCGGCTATTCGTCACAAAATCCCTGTGATCACAACACTTTCTGGTGCAAAAACAGCAATCAGGGGAATTCGACGTCTCATGCTGGATGACCTCACAGTAGCAAGTCTTCAAGATATTTTCAATTGATTTAATCCTCAGTAAGAGTGGAAAAGCATGCTGGTAAGATTTCAATCTTTGCCGTGGAGCATCTTTGCCTAAATGAAAATTATAAGTCTTTTTGATTGATTTTTTCTACTGGATCAGCTTACTTTTTTGCGGTAACACCAAGCAAGAAATAATTTTTTACTAAATCGATACCCATAGGGTATTAAGGGGAAATCATGGCTATGGCAGTTAATCCATCTGAGTCAACCATATCCACATCAGATCAATTTGTCCTGTTTGAACAAACATGGACCTGTGAAGAGGCAAGAGGGGTGATCATTATTACTCATGGCATCGCTGAGCATTCTGGACGTTATGGGCATGTTGCACAGACTCTGGTTAATGCCGGTTACACTGTGGTGGGTTTTGATCTTCGAGGACATGGTAGGTCAACAGGGAAGCGGGTCTATATCAACTCATTTCAAGATTATCTCAATGATCTTCAAGATATCCTGGATAGAACACAGGACAGGTTCCAGGGGATTCCTATCTTTCTATTTGGTCATAGTATGGGTGGTGGTATTGTCTCATTATTCGCCATTGAAAGAAAACCTGAGGTGAAGGGTATTCTTCTCAGCGCAGCATCTGTTAAGGTCAGTGATGATATATCACCGCTGCTTCAAAAAGTGTCCGGGATCCTCAGCGCCATTCTTCCTAAGCTCCCTGTGATAACTCTGGACAGTAAGGATATTTCTAAAGATCCCAGTGTTGTGGAATCATATGACAATGACCCTTTAAACTATAGAGGAGGTATTCTGGCGAGAACAGGTGCTGAATTGTTAAATGCAACCAAAAAAATTACAAGGGAAGCTTCCGGTATCTCCCTCCCCCTTCTAATCATGCATGGAGATACAGATAAATTGGCGGATATAAGTGGGAGTAAAATGCTTAATGAGAATGTGAGTTCAAATGATAAGACCTTGAAAATTTATGAAGGATTGTATCATGAAATTCTTAATGAACCAGAACAAGACCAGGTCCTCACTGATATGATCAACTGGTTAGACAAACATATCTAAACAGATGGCAATTCTCACAATTGATCAGGGCACCACTGGTACCACAGTCATGGTGGTGGATCGTGACGGTTCAATAACCGCTAAAGCTTATTCAGAGTTTCAGCAGCTATACCCTCAACCCGGATGGGTCGAACACGACCCGGAGGAAATCTGGGAAACAGTTGTGGGGGGTGTCAATGATCTGCTGGAAAATTATCAGGGTCCCATTGAAGCTGTTGGTATCACAAACCAACGTGAGACGACTGTCATATGGGATGCAGATACCGGTCAACCCATTTACAATGCCATCGTGTGGCAATGTCGACGGACTGCCGATATTTGCGAACAGCTTGCCTCCCATAAAATGGCTATTAAGGAAAAGACAGGACTTCCGTTGGATGCCTATTTTAGCGGAACTAAAGCCCAGTGGATTCTTGAGAATACAGATGTAACTCCAGATCAGCATTTAAAAATGGGGACGATTGATAGCTGGTTGATCTGGAAGCTCACCAATGGGCGAGTACATGCCACCGATTTTACCAATGCATCAAGAACAATGCTCTTCAACATCCACGATAAAATATGGGATTCAGAGTTATGTGAGTTGATGCATATCCCTATGGAGCTCCTCCCAGATGTCAAAAACTCTGCTGATGATTATGGAAAGGTAAGCTCACTGAAAGCTCTGGATGGTGTACCTATTTGTGGTGTGGTAGGAGATCAGCAGGCTTCACTTTTTGGACAACAGTGTTTTTTAAAGGGGGAAGTAAAGAATACATACGGGACAGGCTGTTTCATCATGATGAATACTGGAAATGAACCTGTTATATCTGAACATGGACTGATCACGACATTGGCTGTGAACCCTGAAGGACAACCCTGCTATGCCCTAGAGGGATCAGTCTTTATCGCTGGTGCCGCAGTTCAGTGGCTTAGAGATGAGGTGGGCCTTCTTGACTCTGCAGCCGAAAGTGAAGTAGCAGCCCTCGCTGTACCTGACAATGGAGGTGTCTATCTGGTGCCTGCATTCACAGGTCTGGGAGCACCCTATTGGGATATGGATGCCAGAGGACTACTTACAGGATTAACAAGGGGTTCCAATAAAAATCATATCATCCGTGCGAGCCTTGAATCCATGGCATTTCAGACGTATGACGTGATAACTACCATGGAAAAAGATACAGGTCTTAAAATCAATTCTATGGCTGTGGATGGTGGGGCTACAGAAAATAATTTCCTCATGCAGTTTCAAGCTGATGTTTTGAATATTAACATCCTGAGGGCACACAAGGTTGAAACTACCGCTTTAGGTGCTGCCTATCTGGCAGGACTTCAGACTAATTTTTTCTCGATCGAAACCTTAAAGCAATTTTCTACAAACAAATCCACATTCCATGCTGATATGACTGATGATAAGAGAGACAATCTTCTCCGTGGTTGGGAACAAGCCATACGAAAGGTGCAGTGTTCATGACAACGACCCCAGGTCCATTTGATTTATATTATCCAGATCATGAGTTTGTCTTCTTCTCTTTCCCTCACATCGGTGCGCTTTCGGTTCTAACGTTGATTTATGTGGCTCTCTGGTTTTTTAAGGGTTGGTTTAGCAACCCAACTGTGGATTTGTGGACCCGTCGCGGGATAGCAGCACTCCTGGTTGTTCAGGAAACCAGTCTCAGTATCTGGCGATTGAGTAATGGCTCGTGGGATGCTGGATCTTCACTCCCCTTGCATTTATGTGGAATGGGTATCGTACTGGCAGCAATTCTTATGATAAATCGTAAGTTTTTATTGTATGAATTGGTCTACTTTTGGGGATTGGGTGGCGCCATTCAAGCACTGCTGACCCCCAACATTGGTGTTCATGGATATCCACATTATATCTTTTTTCAATTTTTTGTATCCCATGGGACGCTGATCTTTGCCAGTCTGTATATGACCTGGATTGGTGGGATGCGCCCAACCCACCGCTCCATATGGAAGGTTATGGGAATTACAAACATTTACCTTGTAATAATCGCTGGTTTCAATTGGCTCACAGATGGTAACTATTTGTTTATCTGTCACAAACCACCAACAGGATCAATTATCGATATGATGGGACCCTGGCCCTGGTATGTATTGGCGCTTGAGGGTGTCGCAATTGTTTCATTTTACATTTATTATGCGCCATTCGCTATCAAAGATCTCGTCATCAAGCTTCGAACCTAATACATCATTAATCTAACAGATGAAGCGCTGAGTGTTTGAGGCTTACACCTCTCTCTTTCTTTTTTAAGTCGATTGACTTCAGGTGTTTGATGAAGCTTACTGGTTTTGACTTTGTCAGACTATTTCGGGCGATGAACCAAGTTGGAAATGCTGCTGGTGTCAGCAAAGCCCGTTTCCATTCTGCCGTTGATACGATGGGTTGAATTCTGGGTTGATTTGCTATGCTCTTCTGGTGCCTGATATCCAGGTATACCTGTTGAGTCCTCAGTCTATAATTTCCGAATGATGATGAACGAGCATGCGTCAGGGCAGAACTCTCAACATGGAGTCCAGACCGGAAGGCTGCCACAAAATACATTTCATCATAGGGTAGAATCATTTCATAGGTTTGCCCACTCTGTTCGTTGAAATAGGTCTCTTCAATATTGAGGAATTGCAATCCATCCCCAATAAAGGTAACCCTGTTAAAATTATCACATAACAACTCCTGAATTCTTGGCAGAACATCTCTCCCGAGAATGGTTACGGTAACCATATTTTCACCATTTCCATTTTCTCGCACGAGGAGTGAATAGTTCTCCCAATCATAATTTGTAGAATAGGAGACGTTGGCAAATATCTGTTCCCTAATCAGGGATTTTATTTCCTTCTTTGATGCGTGAGAGGGAATATACATCGTGGTTGTGTGTATTTCGGGGGGATACAATAAGATCCATATTTCAGTTTCTGATTCCTCTACACCTGCTTTTTCCAGGATTGCCTGAATTCTAAGGTTCATAGCTGCATCACCCGGGGAGCGACGATATATCATTTCGCTCCCCGAGGTTCCTTGAGGTTTCACGTAGAGGAAGAGTTCAGTCTTATCCTTGAGATAAGTAAAAAAGAGTCTGGCTTTGGCTTGTTGTGGCTGAATCATGATATTTTCCCATGCTTTTGGTGAAGTTCACTGGGGATGGTGGATACAATTATTTTGGTTATTGGATTTAGGAAAAGATAGGCTTCAAATCTATAATCACAAGCATAAAATATGTATTTCTT